>JBGUJH010000090.1:0-24895 GCA_045113775.1 Lachnospiraceae bacterium | reverse complement strand
GATCCTTATATTTTGAAGCTGAGCTTCACGGATTCAGGTATTCAATTATATCAGATATTAGTTACTGAGCCACTTTTTCAGTGGCGTCCTGTAGAGGCGGGGGACATCCCCCTTGAGTTATACACAGTCGATATACCATGTAAATATATCACAAAAAACAGCACAGCACTATTTTTCCGGGGATAAGAGTTAGCTTACCGGTTGATTGCGGGGAACCGCTTTCTGAAATATCCTATATACTATAAGAACGGAGTAAATGCGGAATGAAGAAGGAGGTGCAGGGATGGTCGGAACTGATGCGGTCAGAAGAGAGATTGAAAGGAAGAAGCAGGCGGAGGTCGGGAAAGATTTTGACTGGAGCATAGACAGTGAGGGGATTTTATCAGTTACAGGAACAGGAAGGATGCCTGACCTGGGAGGCAGAAACCACGCACGGTCCCTGTGGGAAGATATAAAAGAGAGTATCAGGCAGGTAGATATCGGCGAGGGCATCACGGAAATCGGATTAAAGAATTTCGAGGAGTGCAGAAATCTTACAGAAGTACATTTGCCGTCAACACTTACAAGGATCCGCGCATATGCATTCCGCGGCTGCACTTCTCTTAAGAAGGTGGAAGCGGGCGGCAAAGAGTTCAGATATATTTATGATAAGCCGGTAAAGGAGGACGCAGAAAATACAAGAAAACTGAAGAGAGACAGCGAGGAGGACAGAGAGCCCGAAGTGGTCTTCGGCGACAGAGCTTTCGAGGGAACGCCTTGGGCGGTGCAGTTTTTCGGAGAGTTTTACTGCCGGGACGGTATTCTGTATATCTGCTTCTCCGGACAGGATAAGATCAGAGTCCCGGAAGGGGTCCACACGATCGCGAAGCTGTCTTTCCGCAATGTCCGCGCAAAGGAACTGATCCTGCCCGAATCAGTGACCAGGATTGAAGATTACGCGTTTGGAGGCGCGCGGTTTGACAAAGTATTGATGCCGGACGGGATGAACTATCTTTTGACCGGCGATTACTACGGGAGCATTTTGGAAGCGGCCGGGTGCAGCGAGCCCGCAGAAAGGAGACCAAGATTTCTAAAAGTGCCGTTCTTGTATGAACTGGCGCTTCAGAGAACTAAATATAAAGGTTACAGGAAATTCTTTATCCGCGAAAAGAAGAAAACGAACGGGGAAGGAGCCTGGGGGAGGAAACTTATTGATGTCAGCGCCGCTCTGAGAAGAAGGCTTAAGAAAGGCGGCGTATTGATCGGAATCCGCTGGGACGAGCAGCACAGAGTGCAGAGTGTGAAGTCTTTCGTGTGGCTGGAGGACGACGATACGTACAAAGATCCTGTTATCGATGAGTACCTCATGTATCCGGTTCGTCTTGAAAACGGCAGTATTGAACCGTACAGAGACTCCACGACATTTCAGGAAACAGATCAGTTGGAGTACGGGTTTGGAGATATGAATGCGGAGGAGCTCATGAAAATGGGAGCGATCCGATATCCGCAGCCGGGGACCGAAGAGGAGTGGTTCTGGTCCGAAGACAAGCGCAATTTCGAAGGACCGGTTGAAATAGAACTGCTTGAGCTGTGGATGGAGGACCATCCTGGATATGTGATCGACACTATGGAAGAGAACGCGGAGAAAGATAAGTACAGGATGTTCGTGGACTTCTAAAACGCCGCAAAGGGCGAGCTGTGATTTACTCGTATAAAAGAGCCGCCTGTCCGGAGAAAATCCGGGCAGGCGGCCTGCTTTTTGATATTGTCGGAGTACTACGCTGCACTGAGTCATTTCTCCAAGGCGCTCAGAGAGGGCTGCTGCAGGAACACCCTTGTCTTCAGTATGCCCTCGACATCAAGGGAAGGATCTTTGCTCTTTAACTTTCTCATGACTTCATCCCGATCCAGGCCTGAAGTCATTTCAGAGAGCAGTTTTTCTGCCTGTATGACAGCTTTACCGGAGATTCCGCATTGCAGGTATAATTCGGCCAGATGATATCTGTCGCGATTGGAGAAAAAATCGGGAGGACTGTTCTGGGAACGGCTTTCTAAGACCAGCTGTTCCTGGTATATGAGAGCACTGTCGGTCAGTCCGGTTCTTTCAAGAACAGTGATCAAATCCCGTTTGGTCTTGTGAACGGAGGGAGCATACAGCCCCGAGACATTGGTCTTCAGCCTTAAAAGCTGGAAATGCTCCATGCGGGCTTTGAACTTGAGGCTCTCAGAAGCTTTAAGGTTATTTGAGGAATATTTAAACAGTGCCTTACAGAGTTTTTCATAAGCTTTGATCCCTTTTTCACTGTCCTCTCCGTGGACTTTACGGGTCAGATCCAGCTCTTCTTCCCGAATTCTGATCTCTTCTTCCGGCGGGCCTGTCTCAGCTAAATCATACGCAAGATTAGAAAGGCAGATGAGTGTGGTCTCCCGATCCTCTGCATGATATTTTTTCTGCAATTCAAGCGCTTTTTCCGCGTACTTCCTGGATTTGCTGTACTGGCTGCAGCTGTAATTGGCGTAATCAAGGCGCAAGAGATAGTAGACAACATCTTTCGAGCGCTCGCCTTCTTTCTCTAAATGATATTTATACAGCTTTTCATCATAGGGGATCTCCTCCTTGTACAGCTTGAGGCTGCGCAGTACATAAACGTAGATCCGCCATTGAAACTCGGCGTCAAAGTTTTCTTGCGCTGAGAGGTATTCGGCGATCGCCACAGCTCTCCTGATGAGAGGATAAGCGGAATCAGATTTATCTTTTGAATAAAGGACATAAGCCACACCTGCCAAAGCAAATGAAATGTCGCTGTTCTTCCAATCCTTATAATTTTCAAGGCGAGCCATGAATTCTGCGATTTGGGAATCGCTTTCTTCCCCGTTATTGTGTTTGACAAGAATATAGTAGCCGAAGTAATTTAACGTTTTCGGATGCCTCTCACCGAATCCCTTTTCGATGGCCTGCCAATCGTCGTATGCTTTTTTTACATCTGCTGCTGACATAGCGATTCCTCATCAGTTGACAAAAGGATGCGGGACTTCTCCGAGGAGGATCTTAGTGAGCAGCTCATCGACAGAGAAGATCTTGTAGTCAGTGGAAGAGTGCTCTGCCATGGGGAGCGGAGGATAGCCCTTGAACGCCTCATACATGTCTATATCGGCAAGCTGTGAGATAAAGGGATACTGACGGGCGTGCATGATCAGCGCTTCCCCCTTTTCCTTGCTGAAGCGCTGTAGCTCGGAGACAGAGATCAGAGGACGCTTCTCATGGCTTGCGGTCACTATGTCTCCGCATAAGCTGCTGATCTCGGTCAGAAGATCCAGTTCCTTGGAAGTAAGGAATACCCAGTTATCACAATTTCCTTTGATCGTGTCGGCGTCTTCCTGATAGCGTCCCACCAGCTGGTGCTTGCTCTGCGCGACAAGAAAATAGCGCATGTTCCGGCTTCTCGCGGCGGAGATCATTGAAGGCATATCCGGGATCTTGGGAAGGTTGCAGAATTCGTCTAACAAGAAGTTGACCCTGACGGGCAGAGTGCCGTCCTCTTCGTTCTGTGCCTCGCGGATCAGGATCTCATAGGCCTGTTTGATAAAAGTGGTGACCAGGAAATGGAGCGTTGTCTTCTCATCCGGAACGATGATGTACAGAGCGGTCTTCTCCCTGCCGATCCGGGTGAGATCCACGGTGTTGCCGGAGAGCATTGTGGCCAGTTTTTTCTGTGTGTTAAAGACGCGGATCATACCATAGAGCGAGATATAAATACTCTGGCGGGTCTTCTCGGCTCCCGTAAAAACGTTCTTGTAATTCATTCCGGCGATCGTGTATTCACTCATCGGCTCAGAGAGATCCGTCAGTTTTCTTTCCAGATCGAGGGAACACAGACGGGAGAGACTGATGACATTAGCTTCCTCTTTCGAGGCACACTCCATAAGGAGCATCAGATTCGCGATCGCAAAGGAAGAAGCCATTTCAGGCCAGAACACGTCTTTAGTGCGCTCGAACTGCGGGGAGGCCAGGGTCTGCACAAAATCATTGAGCATGGAGACCGCTTCTTCCTGTCTGCCCGAATGATAAAGTTCATAAGGGACAGCCAGCGGGTTCCAAAGGTCACCCTTTCCGATATCACGGAAATTCAGGACGACCGTGTTATAACCGTTGGCTTTGGCCAAACCGGATGTCTTCCTGTACAGTTCTCCCTTGGGATCAGTTGCGATAAAGGATTCGCCTGCCTTTATGAACATGCCCAGCATAGGCATACAGAACAGGCGGGTCTTCTTGGAACCGGTCGCGCCGAAAATAAGGGAGTGCGTGTCTTTGCCGTCAACATAAGCCTCTCTGGCGTCCGAGATGAGCGGAAGTCCTGCCGTCGGATAATGATCATCGCTCAGACGGATATAGGTGCTGCTGTCCTGGATCTCACTCGCCGAAGCCCAGCGAGTTTCCTGGTTCGTTTTCACATAACGTTTATATCTGTAGTTTTCCAATTTGGGGCCTCCTTCTTGAGTGCTTACGCAAAGCCGATTCTCTTTTTGACTTTCTGCAGCGTTCTCTTAATATAGTTGCTGTCTTTAGAGAACGTCTGAAGGTCCTGCGCAGACAGGACTCCGGGGCGCATGTCATTTCTTGAGTAGAGCTCGTATATGATATCGCTTCCAAAGAGATCGACCGCACCGACAGAGTCAAAATACCGGTTCCCGCGCAGTACGTCGATGGACTCGGACAGAAGTTCTTTGGCGCTGTCGTCAAGAGAGAATCCGTAATCTCCGAGAAGATCCTCGATCTCACCGACGTAAGTGGTGGTGGAAGCTCTGTGCAGTGTGACCCTCTCGATCCTCAGAAACATAGAGAGCACAGATTCCATGGCGGACGCTTTGTCTTCGTTCTTGGTGGACACGGAGAGAATGATCAGCCACTTGAAGGTATTTTCTGAAAGATAATCCAGAAGATCGATAAAGTGGTGTTCTTCCTGGTGCCCAAGCCAATAATCAAGTTTGATGTGGACTATGCCCCGAAACTCATTTCTGTAGCCCGCACAGTCGCTGATCCCGTCAATAAGGCGCTCCAGCTCTTTGAAGCCTGCTCCGGGCGGGCAATAATTCAGCATAAATTCAAAGCATGGGATATCACCGTTAAAGTCCAGCAGATTTTTCTGCGCGATCAGATAGGAAGAGAGTGTATCTATCATTCTCGACAGCATTGTGTCGCTGTGGGATACCACAAAAAGGTCCGGGATCAGGATCGGTCCGTTTACAGGAAGTGTCTTGAGGTTGGAAGACAGGACCGCCCATTTGCGGATAAGACGGTCAAGTCCCTGGGCGCCGTCAAAATTGATCAATTTGTCATAGTAAGGGTTCATAAGGCCTCCTTCTTAGTCGGTTATTTCCGCAGAGATTCCAAAAATATAGTACCATACTAAGGCGCGCTAATTGTCATCCATGTAATATAAAAATGAACTGTGTCTTATATTTTGCCCGAGCCAGATGATAAAAAGTGTGCATTAGTGGTACAATATGACGGTAAAGGTGTCATTCTTTTTCAGGATAACTAATATTGAGAACGGAGGTAATTAAGAATGGATATGAATTGCGCATATTGTGCAAAGGGCGAGCTTGTCGCAAAGTTCGGCTATGAAGTATGTGAGCTTCCCGCCAGCACAGTCTATCTCTTCAAGGAGCAGTCGCATCCGGGCCGCGTCATCGTAGCAAGCAAACATCACGTCTCGGAAATGATCGAGCTCTCCCAGGAGGAGAGGTCGGCTTTCATCGAGGATGTCGTGACCACGGCAAACGCGATCCACAAAGCGTTCCATCCCGATAAAGTCAATTACGGAATGTACGGCGACACAGGACATCATCTTCACATGCACCTTGTTCCCAAGTACAAAGACGAGTTTGAGTGGGGCGGAACTTTCGCAATGGACCCCAACCTGAAGAAACTCGACGAAGCGCAGTGTGAGGAAGTTGCAGCCAAGCTTCGGGCAGCGATTAAGGGCTGACATCAGGAAGTATATTAAGGATCGACCGCTCTGAGGCGGCTGACCGGTGAACCGGACTGTCTCAGGGCGGTCTTTTGATGAGAGGGGAAAGAAATGCAGCTAAGTGAAGAATTATCGCAGAATTATACGACGATTCTGAAGGAGGAGCTTGTCGCGGCAATGGGGTGCACAGAGCCGATCGCTATTGCTTATGCCGCGGCTAAAGCTTACAAGGAACTGGGAATGATGCCGGACCATATCCGGATCACCTGTTCAGGAAACATAATCAAAAACGTAAAAGGCGTTACCGTACCCAATTCCGGCGGGATGAAGGGAATCGAGGCAGCAGCAGTGCTGGGCGTCGTTGGCGGCAACCCCGACAAGATGCTGGAAGTCATTGCAGATGCGGATGATGAAGCCCGCGAGAAGACGCGCGAGCTGGTAAAAGCCGGGATCTGCGATGTAGCGCTGGCGGAAGACGTGCCCAACCTGTACATCAAAGCGGAGATGTGGAACGAAGACCACAAAGCCGCTGTCACGATCGAAGAGCACCATACGGACATTACGGAGATCGAAAAGGACGGAGAGACTGTCTTTATCGCGGTGAAGAGCGCCGCGCACGAGGACGACGACAAGCCTAAAGGAGATCGGACAAAGATGACACTTCAGGGGATCATCGACTACGCGAACAGCGTCGACATCTCTGAAGTGGAGGAAATTCTCGAGCGCCAGGTCACCTGCAACTCCGCGATCTCCCAGGAGGGACTGGACAATCCTTGGGGAGCCAGGGTCGGCAAGACGATGCTTGAGAACTGGAGCGATGACGTCAAGTGCTGCGCCTGCGCGCGCGCCGCTGCGGGCTCCGACGCCCGTATGAGCGGATGTCCCATGCCGGTCATCATCAATTCCGGCAGCGGCAACCAGGGAATCACTGTAACTATGCCCATCGTTACATATGCGGAGCGCTGGCACCTGTCCAAAGAGAAGATGTACAGATGCCTTCTGGTCTCGAACCTGGTGTCCATCTATATCAAGCACTATATCGGATCTCTGTCCGCTTTCTGCGGCGCTGTGAGCGCAGCCTGCGGGGCCGGCGCCGGGATCACTTATATGTCCGGCGGGACCTATGAGCAGATCGGCGGAACGATCACAAATACGCTCGGAAATGTAGGCGGAATCGTCTGTGACGGCGCAAAGCCCAGCTGCGCTGCCAAAATAGCGTCCTCCGTCCACGCGGCTCTTCTCGCCCACTATATGAGCATAAGCCAGAAAGAGTTCCGGGGCGGTGAAGGATTCGTCGAGAGCGACGTCGAGCAGACGATCAGAAATATGGGTTACATCGGCAAGGTCGGCATGAAGGAGACAGATAAAGAGATCCTCAATGTTATGATCGATAAAGTAGATGTTAACTCATGCCTTTGACAGCGGGAGGCAAGCCCGCATATCGGCAAAGAAACCTGCAAGTTAAGACTTGTTGAGGAAATAAATCAATAAAGAGGGGAAAGAAATGAAAAAAGAGAGTTTTACAAGCAGCCTTCCGTTTAAACTGTTGTGCGCACTGGCTGTAGGTATCGGTGTCGGCCTGGCCCTGAGCGCCATGGATGGAACAGGGATCGCTTCTGCGCTGCTCAATATCATCGTGACAGTCAAGTTTATTACCAGCCAGTTCATTAATTTCTGCGTGCCGCTGATCATCATCGGCTTCATCGCGCCTTCGATCACAAGGCTGGGAAACAACGCGTCCCGCATGCTGATCGTCGCGCTCTGCATCGCGTACATCTCATCGATCGGCGCAGCGTTCTTCGCGACAGGGGCCGGGTACACTATTTTGCCCTTCCTCAATATCAGCCCCGAGGTGGACGGCCTCAAAGCTCTTCCGCCCGTCGTGTTTGAGCTGACGATCCCGCAGATCATGCCCGTTATGTCCGCCCTGTTCTTCTCCGTGCTGGTAGGCCTGTCCGCGGCATGGAACGGGAGCAGGCTGATCACAGAAATCCTGGAGGAATTCCAGGAGATAGTCCTGAGCATCGTCACCAAGTTCGTCATTCCGGTACTGCCGGTCCTGATCGGATGCACATTCTGCACACTTGCCTATGAAGGCACGATCACAAAGCAGCTTCCGATCTTCCTGATCATCATCGTGATCGTCATGATCGGCCACTACATCTGGCTGGCCCTTCTGTACGGCATTGCGGGCGCGTATTCCGGCAAGAACCCGATGAACGTCCTGAAGAATTACGGACCGGCTTACATGACAGCAGTAGGAACCATGTCCAGCGCGGCTACACTGTCTGTAGCACTGGAGTGCGCGAAGAAATCCGAGCCTCCGCTCCGCGATGACCTGGTGAGCTTCGGTATTCCGCTCTTCGCCAACATTCATCTGTGCGGATCTGTTATGACAGAGACATTCTTCGTCATGGCAGTTTCCAAGATGCTGTACGGCGAATTCCCGTCTCCCGCAAAGATGATCCTGTTCTGCCTGCTGCTCGGCGTCTTCGCGATCGGCGCGCCCGGCGTCCCCGGCGGAACCGTTATGGCTTCTCTGGGCCTGATCACCGGTGTCCTCGGATTCGATGAGAACGGCACGGCGCTGATGCTGACCATCTTCGCGCTTCAGGATTCCTTCGGTACGGCATGCAATGTCACCGGAGACGGCGCTCTGACGCTGTTCCTGACCGGATACGCGGAGAAACACGGTATTGCGGAAGTAACGCCGGAGGATGAGCTGGCGTAAGCTTGTATAGTTGAACTCAAATGAACGCCCCCGGACCCTTGTTTGGAGCCCGGGGGTGTTTGTTGTAAGTGGGGATAACGGGCTCTATTGAGCCCTGGAGTTAAGGGGGGAGGTACTTTTTGTTGAACATTACACCTTCGGAAGTTTCGCGCGGTAGACCGCAAGCTCTTCGTCGGTCGGAATGTAGTCTGTCATCAGGCCGTCGTGATATTTCTCATAAGCGACCATATCGAAGTAACCGGTACCGGTGAGGCCGAAGACGATGTTCTTGGCTTCGCCGGTCTCTTTGCACTTGAGAGCCTCGTCGATAGCTACGCGGATCGCGTGGGAGCTCTCGGGTGCCGGGAGGATTCCTTCTACGCGCGCGAACATTTCAGCTGCCTCGAAGACATCGGTCTGCTTGACGGAGACAGCTTCCATAAGGCCGTCATCGTAAAGCTGGGAGAGCACAGGGCTCATGCCGTGGTAGCGCAGGCCGCCCGCGTGGTTGGGAGCGGGGATGAAGTCGCTGCCCAGTGTGTACATCTTGGCGAGCGGGCAGACCATTCCGGTATCACAGAAGTCATAGGCGTAGACGCCGCGTGTGAGGCTCGGGCATGAAGCCGGCTCAACAGCGATGATCTGATAGTCTGCCTCGCCGCGGAGCTTCTCGCCCACGAAGGGAGCGATAAGGCCGCCGAGGTTGGAGCCGCCGCCGGCGCAGCCGATGATCATGTCGGCCTTGACGCCGTATTTATCGAGGGCCGCCTTGGTCTCGAGACCGATGACGGACTGGTGCAGAAGGACCTGATTGAGTACGGAGCCGAGCACATAGCGGTAGCCGGGATTAGAGACTGCGACTTCCACTGCTTCGGAGATCGCGCAGCCGAGAGAACCGGTCGTGCCGGGGTGCTCAGCGAGGATCTTGCGGCCTACATTTGTAGTGTCGGACGGAGAAGGAGTGACGGAAGCGCCGTATGTGCGCATGACTTCGCGGCGGAAAGGTTTCTGTTCGTAGCTCACCTTGACCATGAAGACCTTGCAGTCGAGGCCAAAATAGGAACAAGCCATGGAAAGTGCTGTGCCCCACTGGCCGGCACCGGTCTCGGTGGTGACGCCTTTGAGGCCCTGCTTCTTGGCGTAATAAGCCTGAGGGACTGCGGAGTTGAGCTTGTGGCTGCCGCTGGTGTTGTTGCCCTCGAACTTGTAATAGATATGTGCAGGGGTCTGCAGCTTTTCTTCGAGGCAGTAAGCGCGCACCAGCGGTGACGGGCGGTACATCTTATAGAAATCCCTGATCTCCTGAGGGATCGGAATATAAGCGTTTTCATTGTCGAGCTCCTGGGCGACGAGGTCTTCACAGAAAACGGCACCGAGTTCCTCAGCGGTCATAGGCTGGAGAGTGCCGGGGTTGAGAAGGGGAGCGGGTTTATTCTTCATATCCGCCCTGACGTTATACCATGTCTTGGGAATCTCATTCTCGGAGAGGTAGATCTTATAGGGAATCTTCTGATTTTCTTTGTTTGCCATGGTTTTTCTCCTTTCGCATTGAACTTTCGGCGCGGGTGCGCCGGTGATTTAGTATGCTCGGGACAAGACAAAGACCCTGTCCCAGTGTATTTGCTGGGACAGGGTCTGAAAATACGATCCTGCGGTGCCACCCGGCTTGACGTGATACCACGCCCACTTAACGCATACTGACATATGCCGACTTTGTTTACGAAGTGTCTGCTCCGTCTCACATACTCACGGATCCAATCTTAAATCCGGTTTCTGTTCGCCCTCAGAAGCCCATTCAATTCTCGTGTTACACTGCAATCCCACCACCTGCAGCTCTCTGTGGAAACATTGAAAGAATCTACTCACTCTTCTTCAACGGTTTAATACTTTATATCATTAAAACAAAAGACTGTCAACGGTTTTCTGAGACAGCTGATTTTGGTCACGATTACTGAGTGATGAATAATCGCAAAAATGGTAAAATATTTACAATGAACTGCAGACCGTTTTCAGGACAGGAGGCCATTATGTTTGGTAAGAAACTATACCGTTCTGATATGATCAATTGCGCGTTATGCCACGACGCACCGTGCAGCGCTTCTTGCGGCAGGCTGGATCCCGCGTCGCTTCTCAGAAGCGTGTGGTTTGACAATGAATTTACGGCGGCCGGTATTTTGCCGGATGAAAATCCCTGCGCAGATTGCTCAGCGCAGTGTGAAGAAGCGTGCGTGCGCCCGCATCAGGTCCCGATCCGGAACCTGATCAAACGGCTTTATGAAGAAGTGAAGCCGGATCTTGAGATCGCCGTGCCCGGGGATGAGGAGAGGCTGCGCACGCAGATGTGCGGAATCCCTCTGGAGAATCCGTTCCTGCTCTCGTCGTCGGTCGTGGCGAGCACATATGATATGTGCGCCAGGGCTTTTGAGGCCGGCTGGGCAGGCGCGGCATTCAAGACGATCTGCTCCCTGGAGATTCACGAGGCGTCGCCCCGCTATTCGGCGATCAGCGGCGACAACGGAAGTATCATCGGGTTCAAGAACGTGGAACAGCTCTCCGACCACAGTGTAGAGGAGAATATGGAGGTTTTCCGCCGCCTGAAGGCGAAGTATCCGACCAAGTTCATCCTTGCGTCAATAATGGGAAAGGATGACGAGGACTGGGAGCATCTGGCGCGCCTTTGCGAGGAGAATGGGGCCGACGCGATCGAGCTCAATTTTTCCTGCCCCAACATGGCAGAGGGAGGACTTGGCTCAGATATAGGTCAGGTGCCGGAACTGGTCGAGAGATTTACCGCGGCAGCCCGCCGCGGAGCGAAGATCCCGATTCTCGCAAAGCTGACACCGAATGTCGATAAGATGAGCCCCGCCGCGGAAGCGGCACTCAGGGGAGGCGCAGACGGAATCGCCGCGATCAATACGATCAAGAGCATTATCGGGGTCAATCCACACACCTATGTCTCTGCGCCTTCGGTGCACGGGATGTCCGCAGTGGGCGGATACAGCGGAAACGCCGTGAAACCCATCGCATTGCGTTTTATCGCGGAGATGGGTCACAATCCCAAGCTGAAGGATATGCACATAAGCGGCATGGGAGGCATAGAGAACTGGTCAGACGCGCTGGAATTCATTATGCTGGGCGCGGGAAGCATACAGGTCACGACGGCCGTCATGCAATACGGATACCGGATCATCGAGGACCTGAAGTCGGGACTGAATCTCTACCTCGCGGAGAAAGGTCTGGACAATATCGAGCAAATAAGGGGGATCGGGCTGGACGCAGTGAGTGATACCACGGATGTGCTGGAGAGAGACACGATCGTCTATCCCAAGTTCAATCTTTCCAAGTGTATCGGCTGCGGGCGCTGTGAGATCTCCTGCGCGGACGGAGGTCATCAGGCAATCACCCTTTCGCCGCAGAGAAAGCCCCGAATGGACGCCAAAAGATGTGTCGGATGCCACCTATGCGTTCTTGTATGTCCGCAGAGAGCGATCAGGTCCAGCGGCAGGAGAGTTAACCCTAAGGAACTTCGCCCGTAAAACTCAAGGCCCGCCGGGCGGGCCCCCTTGCGGAACAAGGGCGTCCGTGAGAAACCATAAAGACCGGAGATTCAAGCAACATGAGAGATATGACAAAGGGCGAGCCCTACGGACACCTGTGGCGCTACGCCTTGCCGCTGCTGCTGGGAAACTGGCTGCAGCTGGCTTATAATGCGGTGGATTCGATCATCGCGGGGCGGTTTATCGGACAGAATGCCCTGGCCGCGGAGGGGATCGCAGCGCCGGTGATGAACCTGGTGATCCTGGCGATCAGCGGAACATGCATCGGGGCAGGCGTCCTGATGAGCGAATATTTTGGGGCAAAAAATTACGGGAAGCTGAAACAGACCATGTCCACCATGCTTCTGTGCGGCGCGGCCATATGCCTTGTAACGGCGGGACTCGGGTTTATCCTGACGCCGCAGATCCTTCGTTTTATGGAAGTGCCTCAGGAGATCTTTGCCATCACGGTGATCTACATGCGGATCACTTTTCTTGGGGCTCCGTTCACATTCTTTTACAACGCGATCGCTGCCGGCATGAAGAGCGTGGGCGACTCCAAGACGCCGCTTAAGTTCCTGATGTTCTCGGCGATACTCAACGCCGCGCTGGACCTGATCTTCCTTGGACTTCTGGGATTTGGTATCGTATGCAGCGCGGTCACGACGGTCGTTGCGGAGGCGGTCTCAGCGGGACTTGCGGCTTACTACATGGCGACTAAGGAGCCTGTGCTGAGCCCCTTCGGGAGCAGGTGGAGGATCGACGGCGATATTTTGGCGGACATACTCAGGTACGGGGTGCCCAGCGCGCTGCAGCAGACTATTCAGCCCGTGTGCAAAGTATTGATCCAGGGACAGGTAAACGCGCTGGGAGTCAGCAGTATCGCGGCCTTCAATGCGGTGACGAGAGTGGATGATTTTGCCTGCATACCTGAGCAGGGGATTGGCGCGTCGATCTCGACGTTCGTGGCGCAGAACCGGGGAGCAGGCCGCAAAGACCGGATCCGGCCGGGCTACAGGGCGGGAGTCACGCTGGGACTGATGTATTACGTTGTCATCTGCGCAGTGGGGCTGTTCCTGCGAAGGCCGATCGTGAGCCTGTTCGTGACGGGAAACGGCGCCGACGAAGTGGTGCGCCTGGGAAGCGAGTATCTGGGCGTGATGGCGTTCTTCTACCTGTGGCCGGCCCTGACCAATGCGGTACAGGGCTTCTTCAGAGGAATGGGAAAGATGTTCACGACCATGGTCTTCACCTTCGTGCAGGCGTCGATCCGCACGGTGAGCACTATGATCCTGGCTCCCAGGATGGGGATCGTGGGCATCGCCTATTCGTGCATGATCGGGTGGTCGGTCATGTTGTTCTTTGAAACTATTTATTATTTTGTGACCTGTAAAAAGCTGGGCCTGCCCCGGAAGGAGGAACCGATTTGACAGCATTGTTTGACCAAAATATAGTCGGAGAAAGGAAAGTCATCGACTTTCACACGCATCCTTACAGAAAACGCGGTGAGTTCATGGGCATGTACGGCGAGCATTTCTACCTCCCGCCGGAGCAGATGCCGGAGGACCTTTCGAGCGCCGGGATCTCTGTTTTCTGCGGATCCGTTATCGATTCGGATCACAGAGGAGAGATGGAGTCTTTTGACAGAGTCAGGGAAGTGAACGACGCGGCACTGCAGCTCAGGGAAAAATTCGGTGACGCCTATGTGCCGGGCTTTCACGTACATCCTGCTTTTCTGACGGAATCGCTCGCGGAAGTGGAGCGCATGCATTCTGAGGGCGTCAGGCTTGTGGGCGAGCTGGTCCCCTACCTGCAGGGGTGGCAGCACGCGGGCTGCGACTACGGCAGTGAAGCGCTGATGGAGATTCTGGCGCGAGCCGGCGAGTACGGCATGGTCGTGAGTTATCACACGATGCCGGAGTGGCCGCAGCAGATGGAAAAGATGGTGAGCCGCAATCCCGGCGTCACTTTCGTGGCGGCGCACCCCGGGCAGAAGGAAGATTACCTGCGCCATGTCGGGCGCATGAGGAAATTCCCGAATCTTCTGCTCGATATATCCGGGACCGGGCTGTTCCGCTACGGTCTTCTGGCGTCCTGCGCGAAGACGGTGGGATCGGAGAGGATCCTGTTCGGAACGGATTATCCGATCTGCAATCCGAGGATGTATGTGCAGGCGGTGCTCGGAGAGCACATTCCGGATGAGGACAAAGAAAATATCCTGTGGCGGAATGCAAAGAGAATATTAGGAATCTGAGAAGAACGCCAGCCTTGAATGCCTATTTACCTTGCGGTATAATAGGCAAATGAGGAGGTTACATACATGATTTCGACAAAAGGACGTTATGCGATCAGAGTAATGATCGATCTGGCAGAGCATGAAGACGGAAACTACATCCCGCTCAAGGAGATCGCGGCGAGGCAGCAGATCTCCAAGAAATATCTGGAGATCCTTGTGAAGGATCTGGTCAGGGGCGGCTTTGTTGTGGGCGCCAGTGGAAAAGGCGGCGGCTACAAGCTGTGCAGGAAGCCGGAAGAGTATTATGTCGGCGAGATCATTGAGCTCATGGAGGGCCCGCTCGCGACGGTGGCCTGCCTGCTCCCGGAGGCAAAAGAGTGCCCCAGGGCTTCAGCCTGCCAGACGCTTCCCATGTGGGAGGAGTATGACAAGATGGTGCATGACTTCTTTTACTCAAGGAAGCTGAGCGACCTGGTGAAGGAGAGCAGGATGGCCTGAACAGAGACGTCGGATCGGGCGCAGGATGGCCCGGAGAATCCGGGCAGAGACGTCGAAAGGAGAGCTCTATGGAGGAAAGACAGCAGCAGGAAAGACTGCGGAAGCAGCTCGCGTTCGCGCTGGAGATCGACAAAGAGAAGAACATCCTGCGGCAGACGCATTTGTCCGGACACGGCAGGAGGGAGAATGACGCGGAGCACGCCTGGCACATGGCGATCATGGCTTATCTGCTGAGGGAGTATGCAAACGAGGAAGTCGATATCGCGAAGGTCATGCTCATGTGCCTGATCCACGATATCGTGGAGATCGACGCGGGCGACACCTACGCCTATGACGAGGAAAAACTGAAGACGCAGAAAGCGCGGGAGGATGCGGCCAAGGAGAGGATCTTCTCTATTTTGCCTCAGGACCAGAAAGAAGAGATGCTCGCGCTGTTCGACGAGTTTGAGGAGTATCAGACGGCGGAATCCAGGTTCGCGCATTCGCTGGACAACCTGCAGCCGCTTATGCTAAACGACAGCAATGACGGCAGCGACTGGGTCGAGCACGGCGTTACGGCGCAGAAGATCTACGGGCGGCAGAGAAAGACCCGGCTGGGGTCCGAGAAGCTGTTCGAGGTGACGGACGCGATCATTAAAAAACATATTGAGAGAGGGACGATCCGGGAGTGAGACCTGGCTGTTTCTGCGGCAGCTCGCTGATGAGGATACTTTATTTGGGCGCTATGCGCCTTCAGCCCCACGAGGTTTGGAAAGCTTCTACCTCGTGGGGCTGATTTTTCGTACTTTTTCGAAGTTCCGAATAATCTCCCGGAATCTTGAACTCAAGACAAAATGCGGATACTATGGAATATAGGACGCTAATAGGCACTTCGGCCCGAGAAGCGGGCATTGACCTGGGGGATCATCATGAGCATTTTAAAATTAAAACCTGCCTGTAAGGATTACCTGTGGGGCGGCCACAGACTGGTAGACGAGTACAACGTGGAGTATGACGGCGATATTCTGGCGGAGGCGTGGGAACTCTCCTGCCATCCGGACGGACCGTCAATGATCGTGAACGGGCCCTACGCGGGCAAATCACTGCAGGAGTATCTCGATACAGTGGGAATGGAAGCGCTGGGCACGCACTGCCGGAGATTCCGCGAGTTCCCTATCCTGACCAAGTTCATCGACGCCAAGGACAACCTGTCCATTCAGGTCCATCCCAGCAACGGATTTGCGCTGCAGAACGAGGGGCAGTACGGAAAAACAGAGATGTGGTACGTCCTCGACGCAGAAGAAGGCGCGTTCCTGTATTACGGGTTCAAAAAAGAGATCACCAGGGAAGAGTTTGCCCGCAGGATCGAGCAGAATACGCTTCTTGACGTGCTCAACGCGGTACCCGTCAAGAAGGGAGATGTCCTCTTCATCGAGTCCGGAACACTCCACGCGATCGGCAAGGGTATCCTGATCGCCGAGATCCAGCAGAACTCCAATGTAACGTATCGCGTGTATGATTACGGAAGAGTCGGGAAAGACGGCAAAAAGCGCGACCTGCACATCGAGAAGGCGCTTGCCGTCACCAGCCGCGTTCCGATCATCAAGAGCGGGAGCGAATATCCGCATGTCGCGGACTGCGATTATTTCACAGTAGACAAATTGAACCTGGACGGCAATCTCACGTACAGAATGCAGGGTACAGTCAATGATACTTCTTTCCTGAGCATCCTGATCCTCGACGGAGAGGGCAAGATCAGCTGTAAGGGTGAGTCGGTCTCCTATAAAAAGGGCGACAGTTTCTTCCTGGCGGCCGGAAGCGGAGACTGGCAGATCGAAGGAAAGTGCGACGCGCTCCTCACTACGATCCGCGAGAAGGCGAGCCCGATCCGCGTGGGAATCACGATCGGCAGCTCCGAGACACAGATCGGGCTGGTCAATGACAGGCAGCAGATCATCGCCATGCGCACATTCCCTACGGATGTGATCAAGAAGGCGGAGGAATTTATCGCGGAAGTGGCACAGGCGACTTTGGATCTTCTCGAAGAGCAGAGCATTCCCCTTGACCAGTGCATCGGCGTGGGCGCGGGAATTCCCGGTACTATTGACAGACGCAAAGGAACTGTTCTGTATTCCAACAACCTCCGCTGGGAGGACGTGGATATCGTTCAGGAACTCGGCCGCGTGATCCCCTGCCCGGTCCGCATCGCGAACGACGCGGACTGCGCGGCTCTCGGTGAAGCAGTAGCGGGCGCCGGCAAGGATTATTCGGACGTCGTCATGTTCACGCTTGGCGGCGGCGTAGGCGGCGGTATTATATTAAACGGCCAGGTCTTTGAAGGCGGCATTATGGGCGGCAGTGAAGTCGGCCATCAGGTCGTGCGCGTGAACGGAAGACGCTGCACATGCGGCAGAAAAGGGTGCCTTGAGGCCTATGTATCCGTTCCGGCCCTGATCCGTTCCGCCGAGGAGGCGACCGGACGCAAGATGTCACTGGAGGAGATCTTCCGGGGCGCGTCCAAGGGCAATATCGATCTTCAGGAGACCGTGGAGCAGTACGAGCAGATGCTCGGGACCGGTATCGTCAATATCGTCAATATGTTCCGGCCGCAGATGATCCTTCTGGGCGGCACGATGTCGGCATACGCGCCCGCCATGACAGAGGCGATCAGGGAGATGATGAAGAATGACTGCTTTGGCGGCGTTCACGGCATGATCCCCGAGATAGCTGTGGCGGAGCTCGGAAGCAATGCAGGCATGATCGGAGCGGCAAACCTGTAAGGAATTGCCTTACAGACAGGTGGTGCGCGGCGTGTACCTGCAGGAAGCCGAATGAGAAGAGGGAAAGATCGCATCTGCGCACAAGGGGGTTTGACATGGAGGGAATGATGAAGAAGGTCTTTTTCTACGGAGATTCCAATACTTACGGATATGATCCTTCGGGAATGATGGGCGGAAGATATCCAAGGAGCAGCAGATGGACGACGCTCCTGGCTGACAGTCTTGCGGGAGAGTGGACCGTTGCACATGACGGGATGCCCGGCAGGACGATCCCCGACGCAGGGCGGGGGCTGAATTACGTGATCGACTCCCTGAAATCGGAAATGCCCATGGACCTTTTTGCGGTAATGCTGGGGACCAACGATCTTTTGAAAATGAGGAAGCCTGACGCGTCGAAAGTGGCGGCAAAGATGGATAACCTTGTAAGGGCTGCCAAGGAAGTACTTTCTTCAGACATCCTTTTGATCGTGCCTATGCAGATCCGGTTCACGGATCCGTCCTGCACGAATCCTTTTGTGCGCGGGAGCAATGCTTATGAATGGGAATGCCTGGAGGAGAGCCGGCTGCTGGCCCGGTATTACAGAAACATTGCGGTCAGGCGGGAACTTTTCTTTGCGGATGCATCTTCATGGGAGCCGGAGCTGTCTTTTGACGGAGTACATCTGACAGAGAGAGGAAACGCGGTCTTCGCGAAGGAAATGGAAAAAGTGATCAGGGAAATCAGCTGAAACTTACAGGAGATACATGATGAGAGGAATGGACGGCTATATGAGAGGCGTCAATCTGGGGGGCTGGCTCTCCCAGTTTGATGAACCCACAGAGGAACATTTTGACAGCTTTATTACGGAGGAAGATATCCGGCGCATTGCGGGCATGGGGCTTGACCACGTGCGCGTACCGGTAGACTATACGGTGATCGAGACCGAGGCGGGAGAGCCGATCGAGGCCGGATACCGCCATATCGACGACTGTGTCCGGTGGTGCAGGGACAACGGGCTTCACATGATCCTGGATATCCACAAGACTTTCGGATACTCTTTTGATCCGCTGGACAAAGACGACAAGACCATTTTCTTTAAGGATCCTGCCAGACAGCAGCGGTTTTTCGATATGTGGAGGACGATCGCGAAGCGATACAGCGCGGACACGGACGTCGTTGCTTATGAGCTCCTCAACGAGATCGTGGAAGTGGAAGTCAGAGATCTCTGGAACGGGATCGCGCTGCGCGCCATTGAAGTAATCAGGGAATTCGCGCCGGATACGTGGATCATTTTCGGCGGGGTGCTGTATAATGCTGTGACCTCGGTCCCTTCTCTGGCGGACACTCCGGACCGCAAAGTCGCCTACACTTTCCACTGCTATGAGCCCCTCATTTTCACGCACCAGGGGGCTTACTGGGTGGACGGAATGCCGCTGGATTTCCGCATCGGTTATCCGAGAACACTGGAGGAATACCGGGAAGCTACTAAAATGGTGGGACCTGCCATTCCCGGCACGATCTTCAATGAGGATATAAAGCCGATCGGCACTGAATTTTTTGACGGCTTATTTGTGCCCGCGATAGAGACGGCAAAAGAAAGAGATATCCCGCTCTACTGCGGCGAATACGGCGTTATTGACCGGGCTGACCGGGAAGACGCGGTGCGCTGGCTCACCGACATCCACGAAGTATTCGAGAAATATGCGATCGGTAGAGCCCTCTGGAATTACAAGGAGAAGGACTTCGGCATCGCAGGCGCGGAGTCCGCGCCTTATCTGAAGGCGATCGCGGATAAGCTGTGATCGGGGAGACAGCACGGCTTACGCAGCGTACTTAAATTGAGTACAGGGGTATATAAGGATTATGATCATAGCAATATTATTGTTTATCGTGGGTCTCGTCTGCCTTATCAAGGGCGGAGACTGGTTTGTCGACGGAGCCAGCGGACTGGCGAGAAAGTTTGACCTGCCGGAACTGCTCATCGGAGCGACCGTCGTATCTATTGGTACGACTCTTCCGGAGGTAATGGTTTCCACTATGTCGGCGCTTTCCGGGCACGGTGAGATCGCGTACGGCAACGCGATCGGATCCGTGATCTGCAATACAGCGCTCATCGCGGCTCTCACGATAGCGCTCAGCCCCGGTCCGACAGACAGGCGGACACTCAGGGTTCCGGTCATGTTTTTCTACATCGCGGCAGCGATCTACTGCGTGGCGGCATACGCGATGGGACGCTTTACAAGACCTATGGGCATCATCATGCTGGCCGTATTCGTCGCCTATATGATCTTTAATGTGAAAGCGATGCAGGAAAACAAGACGTCCGGAAACGAAGAAGAAGAGCACGGCGGAGAAGAGGAGGATCTGCCCGTTCCGAAAATAGTGCTCCTTCTGCTCGCAGGCGCAGCCCTGATCGCCGTGGGAGCCCATCTTCTGGTGGACAACGGCACATTGATCGCCCAAGGGCTCGGCGTTCCTGAATCTGTCATAGCACTTACATTTGTGGCACTCGGAACGAGCCTGCCCGAACTGGTAACGGCGATCACTTCCCTGTCAAAAGGACACGGTTCGCTGTCTCTCGGAAATGTGATCGGAGCAAATGTCTTTAATCTGGTGCTGGTCAGCGGCGTCTCGGTCACGCTCGCGCCGTTCGCGGTACCCCAGAGTTCTAAGATCCAGGGGATAAATGCCAGCCTCATTTTTGAGATTCCCGTGATGCTCCTGGTCATGTCGATCCTGACGATCTATGCGCTGAGAAAAGGGAAACTCAGCAGAATGCAGGGCATCGCCCTTCTGGTAATTTACGGGGCGTTCTGCGTGATCCAATTTACTCTGTAGTTATATTCAGGACCCGCTTAGCGGGTCCTTTGTAAGGTAAATAAAATAATGAACGAATATCTGGAGTTATATACTACATTTGTGAAGATCGGCTGCGTCACTTTCGGAGGAGGTTATGCAATGCTTCCGATCCTGGAGAGGGAACTGGTGGACAAAAGACACTGGACTACAATGGATGACCTCCGGGACTATTTTTCCATAGGGCAGTGCACACCCGGGATCATCGCGCTGAATGTCTCCACCTTCATCGGAGAGAAGAAAAAAGGCGTCCCAGGAGCGCTTCTTGCTACCACAGGATTTCTGACAGGTCCGATCATCATTATTTTGATCATTGCATCATTTCTGACGGGTTTTGCTGATCAGCCGATCGTCCAGCACGCTTTTGCGGGAATCAGAGTCTGCGTATGTGTCCTCATCGTGCAGGCTGTCCTCAGATTGTGGAAGAAATCAGTAGTGGACAGCTTTACGCTTTTCCTTTATCTGCTGATCTTCGTGCTGAACGCGTTCTCCGGCGTCCTTCCGGTCCGGGTACCTGCAGCAGTGCTGGTGATCATCGCCGGCGTCGCGGGAGTGCTGATGTCCATGCATAACCGCAGGAAAAGCACGGTAACAGCTGATGACGGCAGCGGAAAGGAGGCAGAGAAATGAATGTGAATGTCCTGCTTCAATTGATGTTCGAATTCTTTAAGACCGGCCTCTTTTCTGTGGGCGGAGGCCTTGCGACACTTCCTTTCCTCTATGAGATGTCAGACAAGACAGGGTGGTTCACGCACGCGGATATCGCGGACATGATCGCCATATCCGAGTCCACGCCCGGCGCGATCGGCATCAATATGTCTACATACGCCGGCTATAAGACGGCCGGCATTCCGGGAGGAATCCTGGCGTCACTGTCTCTGGCGGCGCCTTCGGTGATCATTATTCTGATCATTGCAAGATTCCTGAAGAAGTTCCGCGAAAATCCCAATGTCGAGGGAGCTTTTTACGGCCTCAGGCCGGCTTCCATAGCTATGATCACGGCGGCCGGACTGAACGTGGCCAAGGTTGCCCTGGTCAATATCAGCGCATATGAGGCGAGCGGAAACATTGCAGATCTGTTTGTGTTTAAAGCGATCATTTTGGCAGTTCTGATCTTTGTGGGACAGAAGAAGCTGAAATGGAGTCCGATCGTATTCCTCGCGATTTCGGCCGTGGTGGGAATTGTGTTTAAGTTCTGAAAAAAGGGCTGCCGCACCAAAGCGGCAGCCCTTTTTTGGGTATCTGTCTGTATTCTTTACTGGTCGATCGTATCTCTGACCGCCTCCGCGAGGTTGATCGCGTGGTCGGAGCAGCGCTCCATGTCGATGCAGAAGTCGGTGAAGAGGATGCCGCCCTTAGGATCGCAGGCCTTCTTGGCCATGCGCTCGATGTGAGCCGACTCGATCTCTTCCTTGGTCTGGTCAACGAGGTCTTCCATGGCTACAGCGTCATTGAAGCGGTCCATGAGCTCCTGCTCGAAGACGGTGAAGGAGACGTCCAGAGACTTCATCGTAACTTGGGAAAGTGTCTTGAGGTCCGCAATTGCTTCGTCGTGCATGGAGGCCTTGCCGGAGCGCATCTGTTCCTCGTATTCGACGATGTTTTCCGCGTGGTCGGAGATTCTCTCAATGTCGTCAACGACTTGAATGTATCTGTAGAGCTTGTTCAGGTGCTTGGGAGAAAGGTCGAGGGAGCGGAGCTCCACGAGCTTTCCAAGGATCGCGCCGGTCAGGTAGTCAACGGTCTCTTCACCCTGCATGGCCTTCTGGCCTTTCTTGGCGTCGTGCTCGAAGAAGCAGTCCAAAGCGTTCTGCATATTATCGTATGCAAAGCGCGCCATTCTTGAGATCTCGCGATGCGCCTGGTCCATGGCGATGGCCGCGGGAACCTCGGAGGTGTTGTTGAGGTAGACCAGTCTCTGATCATGCAGTCTCCTCGTCTCTTCCTCAGATTCGGGGATCAGCTTGGTGGAGAGCTTGACAATGTAATCCGAGAGCGGAGCCAGGATCAGAACGGCGGCGATCGCGAAGATCGTGTGCGTATTCGCGATCTGACGGGCCACATTACCCGGAGACAGGCTCTGTATAAAGGTCAGGATCTGCGGGAAGATCGTGATCAAAGTCAGGATCAGTATCGCGCGGAAAGTATTGAACAGAAGGTTGAGGACCGCGCAGCGCTTGCCGTTCCTGTTTGCGGTGAGGCCTGCAAGAAGGTTGGGCATTACGGAGCCGACGGCCGCACCGATGACCAGGTAGACGGCGACCTTATAGCTGATGATATTTTGCACAGCGAAAGCCTGGAAGATGACCGTAGCGGAGGATGAGCTCTGCAGCAGCGCCGTGAAGGCTACACCGAACAGCACGGTGAGGATCGGGTTCTCCAGGGATGTGAGCAGCGCGCGGAAAGCAGCCGTTTCTGCCAGCGGAGCGATCGCGGACTTCATGAGCGTGATGCCCTGGAAGAGCATACCGAAGCCCAGGATGACAGATCCGACTTCCTTGAGGGTCCTGTTCTTGAGAAAGAGATTCATGACAGCGCCGAGGAAGAGGATCATGGGAGCGTAGGCACCGATGTTGAAAGCGGTGATCTGCGCGGTCACGGTCGTTCCGATGTTGGCGCCCATGATGACTCCGATCGCCTGACCGAGTGCCATGAGGCCTGACGTTACGAAACCGATGACCATGACATCCGTAGCAGAGGAACTCTGCACGAAGATCGTCACGGCGATACCGGCCAGGATCGAGGTCACCTTGTTCTTGGTGGCTTTCCCGAGGATGACCTTGAGGTTGTCGCCGCAGGCGTTCTTGAGGCCGCTTGACATGATCGTCATGCCGTACAGGAAGAGGCCTACTCCTCCGAGCAGAATGAATACATCGTAGATTGACATGGAGAACTCCTTTCGTCTTGTGATTAGTTACTTGGTTTTGGGAATTTAACAGTAAATACGGAGCCTTTTCCCAGTTCGCTCTTGACGCTGATCTCAGCGTTGTGGACCTTGGCGGCATGTTTTACGATCGACAGACCAAGGCCGGTGCCGCCGACTTCCTTGGAATGGCTCTTATCGACCCGATAGAAGCGCTCGAAGATCCGGTCGAGGTCCTGCTCGGGAATACCGATCCCGTTGTCTGCAACGGAGAGCTCCGCGAGGTCGGGATAATCCCGTACTGTCACCAGGGCGCTGCCTCCCCGGTCGCTGTAGTGGATCGCATTGATGCACAGGTTGTAAATGATGCTGTAGAGAACCTGAGGGACGCCGTATATCACTGCGCTCTCTCCGTTCACATTCAGCGTCACGCCTGCGCTTGCAGCTGTCGGTTCAAGGCTCTCCACCGCATTGACCGCGATGCGGTACAGATCGGTGAGTTCCCTTGTCATTCCGACGCCGCCTCCGTCGAGCTGCGACAGATCAATGATATCTTCTACCAGCTTGGACATGCGCTGGGATTCGGTACGTATCTTGCCGGCAAAGAGCCTGCGGGATTCTTCGGAGGGGACTATTCCGCTCTCAAGCAGCTCTGCGTAGCCGGAAATGACATGCAGAGGCGTCTTGAGCTCGTGCGACGCGTTCGCGGTGAATTCCTGGCGGATCAGAGAGGACTTCTCCAGTTCTTCGCGGTCCTTGGCCAGCTGTCTGTGCTGGTCGTTGAGACGCATTAGCAGCGGCATGATCTCAGAGTAGGCTTCCTGGCCGGAGTTCTCAAGAGGAGAGTCGAGGTTCAGCTCATTGAGCGGCTCGACGATGCGCTTGGAGAGGCGGGAAGCCAGAAGGAAAGACATTAACACTTCAAACAGCAGGATCAATCCAAGAGGAAGCAGGAAACGAAGTAAAATGTTCCAGATCGTCGTCTGTGTGATGGAAAGGCGCAGGACTGTCCCGTCAGGGAGCTTCTGCGCGGTATACAGCTGCCGCTCGAAAAGAGTTGAGGAGTAGCGTTGACTCTCCCCGTAACCGGACGCAAGCGCGTCGCGGATCTCTTCTCTCTCGAGATGATTTTCCATGACCAGCGTATCCGCTTCGTTGTCATATAGAATGGTTCCGTCGGCGGTGATCCAAGTTATGCGAAAGTCTGTATCCCCCAGCTTGTCAAAAAAGTCCATTCCGCTGAGCACGACAGCCTGTGAGACCAGTTTGGTCTCATTGCGCAGCTGCTCCAGCTGTTCATTTGTAAAGTGGTTGTACAGCAGTCCCACGAGCAGGCCATAAGAAACAAGCAGGGCGGAGACGAGAACCAGCCAGATGGAACGGAATATTTTGTTACGCATATTTACCTATTCTGATAACATTCAAGGCTCGCAAAGCGAGCCGCTGCGCCGCGTGCGGGTTGCCTGAAAGGCAACATCTACCTTTCCGCACGCGTGTGCATCATAT
>JBGUJH010000089.1:0-15801 GCA_045113775.1 Lachnospiraceae bacterium | reverse complement strand
CGGGAAGGTCATGAATGCCGATATCAACGGAGCAGCCAATACCGGAAGGAAATATGACAAACGGATCTTCCCGGAAGGAATGGACTGCAGGTATCTGTATGGAACAGTGAAGGCTGTGACCTATAAGGATATCCTGTGTGACAGCCGCAGAAGGAAGAAAAGTAATCCCGGTCAAACGGGACAGCGGGCAGGTGTCTGCCCTGTGACCGTGTAAGCGGCACGAAGCCCCCGCCTCTTAGCGATTATGCGTAGGCGGTGGGTAGTTCACTAATTCCTTCGAGTTCCTTTCCGAAGAGAACAAGGGAATGGATTGGCTCTCTGACTGGAAGGAGATCCGGAAAGGAGGAGCTGAAAAGGTGAAAGCGGGAATCGAAAAAGAAAAGACCGCCATGAAGAAGAAAAAGGCAGCAGTTGAGCAGGCGCATGCTAAGAAAGAAAGCGTGAAGGAAGCTGTTCCGAAAAAAACAGACGAGAATGGAGAAAAGCCAAAAAAGTCAGAACCGGTCAGGGGAGAATACAGAGAGGTAGACGAAGAAGATAAATGACAAAAGGAAAGAAAGAGCAGAAGCGGTCTATGAGGCTGCTTGCAATAATGACTGCCTGTGTAGTGGCTTTTTGCGCGCTGACGGGCTGCTCACCGTTTTCCGGCAAGAATCCGGAGGAGTCAACTGTTTCTATAGAGCAGGAGACTCAGGCGGGACAAGAAGCGCAGCCTGAGCAGCAGACACCTGCGGAGCAGGAAATCCAGTCTGAGCAGGAGACACCTGCTGAGCAGGAAACTCAGTCTGGGCAGGAAACTCAGTCTGAACACCCGACTGCAGCAGAAGAACCAGTATCACAAACGGCTTCCACAGAGCCCCTTACCTTGCAGGTCCTGAAGGTCGGAAAAGCAGACGCCATGGTGCTCATGTGCGGTGATTCGACTATGGTCATCGACTGCGGAGAGGAAGAAGACGGGGAGGATGTGCTGGAATACCTTGCGCAGAAGGGTGTGGAGAAGATCGATATTTTGATGATCACGCACTTTGACAAGGACCATGTGGGAGGAGCGGACACGGTAGTGACGCAAATGCCTGTGGAAAGAGTCCTCATGCCGGATTATGAGGGAAGCGGCAAGAAATACAAGAGCTTTCTCAAAGCTGCAGAGGAAGCGGGGATCGAACCTGAGCGCGTGTCTGAGGTCCTGTCGCTGCAGCTTGGGGGAGCATCAGTGACAGTAGAGCCGCCCGCCTCCTACGAGATTCCGGACAGCGACGAGGAGTATGACAACAATTTCTCGCTGATCACGACGGTGGAACTGGGATCAAATCGACTTGTATTTACCGGAGATATAGAGGAGGAGCGGATCTCACAGTGGCTGGAGAGCGGAAATGTGCAGAAATGTGATGTGGTCAAGATCCCCCATCACGGCTTCTATAATGAGCCTCTGGAGAAAATGGTCGACATTATGCAGCCCTCTTACGCGGTCATCTGTGACTCAGAAAAGAATCCGGCAGAGAAGGAAACCGTTTCGATGCTCGAAGAAAAGGGTGCACAATGTCTGCAGACCAAGAACGGAGACATCACTATAGTATGTGACGGTGAAAATATTGAAGCCAGCCAATGAGGGGCTTCAACTCGCGTGCCCTCATTGTCCCTCGGCAAGGAACTTTTTCAGGTCGGGAAGGAGTCTTTCCATCTCTGAGCGGCCGATATCGTAGACTCTGCGGAGCTCTGCCGGATCGTCTTCTGTGCGGCTGATGCCGAGAGGATAGGGCGGCCGGATGACAAAGGCCTTGGATGCGAGTTCCTGCTCGCGGACATATGCTGTCTGCTTATTGTAACGAATGTGGCGCACTTCCATAGCCTTGATCACATTGGGATACTTACGCATGGCAAGGTGAATGAGCGGCAGCGTGCCGCTCTTTTCTTTTATATAACCGAGAGGCTGCGTGAGGATAACGACGTTTCGCTCATATCCGCGGCGCTCCATGCTGGCCAGAGGGATGCTGTCCGTGATGCCCCCGTCGAGGAGCTTGTATCCGTCTACTTCCACGATACGCGATACGAGGGGCATCGACGCGGAAGCACGGAAATACTCCATATCCTTCGCATCGCCATTGTCGAGGCGCTTGTGGATAGCTTTGCCGGTCTCAACATTGGTGCAGACCGCATAGAAGGGAACGGGGTTCTCCCTGTATGCCTCCACATCGAAGGGGTCCAGCTTATTGGGAATCTCATCGTAGCAGAACTGAACGCCGTACAGATCGCCCGTCTTGATGAGCGACTCGACGCTGCAGTATCTCGGGTCGTCGCAGTACCGCATGTTGTAGCGGAGAGAGCGGCCGATCTGCCCGGATTTGAAGTTGCAGCCAAAGACAGCGCCGGCTGAAACGCCCATGATGCCGTCAAATTTAATACCGTTTTCCATCATTACATCGAGAACGCCCGCGGTAAACATGCCGCGCATGGCGCCGCCTTCGAGGACCAGACCGGTTTTCTGATTCATTTTATACTCCTTCTTTAAAGAACAGTTTGTACTGTTTTGGTGTCAAAAAATAGATACCCGCTTCGCGGGATTTGACCTTTCCATTTTAACGCAAGGAAAGCCGAATTATCTGTTTGTATCGGCACTGAAAGGGGATAGCAGGGTGTTCGCGGACTCGATCAGAGTGCAGTGACGGCGCGCCGTGTTTCCGGCAGCTGTCATGTGGTCTCCGTGGATAGTTAAGGCTCGATTAGCGAGCCTTGAACTGCCGTGTGGATTACTCCAGATTCTGTGCCCGCTCCAGCTGCGCATAGACGCCGTCGAGCGCTATCAGCTCGTCTCTTGTGCCCTGTTCCACGATGTGCATACCTTCTACGACTGCAATGCGGTCCGCGCCTCGCACAGTGGAGAGGCGGTGGGCGATGACAATGCAGGTCTTGCCGGTGCTGAGGACATCCAGGCTGTCCTGGATCTGCTTTTCAGTCACACTGTCGAGGGCTGACGTTGCCTCGTCCAGGATCAGGATGGGAGGATTCTTGAGGAAGACCCTCGCGATGGAGACCCGCTGCTTCTGGCCGCCTGAGAGGACTACGCCGCGCTCTCCGACATAAGTATTGTAGCCGTCCGGCATCTGCATGATGTCGTCGTGGATCCGCGCCCGCACTGCGGCTTCCACTACTTCGCGGTCTGTGGCGTCAGGCTTTCCGTAGCGGATATTCTCCATTACTGTGCCGGCGAACAGAAAGACGTCCTGCTGGATGATGCCGATGTTCTTGCGAAGGCTCTCCTGGGTGAGGTCGCGGACGTCATTGCCGTCCACCGTGACGCGGCCGCCGGTGACGTCGTAAAAGCGGGGTACAAGATGGCACATGGTGGTCTTGCCGCCGCCGGATTCGCCGACCAGGGCTACTGTTTCGCCGGGCGCGACGTGAAGGTCAATGTGGTCCAGGACCTCTGTCCCGTCGTTGTAGGAGAAGGAGACGTCTTCAAAGCTGATGGCTCCTTTTACATCGGTCAATATTTTGGCGTCGGGAGCGTCCTGAATCTCCGGCTGAGTGCGCATAAGCTCCACGAAGCGGTCAAATCCGGTCATGCCCTGGGTATAGATCTCCATAAACTGCATGAGCTTGCGAATGGGCGAGGTGAACGTGGATACATAGAGCGTAAAGGTGATCAGGTCGACATAGTTCATCCTGCCCTGCATGATCAGAAAGCCGCCGACAGAGATGACGGCGACCTGCATCAGGCCGACCGTGGCTTCGACACCCGCGTTGAACAGGCCCATGGCGCGGTAGAAAGCGACTTTGCTGTTCTTGAAGGCCTCATTGGCGATGTCGAACTTCTCATCCTCGGCTTCCTCGTTGGCAAAAGCTTTGGAGGTGCGGATGCCGGAAATGCCGCTCTCGATCGCCGCGTTGATCTCGCCGGTGCGTTTCTTGACTTCACGATTGGCTTTCTGCATGTTGATGCGCTGCTTCATGCCGAAAATGACGCAGGCGGGCAGCATGAGCACGAGAACAAAGGTTAGCACGGGATTGATCGTCATAAGGATGATGAGCGCGCCGACCAGCGTTAAGGAGCAGGTCAGAATGAACTCGGGTCCGTGGTGAGCCAGTTCGACGATCTCAAACAGGTCGTTCGTGACTCGGGCCAGCAGAACTCCGGTCCTGTTCCGGTCAAAGAAGCTGTAGGACAGCTCCTGCATGTGCGTGAATACATCCCGGCGCATGTCGGCCTCGACGAGGGTGCCCATCCGGTGACCGACGACGGTGACAAAATACTGACACAGTGCGCGCAGAATATATGCCGCGAACATGATCACCATAACGGTAAAGAAGGTGCGGAAGAGTCCTTCGGGCAGGAGGCTCCGCATGGACCATCTGGACACATAAGGGAAGATCAGGTCCACCAGGGCTATGCCCACGGACAGAGCCATGTCGATGGCAAAAGCTTTGCCGTGGGGCTTTATATATGAGGCGAAGATCGCCAATTTGGGGCGGGAAAAGTCTTTTTTCATAGGAATCTTTCTGGAATCAAAGAGCTCGGGAGCCTTGAATAGCTGCTTTGTTTTCTTAATTCTAACCGAACATGGCAAATATGCAAGGGACAAGGTACCTCAGAGGTCGAGATCTCCGGAGGTCGAGATCTCCGCTCCTGTTGCCTGTGCAATAGACGCGTGTACAGAAGGATGATAGAATATAAACGATTTGTTCCAATAAAAACTCATGTGGAGGGTTTCCCATGGAAAACAAAAAAAACACAGTGAGAGGAATCAATACGACAGATATTGTCTACTGCGGAATGTTCGCCAGCCTTATGGCAGTGGGCGCATTTATAAAGATCATGATTCCGATCGGAATCTGGGAAGTGACCTTCTCTCTGCAGTTCTTCTTCGCGCTGCTGGCAGGATTTCTTCTGGGCTCAAAGCGCGGCCTTGCGGCTGTCGGGTGCTACCTGCTGATCGGCCTTGCCGGCGTGCCTGTTTTTGCTCACGGCGGAGGGCTCATGTACCTGATGAAACCTACTTTCGGCTTCCTCATCGGCTTTGCGGCAGCGGCATACGTGGCAGGCAAAATATCGGAAACCATGCCCGGCAACGGCTATTTCAAGCTGCTTTTCGCGGCTTTCTGGGGTGAGATGGCTTATTATCTGTGCGGACTTATTTATTACTATCTTATGTTCAATCTGGTGGTGTCCAAGGACGTAGGGATCGGGTTCGCTGAACTTATTTCCGTTTGGTTCCTGTCCACAGTAATACCTGACTTTATTCTGTGTGTTCTTGCAGCGGGCGCCGCACTGCGCCTGCGGCCTGTGATCCTCAAAGAGAGAAGGCTTGTGTGAACCAAGGTTGATGTTCACTCATATGGTACAACCTGCGTATACTGCGTTCTGTCTGATATAATCTGTTTCTGCTGATCGAGTGCCGGAGAAGATCCCTTCTACGGCACTCGTTCGGCATTCCGGATGAGTGCGGCCTCCTGCAATGGACGCAGCAGTGCAGGAATGATAAAATATTGTTCTAGTACAAACCAAGACTGCGCGAATCAGAGAACTGCCTGAAGAGGCGCAGCACCTTTCTGATGAGAGGGGCTTTCAATGAGTTATTTTCCGTTTTATTTTGATATAACTGATAAGACGTTTCTGATCATCGGCGGAGGACCGGTAGCACGCGAGAAGGTGAACCGGCTCCGCCGTTTTACAGAGAATATCATTGTGATCGCACCGGAGACGGAGATTGAGGGGACCCGCACAGAAAACCCCTGCCGCTGTGCAGGCGAGGTGCAGATCCTCTGTAAGGAATATGGAGAAGAGGACCTGGCATTGGGCGACTACGTGGTGGCGGCCACCGGAATCCGGGAAGTGGACAGAAAAGTTGCCGGCGACTGCCGAGGACGCGGTATTCCGGTCAATGTGGTGGACGATCAGGCATACTGCGACTTTATATTTCCGAGCATTGTCAAAAGAGACAGCCTCACGGTGGCGATCTCAACTTTCGGCACGAGTCCTGCCTATGCCATGCAGCTTCGCAAAGAAATTGAGATGATACTTCCCGATCAGATCGGGCCGATCCTGACCCGGATGGGGAATCTGCGCGGTGAAGTCTCTGAGCGGGTCACTGACCAGAAAGCGCGTGCAGCTGCATACAGAATAATACTTGCGGCGCTGATCGAAAGTGAGAACCGGCTGACAGATGAAGAGATTGAGGAAATGATCGAAGAGATGGCGCGGAGCGCTTCGACACAGGAATAAAGAGAACGATGAGAGAGCTGTGTATTGCAGGCAGAGGCAGCCGTCTTGCGATGGCGCAGAACGAGCTGGTCAAAAAACTGCTGGAAAAAGAAGGTTATAAAGTCCGTATTTTGATGGTGAGCACGCAGGGAGACCGGGACAGGAAGAGCAGTGTTACGGCACTCGGCGGGAACGGGCCTTTTGTGCGGGATGTGGAGAAGGCGCTTCTGTCGGGAGAGGCGGATATCGCGGTCCACTGCGTCAAGGACCTCCCATACGAAATGGCTCCGGGGCTGTGCATTGCGGGGATGCCGGACGCGGCGGACCCCAGGGACTGCCTGATCCTGCGCGAAGCGGGCCGGGAGCCCGCCGAAGCGGAGAAAAAGCTGATAATCGGCACGGGCAGTCCGCGCCGGATGAGCCAGCTGAGGGCACTGTGGGATAAGCAGGGCAGCGAGATAGAGTTTAGGGATATCCGGGGCAATATCACCACGAGGCTGGAAAAACTGCGGCGCGGGGAGTATGACGGGATCGTGCTGGCCAAGGCAGGTCTTGACCGGATCGGCGCAGACCTCAGGGGGTTCGACGTGAGAGTGCTCGAGCCGGAGGAGATGATCCCGGCCGTCGGACAGGGTATGCTTGCCTGCGAGTGCAGGGAGTCGGACGCTGAAATGAGGTCTCTTCTGGACAGGATCACGCCGCCGGAGAATTACCTGCGCTATGAGATTGAGCGGGGAATTTTCTGCAGGTTCCGCTGCGACTGCCGCTCAGCGGTGGGAATTCACGCACGGGTGGGCAGCAGCGGCGCACAGCTGCTGGTCCTGTTTAACTCAGGAGGCAAGCCCCTACTGAGTTAAATGATGCACACGCTAGCGGAAAGGAAGATGTTGCCTTACAGGCAACCCGCACGCGGCGCAGCGGCTCGCGTTGCGAGCCTTGATCGAACAACACAAGGGGATAGTATGAGTGGAAAAGTATGGATAACCGGCGCAGGAAGTGAGGCCGGACTGATCACAATGAGCGGACTCAAGGCTCTGCGCGGGGCTCAGGCCGTTGTGTACGACGATCTTCTGGACCACTCGCTTTTGGATGAAGCACCCGAGGGATGCGAGCTGATATGCGTGGGAAAGCGCAAGAATTCGCACAAAATGGAGCAGGAGGAGATCCATGCGCTGCTGATCGACCGCGCGCGAAGAGGGCTGCAGGTAGTGCGGCTCAAGGGCGGAGATCCGACCGTCTTCGGCAGAGGCGGGGAAGAGGCGCTTGCCTTGGAAGAGGCCGGCATTCCATATGAGTTGATCCCGGGCGTGAGTTCCTGCATTTCGGCCCTCGAGCACTTCGGGATTCCGATCACACATAGGGGAATCGCGTCTTCATTTACTGTGGTGACGGGGCACGGAGCCGGCGAAACAGCGGAATCCTACTCTGTTTTGGCCGGGATCAAGGGGACGCTTGTGTTCATGATGGGACACAGCAGAGCGGGAGAGATCGCGGACGGACTTGTGCGGGCCGGGATGGATCCGGACACGCCGGCGAGCGTGCTTTCCTGCGCCTTTATGCCGAATGAAAGGCGCGTGGACGGGAGGCTGGTCGATCTGGCGCGGATCGCGGGACAAGTGCCTGCGCCTGCTATCCTGGTGATCGGGAAAACGGCCTCCATGCACCTGAAGTCACCCCGGTTGCCCGCGCCTGTCCTCATTGTCGGCACGCGCTCCTTTACAGAGAAAATGGCGGCTGTCCTTGAGGAGGACGGGATTCACGCGGTGAAGTTCCCGTGCATGGAGATCATTCCGCAGAGGGAGGAGATCCCGGAGACGGAAGAAATAAGAGAGTTTGACTGGCTGGTGTTTACCAGCGGAAACGGCGTCAGGGTCTTTTTGGAGGAAATCACACGCAGGAGGACGGATATAAGGTGCCTGGCGCATATGAAGATTGCCTGCATAGGAAAGGGCACTGCAGCGGAGCTGGAAAAAGCGCATCTGTATGCGGATCTGATCCCCGAATCTTTTACCACACAGGATCTTGCCCGGGAGCTGTCCGAAAAAGTCGGACAGAATGAAAAAATCCTGATTCTGCGGGCAGCAGAGGGAAATCCGATACTGACAAACAAACTGAAAAATGAGAAAATCCTATATAGGGACTGCAAGATCTACCGCACGCAGTACTGCGAGCCGGAGACTGCAGGAGAACTGTATTTTGACCGGAAAGAGGGGGAACCCTCTTTTGACCGGATAATATTTGCGAGTGCCGGAGGAGTGCGCTGCTTTCTGGAGAGAAACACCCTCAATGAAAACGTGCGGGCATTCTGCATCGGGGCGCTCACTGCGGCGGAATTTGCGAGGCTGACCGGGAGGGAGGCCGTTATTGCCGGGGAGTGCAGCGCAGAAGGAATCCGCCGCTCGCTCCGTGAATCTTAGACCCAGGGAGAAAAAATGAAGAACAAAGGTAAGGCCAGAATTGTAAATCCAACCCGGAAATTTGTGTTCGGCATTTTGCTTACGCTGATCCTCACAGGCATTCTGTGGGTGATCATGATCTTTATCAATATAATGTCAACCCAGCAATTCTCGAGCTTATTTAAATATTATCTGAGCGAACAAGGATCAGATGAAGAAGATACAGATACAAGGTTTAACGGTATTGTGAGTACCTGCGATGAGATCGCCATGAATATAGAAGAGGCGGCCGATGAATTCTATGATCAGTGGCAGTGCAAGGTCGATCTGTCCGCGAGGGCCTGCTTTGAGATGGTCTCAGAGATGGGGGATAATGCGATCGGCAAGCTTGGAAAAGGGGCGATCGTTAAGGTCGAAAACGGGGAAGTCACCCTGAACGACGGAATAAGGAATGGAATCAGGAACCATCCGGAAATAGCGGAGAAGTCCAGCGGCAGAATTGATTACAACACGCCGACAGCGAACGGGAACAGAAGAGACACGCTGTTTTTCAGCCGCATAAGGGGCTCCTATTACTATGTTGAGATCGTTGACGGCAGGGAAATGCTCCTTTATCTGGACAAGTATGTCAATTACGATGATATCTTAGCAGGGATAGAAGACGCATATGGTGTGATGCTTTTTCTTGTGTGCCCGGACAGAGAGAACAGCCGGTATTTCTATAACCTGAACGGGAATCTCATTTACTATTATGAGAAAGCTGTTGAAGACCGCGGCATTGAGACAAATGATGCAGAGGATTACTCCTTTCCTTCTGATCGGGAGAGTCTCTTATCTATGGACGGCGGACTGGTTCCGAGCGGTGATTATGCGCTTTCCTATATAGTCAGGGATGTGCCGTCACTGGATGCCATACTGCTCGTCGTGGCGGACAGTACGGACGCGTTTGCGCTGGCCATCGATGAAACAGCAGCAGGTGTCGCTGTTATCCTGATCCTGGCAATCACCTTTATTGTATGGGTGACCTCTGTTTACAAGGAGATGACGCAGGGGCTTATCACAGATAAGAAAAAGGAAATGTACGCACCGGGCAGAATGAGGCTGATCGCTGCTTCCTGCTGCGTCCTGGGCGCGATCATCGTATTTGGATCCAGTGTTTTCTTCCGCTCGCTGAACAATATTTATCTGCAGATCACTGACAATCAGGATAAGCTGGCAGTGATTAACGAGCGGATCTCCAACAATGCCGATTATCTGGAGAAGAGGGAAAATTCAAGAAGATCCCTTTATTTGGAATACGCAAGGCGCACAGCGGAGCTGATCGAAAAGAATCCGCTGCTCAACAACAAAGAAGACCTGGAGGCGATCAACAAGATCATAGGATCGGAGTATATCATACTCTTTGATTCGGAAGGCAGGCAGGTCGGAACCAGTTCTGACTACATCAATATGGAACTGGGGAAGGAAGACGCGGATCATCCTGTCTCCAGCGCTGATTTCAGGCGCCTTCTGAAGGGAGTTCCCGGCATAGCTCACAGTGCTTTCAAGGATGAAGTTACGGGAAGAAAACTTGAGCAGTACGGCGTCCGGATGAGAGAGAGGGCGTCGGGCAAATACGGGGCCCTGATCATCGCCGTAGAGCCCGAAGATGATAATGAGAATTCAAGAACGATCAACGGGATCCTCAGAAGTCTGACTCCGGCCGGAATGTTCAGCTTTGTGGTCAACCCGAAAAGCGGAGAGCTCCTGAACTCCATGAGCGATGAGTTTATCGAATACTATTATAATGTTAGTGAACTGGGCATGAATGAGTCCATGGTCCGTGACGGGGTGGCAGACTTCGCAAGGATCGAGGGAATAAAGCACTTAGTAGTTTCCAAAAAGGCCGATGACGGCAATATCGTTTTTCTGTGTACGCCTAATGATATGCTGTTCAGCAGAGGATATTTGTATGGCTTTATCTGCGGGGCCGGTTTCCTGGTCGTTTTCACGTTTTTGTGCATTTACCTGTCCGGAGGATATACGAATGAGATGATCGCGGAGATTGAGAGAAAGTCGCATTCGGAGGAAACGAAATCAGAGGAAACGGAATCAGAGAAAGCGGAATCACAGGAGGCGGAAAACGTCCGGAAGAAGAGGCGCGCAAGGCCTCTAAGCCAAATAGGGTCATTGATCAGGCATATTACGGGCAATGCAACACCGGAGAGGAAGGCTCTCGTTACATTTGAGATCATGCTCGCACTGACATTTGTCAGAATGTTCCTCAATGTGCGGTCCGGAAGGGATACGCAGGAAAAGATGCTGCTCGACTATGTTCTGACAGGAAAATGGAACAAGGGGCTGAATATTTTCTCCCTGACCAGTATCGTGCTGCTGTTCTGCGTATTGGTGCTGGCAATGATGTTCGTAAGGTTCTTTATGAATACTCTGGGGAGAATGCTCAATTCCAGAGGAAAGACGATCTGCAGGCTTATCTCCAACCTAATCATCTATATCGGTATTCTGGTGTTTATCTATTACGCCCTGTCCTATCTGGGCGTGGACACGAATGCGATCCTTGCCTCCGTCGGAGTCATCGGTATCGGCGTTTCCATGGGCGCGAGAGATCTCATCGCCGATATCTTTGCCGGCGTGTCTATGATCTTCGAGGGCGAGTACCAGGTCGGCGATATCGTCAGTATTGACGGATACAGAGGAATGGTCCAGGAAGTCGGCGTGCGCAGTACCAGGCTGATCGGCAGAGGCGGCAATGTCAAAGTCATCGGTAATAAGGACATAAAGAGTGTGACCAACCTCACCAAGATGAACTCCTGGGTCGCCATGACGATCAAAGTCGACGTCAACTACGCGATCAGGGACGCGGAGGAGATCATTAACCGCACGCTTCCCCAGATCGCGGCGAAGCACCCCGAGATCTTAAGCGGGCCTTACTATAAAGGAATCCTGTCCGTTGAGATGGGATTTGCGGTGCTGTCGATCATTGCGGAGTGCAGCGAGGACAATTACCACAAAGTTGAGAGGATTCTTGTGAGAGAGGTCCTGCTGGCGCTTCGTGAGAACAATGTGCCGGTGAGATAAGATCAGAGGATATATACCGGAAAATGAAAGAAGCCCACATAGCCGCAGAGGCTGTGTGGGCTTTATCATATTTCAGTGTTTGCGGAGTTCGGGGCGGCTCAGCTCTGAACTGCTCCTTCAGCGATCAGGGAGTAAATTTCATCAGCGCTGTTAACGATCACTTTAGCGCCGAGCGCTTTCTGGTAGGAGACGGGCCTGAAGCCCCAGCTCACCATGATCAGATCCATACCTGTATTGCGGGCTGTGGCGATGTCGACCTCGGTGTCGCCGACGTAAACAGCGTCACTCACGTCGACGCCCAGTTTGTCCAGGATCAGGCAGTTCATGTCGGGGGCAGGCTTTCGCGCGATGCCTTCCGTCTCACCAATGGCCAGGTCAAATAATCCGCCAAAATAGTCCTCGGCCAGCTGCGTGACGGAGTTATCCGGTTTGTTGGACACCACTGCCGTGCGGACGCCGGCGCTTCTGAGCTTTTTCAGAAGGTCTGTGATCCCGGGATAAGCGCTGGTGAGAATGGCGTTGTGGGCCTTGTAATAGGGCTGGTAGACCTCGAGGATCCTGAGCACCTCATCTTCATCGATGCCGGGCACCACGCTGTTCTTCGCCGAGCCGATCTTCAGGATCTCATCCCTGTCCATGCCGGCCTCCCGGGCCAGAGCGCGCTGAATGGCTGTGTGCGCGCCGCTGCCAAAAAAGAGACATCCGTCCTCTGTGGGAAAGTCGCTGCGGTGTCCGAATTTTGCCATGGCGTAGTTTACAGCCGCGGTAAGGTCCCCGGATGTGTCCAGGATCGTTCCGTCCATATCGAAAATAACTGCTTTATAGCGCAATTCCAGGGGCATAAGAGCTTCTCCTTACTATCTGCTGTCAGGCGAGATGGCCCGCAAATCGGATCCATGCTCATAAGAAAAGGCCGCACACGACCCGTTCGTTCGCACACAGCCCTTCTGCCAAGTTTATAGAAAGTTTATTTTCATAGTTATACCTTACAATATTTTTACATTCAGTTCAACTAACTTATTTGATAATTATTAATGAATTTCAGGAAACTTTCCCGTGATTCTGACGGGGCAGACGAAAAACGCCTGTCACACACTGCCCAACTTTTGTCCATTTCCAAAGTGACAATTATTCATTTTGTTTTTCTTCAATTACGCAGAATTATTTGATAAGGTTTTATAGGTAGCATGACAAATGTAATATTTTCAGTTGGGGGAAACAAATGGAATTCACACCCAGAATTTCACAAATTCTGAAGATTCTGCTTGCAAATGGGGGGCCGATCAGTAAGCAGGAGATCGCCGAGGATCTCGGCGTCAGTAAGAGAACAGTGCAGAGAGAGTTTGAATATCTGGAACTCTGCATAAGAAAATATGACCTGAAGCTGGTGAACTACAAAGGCAAAGGCGTTGCCCTGGAAGGAAAAGTCGAGGACCTTGTCAAGCTGGAGGAAAACCTGCGGGTGGACCAGTATCCCGACGCGGCCGACCGCGAAGGAAGAAGGAGAAGGCTTCTCTTTGAACTTTTAAGGGACAGGACGCCCCGCAAGCTCTTCTATTACAGTCAGATGCTGGGAGTCAGCGAGGCGACTGCAGGAAGCGATATGGACGCGCTCTGCGACTGGCTGGAAGAGAGCCATCTGGGAATCGTCAGAAGGCCCGGTTACGGGGTGATCCTTGAAGGCGACGAGAGGGACTACAGAGAGGCGATGCGCCGCTTCATCGAGGAGACTGCCGGACAATCTGATGCCTACAGCAGCGGCGATATCACCGGGGAGATCTTCGCGGAAGCTCTTCTGGACGCTGCGGACAGCGGGATCTATTCCCTGCTGGAAGGCGACACGGTGCGCAGAGTCGACAGGGTACTGAGGGAACTCAATGAGCCCAAGATCCTGCAGCTGGCGGACAGCGCTTACGCGGGACTTGTCATTCACATCTCGATCGTCATAGAGAGACTGCAGCAGGGCGCTGCACTGGATAACGTTCCTCCGGAGATGGGGAACCTCGAATTCTGGGAGGACTACGACCTGGCAGTCAGGATCCTGGAGGCGATGGAGAAGGAGTTTGAGATCGATATTCCCAGAGGAGAGCTGTCTTACGTGCTCCTGCACATCCGGGGCGCCAAGATGGCCTACACCGGTGAGGAGAAAGAACTGCCCGGCGACTTGGGCGATGACAAGGTCCTGGCTATGATCGACAGGATGATCGATGTCTATAATTCGGATATCGCCGATGAACTCAAAGAGGACGAGGAATTCCTCAGAGGCCTTCTGGTCCACCTTCGTCCGGTTCTTGTCAGGCTTTCTACCGGCCTGCGGATCCACAACCCGATCCTCGACGACATCAAGGAGGAATACGGTGACATTTTCGAAGCCTGCCGCAGAGCTGCCCGGGTGATCACGGAAGAGACGGGCTATGAAGTCAACGAGGCGGAAGTCGGATTCCTGGCCATGCATTTCGGCGCGGCGCAGGAGAGGGTCAGAGAGAACAAGCAGTACACCCGTAAAGTCAGCATCGGCATTGTCTGTGCCAGCGGATTCGGCGTGGCCAGGCTGATGATGACCAGGCTCAAGGACAAGCTCGGCAACAAGGCCATCCTAAAAGCATACGGCAAAGGTGAGATCAACCGGTACGTGATCTCGAACACGGACTTCTTTGTGTCCACGATGAACCTGGACCAGCTCCCTGTGGACTATCTGCAGGTCAGTCCGCTGATCCCGCCCAAGGACCTGGTCAAAATAGAGTACAAGCTGGAAGATTACTCCCACATCCGCAGGGATACTACGGAGACACCCTTCAACAGAAGGCTGGACGAAGCTTATTTCCTGATCAGGGAGATCAAGAGCATCATCCGCCGTTACCGCAGGATGGAGACTTCAGAGACGATCCGCTTCAGAGAGCTGCTGCAGTTCATGACCATGCAGGTAACAGACAGCCTGCACGCCGCGGCCGCACTCAGGGACGGGATCGAGCAGAGGGAACGCCTAAACTCACAGATCATCCCGGAACTTGGGATCGCGATTCTGCACTGCCGATCCGGCGCGGTCAGAGAGCCTGTATTTGTCAGCTGCACGCCCAGAAGCGGCGCCAACTTCAAGGACCCTTACTTCAAGGGGATCAGAGTGGCTCTTCTCATGGTCATGCCGATCGACGACGACAGGAACATGCATGCCGAAGTTCTCGGCAGCATCAGCGGAGAGCTGGTGACAAATGAATACTTTCTCAGGATACTCAAGACAGGGAGAGAAGACCAGATCCGCGCGGAACTGGCCAGGGAGCTCAAGTGCTTCTTCTTCGATCACCTGGACAGGAGCTGACGAAATATCGCTGTATTTTAAACGCAAAAGGCTGCCGGAAGGCGGCCTTATTTTATTGGGGGAAAACAGTATTTTGACCAAAAAGTGGCGCGGACATCCTCAACAAATGTCACTTTTGACGGTGACAAAGCTCATTTTGTATTTGTGGATTTGTCATATTGCCTATGGGTATAATTTAATTGTCGAAACAAAGTTCACTTTTATGAAAGGGGAAAAACATGAAAGAAAAAGTTCAATCCTTCGGACGGTTCCTAAGCGGTATGGTCATGCCCAACATCGGCGCATTTATCGCATGGGGACTTATCACAGCACTTTTCATCGCAACCGGTTGGCTGCCCAATGAGCAGCTCTCCTCAATGGTCAGCCCGATGCTGTCCTACGTGCTTCCGATCCTGATCGCTTACACAGGCGGTAAGATGGTCGGCGGCGCAAGAGGCGCGGTCATGGGCGCGATCGCATGCGTCGGCGTTATCTGCGGCGCTCCCGATTATCCCATGCTGATGGGCGCAATGCTGGCAGGCCCTCTGGGCGGCTGGGTCATCAAGCAGTTCGACAAGGCAGTCGAAGGCAAGATCCCTGCAGGCTTCGAGATGCTGGTCAACAACTTCTCCGTCGGTATCCTGGGCATGCTCCTCGCGATCGTCGGCTTCTATCTGATCGGACCTGTTATGGCAGGCGTTCTGGTAGTCCTTTCCGGCGGCGTTGACATCCTGGTCAAGGCAGGTCTCCTTCCTCTGGTCTCCATCTTCGTAGAGCCCGCTAAGGTCCTGTTCCTGAACAACGCGATCAACCACGGTATCTTCACTCCTCTCGGA
>JBGUJH010000088.1:0-13658 GCA_045113775.1 Lachnospiraceae bacterium | reverse complement strand
AAAAAAGGACCGCCGCAAAAGCAACGGTCCTTCGATCTTTTGACTGATTTATGACCCGGCTCAGGTTCCGAGCAGCCACGGGATGCACATTGTGATCGCAGGAATAAATGTGATCAGGATCAGTGCAATGACCATGAACGCATAGAAAGGAAGCATTTCCTTGACAACCTTCTCCATAGGTCTCTTGGCAATACCGGAACCGATGAACAGAACCGCGCCGACAGGAGGTGTCAGAAGTCCGATACCGCAGTTCAGGACCAGCATGATACCATACTGAATCGGGTCAATTCCGATGGATGTTGCGATAGGCAGCAGGATCGGAGTTGTGATCAGGATGATGGGAGCCATATCCATGATCATACCAAGTACCAGAAGGATGACGTTCAGCAGGATCGCGATAACGTAAGGGTTATCAGATACGCCCGTGATCAGGTTTGCCGCCAGAGACGGAAATTGGAGCTTTGTCAGCATGTATCCGAACGCGTTGGAAGTCGCGATCAGGATCAGGACGATGGACAGAGTATCCACGCACTGGTCCAGAGCTTTCCATACGCCCTTCCAAGTGAGTCCCTTATAGACATAAAGGGAAACGATCAGGGAGTAAATAACGGCAATAGCTGCGGACTCTGTAGCGGTGAAGACACCGGCACAGACACCGACGACAACGATCAGGATCGCGGACAGCGCCCAGATCGATGTTGCGAATTCCTTGCCCAGACGGGAAAGGCTGAAGGGCTCTCCCTTCGGGTATCCTCTCTTCTTGGAGAGAATGTAGGACAGAACCATCAGGGGGAGCCGGCCAGGACCGCGCCCGGAAGATATCCTGCCAGGAACAGGCTTCCTACGGAAAGTCCGCCTGCTGTAGTTGCGTAAATGACCATATTGTGAGACGGAGGAACGAGCATACCCTCTACAGAGGAGGAGATCGTAACAGCCGTCGCGAAGTCTACGTCATAGCCTCTGTTGACCATCATCGGAATCTCAAGGGAGCCCAGAGAAGCCGTGTCAGCAGATGCAGAACCGGAAATTCCGCCGAAGAAGTAGGAAGCAACGATGTTAACCATTGCCAGGCCGCCTGTCATCCAGCCGACGCAGGCGTCAGCCAGGTTCAGCAGTTTTTCCGATATACCGCCGGATCCCATCAGAACGCCCATGGTGGGCAAAAATGAAGAAAAATGGGAATATTTTTGGATGGACTGGTAAATTTTTGTTCTCAGAAACCGGAAGAAGAATCGGTTTAAGACATAAAAAAAGAGGGCGTCGCATGTCATTGCTGATTAATCAGCAATGATATGCGACGCCCCTTATGATAACTCAGATATGATCGGATTAAAAACTCGTGACTCGGGCTGATTCGTCGCGAACGAGCATCCTGTAAATCAAACCACAGGACTGATCAGCGTCCTCCCATATAGCCGAAGAGCCACGGCACGCAAAGGCTGATCGCCGGAATGAAGGTGATCAGAAGCAGCGCGATGAGCATGGACAGATAGAAAGGCAGCTGCGCCTTGACAATCTTCTCCATGGGTCTCTTGGCGATTGCCGAGCCGATGAAAAGAACCGATCCGACGGGCGGTGTCAGAAGACCGATACCGCAGTTGAGGATCAGCATGATACCGAACTGGATCGGGTCGATACCGACAGAAGTTGCTACCGGCAGAAGGATAGGAGTCGCGATCAGGATGATCGGCGCCATATCCATGATCATGCCCAGCAGCAGCAGGATCAGGTTCAGCAGGAGCGCAATGATGTACGGGTTGTTGGAAACACCGCGGATCGCGTTCGCTGCAAGATCCGGAACGTGCAGTCTTGTCAGGCAGAAGCCGAATACACTGGAGGTGGAGATCAGGATCAGCACGATGGAAAGTGTATCAATACACTGGTCCAGCGCAAACCATACATCCTTCCAGGTCAGGCCCTTGTAAATGTAGACACTGACGATGAGGGAGTAAATAACTGCAATAGCTGCGGACTCTGTCGCGGTAAAGACGCCCATGACGACGCCGACGACAACGATCAGGATCGCCAGCAGCGCCCAGACCGAAACCTTGAGCTGTCCGAGGAATTTACTGAGGCTGAACGGATCTCCCTTCGGATATCCTCTCCTCTTGGAGATGATATAGGAACCCACCATCAGAGATCCCGCAAGCACAGCGCCCGGAAGGTAACCTGCAAGGAACAGGGAGCCTACGGAAATTCCGCCCGCGGTCGTGGCGTAAATGACCATGTTGTGGGACGGAGGAACCAGCATTCCTTCTACGGAGGAGGAAATGGTAACAGCGGTCGAGAAGTCGATGTCATATCCTCTGTCTACCATCATAGGGATCTCGAGAGATCCGAGGGATGCGGTATCCGCAGAGGCGGAACCGGAAATGCCGCCGAAGAAATAGGATGCCAGAATATTGACCATTGCCAGACCGCCGGTCATCCAGCCGACGCAAGTGTCAGCCAGGTCCAGCAGTTTCTCGGAAATTCCGCCCGATCCCATCAGAACGCCCATGGTGATGAAGAAAGGTACCGCCATCAGCGAGAAGGAACTGATGCCCTTGACCATCTGCATGCAGACGGTAGTAAGCGGAAGTCCCTGGTAAAGCAGGCAAAAGATTGATGAGATCGCGACCGCGTATGCAATCGGGAAGCGGAGGAAGATCATCACAAAGAAAGAAACCATGAGGACGGCAATTGCCGCAATATTATATGTCATTTCTTTTCCTCCTTTCCGCTTTCTTCTTCATCGACAAAAAACAGTTTGATGTGCTCATAGAGCGCTTCCAGCTGGAATATGATCATAGCGATACCTGCCAGCGGAACCGGGAAGTACTGCCAGAACTTGGACAGGCCCGGCATACTTGTATAGAAGCCCTTGGAGCCGATCTCAATTGCGTACTGCATGCCGACAATGAGCATGACAAATGCAAGTCCCAATACCGCAAGGTCTGAGATCACATCCAGAACCTTGATCGCGGTTTTCGGAAGGTACATATCAAAGGATGTCATACGGATATGAGCATTCTTACGAATCGCAAGCGCCGCGGAAAGAACCGCCATATAAGCCATCAGCGTAAGAATGACTTCCTCGCCCCATGTCGGAGCGGGGATCGCATGAATATAACGAGCCAGAACTACCCAGCAGGTGATCAGGATGTCCGCGACCAGGAACAGTTTGCAGAGCACCAGAAACACCTTGTAGAGTACTTCATAAGCCGGCTCAAGCTTTTCCAGTGATTTTAAAAAACCAGGCATGTTGAATTTCTCCTTATAAAAGCAGAAGCCCCGATTATAAAACCGAGGCTTCCGCATACAGGGTTTTTAATCAATGTTATTTTTGACTAAATCTCAGTCCTCAGAACCGGGATCACTCAGCCATGTCAACGATGGTCTGATAGAATGCCTTCAGGTCATCTGTGCTAAGCTGTGCATCGATGAGAGACTGTACCTTCTCCTGCCAGGGACCCTTGTCCTCAACGGGGATGATGTTGACGCCGGCTTCTTTGAGCTTCTCGAAGGTGTCCTTCTCGCCCTGCTCGGAGATCTCACGGCAGTACTTCTCTGCGATCTTGCCCGCTTCATTGATAGCTTCCTGCTGTGCAGGTGTCAGGCTGTCATAGGAGGCGTCTGTCATAACAATCTGGGTGGCACCGAGTGTGTGCTCGTCCAGTGTCAGATTCTTGGCAACTTCGTAGAAAGCATTGGAGTAGTAGTTGTTTACCGGGTTCTCTGCGCCGTCAATAGTACCGTTCTGGATGGAAGTATAAACTTCGTTGTAAGCAACCGGAGAAGATGTAGCGCCGAGAGCTTCGATCATGCCGACCATGATGGGGTCAGAGGAAGATCTGATCTTCATGCCCTTCATATCGTCAGGAGTCGTGATCGGCTTGCTTTCGGAAGTGAAGAAGCTGCGGAATCCCTCTTCGCCGTAGCAGATCGCGCGAAGGCCCTTGCCTGCGTCGTGAAGTTCTGCCAGATAAGCCTGTCCGGACTCAGAATCAACCCATTTCCAATAGTGATCTCTGCTTACGAACACGAAAGGAAGAGAAAGAACTACGGAATTGCCGACGCCGTACTGGTTCAGAGTATTGATGGATGTACGTGTAATATCCACGGTGCCGCTGTTGCCGACCATCTGGTCGAGAACGTCAACTTCGTTTCCGAGAACGCCTGCGCCTTGCAGGTCGATCGTGATGGAACCGCCGGAAAGTCTGTGGACCTCGTCCGCAAACTTCTGGCAGAACTGGCCGGAAATAGTGGTATCGATCGGGTTAACTTCTGCCATAACGAGTGTTACAGCCGGATCTGCTGCTGCCGCTGCATCAGCATCAACTTCTGCTCCGCCCTCTTCTGCCGCTGCAGCGTCACCGCCTGATGTCTGTGCAGAGGATCCGCCGGAAAGTCCGCATCCGGCAAGTACAGTCACAGCCATGACCGATGCCATGATTACACTGATCAATTTCTTTTTCATAATTACCTCCTAGTTATTTATATAAATTGTTTCTAAACTGATTATAAATCTAAACAGTTTATAAATCGAGAATTTTTGCAAGATTTTTATTATGTATTCCAGAATATTTTTCTTTTGCTGCAGTTCATGGTACACTTTACGTGATCCTTACTGCTATGACGAAGTCACTCATAGCCGCCTTGCAAAGGATGCGATACCGGCAACACAATGGAGGTTATTATGATCTACGGAAATGTTCACAATGAATTCTTTGATCAGCAGGCAGCGCTTCTTCCCGCACCGCTGTGCGCCGCTCTGCATTTTCTGAAAGACACGGATCTGGCGGGTCATGAACCCGGGCGCTTTGATATCGAGCTGAACGGGGTCCCGATGATCCTGCAGGTACTCGATCTCGAGACTTCACCGAGAGAAGCGCTGCGGCCCGAAATCCACAGAAAGTACATCGATGTGCAGTTCCTCGCTGCAGGCGGACCGGAAGACGCCGGGTACTACAATGACGACGGAGCCGGAAATGTCGATGAAGATCTGCTCGGAACAGCGCGGGACATCCTTTTCTATAAAAACCGCCCGGTTTCTGAAAGAGAGGGACGAATCGCATTGGAAGTGGGTACTTACGCGGTCTATCTCCCCTGGGATGTGCACATTCCCGCCATTATGTCCGGCGGCGCACCCGTCCCGATCCGCAAGATCGTGCTGAAAGTCCCTATGGCCGCATGCCTGCCTGAAGGTATGTGGGATTGGAAGTAATTCAGGACCCGCAAAGTCAGCCCTGCGCCGCGTGCGGGTTGCCCGCAAGGCAACGCCCTCCTTTCCCCACGCGCGTGCATTAAATAACACAGTGGGGGACCCACTCCCGACGCTGTACAAGGTTTATTACAAACCTGCCGCCTGCAGAGGCGGGAGCCCTCCCACCTGTGTTAACTGTAAAGAGCGGAAGATCATCACTCGCCTGTGTTGATCTTCCGCCCTTTTGATTTTTCTGCACTCTGTCCCAATCTTGTGATAAACTGTTCTTTAAGTAAACAGCAGGAGGGAACTGATATGTCAGGTACTTTTAGTTTTTTAGTCTGTATCCTTGCTTTTCTCGTCGGCATACTGATCGGTGAGAAATACCGCAAGTGGAAAAAAGGGCGTGAAGAAAAAAACTCCACCCCCAATAAGACAAATATCCGAACCTTTAGCGGAACCGGGTCCGCCGGAAAGGACTCGGACGCCGAGCCGCCGGCAAAATGACTCTATTCGAATAATTTCCTGAAGGCCCTGGTGTTCGCATTCTCTCCGTTCCCTGACGGAACAGCATATACGACCTTTTTCACTCCGGACAGAAGGAATGCGTATTTGAGCCATCCTGCCACCATCGTCGGCGGCTGTCCGAAGGCTCCGCATCCCCATGCGCCGGCGATCAGGACGTCCACATTCTGATCCTCCGCCACATCTCTCATAAAGCTGACTCTCGCCTTCATGGCCTCATGGTTTTCCTCTGTTTTCACATGCTGATATCTGCCTGCGACAGCCTTGTTGGGCGCCGCACAGGTCAGCACATCAAATCTGTATTCCTTACCTTCCCTCAGAAAGACCACTCCCGGTGTATAAATCGCGCGGTCCGTGTACAGATCACGGTTTCTGTTTCCTTTATTGTACTCGTAATATCCGCTGAGTCCTGCGTGTGACAAAATATTGAAGAGGTTCGATTCCATACACAGGTTCTCTTCCTGCGCATTGCCTCCCCGCAAATAAATTCCTCCCGGCCTTGTATAATCAGCGAAATTCAATATCGCGACCTTTCCGCCGCCTGCATTCTGTTCACGTATGGCTGCGCTCACCGAATCCGTATTCAGAAAACTCTGCCTGCACCCTCTTCCCTGCCGATGCGCGGGGTCCCGGTCCGGCCCTCCGTAGATCACACTGTCTCTGACTGCCGACTCTGTCTCGCCGGCAAATTCCTGCTCCATAAACTCAACATGCATTCGCGCCTGTTCTGCCAAAACAGAGTTCTTTATGCTGTTTCTTTCGGTAGGCATTATGTTCCTCCTTTCAGGAAAATACTCGTTCCCTTTGATAATTCACTTTCTGTTATTATGTCACATTCCCGGAACCCGGCGCCATAAACTATCAGATGAAAGATCCCGGAAATGCCTTTACAAAGCATTTCCGGGATCTTCTTCATCTTTATGTTCCTCTGTGTTTTGCCTGCCGTGATCAGGTTGTGATCCCATAATAAGCAAAACTCACCATCGTAAGGTCATCAAACGATTCCCTTCCCCCAACATACTCATCCACGGCTTCTTTCATATCATGAATGATCTCTTCAGGAGTCCTGTACGGATCTGTGTTCAGTTCTTTCGCAATGCGCTCTGTACCAAACATCACGTTATCCGCATTGTTCGCTTCTGACAGTCCGTCCGTGTAGAGGAACAGGGCTGAGCCGCGTTCCATCTGAAGTTCATATTCGTGGTAATGCACATCTTTCATGGCGCCAAGAACAAGATCATGTTTATCCTTGATGATCTCGTAGTCCCCTTCCCGCTTTTTCAGGATCGGATACTCGTGGCCGGCATTGGCACAAGTCATTTTTCCGGCAGTGAGGTCTATGATTCCGAGCCATACCGTGATGAACATATCTTCAACGTTTTTATTGCATATAGCTGTATTGATATCGGACAGCACTTGTGCCGGCGATTTGCCCATCTTTACATTGTGCTCCAGCAGGAGCTTGGCTGCCATCATGAACAGCGCCGCCGGGATCCCTTTTCCGGAGACATCCGCGATCATCACGCACAGATGACTGTCATCTACAAGAAAGAACTCGTAAAAATCTCCTCCGACTTCTTTCGCCGGGGTCATCGAGGCATAGATCTCAAAATCCTTTCTGTCCGGATACGGAGGAAAAACAGAGGGGAGCATTGACGCCTGGATTCTGCCCGCAAGAGCCAGTTCGGTCCTGTCATGTTCCTCATTGACTGCGGCTTCTTTGTCCCGGATCATATATGCGTTCAGCTCTTCTGCCATTTCTGCCAGGTCACCGGAGAGCTCTGCGATCTCATTATGCGATTCGATCTTTAACAGATTGTCTGCCACCGTCCGGCTGTCCTTTGTTTCTTTGTACAGGCTGATGTTCTTTTTGACTTTTTTCAGTGGTGACAGGACCAGATAATAGATCATCAGAAGACACCCGACAGCCAGCGCGATCATCATAGCCGCAAACAGAAGCCCGAAATCATACAGGTACCTGATGATGGCATCTTTGACACGCATTACATCGATCGTCAGGACGAGCAGCGCTTCGTGGCCGTCAAAGGAAGTCATGGAATAGAAATAGTCTAAGTACTTCTTATCCCTGCTGAGCGCTGCCTGAGGATCCCCGGAAACAGCTCCCCGCATTGCCTTCTGTATCTCTTCGGTCACCTTGATCGACTTTCCGATCGGGTAGATCTTGCCGGGTCCCGTCCCGCGCTGCTCCCCTTCATCTGCAGCGATAAAGAGGACGAACTGCCGCTCATACGGCTCGTCTGTCACAACACAGAAAAAGTAATCCAGATCGTGCGCTGACTGGGTATAATCGATACGGTCTATGAGCCAGGAATAGACGATCTCAGCGTAAAGCTTCTGATCCTCCGGGGGAAGGGCTTCGACATCCTCAACAACCGCGTAATCCAGCCGGAAATCCGGCTGGCGGGCAGTGAGCAGAGCATATTTCTCCTCGTTCTCGGTGCTGCCGGTGTAGATCGCGTCATAATCGATATCCATCTCATCGTAATGCTCATACCAATAGCGCATGAGCCATTCATGCGCAGGAAAATCGAAAATGAATCCTTTGAGATCCTCGGCTATACTATAACCCGAGGTTTCCAGCCTCTCCATGACATACCTGGTCGAAAACCTGTACAGCGCGACAATCGACAGCGCCCCGATCAGGATCACGCCTATAATGAACAGCATAGCCACCTGATACAGCAGGCTGACTTTTTTCTTTTTTTCCATAGTTGTTTACTTCCCTTATTTAAGTGATAATAAAGGGGACTGCTCTTAAAATATTATACTAAAAACAGCACTATAGTAACACAATTACCGGGAGCAAAATATCCTTAAAAGATCAGAATCTTGACGGGAAATCGAAGGATTATTACTATAAAAATATATGATTTAATAACGATAAGTGTTACATAAAAGGAGGTGCAATATTGAAAAGAGTAATATCAATTTTATTGGCAATGCTGATGGTACTGTCTTTATGTGCCTGCGGCGGCAGCAAATCAACGGCGCCCGGCGGAGGCAGTGAAAAAACGCAGGAGCAGACCGGCAGTGCCGGGGATAAGCAGGAAGCGGCCGAGCCCGCGGCAGAGTCTGCGGAGCCCGAAGCAGAAGCTGAGGCGCCTGCGGCAGAAGCTGAAGGGACTGCAGCAGAAACAGCTCAGACGCCGGACAACGCCGGAGAGAAAAAAGATTACACCGACACCTATAAGAAATTCGGCATGACCGTGCATTATCCTGAAGAATTTGCGAGCACCACGGGTGTTCTCTATCCCAGGGAAGGGAGCGAGTTTGAACCGGGGATCAATGCTTTGGCCTATTATTACGCTGCAATGCCTAAAGATACGTTCGACACTGTGATGAACAGTGATGATCCGGAAGCTGCAAAAATAATTGGTGAAAGAATGTGCGAGCTCGTATATGTTTTCTACATCAACAAAGGGCGCGGAGCATCTGAGCTCATAAGCGCCTTCCCCGATCTCGAACTTAAGGAAGAGCAATTTACTCAGATCGGCAAGGTGGACGATTTGACGTACTATTTATTCGATGCGCCTGAGCTCCTCTACCGTTTTACGTCCGATATCGAGCCGGAATATACGGAAGAATACCATAAGCTGCACGACGCCCTTATTGAGGTCCTGAAAAACGCCGAGTTCTTCGCCCCGATCATTCCCGGTGGCCGCCTGGTCGGCGAGACTCTTAAGTTCGAAACGACAGACGTGGACGGAAATCCTGTTAAGAGCGAGGAAATCTTCGCACAGAACAAGATCACTATGGTCAATATCTGGGCCACATGGTGCGGGAACTGTGTAGGCGAACTGGCGGGGCTCGCTGAGATGAACCATCGCCTTGCGGATAAGAATGTGGCTGTGATCGGCATCTGCAATGACGCGGATACGGAACCCGATAAGTGCAAAGCGCTGATCGAGGAGAACGGGGTCGATTATCTCAACCTGATGCCGGTCGATGACCTGGACAAAATGCTGGAAATCCCCGGCCTTCCGACTTCGTACTTCGTCGACAGCGAGGGCAAAATATTGTGTGCCCCGTTTATCGGCGCACCGATGGAAATGGTTGCTTATGAGAAAGTCATTGATTCGCTTTTAGCGGATGAAGAAGTTGTAGTCGAAAGAGGAATGCCGGTGACCCCTAACAGCGAAGGCGTTTACCGGGTGATCGTTACGGATTCAGACGGAGATTTTGTCCCGGGTGTAAGAGTACAGTTCTGCTCCGACAGCTTCTGCATGATGGGCAAGACCGATGAAAACGGCGTTGCCGTCTTTAAAGCGGATGAGGGCACGGTCTATACTGCACACATCATGAAATTCCCTGACGGGTATGTACCTAACGCCGACGAATACAAAACGACCGATACATATTGCGACATCTGCATTGTCCTGCAGAAACAGTAAAGCGTCTCCTGTCACCGACACAAAGATCCCGGAAATGCCATACATCAGGCATTTCCGGGATCTTCGTTCGTACAGATTAGTTAAGGCTTGCAGAGCGAGCCCTTGCACTGCGAAGGCATTCTACAGATTGAGTTCTAACAGAGCCGAACTGCATTCATTGATTAACCTCAGCCTGTTCCATTCGTAAAGATCTGTATTTGCTTCCGCTCTTTTCAATATCTCTCTTATCCCGTCGGCGTCACCGTTGACGAAACACTTGTCAATTTTGTTCAATTCGCCTATTACTGCTTTTATCTCTTTATCCTCTTCGTTTGCCTCATTTCTGAAGACGGTCTCAGGCCTCCTGCCAAAGAAGCTGCGATATCTGTTGATCTTATCCTCATCCAGAAGATAGTGTCTGGTTTCCCGCCCGAACATCTTCTTCCTGTCCTGCAGGGCAGCCGCGTCTCTGTGCAGTTCCCTCTTCGCCGCGCGGATCTTGGATTTAAGGAAAGACGTTCCCTTGATGAACACCGCATACTCTTCAAATACGGAAGGGTCGTCAAAATAGAGATAGATCCAGATCCCGTCCAGGATATACTTCCTTTCCGTGTGCTGCCGGGCATACTCCATCGCGAATTTAACGAAGTCCACAAAGACCTTGTCTTCGTAGTCTTCCTTGGGGATGCTGTCTCTCTGAGCCGCGCCGATATAATATTTTGCCCCTTCGCCGCTGAAAAAGCTGTAATACATATCCGAATATGCTTTCAGCGCATCCATTGAAAAATGGTCCCCCACGAGAAGAATATCGTCAAGCTCGATATGATCGATATTTCCTCCCTCAAGCGTACTTGCCATCCTGGATTTCCCGCTTCCCGAATGACCGAGAATAAAGCACAAGTTTGTATCGCCTTTGTTGAAGCTCTCTTCTTTATAGTAAAGATCCGGCTCTGAGATCACGAGCGCGTCCTTCGGCAGCAGAAATTCTTCAGAGGAGTCGCCGCTGATCCTCAGTTTTTCCCACATAAGGACATACATTTCCGTCACTCTGCGCCCCAGAAATTCGTTTGAGTAATAATCGGAATACCGCTTCTGTCTTTTCGGAAGGACTTTGTACCTGGCGAAAACTCTGTTGAGCTCTCTCTGTGTGGTTATGCTGTCAGTTATGATGGCAAGTGACGGGTCACGGCTTGCCTGCTCCAAATCTGTATATTTTACCATTTCACACCTCTTTAGCCAAAAAATATCCGCGCGCCGAACCGAGTCCGGGTTAAATTCGTTGTTATTATTGTACCAAAAAAGTCAATTCGGTGTAAAATTTTAAGGGAGTTCACAGGAAGCAGCAGGAGAAAGTTATGGCATATTCAGCGATCGAAAAGATGCGGAAAAAGAACGAGAAGATATACGGCAGGGATGTCGGCCCAATGCAGCCGGCTCTGTCAGTCGGCGCTGCGACCGGATTCGATCTGAAATCCGCCGCGCTGCGTTTTCTCCATGAGCGTTGTGAAGACCTGCTCTTTGACAGGCAGATTGAAGAAGAGGAGGAAAAGACAGGCCTTTATCGCGGCGCCGGCCTTGCTCCTGGCCAGATTCCCTATAATATGCAGATGGACCTCAACAGGCTCTGTCTGGAACGGGAATTGGAAAAATTCATGGATTCCGCGGCGACGCAGGATGCCTATACGGTCTTTTACTGTTTTCTTGAGATCTTTTTCGGGAATTACAGTAAGTATAAGAAGAAAGCGGAGCTGCTGAGCGAATATGAGTCCAACGGCAGTGCTCTTCTGATGAAGCATCGGGATCATTATACTCATTCGGTGTTCGTCTTCGCTCTGGGACTGGCAATTTACGAGACTAACGAGAACTTCCGCAGGGCATTTAATTCCTATTATCACTTCGATCAGGCGGGGGACCGAGAACAGGAGGCTTCCAAAGCGGCGCACTTCTTTTTGAAATACTGGGGAATGACATCCCTGTTTCACGACATAGGATATCCTTTCGAGCTGGCATTTGAGCAGGTGATGGCTCTCTTTGAGGCCGGCAATGACGACCGCACAGCAAACAATCCGTTCATTGTCTACAGGAACATGGAAAAAATGACGAAGCTGAGCCCCCGTGCGCAGGAATGCTTCGAAAAGATGTACGGAAGGAAATTTAGCTCCATTGACGAATTGCTTGCCTTTGATCTCACTCAGAAGCTCGGTCCGTTCTACGGCTTTTCAGAAGAATACCTGCTGAAAACCTTGAAAAGTAAACCTGTCATGCCCGAAGATTTCTGCGGCTATATGGATCACGCATACTTCAGTTCCCTTTTGCTGTATCACATGCTGGAAGCGGCAATGGAAACTGACACGAGCGAAGGAAGCCGTATACGCCCGCAGGCCTTTCAGTCTGCCCATGTTGACGCGCTGGGCGCCATCCTTCTCCATTACGATCTGTATACGTATTCGATCGCAGCGGGTGAAGACGGGACAAAACCGAAGCTTTCAATGGATATGCATCCCATGGCCTGGCTTTTACTTTTGTGTGACGAATTGCAATGCTGGGACCGCACCGCGTATGGAAGAAATTCCAGAAAAGAGCTGCACCCCATGGCTGTGGAATTTGATTTCAGTGAGAACCGGATCTTCGCCAGATACCTTTACGACGAAAAAGAGCAGGACAAAATAGACAGGTACCTCTGGGCTTACGTGGCGTGGAAGCAGAACGGAAGACGCGGGATCAGGCCGAAACTGAAAGCATACAGTGAGATGGCAAACGAAGAAAAAAGCTTTGTCAGAAATATTGAACAGATCGTCGATACCGGTGCCGCCCCACTCACTGTTGTGTGTGACACAGCACCGGTGAACCGTGGAGTCAAGCATATCTATCTCTCGGACAGCAGCTTCCTTCATATTCATGATTTTGCGGCAGCTTTGAATGCCCGCTATGCCCCCACGTGGGATGAAGATGATGAGGAGAGGTCGATCATGGAGAAAGATTTCTCCGCTCTGTCATTGGAATACAAGCTGTCTAATATCAATCAGGTCAAGTCTTTTGGCAGGTATCTGAATGAAATTCATTGCTTCTATACGGACCGGCAGGTGGATTTTGACATGCTGGAAGAGTTCACTCCTGAGCAGATCCTGCGCTTTGCGCCATTAGAGCATGAGAGGTGGCTGCGGGAGCATCAGTCGATGGGATGGAAAAGCGGTGATTTCTACGAGCATGTGCCGGTGCCGCCGGAAGCCGACGAAAAGTCGTATCGCGCAGCACTGCGTGAGCAGTCGCGCTGTCACAAGCTGGTCATGGACGGCGAACTGACGAAAGAGCGGATCATCGCGCACTATCAGGAGCATCTGTCGGACTATGAAAAACAACAGAATTATCAGCCTTTCAACAACCTGTTGAAACTGGTGAAAAAGTTTGACGGCGTTCGCATCTATCAATATTACACTTAGTCCGCACGCACTTTGCAGTTTATCATTTATTTCAAGGCTCGCAGAGCGAGCCGCTGCGCCGCGTGCGGGTTGCCTGAAAGGCAACATCTTCCTTTCCGCACGCGTGTGCATCATATA
>JBGUJH010000087.1:0-6928 GCA_045113775.1 Lachnospiraceae bacterium | reverse complement strand
GAGGTCGTGGGTTCGAATCCCGTCGCCTCGACTACTTGGCAGGGGCAACCGGAAACGTTGATTTTATCGGCGTTTCCGGTTCTTTTTATGTCCCTGCGAAGGCAGTTCTGAAGGTCCTTTTTGACTCTGTTTTGGGGTCGAATTCTAACCGAGTTCTAACCAATCCCGATTATAACACAGAATAAAATGTTGGCTCCTTGTGAATTTTAGTATTTCTCAGTCAATTTGCGTAAGATTTCGGCTTAATAATATTGTTCATACCATTAAGAATTTCCTGCTTCGCTTCCTTATCTTTGACCTTGGCGTAGATTTTAAGCGTCGTGTCGATATCGGCATGTCCTACCCACTTCTGGATCCGCTTAACATCGTATCCCTCATGAACAAGGATGGAAACGCACGATTTACGAAGACCGTGAAACGTGATGCCCTGAGGGAGCTCCGGATGAGCCTTGATCAGCTTACCAAACGCTTTCGTCGGGTAGTCCGGATAATACAGAGAGCCATCCTCATGCTTGAAGATATAATCATTGTCATGATATGCGCTGCCAAACAAGTCCCTGTTCTCTGTCTCTTTGGCTTTCAGATGCTTAAACATCTTAACTTGCTCCTCCGTAAGAGGATATGTCCTCGCACTTGTCGCAGTCTTTGTGGAATTAACACGATTCACGGTCATTCCTTTCGTCACGGTGTGGTTTACACGGAATTCTTTTGCGTCAAAATCAACACAGGACCAGCGGAGGCCAAGAACCTCCTCTCTGCGGAGTCCAAAGAAAAGCGTTACGAAGAACAGTTCATAGAGCTCATGCGATTCCGCAATAGCAAGAAACAGCTGTGCCTCTTTAAAAGAAAAGAAATCATCATCGTCATTCTTCACTTTTGCATGTTTTAATACCAGTGTTTTATTCATTGTTGCCTCCTTAACCGGGTTAATGGCAATAAGTCCGTCTTTTACTGCCTGATCCATTATTCCGCTCAAAAGTGTCTTGATATCCTTCACTGTGCGCTCCTGACTCTCACAATCAGTTATCAGATGATCCATGAACTGTTCTACATTGACCTTCGAAACACTTCTGACTTTTATCTCGTCAAAAAAGTCTATAATCCTGTTTCCTCTGTAAAAATATCCTGAATATGTCGTGTCTGCGATGGTTCTTCTCTTTTTTGCAAGATATAGATTTACATATGTCTTCATTGGAACTTCCCGGTCCACACTGAGTGCGCTGCCTGCTGATGAAAGCCTTTTCTCGCGCATTTCAACTGCCTTCGAAATGTTTTCATCTTTATCCGGCAGCCCTGTTGCACACCATACTCTTTTGGAAATCTTCTTTCCATCTATGACTTCTTGCTGCGTGATAATGTAGTACAGTCTTCCCTTTCTCCCCTGGATGCCTTCTGCCCGGCGGCCATCTTTCCTTTTCCGCGCCATTTATACTCTCCTTTCGCTAGTTGTGCCGGTTTTGGGATAAATGAAGTCAATCAAGTACTTTTTGGGGATTCTGTACTTATTAGCAATTCGAATTGACTTGATCTCACCTTCAGCAAGATATTTGTATACCGTATTGCGTCCAATACATAAAATCTTCTGAATGTCCTCCGGTTTTAAGATGTCCCCATAATCGTCTAAGTAATTGCTTGTCATAATAACCTCCGCGTAATTTGAAAACATCATTTTTGTTATTGTCTATTATAGGCTTCCATTGCCTATTTGGCAATATCAAAATTGTTATTTATATGTTATTTTAAGCTTTTCTTGAGAAATTCCGGAGTCCCGTCACAATATCTTATGCTAAAATGGTTATATTCTATTATTAAAATACCTGCTTAAGGTGGTGAGAATATGATTGGAATTAATGCCCCTTTTGATGATGACCCGGCTGATATTATCGAATGTACTGCTGCAGACAGGGTCGGTTCCCGAATCAGGGAAATCCGGATTGCCAGAGGTCTTTCTCAGCCGGAATTGGGAAGGATGGTTGACCTTTCCGCTGATCGCGTACAGCAATATGAAAATGGCTTCAGAAAACCTAAAATGAACCTGATTAAGGCGTTTGCATCTGCACTCGGCGTCAGTACATTGGCGCTGATCGATCCCGTCGTCACGAATGACCTGGGGGTTATGTATGCCTTATTTGAGATGGAAAGGACCTACAATATTGATGTTGACAAGTCCGATCACACCTACTCCGTAATCTTCAACAACAAAAACAGGGCTCTTAGCGGTTATTTGGATGCCTGGTACAAAGCTTACAGCACTTACAAAGAAGAAATGAAAAGCGTGGAGACCGAAGAAGAGCGAAAAGCTGCCACAACCAAATATAATGATTTCAAATGGACTTTTCCCAATTCCTTGTCCGATCAAACTTCAAAGGAGCTTCGCAAGCTGGAAATCCAGGAAAAAATCGAAGAACTGAAGCGAGAATTAAAAGACCTCCAAGACGATGGTCCCGCTTAATCGCCACATTACTGAATCAGATAGTTCGTGGCAGTCACATCAAGCCTCCAGTGGCTCAGATGTAATACTGAGACCAGCATCAGTGCAAGCCGGTTGTATTCTTCCGGAAGCCCCAGTACCTGTGCCTTCCGGAGGTTATCGCCGCGCAGCTTATAAGGCCTGTCGTCCATATCACTGATAAACCGGGCTCTTTGAAAAGCCCATGCCTTCGGGTTCTCATTCTTTAGTTTCTCATGTCCTTTATCCCAACGCCGCAGAAGCAGCGCACGAAGCTGCTCTGCGGCACCAGGATCCTTCTCAAGCATTTCTGCATAATAGTTGTAGCAGTCCTTCCCGTGTTTTGCCCTCAGACCATGTAAATTGATCTTGTTGTTTATTTCCTCATTCGAAAAGACTCGCTGTTCCGGCCTGATACCGGAAAAAATCTGCCTGACGGTTTCCACATCCTTGGGAAGGATGTACTGGTACTGCTCTTTGCCTCCTTTGCCTCTACGAACGCGGACATAGCAGCTTTTTCCTTTGTTTATCAGGTCCGCGCCAACCAGATGTCTCAGCTCATTACGCCGGATCCCCAAAGCTGCCTGCAGCGCCACAAGGCGCTCATACCTGGGATCCTTCTCCTGCCTGCGTCCCTGCAGATTCTGCGCGATCGGCTGTCCGTCGGTGTCGCGCTCACGACCTCTCGTAATACTTCTCGCTGATCGCTTCGGCTTCCGAATTTTTTCCATAGATACACCCGCCGCCGAACAGACCGGCGCTATATAGGTATGTATTGTTGAAGGCGAATAGTTTCGTGGATTATTTTCCAGATAGTTTTCATATTCCTGGATCACTTCCACCGTAATACTTTCCGGCTTCTTATATCCGTTGCTTTTAGCCCACTTTGCGAAATTCTTAATATGCCGTTTATAGGCTGCCGATGTCTTGTTGTTTTCTATATCCGGCAACACTCGTCTTAACAGTTCGTGCTGCAGACTGTTTGAGTTTCTCCCCATGCTCAGCTCCTCTTTTATCCGTTTATTGGTAAGATGCCTCTCCACCCGTGTTTAAGACTGGGCATGTCTCTGTCCTTCGGATCATCGCGCTGAGGTCGCCCATCAGGGCTTGTAGTGCTGTCTGCACACGCTGAGCTGCGCTCCGGTATCCACCGTCGCTGCTCTGATAATCCTGCTGACCTGCTCTCTATGATGGTTATTTTCTGAGCACGCTGCCGCCGGTTATTTCCAGAATAAACAGCGTTTTTGCTTCCTAAACTGGTTATTCTCTAGGCCTGCGGCCTTTAAAGAATAACCATTTAGGCTGTATCCCACCTTCGGCGTCGGCACTCTGTTGCCGACGCCCGGAGCCATGAGCCGGTCGTTCTCACGGTCTCCCCATCATCCATGTATCCTCGCTTTTGCACCTGGTCGGGTGTGCGGTTCCACGTGTATGATGGATTGTTTAAGTCCCTTATATCGTTGGGCCAGTACGCCGCCAATACTGCTGTGACGGATCAGCCGAGCAAAAAATGCTCTCCGTGCGTTGTTATCCTGCTCCGATCATCTTACCCGGAACATATGTAAATATTCGCTCCCCCCTGTTTCCTCCTTCTTCATGCCGTACTTTCCGTCTGTTCGTACTATTCCGGCTGACGGTCGGGCGGCTCAGATCGCCTTACCGCACATGCACATCGTTTCATAATCATATTTCCCATTTTGAATCCTCCTTTTTCTGCTCCACAGCTGCACCCTCTTAAACATCTTGTAAAAAGGGGTTGTGTGTAGCTCACTCCATTTTTCTGCTCTTGCAATATAGATAGAGGATTATCTTTTTTATAAGAATGGAAAGCCGAATTTTTGATATGGCAAAAGACCGCCGATCGCAGCGCTCATCAATCGCAGACATATAAAAAACTGCGCTTCTGATATCCGGCAATTGCCGAATCAGAAGCGCAGTCGATAGAATGCTCGATATTCACTTTATGACTTGATTTCGTTAACTTTTTCTTGATAGAGCCTCATCAGCCACGCAACGCAGGCAGCCTCGTCTGTCTCCTTGATGGGCATTCCGTAGGCTTGCATTACAGCCTTGTCATTGAGTTGGTGGGCCTTGCGAAGCTCCGGTGGCATCGTCAGCGGATCGTACAGATCAGCCAAAGAGCTGTCCGGATACAAGTCTCTTGCATCGAGGATCCCCTGTGCTGTCTTTACAATCTTTTCTTTTTGCTCCGGCGTCGGCGACGGCCAAGGAAAATTATTATATACAATATCTTTACTGTATCTGTAATCGCTCTTTAATCTTCCTGCCACCGTTCTCATCCATGCATTATGAACATTCGACATAAGTACGCCAAAGTGATATATTTCAGCATCTGGAATCAAGAAAACCAGGTCACTTGCTATCACTTCCTTAGGCATGAATCCCAATGGCAAATAACGCCTTCGTCCTGATGAAGTCTTCGGAACGATTATATAATCAGAATTTGGCTGTGCTATCTGGCAGAATACTGAAGGTGTTTCCGCAAATTTCCTTGTTCCTGCTGCTTTACTTGACGCCCGAAATTCTCTCACGCCCTCTATCCGTTTCATTACTGTAGGACATTTTTTCAGATCAGACGGTGAGGCGTTCAGCATCCATAAACAATATCTCTTCTTATTGTTCAAGAACTCTGTTGCCCCAATATATAAGCGTATCCACTGTTTGGAAAGCGGCTCTTTCTCCTCAAGTTCTGCCTTTTCTTCTTCTGTTAGGACGAATCCCCCGCCGTCACGGGGCATACTTCCAAATCTCATTTTGGGAACATTATATAGAGGTGTTGATCTCGTCTCGACAAAATAATCGTCTCCATCTATCAAGTACGGGTTAATATGCCCGCATTCAATGACGGCACCTGACTCTTCATATATATGCTTTGTTCTACCGTCATCACGAATAGAGAATCCAACAATAACGCAGTGAACTTTCGCTTTTGCCGTTGCCTCACTATCCCATACGAAAGTAGAATATGCAAAATCGATAACAACATGATATCTTCCGATGAGATACTTCCAAAATGTTATGACCTGTTCGCCCTGACATATGCTGTTTGTTGAAACAAAGGCAGCTTTTATATTTGTGGTCAGCATGAGCTCGCAAGCTATTTTGTACCATGCACAAACATAATCCAATTCTCCTGCGCCTTTTACATCTGAGAAGTGCTCCCTTATCTCTCCTTTTTGTTCGGTGCTCATGTACATACCACCTGAAAAAGGCGGATTCCCCATGATATAAGAAAGTCGCTCCACTGGGACAACCTTCCGCCAGTCTATCCGTAACGCGTTCCCCTCTGTGATTCCTTTGTATGTTTTCAACGGGAAGAAATCCAAGCTCTGATGAACGATATCTTCTGTCTCTTTCATAGTCTGACTCTCGGCGATCCAGAGTGCAGTCTGGGCAACAGAAACGGCAAAATCATTAATCTCTATTCCGTAGAACTGGTGGATACTCACCTGTATAGGTGAGTCCTCTTCAAATCCAAACGTGATCTGTCCGGTCATCGTCTTGGAATCAGCGGCTACAATCAGCTGTAGCACCTCATTCTCAATCCGGCGCAGGGAAAGGTATGTCTCCGTCAGGAAATTGCCAGATCCGCAGGCTGGATCGAAGAATACAAGCCCTGCGAGCTTCTTCTGATACTCTTTCAGCTTCTTTTTCTGCGTACCAGGAACCTGTATTTTCTTTATCTCATCCAGCTCTTCTTTCAGCTCATCCAAAAACAGCGGGTCGATAACTTTGTGGATGTTCTCTATCGACGTATAGTGCATGCCACCTGCTCGCCTTGTTTCTGGATTTAGTGTGGACTCAAACACTGCCCCGAAGATGGTGGGCGAGATCTTCGACCAGTCAAACTTCGCCGCCTCCGCAAGCGTGTCCTTTAGCTCTTGTGTGATTTTCGGAATGACAATATTCTCGTCGGAGAACAGCCCTCCGTTTACATACGGGAACGCCTCCACTTCTTCCGGAAGATACATGTCTGCACGCTCTTTTATCGGTGTGTCAAGCGCTTTAAAAAGCTCCACAAGTTTTCCCCTAATGTCTCCCGGCTTATACTGCAGAATGTATCGGGAAAAGGCGTCCTTGGCCCCAAATAAGCCCGCATCTTCGGCATAAAAACAGAACACCAGGCGTACGCACAGGATGTTTAGGCTCTTCTGGGTCCTCTTGGCAAGCGGATCATTATACTGCGTAAGGAATCGGTCCCTGATCTTTCCAACCAGTTCGCCAGCAGCCTTTGAAAGTTCCACTTCTTCCGTGATCTTCTTTGTCTTCTTATTTGTAAGAAAATCGAGAAAATGATATTTCGCCGGCAGCTCGTCCAGCGTCATTTTTACCGGCTCCGGCTTCTTCGCATCCAAGTCATAGATCCAAATTTCTGCAAAGTTTGACAGGACAATCCACCTGGCGCGCTCTGAGAAGGGCAGATAGTTGTCATATCCTTTCGCCTGTTCATAAGGTGTC
>JBGUJH010000086.1:0-26894 GCA_045113775.1 Lachnospiraceae bacterium | reverse complement strand
CTTCCATTCCGCACGCGTGTGCATCATTTAACTCAGTGGGGGCTTGTCTCCCGCCACTGAATAAGTTTTGTTACAAACTCGCCGCCTCTATAGGCGGCGAGTTTGCAGCGGGACTTGACTACATTCCGACGAGCTGTTGATTTGTCCATCAGAAACAGGATGAGGAAGAGATGAATGCAAGGAATGTTTTGATAAAGAAAAAAGAATTCCTGGCAACACTGACAGCAATCGCTCTGATCGTCTGCCTTCTGTCCGGCTGCGGATCTTCGACGGGAACACATGCGGGCATCACCCGGTTGGATAAAGATGGTTACCTTTACTACATGGACTATACAAAAGACTATTATGGCCCGGAAGTGATGGAGGCAATGCGGAAAGTGGGCTATATTGATTCCGGGTGCTCGACCTTCTTTACTCATAATACTGATGGAGAGCCCATAACCTGCAGGAATTATGATTATCCGCATCGTGTTTCCAAGGAAGACCGTTCACTGACCGGATTAAACGTCGTCCTCCACTGTAAGCCGGAGGGCAAGTACGAATCGATCGCTGTGGCAGATGCGGTCTGGTGCGACGAAGGCAATCCCATGTTTCAGCAGGGCGGGCCGGACCTTGAGGGATTTGACATAAGTATGATGGATATTCTGCCTTATGAGTGTATGGACGGAATCAATGACCAGGGCCTTTGTGTATCTCTTCTGCGAGTTGATATCAAAGAGGGTGACCAGCCTGCTAAACTGCCGGTCGCATCCAGCATGCTGCTCCGATATATGCTGGACGACTGCGAGAATGTAGATGAAGCCATCCAAAAAACGAAAACCGGTATTTTGCTTCCGGAAGACTGGCAGGACTGCCATCTGATGGTAACTGATGCTTCCGGCCGCAGTGTTGTGATTGAGAGCCGGAACAGTGTGATCAGTGTTATTCCCTCTGATATCTGTACGAACTTTTATCTGGGCAGCGATGACATGGAAAATTCTTATCGGAACGGCAAGCTCAGAGAAGAAGCTGTCAAAATGACCGATGAAAACACCTCTCCGGATTATCATTACGGTTATGGGCACGGCTATCACCGCTTTGTGACGATCCTGGGGCAATTGGAGCGCTACAGAGATACTTCAAAAGAGGAGTACTATACTGTAATGCCGGAATCGGCGGCATTGGTAATTCTCCAGAGCGCGGTGCAGAACCCATACACGAACGCGTCCGGTATTTCCATGACGCAGTACAGCGCGATCTATAACAACGAAAAGAAAACGGTAGAAGTCTGGCCATTCCAAAATTACTCTAAATCATTCGTATTTGATGTGACAGGAAACCAGGTTACGGCCGGCCAGTGAATCTATGTACCTTAATCTCACTGTCCCCATGACTCACTATACAGGGCCGGTGGTCCCCCGTACGATCAATTCCGGCTCATATTCCATACGTATGATAAGACCCGAGTCCGCACCAGCTTCACGGCGGGTGTTTTTTCTATGGATCATTTCGACCGCATCATGAGATTTGACTTATAGTAATTGTAATGATAGGGTTGACTCAGAAAAAACAACAGGTAAAACAAAAAGAAACGAAAAACAGAATAGTTATATCAAATATACACAGCATTATATAAGGAGAAAACCATGAGCGTTATAACATTTGTATGTGCAGGGCAGATGAACTCTGCGATCACATTCCCGGCTTTTGAAAACGGGCATGAAGTCAGACTCGTAGGATCCCCTTTGGACAGGGAAATCATTGACGGACTCAGAAAGGACAACTATCACATCACACTGAAGAGAACACTTCATGACGGGATCAAATATTATCAGATCGAAGAGCTGCAGGAAGCGCTCCAAGGCGCAGATCTGATCCTGGGCGGCGTCAGCAGTTTCGGTCTCGACTGGTTCTGTGATGAGGTCCTTCCGGTACTTCCCGAAGAGGTTCCGCTCCTCACAGTTACTAAAGGAATGGTCGACCTCGAGGATGGTACGCTGGTTCCCTATCCCACGATCTTCGAGCAGCGTCAGCCGGCAGGCAAGCATATAAATTTCAATGCGATCGGCGGGCCTTGCACCAGTTATGAGCTTGCGGATCACGATGACAGCCATGTCGCTTTCTGCGGAAAAGATATGGAAACTCTTAAGAAGATCAAGGCGCTTCTGGCAACTGATTACTATCACATCAGCTTATCCACAGATGTTGTCGGTGTAGAGTGCGCTGTGGCAATGAAGAACGCTTATGCACTCGGCGTATCCCTTGCGGTTGGACTTGCGGAGAAGCGTGACGGCAAGATCGGCGCTGTTCACTACAATTCCCAGGCGGCTCTGTTTGGTCAGGGCGTCAAGGAAATGATTCAGCTTCTCGCTCTGATCGGAGGAGGTCCCGAGAATATCATTCACGGTGCGGGCGACCTGTATGTCACAGTATTCGGCGGCCGTACCCGCAAGATCGGCACACTTCTTGGCAGAGGACTGACATTTGACCAGGCAATGGAAGAGCTCAAGGGCGTTACACTCGAGTCTATCGTGATTGCGACCAGGACTGCGCGGGCAGTCAGAAAACTGGCAGCCAGAGGCGTTGTGAGTCTTGACGACTATCCGCTTCTCATGCATGTGGACGAGATCATTAACCAGGGCGCGGAAGTTAATATCCCTTGGGAAAAGTTCACAATGTTCGTGGAGAAATGAACAGAAACAACAGCAAAAAACAGCGGACCGGGGACAGATTCCCGGTCCGTTTTCTTTTCGAGGCCGAAGCGGTATAATTGCTTCAGGAGCTGAATCCGGAACGGCAGCTCGCACCGCGAGCCATAACTAATAATCGCACTAAAGTAAGCGAGGAGCAACTTAAATGAGTGACAACCAACGCGGCACAGCATCTGAAACAATGGTCCGGGATCTGACAACCGGAAGCGTACCCGGGCTGCTTTTTTCTTTTGCTGCGCCGCTCTTTGCTGCAAACGCGCTGCAGGCAGTTTACAACCTGGTCGACATGGTCGTGGTGGGGCAGGTGAACGGCGGCGCCGGAATGTCCGCCGTATCGATCGGCGGGGATGTCCTGCACCTGCTGACCTTTCTCGCGATGGGCTTTTCCAGCGCGGGGCAGGTGATCATCGCCAGGATGGTCGGCGCGGGAGAGCGCAGAGAGGTCCGGAAACTGATCGGAACCATGTTCACTTTTCTGCTCGGGGCTTCTGCTGCAATCGCGGTTCTGTGCTACCTGATCAGGAGCAATATTTTGAATTGGCTCAACACACCGGCGGAATCCTATGCATTTACAATGGATTACATGGTGACCTGCATCGCCGGCCTGATCTTTATCTACGGATATAACATCGTCTCCGCCATCCTGCGCGGGATGGGCGATTCCAAGAGGCCGTTCGTGTTCATCGCCGCCGCTGCGGTTCTTAACACGGTCTTGGACCTTTTGTTTGTCGCGGTCTTTCACATGGGTCCCTTTGGAGCGGCGCTTGCTACGGTGATCGGGCAGGGAGCCAGTTTCGTGGCGTCCATGATCTATCTCTATGCGCACAGGGACAGCTTCGGATTCGACTTCAAACCGGCAAGTTTTAAGATCGATAAAGAAAGCCTAGTAAAGCTCCTTGCGCTCGGCATTCCCATGGCAATTCAGTCAGCTGCTGTCAATATATCCAAAATAGTGCTGACCAGCTGGATCAACGCGGAGGGAGTGGTGTACTCGGCGCTCGCGGGGATCTACAATAAGACAGGCCTCATGATGGGCGTTGTTTCCAATTCATTTACTACAGCGGGAAGCACTATGGTAGGACAGAATCTCGGCGCCGGAAAGAAAGACCGCGTGATAAAAACGGTCGCTGCGGTGACGGCTGTTTCGTTAGCGTTCGGCACGGCTTTTTCCGCACTGGTCCTCTTATTCCCGGAGGAAGTCTGTTCTTTCTTTACCGGCGATCCGGAAGTCCTGGCAAAAGATGCCCTGATTATTCTGCCGATCGTACTGAATTCTTACGGAGCCGCCACGAGGGCACCTGCATTCGCGTTTATAAACGGATCGGGCAACTCCAGGATAAACCTATTGGTTGCCATATTGGACGGAATGATCGCGAGAGTTGGCCTTGCGGCCTTTTTCGGGTTCGTACTGGGACTCAGAAGCCAGGGCTTCTGGTACGGTGACGCGCTTGCGGGATTTATGCCTCTTGTCATCGGGAGCGTCTTTTTCGTGAGGTTCCTGAGGACAAAAAGAAATATCGCGCTGTAATAACAAATGTCGTTATAACGCGACGTAGCGGCTCGCTCTGCGAGCCTTAACAATCAACTCTACTTTCCGTAGGTAGTGTTCTGTGAGGCACTGATTTACAATCTGTACATGGAGGTGATAAGCAAATGAACCAATATGTTACAGGGACAATTATACGGGAACTGCGTGAGAAGAACAAAATGACTCAGCTCCAGCTGGCAGAGAAGCTTGGGGTCAGCGATAAGACTATATCGAAATGGGAGACGGGAAAGGGATATCCGGATATTACCTTGCTGGAGCCTATTGCGAAGGCATTTAAGATTTCAGTGACGGAGCTGATCTCCGGGAATACAATCAGGAATGCGAATGTATCCGCAAATATGCTGCGGTCAAAGTTTTACGTATGTCCGGTCTGCGGGAACGCGATCCACAGTATGGGAGAGGCGGCCATCCATTGCCATGGCATACTGCTCACACCGCTTATTGCGGAAGCCACGGATGAGAAGCACATGATCTTTATTGACCGCGTCGAGGATGAATACTATGTGCGGATCGATCACAGCATGACAAAGGAGCACTATATTTCCTTTGTGGCAGCGGTGTCTTCTGATGAAATACAGATGGTAAAACTGTATCCGGAAGGAGCTTCCGAAGCAAGATTTAAGATCAGGGGAGTTAAGAAAATCCTTTTCTACTGCAATCGCGACGGACTGTATTCGATCGATGTCATTAAGGGTATTGATGATAAGGAAATCGGATACGATGATTCAGAGGAGCGCAGGGAATTAGAGAAGGCAGCAAAAATGCTGTTTGGATAGGGAAAACAATAAAAACAGTAAGGTAATAATCAGTTCCTGTCACCGGAGCAGTTGGAGCTCCGGGCGGCAGGAACTTTTTACTTGGTTTTCTGCGTTGTTTAATTATTCCGCGATTATTATAATTATTAGTGCAATACCTAAATAAATCATTTCAAATAGGGAGATACATATGCTCAAACTGATATCCTGGAACATAGATTCTCTGAATGCAGCTCTGACTTCAGATTCCCCCAGAGCGCAGCTGTCGAGAGATGTACTTGTCACATTGGCGAAGGAAGACGCTGATCTTATCGCCATACAGGAAACAAAACTGCCGGCTGCGGGACCTGCCAAAAAGCACACGGAAGCCTTGACGTCATTATTCCCCGGGTACCGTGTCGAGTGGGTGAGCTCGGAGCCGCCCGCAAGAAAGGGCTACGCGGGAACGATGATCCTCAGCAAGGAAGCGCTCAAGGCTGAGAAAATAGTGCCCAGGATCGGCGCGCCTAGTACCATGGACGACGAGGGAAGGCTGCTTGTTCTGGACTGCGGCGATTTCTATTTTGTCAACGTATATACACCGAACGCGGGAGACGGCCTGAAGAGACTGGGCGAGCGCCAGGAATGGGACAAATGCTACGCGGATTATTTGGCGCAGCTGGATCAGGAGAAACCCGTGATCGCATGCGGCGACTTCAATGTGGCGCACAAGGAGATCGACCTGGCTCACCCCGAGTCCAATCATATGTCGGCGGGATTTACGGATGAAGAGAGAGAAGGCTTCACAAACCTGTTGGCCAGAGGGTTCACGGATACCTTCCGATATGTGCACGGGGACGTGAAAGACGTCTATTCCTGGTGGGCCCAGAGAGTCAGGACAAGTAAGACGAATAATTCGGGATGGAGGATCGACTATTTCCTGGTCAGCGACCGGATCAAAGAGCAGGTGAAGCGATCGGAGATGATCGATTCGGGTCCGAGACAGGACCACGCGCCGATACTGTTGGAGGTTGACTTAAAATGAAGATCGCATGGTTCTGCATTCCGGCTCATGGGCATACAAATCCGACCCTTGGCATTGTAAAGGAACTGACAGATGCCGGGCATCAGGTATATTACTTTTCTTTTGAAATGTTCCGGGAGAAGATCGAGCAGGCGGGCGCAAAGTTTATCGGCTGCGACGGCTATGATTTCGAGATGGAAGACAAGGAGAATGCAGACCGGGTAGGCAAGGACAAGGCTTTTGCTACAGAGCTCCTGGTCTCCTCGACGCTGGCCCTGGATGAGATGACGACGGAGAAAGTCGGCGAGATCAAGCCGGAGCTTGTCGTCTCGGATTCTGTTGCTTTCTGGGGAAAGCTGGTCGCCATGAAGCACAGACTTCCTTATGTGTGTTCAACGACGACCTTCGCTTTCAACCGCTATTCGTCAAAGTACATGAAAGAGACGCCGTGGGACATCGCGAAGATGCTCTTCACCATGCCCAAGATCAACAAGCAGATCAGGCGCCTGCAGGAAAAAGGATATCCCGTGAAAGGTATCCTGGATATCGTGCAGAACGACAACGAGACCAACACGATCGTCTATACGTCAAAATATTTCCAGCCCTGTTCAGATACTTTTTCTGACCGGTATCACTTTATCGGGCCGTCGATCCGTCCTATCAAGGAGCACTATGAGAAAACGGCGGAGAAGACCGTGTACATTTCAATGGGAACGGTCAACCAGAACAAAGAGTTCTACAGGAACTGCATTCATGTGCTGGGACAGACAGACTGGCAGGTCATCATCTCCATGGGGACTAACACGGAACACTTTGACGAACTGCCGGACAATATTCAGGTCTATGAGTCCGTGGACCAGATGGCGGTGCTTTCCATCACGGACGCGTTCATCACTCATTGCGGGATGAATTCCGCGTCCGAAGGTCTGTATTTTGAAGCGCCGCTGGTATTATTTCCCCAGACGCCTGAACAAGGCGCTGTAGCAAAGAGAACGGAGGAACTCGGCGCCGGCGTCATGCTGAAGTCGATCTCGGAGGAAGATATTCGGAAGGCCTTAACAAAGGTGCTCACGGAACCTTCCTATAAGGAAAATGCTGTAAAGATTTCCGAGAGCTTCCACAGATGCGGCGGTGCGAAGGAAGCGAGAGCGTTTCTGGAAGAGATCGCGGCAAAGCAAGAATGATATCAACCTATGGGGATGACTGAACAATGAAACTTAACCACTTGGAGGCAGTATGAAGGAATATCGGATCGCAGTTGTAGCAGGAGACGGAATCGGACCGGAGGTCATGGCGGAGTGCAAAAAAGTGCTGGACGCAGCAGCCTCGATCGACGGAAGCTTTCGGTTTGCCTTCACGGATTTCCCCTGGGGATGCGAGTATTATTTGAAGACCGGCCGGATGATGCCGGAAGACGGCATCGATATTCTGGCAAAATATGACGCGATCCTTCTGGGTGCAGTAGGATATCCCGGTGTTCCGGACAATATCTCTCTGAGGGACCTGCTGATCAGGATCCGGCACGATTTTGACCAGTACATCAATTTGAGACCGGTCAAACTATTGAAAGGTGCGCAGTGCCCGCTGAAAGATGTGAAGGAAGAAGAGATCGATATGACCTTCATCCGGGAGAACACGGAAGGAGAATACTCCGGGCAGGGCGCTTGGCTCTATAAGGGGCAGCCTAATGAGGTGGTCATCCAGGACAGCGTCTTCTCCCGCAAAGGAACGGAGCGCGTCATCCGATACGCCTATGAGCTGGCGAGAAAGGAGCACAAGACGCTCACCAGTGTCAGCAAGGCAAACGCCCTTAACTACTCGATGGTCTTCTGGGACAGTGTTTTCAAGGAAGTGGGAGAGGAATACCCGGATGTGGAAACGCACTCGCTCCTTGTGGACGCGGCGTCCATGTTCATGGTCAAGGATCCTTCGAGGTTCCAGATCGTGGTCACATCCAACCTGTTCGGCGATATTTTGACCGATCTTGGGGCGGCGATCGCAGGCGGCATGGGACTGGCAGCAGGCGCCAACCTGAATCCGGAGAGGAAATTCCCCTCCATGTTTGAGCCGATCCACGGCTCGGCGCCGGATATTGCCGGCAAACAGATTGCCAATCCGCTGGCGGCGATCTGGTCCGCTTCCCAGCTGCTGGATTTCTTCGGATATGAGGAACTTGGCAGGAAGATATTGGACACGATGGAAGTGATGCTGACGGAGCACAGAGATAAGCTGACGCCAGATCAGGGCGGCAGCGCGAAGACCTCTGAATGCGGAGACGCGTTCGTAGAACTGCTTAAAAAATAAAGTAAAATATGGCATAATTGATATAAGCCGCTGAAGGTCAGCTTCGGCGGCTTTGACTCTTGCGAATCAGCGCAGGCATTCAGCATAATGTTGATTAGACGTGGAGGGAACACAATGGACTTTTTGAAAAAAGCAGTAGAGCAGCCTGTTCTCAAGACCAGGATCAACAACGACGAGGTCAAAATTCAGGAGATCGCACTTGGCTATTTTTTGGCACCGTTTTGTGCGATGCTTGCCAACTCAATCTTCGGCGCTTACATGACCAGATATTACGCGGATGTTCTGGGATGGACCAAATTCGGGGCAGGAGCATTCGCGGCGCTCCTTCCGATCGTTTCCGTTGTTTTCGTTGTGCTCGGAAATCTGATGGTAGGAAAGTGGATCGACAACACCAGGACTACGGCAGGCAAAGCCCGCCCATATCTGTTCGCATCTATCCCGCTCATGGCAGTGGCTATCATTTTGATGTTCGAATCTCCTAACAATGGTTCAGCGCTGCAGATGATCTGGATCGCGGTCTGTTATAACCTTTATTATTCGATTGCTTATCCCTGCTACTACACAGCGCACAGCTCAATGGTCTCCCTGTCCACACGTGACACGGACAAGAGAGGTCTTCTGGCCACTATGTCCAACGCGTCTATGGTTGCGGCTGCCGGCGTCGGAGCCAGTATCGTAGTCCCGATACTGCTGCAGAGCTACATGTTCTCCTACAATGGCACTTCTCTGGATGTCGCAGCTTCCTATGCTCACTGGAGAGTGCTCTCGATCGTCTTTGCGCTGGTCACGTCTTTCGGCATCATTCTGGAGTATTATTTCACAAGAGAGCGGATCACCGAGGAGACCATGGATCTCCCGCAAGCGGCTGAAGCCATTCCCATGAAGAACCACGTAAATGCCTGTACACAGGATAAATACTGGTGGATGGTCATTCTCTTTGTGTTCTTCTTCCTGATGGGTCAGCTGATCAAGAATACCTCCATGAGTTTCTACGCGCGCTGGATGTTCGACAGTGTTCTTTCTGCCGCAGATCCGGAGAGCGCATCAGGCGCCCTGATGAGCATGCTGGGCCTTATCGGCGGCCTGCCGTCTGCTGTCGGCATGGTCATTGCGTGGCCCCTTGCCAACAAGCTGGGCAAAAAACGCGCGATCGTCATAGGTCTGATCTTCTCTGTGCTGGGCGGCGCCGTCGCTTTCCTGGACGTACATAATTTCATAATGGTCTGTGCCGGCGTTGTGCTCAAGGCAGTCGGAATCATCCCTTCGCAGTATGTCATGCTGGCGGTCATCTCAGATGTTCTCGATCACCTGGAGGCTAAGAACGGGTTCAGGAGCGACGGCTTTACAATGTCGATCTACGGTTCTATTATGGTGGGTCTCCTGGGCCTGGCGGTAGGAGTTGTAAGCGGACTGCTCGGCGCGGCAGGTTATAACGCGGCTCTCGCGAGGCAGCCTGCGTCGGCTGAGAAGGTCATGGTCTTCGTCTATCTGGGTATGGATATTCTTTCCTTTTTTATATCTATTGTTATTCTGTGGAGAATGGACGTCGAGAAGTACGCGGAAGAGGATCAGCAGAAGATCAGGGAAAATCAGGAGAAAGCAGCTGCCGCAAATAAGCAGTAAGACAGAAAAGAATATACGGAATGTCAAAAGAGGGGATTGTGATATGCGACAACCACATAAATAAAGTAAATTAGTCGCCGGAAGAGAGCCACGCGCCGACGGCCATTAGCGCCAGGGCAGCGAGGAACAGGACTCCGGGGACTTCGCGAAAGATGATAAGTGACAGGAAAGCGCCAATGAAAGGAGCGACCGCATAGTAAGCGCTCGTACGGGCGGCGCCGAGGAGTCTCTGGGCGTAGACATAATAATAGATACTGAGTCCATATGCGACAAATCCAAGCAGCAGGACCAGCGGGATCGCCCACAGGTGGTGGACCCGCTCTCCGCAGACGAGACCGATCATGACTGACCCCAGTCCTGAAAAGATACCTTTGACCATGACGATCTCAAGGGGATCTTTGGAAGAAAGCTTCCTTGTGCAGTTGTTCTCGATACCCCATAGAATGCAGGCGAGCAGTACAAAGAGGGATCCTAAATTGAACTGCAGGCTTGAGATGTCTTCAAAGGACAAAAGAGCGCAGGATGCAGTTACAAACAGGATACCGAGCCATAGTCTCGCGGAGATTGCTTCCTTGAAAATCATCAGCGCGATGATCGCTGTCGCAACGATCTCAAAGTTATTCAGCAGGGAAGCGTTTGCGGCAGTGGTCATGGTAAGACCGAACAGCAGGCTTATAGGAGCTGCGATATCCAGTATGATCATCGCAATTGTATAGGGAAGTTCTTTTCGGGTAAGGCGTGCTTCAGTCTCCGGTCTCCCGGCAGCTTTTCTGCTGAGAGCGAGTGCTGTCATACCGAGCCCGGCTCCCAGATAAAGAAATCCTGCCATCAGAGTGGACGGCATGAACGGCAGCAGCAATTTGGAAAAGGGTGAGCTTAAGGCATAGAGCCCGGCAGCGAGGACCGCCAGGAATATGCCATGTTTCATGTCTGGTTTCATTTGAACATCTCCAAAACAGGGAGTTTGATAATGAACATATTGTTTGATATAATTTTAGAAGATTACGGCGGTTGATCACAACAAACAGATGTGAGACGAAGTTCATTACTGAACAATAAAGGCAATTTGTTCGAAAGGTGATTTGTCCGGGAAAGTGCAGAGTATGGATAGAAGACAGCAGAAAACACGAGCTGCTATCTTTCAGGCTTTTAACAAGCTGCTGGAGGAGAAGCATTTTAATAACATAACAGTGCAGGAGATCCTGAACGGGGCAAATGTCGGGAGAAGCACGTTCTATTCCCATTTCGAGACGAAAGATGCGCTGCTGAAGGAGATGTGTACGGATATTTTTGACCATATTTTCTCACATGAACTGCATTCGGAGACGTCCCATGATTTTTCTTCTTCCGACCATGGGCTGCAGGAGAAAATCACGCATCTGCTTTATCACCTGAAGGACAACAAAGGAAATGTGCTGGGAGTCCTTTCCGGAGAGAGCGGCGAATTGTTCATGCGGTATTTTAAGGAATATCTGGTTACAATGTTTGAGCAGTATCCCGACAGCATCAGGCAGGATGTTCCAAAAGAATTTGCTTTGAATCATCTGGTTGGGAGTCTTGCGGAAGACGTGAGATGGTGGATCGGAAGCAAAATGGAGATGCCGCCGGAAAAACTGGCGGACTGCTACCTGAAACTCATTGGGTACAATCTTTGAGCCGGAATATAAGGAGGAAACTTCAATGGATGAGTCAAAAAAGCGATTGATCATGTGCATAATAGGAGTGCTCCTGTCAGGCGTAGCCGCGGGCATATTCGGTTTCACGGCTTTCGGAATGGACCCGTTCCAGGTCTTCGCGCATGGATTGTGGGGGCTTACCCCGATTTCCTACGGAACCTTTTATGTGATTTTGAACGGAATCCTGCTTGCGTTCATGTTTTTCTTTAACAGGCGCATGATCGGATTAGGAACGATCATCAATTTGTTCCTTCTGGGATATGTGGTGGAGTACACAGGTGTGATCCTGGACAGGGCGTTTCCTGCGCCTTCTGTCTATCTGAGAGTTGCCTTAATGATACTTGCCCTTATTCTGGCTTCACTTGCGGCTTCTCTGTATTTTGTCGCGGATATGGGAGTCTCGGCGTATGACTGGATCGCCCTTACGATATCCGAGAAAAAAGGATGGGCATTCAGAGTCGTCCGTATTGCGACGGATTTCATTTGTGTCCTGACAGGGGGCCTTCTGGGAGCGACCGTAGGAATCGGTACAGTACTGACTGCATTCTGTATGGGCCCGGTCATTCAGTTCTTCAATGAGAAGATCTCCATGCCTCTAAGGTACGGAAAGGGGCGCTGAGAGTTTCGACTCGACAGAAAGGTCTTGATTTTCTGTGTCGGCAGAAGTAGTATAGACAAAAGAAAGTTCTGAAATGAACAGCATAAAATGATGAGGCAACGGCGCTTCAAGTATGGATCGGAGGATCCACGCTTGAAGTGCCGTTTTTTGCGCGTAGCAATGAGCCATGCGTGGACGACAACAAGAAGGCTCTTTGGGAGCTTGCTCACATAAGAGACTTTTTGTTGTCGGACACATACGGCGAACGCCGCGACAATCGCAAGCTGCGAAGCAGCGCAGCGATCTGTCGGCATGGCTCATTGCGTGGGAAGGAAGCCGTGTGCAGGCAGGATGGCAAGTGGACAGCGAGAGTCAGTCTTAGCGAAAGGAGAATATTTTGGCAAAGATAAATGCAAATTATTTAAAGCTGCCGGGAAGCTATCTATTCTCGGAAATCGGAAGAAGGGTGCGGGGGTTCTCTCAGGCAAATCCGGAGGCGAAGATCATTCGTCTGGGAATCGGGGATGTGACGCAGCCCATCGCACCTGCAGTTATTGAGGCACTGCATGGGGCGGTCGATGAGATGGGGCATGCGGAGACTTTCCGCGGCTATGCGCCGGACCTCGGATATGAATTCCTGCGGGATGTGATCGCGCGCGAGGACTACAAAGCCAGAGGGTGTGAGATCTCGGCAGAGGAGATCTTCATTTCTGATGGCGCAAAGTGCGACTGCGGCAATATTCAGGAGATCTTCGATCCTTCGAGTCGGATCGCAGTATGCGACCCGGTATACCCGGTGTATGTGGATTCTAATGTTATGGCGGGCAGAACGGGTGCTTATAATGCGCAGACCGGGCGGTTTGATAACGTCATTTATATGCCCTGCACAGCAGAAAACGGATTTGTGCCGGATCTGCCGGAGGAAGTGCCGGATCTGATCTATCTGTGCTTTCCCAATAATCCGACCGGCGCAGTCATGATCAAGGCGCAGCTGCAGCGGTGGGTCGACTACGCTAACAGCCATGATTCCATCATTCTGTACGATGCAGCATATGAGGCTTATATTTCTGAGCCGGACGTGCCCCACAGCATTTACGAGTGCGAGGGTGCAAGAAGCTGCGCGATCGAGTTCCGCTCCTTTTCCAAGACAGCAGGATTTACCGGTTTGCGGCTCGGCTATACGGTGATTCCGCTGGATCTGGAGACCGGCGGAGAAAGGCTCTGGCCTCTGTGGGCCAGGCGCCACGGGACAAAATATAACGGAGCCCCCTATATCATCCAGAGAGCCGGCGAAGCAGTCTACTCCAAGGAAGGTCAGATGCAGGTCCGCAGTCAGATCGACTATTACATGGGCAATGCAAAGTACATCCTGGAGGGACTGCGGTCTGCCGGCTACGAGGTTTCGGGCGGCGTCAACGCGCCTTACATCTGGCTGCGGACTCCGGACAATATGACGAGCTGGGAATTTTTTGACGTATTGCTCACGCAGGCGAATGTGGTGGGAACGCCGGGATCCGGATTCGGACCCCACGGCGAACACTATTTCCGGCTGACGGCATTCGGGACCAGGGAGAGCACGATCGAAGCGGTGGACCGAATTAAGAGGATGTAGCGGTTCAAAACCCCAAGAGGTCGGAGCATGCATAAAGAATACTTAGAGCAAACAAAAGAAAAGCAAAAAATCAATTAAGGAGCCTTTTTAGTGGGAGGAAAGCAATGACTTTCACGAGGGGTGGAAAATGAAGCATATTATAAAAATCCTATACTGGTGGAATCTCCACCAATATAGGGAAAAGTAAAAGGGTACTAATGCTGCTCCGTAACTATAGGCATGTGTTTGTGGAACCCTATATTCGTGGAATATCCACCAAAATAGGGAAAAAAAACGGTGCAAATTACCCCAGAGGCACCGGTTTCAGATGACAAGATTTGTTGAGAGGAGGCAGGAAATGTGTTCGATTTTAGCTTACTGCAGCGGACAGGCGGATTATGAAAGGGTGGCAGAGATGCTCTCGAGAACAATCTCGAGGGGACCGGATGACAGCAGAATTCTGGATACCGGAAACGGTTTCCTGGGCTTTAATCGTCTTGCCATCATGGGGCTGACACCTGATGGGATGCAGCCGTTTAGTCTGAATGGGAATTCGGTGGTCTGCAATGGTGAGCTCTATCGGTTCCGCAAGATGAAGGAGAGGCTGATCGAAAAAGGCTACTCTTTCAAGAGCGACTCTGACTGCGAAATTTTGCTGCCTCTTTATGAAGAGTATGGAATCGATCTGTTCCGTTTTCTGGACGCGGAGTTTGCCCTGGTTTTGTATGATGCTGAGAGAAAAGAGTATATCGCGGCGCGGGATCCGATAGGGATCAGGCCGCTGTATTTTGGCAGAGATGAAAAGGGTATACCGGTATTTGCGTCAGAGCCGAAGAACTTGGTGGGAATCTGTGAGAGAATCGAACCGTTCCCGCCTGGGCATTACGCTGTGATCAGCGCAGCGCATCTCGGGCCTTGGGATATCGAATGCATTCCCCTTGAGCACCAGGGGATCGCGATGGCGGAGTACAGCAGGATCTGGAACGCCGGATATTACCTTGATGACGACCTTGCGCAGATCAAAAGGAACATTCACGATAAACTGATCGCCGGAATCGAGAAGCGGCTGGATGCGGATGCACCGGTCGGATTCCTTCTCTCCGGCGGACTTGATTCGTCGCTCGTCTGCGGCGTGTCAGCCCGGCTCATGGACAGGCCTCTTCGTACTTTTTCCATTGGTATGGATCTGGACGCGATCGATCTCAAGTACGCGCGCAAGGTGGCAGACTATATCGGCAGCGAGCACTATGAAGTGATCATTTCGAGGGACGACGTGATCGCAGCTCTGGAGCCGGTGATCAAGGCGCTGGGCACCTACGACATCACGACGATCCGCGCATCGATCGGCATGTATCTGGTCTGTAAGTGGATCCATGAAAACACAGATGTGCGCGTCATTATGACCGGAGAAATCTCGGATGAGATCTTCGGGTACAAATATACGGACTTTGCACCGGATGCGGATGCCTTCCAGAAGGAGGCGGAGAAGAGGATTCGGGAGATCCACATGTACGATGTGCTGCGCGCGGACCGATGCATCAGCGTGAACTCTCTGGAGGCGAGAGTGCCGTTCGGTGATCTGGATTTTGTCTCCTACTGCATGAAGATCGATCCGGAGAAAAAGATGAACAGGTATGGAATCGGAAAGTACCTTCTTAGAGCTGCTTTTGAGGAGGATAAACTGATTCCCTGGGATATTTTGATGCGGGAGAAGGCGGCCTTTTCTGATGCTGTCGGGCACTCACTCGTGAACGACCTGATTGAGTATGCTCAGAGCCTGTTCACGGATGAAGAATTTGAGGAGCGGCGGCGTGCGTTTACTCATGCGCAGCCGTTCACAAAGGAATCTCTGCTGTACAGGGAAATCTTTGAGAAGTATTATCCCGGCCAGTCCGAAATGGTCGCGGATTTCTGGATGCCCAACCGGGAGTGGAAGGGATGTGATGTGAATGATCCGTCGGCCAGAGTGCTGTCTAACTATGGGGCGAGTGGGGAGTGATGGAAGGTCTGTCGGTTTGGTGCCATTAAGGTACCCCCAGAGGGCATATTTGTGGCACAATAGAGGATAAAAGAGCTTATTCCCGGCCGGTTGTCCGTGTTGAGAAGAAGCTTATTAAAGCTTGTGAGGTGAGTGTTCACGGGGCGTCAGTGCAACAGGCTTAAAATGTGGATCAGCACTGACGCTGCGAAGCTGGTTGACAGTGCATCTGGCTCAAAATATGGATCTGCACTGACGTTGCGAAGCAAGCCGTCAGTGCATCTGTCTCAAAATGTGGATCAGCACTGACGCTGCGAAGCTGGTTGACAGTGCGTCTTGCTCAAAATGTGAAACTGCACTGACATTGCGAAGTGGGTCGTCAGTGCGTTTGCAGTAGGATGTGAAACTGCACTGACATTGCGAAGCAGGTCGTCAGTGCATCTGGTTTAAAATGTGAATTTGCACTGACATTGCGAAGTAGATTGTCAGTGCATCATTCTCAATATGTGAAACTGCACTGACATTGCGGAGCAGGTTGTCAGTGCATTAGTCTCAAAATGGGGAACTGCACTGACATTGCGAAGCAGGTTAGTCAGTGCAGTTGCCTCAAGAATCTCTTAACTATAGCCTGATTAGCTTCTCTCTCCAGAGAATCGTCCAAGGGAGCAAAGTCTGTCAGAGAGACGCTGTATTTCCTGTTCAGAGCTCTGTGTAAAATAAGATCGCAGACATGAGGATTCTTGGGCAGGAGCGGCCCATGAAGATATGTGCCTATAACATTGCGGTAAAGGACGCCTTCACAGGCGTCCTTTTCATTATTGCCGTGGCCATGAAGAACTTTGCCGAAAGGCATGTTGCTGCCGATATAAGTCCTTCCGCCATGGTTTTCGAAGCCGACAATCTCGTAAGGAAGATGATCGGGAAATACACCAGGCAATGCATCAGGCAGAGCTTCATTTCTGAGGATGATATTGGAAATCAATCGGGGCGAACCCTGCTCCGTATAGAGATCCACCAGTGATAGTCCTTCCATTCTGCCATCAGCTGTATCGTAGTAGTGGCCGAGCAGCTGGTAGCCGCCGCAGATCGCGAGCAAAGAACCGCCGTCTTCGACGTAATCGCGCAAATCCGGGCGAATCTGCTGCAGACGAGTACAGACAATCTGCTGTTCCCGGTCAGAACCTCCGCCCAGAAGGACGATATCCGCAGAAGCCAGATTCGGATGATCATCCAAGTTGCATTCAATGACCTGAGCGTCGATTCCGCGCCACTTGCATCGCATGCGCAGGCATTGGATGTTGCCCCGGTCTCCATAGAGATTCAGAAGATCGGGGTAGAGATGGACAATATTCAGTGTGTAGGTGCCGGAAGATGCCCCCTCGCTCGAATCATTCAACCGGTGAGCGTCGGATTGGAGCGCTTCATCGGAATCTTTTGACCTGTCATTCCAATCTACAATCATTTCTGAATCCCTTCCAAATATTTATGCGCCTCATAAAGTGCCGTGTAATTAACGAGCACATAGAGATTTTCGCAGCCTCCGGCGAGCATGCTGTCGATTGCCGTCTCCACAGAGGGCGCTCTTTCTGATCTGATCTCCACGTATTTGAGACGGAGCTGCATGTCGAGCACGCGCAAGCCGCTCACTGTAATTGAGCGGATGGTTTCGTCTGCCAACCTGTCAAAATCCACATCCCAGAGCCAGGAGACGTCCCGGCCGTCCTGTGCGTTGTCGTTGATCGCAATGATCAGGTCCTTTGGCGAGCGATCCTGCAGCATGGCGGAAATGTTCTGGTTGAAACCGGCGGGATTTTTGGCCAGATTAAGGAGCACTTTTTGGCCGCCGTTCTCTCCGACATGAAAGAGTTCACCCCTGCCGAACTGCGGCTTGAAGCTGTTAAGGACCTCTCCAAGTTTTTCTGTGGAAAGGTTCAATTCCCGCAGGACGCTGTAGACGGCGAGAATGTTGTAGACATTGTAGAAACCGGTCATGGGAGCTGAGATTCTGACGGGGGCAGCAGGGGATTTTAGGTTCCCGGAATGATCCGAGAATGCATCAGCAGTGCCCGAAGGCCAGCCTGCAGCTCCTGTTTCCTTCACGTCAAAAGACAGATGTGGAGTCAGACTGACACCGGAAGCGTCATAGTTGATCTCCGGCCTGTGAAAACCGCAGGCCGGGCAGCGGTAAACTCCGAGCTGGCTGAAGTGATAGAAGTCATATTGGAGGGGGGCACCACAGTTCTCGCAGAAACGAGCCTCGCGGATCACGTCAACAGTATCGGTCACCTTTTCGCTTACACCGTAGCTGACGAAATGGTTGGCGCTATTTTTTGCCAGATAGGCCGTGAGAGGGTCATCGCCGTTGATGATGAGCGTCATGTTCGGCGCTTCACGGATTGCTTTTTCGAGGGCTTTCATTGTCAGGTCGATCTCGCCGTAGCGGTCGAGCTGGTCGCGGAAGAGGCCGGTGAGGATCATGTAGTCGGGCTGCAGGTCCTGCAGGACGCGCGCGGCGGAGGCCTCATCGACTTCCAGGCACGCGAAGTCGGCATCAAGATACCTCAGAGGTCGCCTCTTGGTATCAAGGTACCCCAGAGGTCTAAGATACCCCAGAGGTCGCCTCTTGCCGCCACCAAGATACCTCAGAGGTCGGGCAGCAGTGGTAAATGCGGCGGCGACGCCTTCCAGCATGTTGGCTCCAAGACGATTGGAAACGACTCGAAAGCCCTGCGCTTCCAGGGCAGAGCACAGGAGATTATTGGTAGTGGTCTTTCCGTTGGTGCCGCAGGTCACAATGATGCCGCGGCGAACCTGCGCGGCAAGTGGTGCTATGATATGCGGATCAATTTTCAGGGCCGCCCTTCCCGGAAGAGAAGATCCGGGACGGCCTGTCAGGTGACAGGCTCTGAGGGCGGCCTTGGCAGCGATAACTGCGAGGAATGTGCGCGGATGCATGAATCCCTCCTTAGGCAAAAAAAGCGAACAGCGGAGCCGGATACACTCGAGTCATCCTGAGAGGTCAAGACCCCTCCTGAATAAGGAAGCGGATGAACTCATCCATATCTTTTTTGTCGCTGAATTTGGCAAGGTACAGGCTGTCGCCCATACCGTGGGCAAGGACTTCCGGAAGGCGCTGCCTGAGGACGATCTTGTCCGCGTATTTTTGCAGGATCTCCTGTTCATTGTGTACATAGCGGCGGCTGTCTCTGAGACCTACAGAAACACAATAGAATTTCTCGGCGTTATCTTTAGAAGTAAGCTTGTCGAAGGTGATCATATCCGCCCAGTCCTTGTAGACATCGGTACTGTTGGCGTAATTGATCATATCCGGCGTGAAGCCGCCGGAAGGGCGCAGGTTTGCCTCTAAACTGACTATTGTCCCTTTTTTGCCCAAATAGGCGTGGTCCTCAAGCAAGCGGAAGAATTCGAAGTGAATGAATCGGCTCCGAATGCCAAAGGCCCCGACGCATCTGCGGCCGGCTTCGCGCAGGTCATCTTTAATTTGTTTTTCGATGAAAAAGAAACAGCTCTCCTGGTTGTTCACGATCTCCATGATGGACCTGGGCGTGTTATTCCCCGTTTCCAGAAGGGGCTGTCCATGGCTTCCAATGATGGCGTCGTAGGAAAAGATCTCACCGGGGACAAATTCTTCCATAATGAACTGCACGTCTCCGAAGTTCTGTTCATGAAAGGTCTTCAGCTCGTCATCGCTGCTGATCTTGAAGGTGTCAACGGCGCCGACTCCGTTGTCCGGCTTAGCAATCACCGGATAGCCGACTTTATCGATAAAGGCCAGACTCTGTGCGAGATCTGTCACCAGGTGATAGCGGGCGGAAGGCACCCCGGCCTGCGCATAGTATTTTTTCATGCCTGACTTGCTCTTTATAGAGGAGAGTGTTTCCGGCTTCAGACCGGGAATGTTGAAGTCCTTGCGAAGCCTGGCATCCTGTTCAAGCCAGTACTCGTTGTTGCTCTCAAGTCCGTCGATCTTTCCGTACTTGAAGCAGAAAAAAGCCACTGCGCGGTACATTTCATCATAGTTTTCCATGTTATTTACGCGGTAATACTCTGTCAGGGCTCCCTGCAGCATATAGTCGAGGGAATCGTAGGGGGCGTCCCCGATTCCAAGGACATTGACGCCGTTTTCATGCAGCTTAATGCAGAAATTGCGGTAGTTGACCGGGAAATGAGGAGATATAAATATAAAGTTCTTCATTTAGAAAACAGGTCCTTTCTATTTTGAAAACGACATTAGAGATCCGATGAAAAGAGATTAACAAAATAACGAATGATATACAACGAAAAAACAAAAACCAGAACTTCCCGGGAGGTCGTCGGATGCAATCCGGCAAGTCTTCTTACTGAGGCAAAAAGAAAAGCGCAATGACCCCACGAAGCTATTGGCTTCGGCACGTCATTGCGCCTTGAATATTTCGATATTTCATTTGTAAAAAATTATAGGATGATGCAGGAATTTGTCAAGAGGGAATCCGCCCGGAGCACAGGGAGAAAAGGCCTGAAAGAAACGTTTTCCGCTGATATCAAAGGGCAGTTTTGTGCTATAGTTAGAGAAAGCTGATTTCTCTTGTAAGATCAGTGAGACACGAAATGAAAGCAGAGGGGAAATGAAATGAACAAGAGGATTCTGGTCATAATGCTCTGCGCGGTTGCTCTGACTGCAGCAGGATGCGGCAGCCAGTCAGAGAACAGTGCGGCAGGCGCAACGCAAGAACAGGATGCGGCTGCAGATGTTACAGAGTCTGCGCAGAGCGAGAATGAGCCGGTGGAAGCCGTTGAGGAAATTACGCCGGAGGAAGCCGCTGCAGCAGAGCGCAGGAAAAAAGCGGAGGAAGCTGCAGCAGATCGCTATGAGAGTGAAGACGGATGGTCTGTGAGCTACAATAGTGAACTGGTAGATCTGGAAGAGGGAAAGGACTATGTGAGGTTCACATATAACGGAGATGCAAACGCGACCAACAGGATCGAGTTCCGCTATTTTCCCTTCACATCCACAGATATCGTTCTGGCTGAAGCCACGGAGGATTATGACAGAGAGGATCTGGAGAGGAGCGAGGGATATTTCGCGGGAATGGAGGATATGTGGTGCTTCCACACAGACCTGGTATCGGACGGACGCTATTCGACCCGCGGGTATACTGCCGTTGAATACAATGAAGGGGTACTCCTCGTTGAAAGGCGCGGGAGTATCGAGACCGATGAAGAGAGGGGAGAACTGATCTCCGATACGATGTCGGTCATCCTTGACTCTGTCCGGTTTACGGATCCGGAGCCCCAGGAGGAGTATGATTATGTGCCGGGCAAATACATGCTGGTGCAGGAGACGAAGGAAGATGCCGAGGCCACAGATGCAGCTGCAGGTTCAGTGTCCGCGGACGAGGCCGCGGCCGGATACCCCGCATATATAGCGCTTGGCAAAAACCATATGGGCGTAATCGGCTATGCGGATCCGGTGGACATCATCTGGTACAGCAGGGACTGTCTCATCAAAGAGGATAACGGGAGCGGGAAAACATATTATTACAGTATTGAAGGAGACTCGCTCTATTTGCAGATGGGCGAGAACTGGATCGAATACCGCAAGGATCTCGGAGCCGCCGTCAATGTCGGGAGTGTCGATGCCGGAGAAAAGGACGTTCAATCTTTCAAGACTTACGAGAATGAGAACGGTTGGTATGTGTACTATGATTCGCAGAAGTTCACCATCGAAGAGAGCCGGGGAGAAGTGGACTTTATCTTCGGCACTTCAGAGGAGGATTCGGAAGATGCGGAAATGCTGAAGGTCAGATATATCAGTTATGACCGCACAGATGATGTTCTGGCAGATGAGACGAGAAATTATGAGGCTTCCGAGGTAATTCAGAGTGAGGGATATATAGGCGGCGGAAAAGACGCCTGGGGCTTCACGGTGAGTCTGCCGGCTTCCGGGGATGGCACGACTGGCGCAAGGAAGCTGACTGCGGTAGAGCATAACGAGGGAGTTCTGCTGTTTGACAGACCCGATCACAGTGGAGAAGAGAGCGGTGAGGGTGTCGGAAATGCATTCGAGGACATCATAAACACATTCAAGTTCACGAACCACGATCCGCAGGAGGAGTACGACTACGTTCCGGGCAGATATCTGCTCAATGACAGGAAGCTCCAAAAGGCCGCATCCAATTATCCTGCCTTTGTCCGTCTCAATGAGGATCACAGCGGAATGTTCGGCGGCAGTAATGAGAGAGACATTGTCTGGTACAGCAGGAAGGGAGTGATCGTCGAAGCGGGACCGGACGGAGCTTCCTATAATTATCGCATTGAAGACGATGTCCTGTATATTCAGATGGACGATGAGTGGGTGGAGTACGACAAAGAGGAACGAGATGATTGACATTCACTGAGTTCATTATGCACACACGAGCGGAGAAAAAGATGCCCTTTTATATGGGCATCTTTTTTATCCGCTCGCGGCGCAGCGGCCCGCGTTGCGAGCCTGGACCACAGGAAGCTTGCAAGGCATCGCTGCACACTCATTCCGCATCAATGGTCGAGATATTCATCGTGACTTCCTCCAGCACGTCGAGCAGCATGCGGACCGTGTCGAGGGAGGTCAGCATAACAACGTTATTCAGGGCGGCCAGACGGCGCAAAGCGACGCCGTCGCCGTAGTGGACGCCGGAGAGGATCGCACGCGTGTTGATGACGTAGCTGACGTAACCGGCGCGTATGGAATCCAGCATCTCTTCGCTGTGCTCGCTGGGTTTGTGCAGCACCCTTGTGCGGATTCCGGCCTTTTGCAGGTACTCTGCGGTCAGCGTGGTCGCCTCGATGTTGAAGCCCATCTCGTAGAAGCGGCGAACGAGGGGGATGGTCTCTGTTTTGTCCTCGTCGGCGACACTGACAAGGACTGTGCCGTAGTTGCGCAGTGTCAGGCCCGAGGCGATCATCGCTTTGTACACCGCGCGGTGGAGCTTTTTGTCGTAGCCGATCGCTTCGCCGGTGGACTTCATCTCCGGGGAGAGATAGGCGTCCATGCCGCGGAGTTTTGAGAACGAGAAAGCCGGTACCTTGACGTAGTAACGGGATTTTTCGGCGGGACTGCGCACTATGAGCCCTTGGCCTTTTAAAGTGATGCCGAGGCTGACAAGTGTGGCGATATCCGCCAGGCTGTATCCTGTTGCTTTGGAGAGGAACGGCACAGTCCGGGAGGAGCGCGGGTTGACCTCGATGATATAGACATTCTCCCGTTCATCGACGATGAACTGGATATTGAAGAGACCGCGGATCCCGATTCCGAGTCCCAGCCTTTCCGTATAGTCGAGGATCGTCTTTTTGACGCCTGTCGAGAGGCTGTAAGGGGGATAGACGCTGATCGAGTCGCCCGAGTGAACGCCGGTTCTCTCGACAAGCTCCATGATACCGGGGACAAAGACCCGCTCGCCGTCGCATACCGCATCGACTTCCACTTCTTTGCCGCGGATGTAGTGGTCCACGAGGACCGGACGGCTTTCATCGATGGGCTCGGCGGTCTTTAAATAGCTGCGCAGGTCGCTCTCCTTGGCGACGATCTGCATCGCGCGCCCGCCCAGCACGAAACTCGGCCGCACGAGCACCGGGTAGCCGATCTCGGCGGCGGCTCTCACACCTTCCTCCATGGAGATGACCGCGCGTCCCTGTGGCTGCGGGATTCCGAGCGTTTCAAGGAGCTTCTCGAACAGATCGCGGTTCTCCGCCTTGTCGATCGCGTCGCAGTCTGTGCCGATGATCTTCACTCCGCGCTCTTTCAGCGGGTCCGCGAGGTTGATGGCCGTTTGCCCGCCCAGCGTAGCAATGACGCCTTCGGGCTTTTCCATCGCGATCACGTTCATCACGTCTTCCACGCACAGCGGTTCAAAATAGAGCTTATCCGAGCATGTATAATCCGTCGACACAGTCTCCGGGTTGTTGTTGATGATGATCGCCTCATATCCGGCCTTCTTGATCGTCTGCACCGCGTGGACGGTGGAATAGTCGAATTCGACACCCTGCCCGATTCGGATCGGACCTGCGCCGAGTACGATCACTTTCTTCTTATCCGACAGGATCACTTCGTTCTCATCCTCATAGGTAGAATAAAAATACGGAATATAGCTCTCAAACTCCGATGCGCAGGTGTCGATCATCTTGTAGACCGGAGTGATATTGTGTTGTCGGCGCAGTGTGAAGACATCCTGCTCGGTCATTCCCCAAAGTACGCCGATCGCCCTGTCGGAGAAGCCCATTTTCTTGGCCTTGCGGAGCTCGTCGATGTCATTCGGCGAGGCCTGCAGGGCCTTTTCTTCTGCGACGATTCGGCGGATGGCATGCAGGAAGAAGGGGTCGATGCCGCTTTGGCGGTGGATCTCGTCCTCGAGCATGAGACAAGATACCTCAGAGGTCGTGGACACCCCAGAGGTCGCCTCTGTGGAACAACAAACTACCTCAGAGGTCGCCGATACCTCCCGGCGCAGCAGCTCCGCGATCGCGAGGATACGGTCGTCTGTCCCCGTACTGACATAAGCCAGCAGTGCTTCCCGGCTCCATTCGTCGAACTTAGGCGAATGCAGATGGAAATGCCCCGTCTCGAGGGAGCGGACCGCTTTGAGAAGGCTCTCCTCAAAAGTCCGGCCGATGCTCATGACTTCGCCGGTCGCTTTCATCTGCGTGGAGAGCGAGTTGTCCGCATCCGTGAATTTGTCAAAAGGGAAGCGAGGCATTTTTGTGACGACATAATCGAGAGCAGGTTCGAATGAAGCGGGCGTGTTGGCGAGCGGAATCTCGTCGAGCGTCATGCCTATTCCGATTTTGGCGGAAACACGGGCGATGGGGTAGCCGCTGGCTTTGGAAGCCAGTGCCGATGAGCGGGAGACGCGCGGATTGACCTCGATCAGGTAATACCGGAATGAATTCGGATCCAGCGCGAACTGGACGTTGCATCCGCCCTCGATCTCCAGAGCGCGGATCACCTTAAGCGCGCTGTCACGCAGCATGTGGTATTCTTTGTTGGTGAGCGTCTGGGAAGGACACACGACAATAGAATCCCCGGTGTGTATGCCTACGGGATCCATATTTTCCATGTTGCAGATGGTGATAGCCGTATCATTCCGGTCGCGCATCACCTCATATTCGATCTCTTTGCAGCCCTTCACACTTTTCTCGATCAGGACCTGGCTGACCGGGGAGAGCGAGAGGGCATTTTTCATGATGGGAATGAATTCCTCTTCACAGTCCGCGAATCCTCCTCCTGTCCCCCCGAGAGTGAAAGCCGGCCGCAGGACGACAGGGTATCCGATGTCGCGCGCCGCCTTCAGGCCTTCCTCCATAGAACAGGCGATCTCCGACGGCAGTACGGGTTCGCCGAGCCGCAGACACAGCTCTTTGAACAGTTCGCGGTCCTCCGCCTGCTCGATGGACCGGCTCTTCGTGCCCAGAAGCTCCGTGCGGCACTCAGCCAGGATTCCTTTCTTCTCCAGCTGCATGGCGAGGTTGAGCCCTGTCTGCCCGCCAATCCCCGGCAAAATAGCGTCAGGCCGCTCTTTGCGCACTATTTTGGCAATGTATTCCAGAGTCAGGGGCTCCATGTAGACCTTATCAGCGATGGACGTGTCGGTCATGATCGTCGCGGGGTTGGAATTGCACAGGATTACCTCGTATCCTTCCTCCTTGAGTGCGAGGCAGGCCTGGGTGCCGGCATAGTCGAATTCGGCCGCCTGCCCGATCACGATGGGGCCGGAGCCGATGACGAGGATCTTGTGGATGTCGGTGCGTTTAGGCATGGGACTCCTCCTTGTCGTTGTTGGGATTGAGATCATTGCCGGGTTCAGCGCCGCGGGTCTCCTGCATCAGCTCGATAAAACGGTCGAACAGATACGCGCTGTCCTGAGGGCCCGGCGAGCTCTCCGGGTGATACTGGACGCTGAAAGCGCGGTCTTCCTCGCATTTCACGCCTTCAATCGTATTGTCCAAAATATTGACATGTGTCACAGTGAGCGCCGTTTTCGAAAGGGAATCGGCGTCCACGGCGTAAGAGTGATTCTGCGACGTGATCTCGATGCGGCCGGTCGCCAGATCGCGCACAGGATGATTCCCTCCGCGGTGGCCGAACTTGAGCTTGTAAGTCTTTGCTCCATAAGCGAGCGATAGGATCTGATGTCCCAGGCAGATGCCGAAGATAGGACAGAAGCCGCGCAGCGCCTTCACGGTCTCGATGGTCTCCGGCACATCTGTGGGATCGCCGGGACCGTTGGAGATCATAATCCCGTCCGGCTTCAGGGAACGGATGACCTCTGGGGTAGTTTTCCAGGGGACGACCGTTACATCACATCCCCTCCGGTTCAGGGAGCGGAGGATGTTCTTCTTCATGCCGCAGTCTATAAGGACGACGTGGAAGGGGGCGGAAGAGGAGACATCAGTGACCTCAGGCTCCGTGGAACCGCTAAATGCGGGGGAGTGCCATATTTCTTTAGTGCTGACCCTGTCCACGACATCACGCGACAGCTCATAGATGCGAAGTTTCTCAAGTCCCTCTTCGAGCGGAGTATCGATATCTGTGATCAGACATTTCCGTGTTCCGAAGTCCCTGATCGAGCGGTTCAGTTTTCTTGTATCTACACCACTGATTCCTGTGATACCGAATTGGAGCATGACGTCGCCCAAGGAGGCGCTGCTTCTGAAGTTGGACGGTTCGTCGTTATATTCGTGCACGATCAGCGCGCCGATCGTGGGCAGATCGGTTTCATAGTCCTCATCGGCCATGCCGTAGTTACCGATCAGGGGATAGGTCATAACGACGGCCTGGTCCGTGTAGGACGGATCCGAGAGAATCTCCTGGTAACCGACCATGGAAGTATTGAATACGATCTCCAGGATCTTGTCCTGCATGTCGCCAAATCCATAGCCGCAGTACCGGGACCCGTCTTCGAGGATGATCTGACGGTCACATTTTCTTTTCATAATGGAAGCCTTTCTGTCTGCGCATGGCTCTGATATCGCAATGAGCCATTGCTAACGCGCAAGAAGGCGCAATGACCCCCGAAGCATTCGAGCTCCGGCACGTCATTGCGCCTTGAGAATTACGATATTTCATTTGTAAAAATTATAAGATGAAGCGGA
>JBGUJH010000085.1:0-57845 GCA_045113775.1 Lachnospiraceae bacterium | reverse complement strand
CAAGCACGAGTACAACGCCACTCAGTACGGCGATCTCTATACTACGGAAGACCGCCCTTACGCCAACGTCGATAATTCCAAGGACCGCACAGACGGCAAGGTCATCGATATGCTCTTCCCGATCATCTCTCTGGTCATCGGCTGCGTCATCGGCATGATCTACACCGGCGGCTTCTTCGAAGGCACAAGCTTCATCGAGTCCTTCGCGAACTCCGATGCTTCCGTAGGACTGGTGCTCGGCTCCTTCTGCGCGCTGATCCTCACAATGGCCTTCTACATGGTCCACAGATCTCTCGACTTCAGTTCCATCATGGAGTGCATCCCTGAAGGCTTCAAGCAGATGGTTCCTGCGATCCTGATCCTGACCTTCGCATGGTCCCTCAAGGCCATGACAGACAGCCTCGGCGCCAAGGAATTCGTCGCTTACATCATCCAGAATAAGGCTGCAGGCTTTGCAGGACTTCTGCCCTTCATCATCTTCCTGATCGCGGTAGGTCTTTCCTTCGCGACCGGAACCAGCTGGGGAACCTTCGGTATCCTGATCCCGATCGTCGTTGCCTGCTTCCAGGCTACTGACTATCAGCTGATGATCATCTCCATGTCCGCATGCATGGCAGGTGCCGTCTGCGGTGACCACTGCTCCCCTATCTCCGATACGACGATCATGTCCTCGGCAGGCGCGCAGTGCAACCACTTGAACCACGTTTCCACTCAGATCCCTTACGCAATGACTTGCGCGGCGATTTCCGCCCTGACCTACATTGTGGCGGGCCTTACCAAGAACGTGTTCCTGTCCCTGCTGATCGGTCTTGTGATCCTGATTGCAGTCATGTATGTACTGTCAAGGAGAACCGCAAAGGCTAATCAGCAAGCCGAGTAACAGTAAATGCAAATAAAACCACAATTAAGGGGCGCCAATATGGCGCCCCTTTTCCGTGCTTGTTTATGTCTCCTCCAGATCCTTCTTAAACTTCCTGTACAGCACTGCCGCCGTGATCGCCGACGTGACCTCCGCAAACGGCGTCGCCAGGGTAACTCCGTTAAGCCCTAGCAGCATCTTGAAAACATACATAGCAGGGATATCCACAACGCCCTTTCTCATGATCGACAGAATAAAGGAAGATCTCCTCCTGCCCGCTGCCTGGAAGATGGTATTGGCCATGAAGGACAGCGCGCACAGAGGCGCAGCAAAAGCGATGACGCTCAGGAACCTTGTGCCGAACTCTACAGAAGCCGGATCACTGATGAAGAAGGTTATGAACTGCCGCGCAAAGACCCTGAAAAAGATCGTGCAGCAGGTCGTATAGCCCAGAGCGACAGCTGCCGTAAACCGGATCACCTCATTCATTCGCTCAAATTTGCGCGCTCCGTAATTGTAGGCGATCAGCGGCAGGACACCCTGCGTCAGTCCCAGAGAAGTGTTAAAAGCGATCATATTCACTTTTTTGGCAATGCCCATGCCGGCGACCGCCGCTGTTCCGTATTCCACCACGAGCTTGTTCGCAAAGATATTGGAGACCATGGCAAGAGTTGTCTGCAGCGCCGCAGCTGTGCCGATGGAGAAGACCTCTCCCGGAATGCCTTCGAGAACAGTAAAGTCCGCCGGCGAGAACGTGAACACGGGATTATCGCGGTGCCTGCAGAGATAAATGATGAAGTACGTCAGCGCGGCCGTATTGGAAAGGCAGGTCGCGATCGCGGCGCCGGTCACTTCCATGCCTCTGGGCAATAAAACGAACATGAAGATCGGGTCCAGAATGATGTTCAGGACACCGCCCATCGACATGCCGAAACCGGCTTCCTTTGCGGCTCCGATAGAGCGCACGAGATGCCCGCACAGGGCGTTACCCAGCGTCGGGACCGCGCCCACCACCATGGTCCAGAACATGTAGTCGTAGATGTAAGGGTAGGAGTCCGTGTTTCCGCCGATCAGAGGAATCAAAAAGGGGCGCACAAAGAGGATAACGATTCCATAGAGGATCGCCGCCATAAGGCCTCCGAAAAGGCTGAAAGCGAAGATCTTCCTTGCGCGCTTCGTATTCTGCCTCCCCAGTGCTCTTGAGATCGCGCTGGCTCCGCCAATCCCGAACAGGTTGGCGAGCGCCTGTATGATGATAAAGATCGGTAAGCTGACAGAAAGCGCCGCCATCATGGCCGCGCTCCCTGTCCTGCCCACATACCAGGCATCCGCAAAATTATAGACAATATTGATCAACTGCGTGATTATGGTCGGAATGGCCATAGTAAATACAGCCTGCGCGACCGGGGCTTCTTCAAAGATCCATATTCTGTTTTGGCTGTTCTCTCTGCTCATTCGCCGCTCTTTCTCATCATCTCTTCCTTGAATTCCTCATAGGGATCCCCATAGAGATAGAGTTCGTCCTCTTCTTCCAAGCGCCTGCGCGCCTCCTCGGCTCTTCTCCGCGCTCCGCGATGGCCGCCGTAAGAGCCTCCGCTGTCAGATCCTATAGGGCCCTCAGGCTCCGTTTCCTCCTCCGGCATATCTATTGCCGCCTTGAACTGCGTCTCGTAGAGCTCGGTATAGACGCCCCCTGCCTTGACCAGGTCTTTGTGCTTTCCGCGCTCCGCGATCTCGCCGTCCTTGATGACCAGGATCTCGTCTGCAGCCAGGATCGTGGAGAGCCTGTGCGCGATCAGAATACTGGTCCTCGAAGAGACCAGCGGGTCGATCGCGTCCTGGATCTTTCGCTCGGAGATTGAATCCAGCGCTGATGTAGCCTCGTCGAAGATCAGAAGAGCCGGGTCGCGCAGCAGCACGCGCGCGATGGACAGCCTCTGCTTCTCACCTCCCGAGAGCTTGAGACCGCGGTTTCCGACCATCGTATCGAGTCCCTCCGGCTGCCTGGAGATAAAGTCGTAGATGTTGGCCCTCTCGCAGGCGTCGATCAGTTCTTCCTCGGAAGCCTCAGGTTTGACGTACAGCAGGTTCTCACGGATCGTCCCGTTAAAGAGATAGGTATCCTGGGTCACGACGCCGATATTGCCGCGCAGGAACTTCAGATCAAGCTTTTTCACATCGATCCCGTCGAAATCCACCTCTCCGCTGACAGCGTCATACAGGCGCGGGATCAGGTTTACCAGCGTGCTCTTGCCCGAGCCCGAAGGCCCGACGATCGCTATGCTGCGCCCGCTTTCCAGCTTGAAATTCACATCCTTGAGGATCTGTCTGGAAGGTTCGTAATAGAAATTCACATGCTTGAATTCTACACTTCCGTCCGCGTGATCCGGGATGATCGCGTCCGGCGCGTTCTGAATCTCCACAGGCATGTCAAAATATTCAAAGATCCTCGAGAACATCGCCATGGACCGCATCCAGTCGACCTGGATGTTGAGCAGCGAGTTCACGGGGCCGTACATTCTGCCCAGCAGCGCCACGAGCACCGTGACGTCACCGACCGTCAGGTCGGAATTGTATTTGAGCATTAAAATGCCGCCCACAAGGTACAGCAGCATAGGCCCGACGCTCGTGATCGTAGTCAGGATCACCCTGAACCAGCGTCCCGCCATGCTCTCTTTGATATTGAGCTCGATCATCTTGCGGTTCGCGTTCTCGTAGCGGTTGTACTCATACTCCTCTTTGCAGAAGAGCTTGACAAGCGTCTGCCCGCTGACGGACATGGTCTCTCCGAGAATACCGTTGATCTCGTCGTTGCAGGCCTGCGCCTCCTGTGTAAGGCTCCAGCGCTTGCGTCCTGCCCTTCTGGTCGGGATCGTGAACAGCGGCACGATAATGATTCCTACCGTCGCCAGGATCCAGTTCTTGCGGTACATGGCCACCAGCGCCACGATCAAGGTGATCGAATTGGAGAGGATACTGGTGAAAGTGCCGGAGATCACTGTTTTGACCCCGTCGATGTCGCTGGTCATGCGCGTGATGATATCGCCCTGGTTGTTGGACGTAAAGAATCGCTGCGACATGTTCTGCAGGTGGCTGTACATCTGGTTGCGCATATCGAAAGTGATGTGCTGCGCGATCCAGGTGTTGAGATAGCTCTCCGCGACGCCGATCAGGTTCGCGCCGGCTGTCACCGCCAGGGACAGCACGATGTACAGGATCAGTTTATTGAAGTCTCTGCCGATCAGGCCTTCGTCGATGATCTTTCCGGTGAGGATCGAGGGCATCAGCGTCATGATCGAAGAGAAGACGATGCACAAGAGGGTCAGCGCCAGTTGCTTCCAGTAAGGCGCCAGATAAGAAAAGACGCGCTTTAGAAGCTCCGGCGTCACCTGCGGGAGATTCTGCTTCTCTTCTTCGGACATAAAGTTTCTGCTTCCGGGGCCAAAGCCCATTCCATGACCTCCAGGGGGCATAGGACACCTCTTTCTCAGGTAAAAGCGTTACCTGCAATGATGTGGTCAGTACTTGTTGATGTGGATCTTTCCGTAAGGCAGTGAATCGATCGGCGTCTGCGGCCACTCCTGCTCGGGCATGCCGAGTGAAAGGATCGCTTCCAGCTTGCACTCCGCAGGGAACTGCAAAATAGTGCGCGCGTATTCTTCAGCCGTCTCTCCGTCCATGGCCATTCTCTCCCGGCCCTGGATCCAGCAGCTGGCGACGCCCAGTGCGCTCGCCATCAGGTGCATATTCTCCATGACGCAGCAGCAGTCCTCAGTCCAGACATCGGATTTCTCCTCATCTCCCACGACCACGATGGCCAGATCCGCACCGGCCAGCATTCTGGCGGCTCCGCCCATCCTGCTGCTCGACAGGTCGATCAGCTTCTGCTTGTCCCTTACGACGATCAGCTCCCAAGGGCGGATCGCCCTGCCTGAAGGGGCCATCATGCCGGCCTGCAGGATCAGGTTCAGCTTCTCCATCGGGACCGGTTCTCCCGAATAGCTGCGGACGCTCCTTCTCCTCTGCATTATCCTCAATAATTCTTCCCCGTTCATACTTACCTCCATGTCGAAGCGTTAAGCGCTGAGACGCGCCTACAGAACTATTGTACCAGATAAGCGCTGCAGAAATAAATTCCGCAGCGCTTATTTAAGCTGTCAGTATTAACAACTGTGTGTTTACAGTACACCCTTGTTGGCGTTTTTCAGTACGGGTATCTCTGTATCATCCCTGTCGTTGATATGCTCACCGCTGTACTTCTTTGTCTCAGCTGCGATGACGCCGCTCAGGAGCAGCACGGCAAAGATGTTCGGGATCGCCATCAGGCCGTTGAGCAGGTCAGCCAGGTCCCAGATCAGGTTCAGCTCTACCAAGGAGCCGACGAAAATGCCTATTACCCAGAGGATCTTGTAAAGCATGATGACCTTCTCGCCGAACAGATAGACCGCGCATCTCTCGCCGTAGTAGTACCAGCCCAGGATTGTCGAGAATGCAAACGTGATCAGGCCGACTACCAGAATCGGCACTCCGATATAAGGGATCATGCCGAAAGCCAGGCTCGTCAGCTCACTTCCGTTTCCGGAGAGTCCGTCGATGCTGGGGTGTTTGATGATACTGGAGACAAGGACCAGGCCGGTCATGAGGCAGATAACAACAGTATCCCAGAAAGTACCGGTCATGGAGACCATGGCCTGTCTCTTGGGATTGCGTGTCTGTGCCGCAGAGGCGACCAGCGGAGCACTACCCATACCGGACTCGTTGGAGAAGAGTCCGCGTGCGAAACCGTAGCGGCAAGCGCTTGCAATGGTGCTTCCCACGAAACCGCCGCCGACAGCCTTGGCTGTGAATGCGGAAGAAATGATGACGCCGATGGACTGTCCCAGAACATCCGCGTTCATGATCAGGATGACCAGACATCCGAGTACGTAGAATGCTGCCATAAAGGGAACCAGCTTCTCAGATACTCTGGTAATGGACTGAATGCCGCCGATGATGACCAGAGCGACGACCGCGCTGAGGATCACCGCTACTATGATCGGGCTGACTTTGAAATTCGTCGTAATATTGGCAACAACAGCATTGGCCTGGACGGTACATCCGATACCGAATGCGCAAAGTGCCGCAAGGCTCGAGAACAGGATGCCTGCCCATTTAGCGTTCAGGCCGCGGTCCAGCGCGTACATGGCCCCGCCGATCATTGTGCCGTTCTCACTCTTTACTCTGTATTTGACACCGATGAGGGTCTCTGCATATTTTGTCGCGATGCCGAAAATACCGGTCATCCACATCCAGAATACCGATCCCGGTCCGCCCATGGCGATCGCGGTGCCGACACCGATGATATTACCTGTTCCGATCGTTGATGAGAGCGCAGTTGTCAGTGCGCCGAACTGGGATACATCGCCCTCGGAATCCTCGTCGGCTGTGACGGACATCTTGATCGCCTTAAAGATATCCTTCTGAATAAACCCGGTCCGGAACGTCATATAAATATGCGTGCCGAACAGCAGGATGATCAGAGGCCATCCCCACAAGAATCCGTCAATAGTGCTAATCAATTGTGCAAACATTCTTTTCCCCTTCCTTCGCTTAAGCAGCGCTGTAGATTTCCTTTGTTGCATTAATGGAAAAGCAAACATACACCTTCGCTTTAGCGTGTTAAAAAATAAATCCGAATACAACTTTACCACATCATAGGGCGAAAGTAAAACAAAAAAGGAGCATGAAAAAGGCTGTGAAGAATGCCTTCACATTCTTCACAGCCTGCAGCTCTTTCCTGTAATTTCCGGATTACTTATTCGCTCTTCTCTTGAGCTCCTTTACAACTTTGGCAAGACTGCGGAGGGCGTCATAAGTATCATCAATGGACGACTCATCGTCGACCAGTGTCGCGTAGATCTTGATGAGCTTCTGATGGCTCTTATTCTTGATCGTGTCTCCCATGCTCAGAAGATGAATATTTCCGTCACCTTTCTCATCGACATAAATGGTATCCGGGTATTCAGTGTTATCCGTGTCATCCAGATACAGGTTGAACTTATTGTCGCCGGTCAGATCGAACGCAAGCAGATCCGGTGTACCGGTGTCATTGGTGTCGATCAGAACAGCATCCGCTTTTCCATCGCCATCAAGATCGATCATAACTTTGTCATCCTCTCCCTTGAGGATCCTGATCTTCGCTGCATCGATCGCGTCTGTAAGTCTTTTCTTGGTTTTTCTTAAAGTTGCCATTTCGATCCCCCTCTTATTGTCAGTATATTATGATGTAATGATTCAGCCGTTCATCAAAACATTGACAGCATATATATTAAGTATATTCCAAATCGAGTGCAAATCAAGCTTTCAAAGTTGTGTAAAAAATCCGAAATTGAAACAAATCTTTCTTTTCTGTAGATTAGCATTCATGTGCAGAAAAGAAATGCAGGAGTATAAAGCGTCCTGCCTCATACTCCTGCATTGCATTCTCTTTGTCAAGGTTAGTCATTCATGCTGTCTTCAAGTGCGTCGACAATGGTCTCAACCACTTTTGTTGCCTTCTTCTGGACGATCTCAGGCGCGTAAGGGAAGGTATAGGAGATGTCAGAGGCCTCCAGGAGCGGAAGATCGTTAATGGAATCTCCGATCCCGTAGAGTTTGATCTCTCCGTAGGTCTCCCTCATGTACTCGCGCAGGAATTCTACGCCCTTGCCCTTGGAGCAGCCCTTAGGCGCGATGTCGATCTCGATGACGTTCTGGAACGCGTTGACGCTGTCACCCCAGATCTGATTGATCTCTGCCGCCATTCTCTCCGCCTCGTCAAGGCTTTCCGTATGGATGCTGACCTGGTGGATCAGGCCCTTGGGGCAGTCTGCGACGTTCTTTACAACATAGTACTTGCCGGGATAGTCCATCGGAGCGAACACACAGATATCGCCCTCGACGTCAAGCGTGAATCTGTAATTCTCGATGCCGTACTTGTCGAGGATCTCCTGTGCCACCGTCGGGTCGACGCCGAGCTTTCTGATCTCCTTCAGATCCCTGTCCACAATGTTGGCGCCGCTGCTCGTGATGTAGAAATCCGGCTCCACGAATCCCGTGATGAACGGTGTAAGGCCGCCTACCTGTCTGCCGGTGCACAGTCCGAACAGATGCCCTGCCTTCTGATACTCGCGGATCTTCTCTACATTCTCGGCAGGAAGCTTTCTGTCGTCTTCCGCCTTATAGAAATACAGTGTTCCATCAAAATCACTTGCAAAAACCTTCTTCATGATTCTGGTCTCCTTTCAGGTCCCGGGCCTCAGACTGCGAAATCATCCTTGACGGACGGTTTGAGCTTCCATATTTTGACCTGTACGTCGCCTTTCGCTGCGTAATAGAATTCCTCTGCTGTCGGATAACTGTGCGCCGTAAATGTCGCTTCACCGTCATTGGCAAAATATTCAACAGAGCTTCTGTCAACGAAGATCTCCAGCTTTCTCAGGCCGTTCTCAAGAGGCATATCGAGCACTTCGCCGACATGCTCGTTACAGCGGTTGGTCATACCGGACTTGTCGAAAGTGCACACGCGCTTAGCGGCATCGTAGTGCATGGTCAGTCCGCCGCTTCCGTCCGCCTTCGTAAACAGGTTGAAATCGGCGTCTCCTTCGCCGAAGAGCACTTCGATCTCACAGGCCGCAGGGATCATGCCGTTCGCAGGCCATTCGCCGTTACGCAGGTCGTAGACACCGGCGACAGGAGTCTGGATGAGCTTGCCGTCGATGATGCGCAGCTCTCTGGGCAGGCTCATGCTTCCCTCCCAGTCCTCGGGCTCCGTGCAGTAGTGGTTGTCCGGAAGTCCGATCCATCCGATCAGGATCGCCTTGTCGGGATCGCCGACGTTGGAGGCGCCCTGCGCCGCATAGAAGTCAAAACCGAAGTCCAGATACTGATAATCGCCGTCCGGTGTGAAGGTCAGAGTGTCATAGTCCATCGTTCCGATCAGATATACATTGTGGTTGGTGCTCTCAGCTCTGCCGGGGAGTTTGGTGTACTGAGGGGAGAAGATCAGCAGGTCCTTGCCGCTGATATTGACGATATAAGGGCACTCCCACATGCCGCCAAAGCTCTCGAAACCGGGCACATTGAGCTGTCCTGCGAAGCTCCATCCGCTCAGGAGTTCCTTGGACTTGTAGATCAGGATCGTGCCCTTCTTGTCCAGGGTCTGCGCTCCGATCAGGATGTAATACATCTGCTTTTCTTCGTTGTAGATGACCTTAGGGTCTCTCTGGTGCTCGCTGTAGTCATCGCGGGGGCCGAACAGAGGCTCAGGCAGTTTGACCGGATTGCCGTCCTCGCCGAGGTAAGCGGCGCAGGTCCAAGGGGTGCGGACCCAGTTCTCATCCCTGTGATTTCCCGTGTAGAAGAAATACAGGTCGTCTCCCGCAGAGATGGCGGAACCGGAATGAGTTCCCTTGTTGTCATAGTCACGGTCGGGTTTGAGACCGACGCCGGCGTTCTTCCAGTGCACAAGATCCTCACTGGTTACATGGTACCAGTACTTGAGTCCGTGTACAGCGCCCCAGGGGCACCACTGATAGAACAGATGCCATACGCCCTTGTGATAGGTAAATCCGTTCGGATCACTGGACAGACCCGTCACAGGCTGCACATGGTACAACTGTCTGTATACTGACTTCGAAATCCTTTCGTGAAGATCCTTGATCTCATCCGCGCTCTGCAGCACTCTGTAGCGCTCGTCTCTGCTCCATTCCCTCATTTGTAACCTCCCTAAGCTTCATGTGGAACGTGACTATACCTCTTATTATTTTACCATGTCAAAATACTGCTAGCCACCACAGACTGTATATTTTTGTGAATAATCAGTCCTTCCGGAAAATATTAAGAATGAGTTCTTTTTGTCGAGTTGGATCAAAGAGCACAAAATAATAAAGTTGGCCTCCATTTTAGTGCGATCGTGTGACGCATAATGGAGGCCAACTCTATAGTATCAAGCCTGAGGTCTATAAATATAGTAATACGCGGCGGGAACGATCAGTCCTCCGCCGATTATATTGCCGATCGTGACAGGGAGCAGATTTCCGATCAGCATCTGCCCGATGCTCACCGGAGCTCCCAGCATCATTCCCAGCGGGATGTAAGTCATGTTGGCTACACTGTGCTCAAATCCGGCGAAGACGAACATCGCAATGGGAAACCAGATCGCCAGGATCTTTCCGGTCAGGTCCTTAGCCCCCGCCTGCATCCAGCAGGCCAGAACCACCAGGATATTGCAGAGTACGCCCCTGATCAGGCCTTCTCCAAAGCTCATGGCCGCCTTTGATCCCGCCACTGCGACGGCCCTCTCCCCGAGTGCTCCGCCGTACAGCCCGCTGCCCGCAAGAAGCGCTGACAGAAACAGGGCTCCGACAAAGTTTCCGAGATAGACAATCACCCAGTTGGTCAGCAGCTGCTTCATGGAGATCTTTCTGTCTGCCAGGGCCAGTGTCAGCAGACAGTTGCCGGTAAAGAGCTCCGCCCCGCACAGGATGACCATCATCAATCCCGCGGGAAAAAGCGCAGCCCCCACGAGTTTCCCCATCATCTGTTCAAATCCCGTCTCGGCTCCTGCTGTGGCGATCAGAAATACATGCGAGCCCAGACCGATATAGATCCCGGCGGCAATGCCCAAGAGAAACATCTTGGTGATCGGCAGATTTGCTTTCTTCGTGCCGTTCCCGATCCATATCTGCAGGATCTCGGCCGGTGAATTTGTTCCCATAACGATTCCTCCATTAATGCATAGAATTGATCATTCGGGCAGGCAGCGCCCGCCCGGTTCTCAAACGATAGAAAAGCGCGTCTGCGGATTGTCCCGCAGACGCGCCGTGCTTGCATTATATATGCAGATTCAAAGCAGTAAAAGTGTTAAAACAACTAAATTCCCGTCCGTTTTCTGTTTGCAAATGTAAGAATATCCCAAACTCTTATGCCAGAGCAGCTGTGATGATAGCCATGGAATAAACCTCGATCGCGTTGCAGCCGCGGGAGAGGTCGTTGATCTGAGCGTTCAGGCCAAGGAGGATCGGGCCGTAAGCTTCGAACTGACCCATGCGCTGTGCGATCTTGTAGCCGAGGTTGCCTGCGTTGATGTCAGGGAAAATGAAGGTGTTGGCATAACCTGCGACCTTGGAGCCGGGCATCTTCTGCTGGCCTACGCGGGGAGAAACTGCCGCGTCAAACTGCATCTCGCCGTCGATCGGAAGATCGGGATATTTCTCTTTCGCCTTCTTGGTCGCGTTCTGGACCTTTGTGACGGAAGGATCTTTTGCGGATCCTGCTGTGGAGAAGGAAAGGAAAGCGACCTTGGGGTCGATACCGAATACCTTCGCGCACTCAGCGGTCTCGCCGCAGATCTCAACAAGATCATCCTCGGAAGGATTGATGTTGATAGCGCAGTCGCCCATTGCGATAACTTCTCTTCCGCCGGTAGCCGCAGCACGGACCAGAATGAAGCAGGAAGAAACGATGTTGTTGCCGGGTTTCGTCTTGATGATCTGCAGAGCAGGACGAACCGTGTCAGCAGTGGAATAAGTCGCGCCGCCGAGCAGGCAGTCAGCCACGCCCATCTTTACCAGCATAGTTCCGAAATAGTTGGGCTGAGAGAGGATCGGTCTTGCCTTCTCAGGGGTCATGCCTTTGCTCTTTCTGAGCTCGCAGAAAAGGTCAACCATTTCCTCAAAACGATCATATTTTGTGGGATCGAGGATCTGTGCACCGCGAATGTTGTAGCCTTCCTCTTCCGATGCGTCCAGGATTTCGTCCTCGTTGCCGATCAGGATAGGTGTCAGGAAATTGCTCGCCAGGAGACGGGAAGCCGCCTCAAGGATTCTGGCATCTGTACCCTCTGTGAAAACGATCGTCTTGGGATCTGCTTTCAGTTTCTTGATCATTCCACCAAAGCCATAAGCACTCATAAGTAATACCTCCTAAATAATGTTGTAATCATCCTTGTTCTCAATATATCACAAAAAACCCTCTAAGGACCAAAGATATTGTTTATCTTTCGAGACAATTCAATAGTTATTTTTTTGTCAGGTTTTTGCCTCTGCAGTGGTTCACACACCGGCAGATTCTTGTCTTTATTCTCTGTCTGTTTTCGTGAACTTCTCCCGGTATGGTATTATCAGCGCTTCTATGATATACTGCAATGAAGTGCGAAAGCACGCATCGATATGGAGGTTAATTATGAAGATAAGTGAAATCCTCAGATCAGAACCGGTGACTATTTCCATGGAGGTATTTCCTCCCAAATCGGATGTGAAGCTCGATTCCGTGCGCGCCACCGTGCGGGAGATCGCGCGTCTGAAGCCGGCCTTTGTGAGCTGCACCTACGGCGCAGGCGGCGGTACAAGCCGCTATACTGTCGAGATCGCCCAGGACATCATGGAGGAAGGCGTAGCTTCCATGGCCCATCTGACCTGCATCAGTTCTACAAGAGACAGCGTTCATGATCAGATCGGCAGGATAAAAGCAGCAGGTATTCAGAACATTCTCGCCCTCAGAGGAGACATCCCGGAGGGAATGGATTTCCCCAGCCCCCGCTATTATGAGCATGCCATTCAGCTCGTAGAGGAGATCCGAAAGGACTATCCCGAAGCCTGTATCGGAGGCGCCTGCTATCCCGAGAAGCATCCCGATGCCGCAAATAAAGACGAGGACATCCGCCACATCAGGGAAAAAGTTGACGCGGGCTGCGATTTTCTGACAACGCAGATGTTCTTCAACAACTCGATCTATTATAATTACCTCTACCGCCTCAGGGAAGCGGGCGTCACAGTCCCGATCCTGGCGGGTATCATGCCTGTCACCAGCCGCCGCCAGATGGAGCGCTCTATTCAGCTCTCCGGCTGCGTGATCCCTCCTGAGCTCAAAGCTCTGGCCGACCGCTTCGGAGACTCCCCCGAAGCCATGCAGCAGGCCGGGATCCTGTACGCCTCCAACCAGATCATCGACCTGATTGCCAACGGCTGCGGACATATCCATGTCTATACGATGAATAAACCCGAGGTCGCTGCGGGGATCCTTAATAACTTAAGAGGAATCATTTGATATCCCTCATGCAAATTACGACAGAACAGGGCGTGTGAATCTATGAAATTCACACGCCCTGTTATCTTTTTCAAGTCTTGCGGAACAAACCGCCTCGCCGTATGCAGGTTGCCTGAAAGGCAGCCTCTGCCTTCTTTATTCGCGTCTGAGCGCGTCGATAGGATTGAGATTGGCCGCCTGTACCGAAGGCAGAAATCCGAAGATCACACCGATCGCCATCGAGAACAGCACGCTCAGGATGATCGCCGGAATGCTGATCGCGACCGGCGTTCCGGCAGCTTTGGAAATCACTTCTGCCAGAATGATTCCCGAAATGACTCCGACAATACCGCCGAGACTTGTGAGTACTACCGCCTCGGTCAGAAACTGCGCCAGGATCCGGCTGTTTCTTGCTCCAAGCGCCTTTTTGAGGCCGATCTCGTTGGTCCTCTCTGTCACAGAGACCAGCATAATGTTCATGACGCCGATTCCGCCCACTAAGAGCGCGATACTGGCGATCCAGATCAGCAGGCTGTTTGTGCTGTTGGCCAGTTCCTGCTTGTTGCGCGCCTTCTCCAGCAGGTCCTCTGCCTTATAGGAGATCGCGTCCTCACCCGAACTGCTCCCTCCGACAGATTTCTTCATGATCTGCTCGACCTGTCTTCCCACATCGCTCATCTTCTCCGTAGACACAGCTCTGACTACACAGTCCTGCGGCTCATCATAGTTGTACAGGATCGGCCAGTCCGCATCCGGTACGAGTACCATTCCGTACTCCTCCCGGGTGTATGTCTCATAATCCCGAATGGATTCGATCACAGGCTGGAAGTTGTCTGCCTTCCTGACCAGGCCCACAACTGTAAACGGCTCTCCCATCAGTTCGACAGTCCGTCCGATCGGGTCCTTGTCCGGGAACAACAGCTCTGCCGCCTTCTCATCAAGCAGCGCTGTTTTGTGATAATTCTCATAGTCCGATTCCACGAAAGGTCTTCCCTTGTAAACAATATAGCCGACAGTCGACAGATAATGGCTGTCAATTCCGAAGAGGCTTCCCCCCGAAAGAGAATTGACCCCTGCTTTTATCTCCGATGCGTATTTTCGCTTGTAATAGAAGGAAGCGTCGGCTACATCGCTCAGCTCCCGGATATCCCTGATCTGCGAGTCTGTCACCGGGATCACGTTGGACGGCAGTCCTGCGTCCATCCAGTATTCCGAATCTCCCTGCCTCAAAGAGATCGTCACGTTATTATTTCCTGCGCCGATCAGGTTCTGCATGATCTGCTCATTCGTCCCCTTTATAGTGGAGACGATGGCGATGATCGATGCGATACCGATGATCACACCCAGCATGGTCAGAAAAGACCGAAGCTTGTGGGACCAGATTCCTTTCAGCGCAAGCCTGATATTTTCACTCATATCCGTTCTCCTTATGCCCGTTCACGGATTTTCTGATCATTCATACAGCTCATTGACCGACGCCTGTCTGGTCTTTGCCCCCTCCTTCACGTTTTTGCCGTAAGGGAACGCGATCCAGTCGCTCGGGCTCAGTCCGCCCAGTATCTCATAGCCTGTATCGCTCAAAGAGCCGGTGATAATGTATTGCTTTTTGAGCTTGTTATTCTCATCCCGCTTATAGACATACTTCTTGCTGCCCTCTTCTCTGACAAAGGCCTTGAGCACAGTCAAAGTATCGCTCTGCTTGTTGCCGTTCGAAGAAGTGTAAGAGACTTCGACCCACTCGCCGTTCGTCATTACCGCGTTCTTGTCCGTCACGACGGCTGTAAAGGGATAATAGGTCTCCGTTCCGCTCCCGTCAAACATTCCCGTGGTATCGGGATAAGGAGAGATGCTCCCGACCCGCGCCTCGTACTGTCCGCCGGTCTGCCAGGAAGTCACAGTAACTGTGTCCCCTTCCTTGATCGTTCCGAGTTTGCTCTCCTTGACGCCGCTTTTTACATAAAGCCCGTCCGTTCCGGAGACAGTGATGAAGGCGCTTCCGTCCGAGGGCGGCGCATCCGGATCTCCGGCTGACTTGACCACGCCGTCCATAGTGGCGGTGACTACACCCTTGTCCAGCGCTTTCTGGGCTTTTTCGATCTTTATCTCAGACTCTTTGAGATTCAGCTCCAGATCCCTGAGTCTCTCCTTCGCTTCGCGTCTGGCTTTGGCCAGCTCATCGCTCGTGTAGCTGATATCCCCTGAAAGGATCTGGTTTCCTGCTGCGGACCCGGTACCGGTTCCCGCCCCGGAAACGGGGCTCGGAGCTGTCTCGGGAACTGATCCTCCCTCGGATGCGTTATCATTCTGCGCCGGTTCCGGCTCGGACTCCGGCTCCTGCTCTACAGGAGTCTCCTCCGGCTCCGCGGGCTCATCCTGCTGCGGTTCAGGAGTATCGGGTTCGTCCTGCGTGCCGGTCCCCCCGCCGCTGCCGGAATCATCTGTATTCTCAGGATCACCGGAGTTTCCGGTGTCCGCGTCATTTCCGGTGTCAGTGGAGTTTCCGGTGTCTGCATCATTTCCGCTGTCCGTGGTATTTCCGGTGTCCGCGTCGTCATCCTTATTGCCGGTTCCGTCCGACGTACCGGGATTTCCCTGTGTGCCGCTGCCGGAACCTTCTGAAGGTTCTTTGTCGCCGGAAGTCTCCTGCTTGTCAGAAGCCTCCTGCTGCTTTTCTTCTTCCTTTTGTTTCTTAAGCAGTTCCTCTATCTCATCACCTCTTACTTCGATCAGTGCCTTCAACTGCTCTTCAGTAAGCCGGTCAAAAAACTGCTTCATCTCATTCGCGTCCAGCCCGCCGATCTGCTCACTTGTCATCCCGGTGAAAAGTCTGGTAAGGAACGCCTGATCCAAGCCTTGGATCTGTTCCTCGCTCAGTGCCGAAAGGATCGCCGAAATGGCTTCCGGTTCCAGTGCCCCGATCTGTTCAGCCGAGAGCTTCTTCAAAAACGAAGCCAGGACCTCTGAGTCGATCGCCTTGATCTGCTCCTCTGTGACTGAGTCCAGGAGCATCGTCAGCATAGCCGCCAGAGAGTTCGGGTCGATCTTCTCGACCTGCTCAGGCGTGAGGTTTTCAGAAAGACTCTCAAACATGACGGAGAGAGTTTTGCCGTCCAGGAGCGCTGCCGCCGCCGCGAACTCCTCCTTGTCCTGCTCACTGAGGGCGTCCAGCATGGCCGCCAGCAGCTCTCCGCGCTCATCGAGCTTGTCTTCCTTCTCGGTAGTGATCAAAAGCTTGTCCAGCATGGCCGCCAGCCATGCCCCGCGCTCATCTTCCGGGACATCCTTCAGGATCTTCCTCAGAAGCGCTGCAAGCTCTTCCGGTTTGTTCATAGCGGCATAACTGGTCTTTCCTGTAGACATATCCACTTCAATGTCGTACAGCTCGCTCAGAAGCATGATGTCCGTGATCCATGCTTTTTGAAGGGCTTGGGCGCCGTCCCTGACCTGCAGCGCTATATAAAGGTGTTTTGCGTTTCTCTTAGCGGCAGTTTTCTGCCATTTTTTGATAAAGTCCTTTGTGATCACCACTGATCCGCCCTTGCACAGGAAAACATAGGGCGAGTCTTCCGTTCCGAGAAAAACGTCATCAGGATCATCGCTGACAGGCTTTGCGTCTGCCTTCAGGATGTGCTCGTGCACCTCTGCCTTGTTAAGTACGTCCACCGGGTCGAACTCACTGAAATCCCAGGAGAGGTCAAAATCTCCCCCGTCGGAAGTCGGTGAAGCGTTTTCCAAGGTCTTTATATTCTCCTTGGCGACTGTGATCGCGAGCTCTATTTTCTCACGGGCAATCTTCTCTTTTTCCAGCTTCAGCTCCGTGGCCCTCGTATCGTAGCGGAGGAGAACGTCGCCTTTGTGGACGGCCTGTCCTTCCTCTACCAGCACTTCTTCCACTTTCTCCGTGTCAGACAGATAGACGTTCTGCTCGGCCTGTGTGGTGACAAGACCTGTTACGCTGTTCTGCCAGTCCAGATAGTTGCCGTAGTTGAGGTCGGATACCGGCACCACGGCTACCGTTGAAGAAGTAGTTGAGCGGACGGCCGATACGATCCCGGCCGTGATCGCCGCCACAAGGAGCAGCGAGACAGCCCCTGCCGCTATTTTCTTTTGTTTTCCGTTGAGGTTATTAAACATCGTCAGCTTTCCTCCAGATGTCCCAGTTCTCCGTCTCTGATCTCCACCCTGTTCTTCGCCCTCATAGCGATCCCCTGGTCGTGAGTGATCATGAGCACAGTCACGCCTTCAGAATTGAGTTCTTCAAAAAGGTCCATGACCTGCGCTCCCGAATGGGAGTCCAGCGCTCCTGTCGGCTCGTCTGCAAGAACGATCCTGGGGTTGTTGACCAGCGCTCTCGCGATCGCCACTCTCTGTTTCTGTCCTCCGGACAGCTGGTTAGGCAGAAAGTCCATTCGGTCGGATAACCCGACGCGGTCCAGCGCGATCTTCGCCTGTTCTCTTCTCTCTCTTCGCGGGATATTCGCGTAAGTGAGGGGCAGCTCCACATTTTCCAGAGCAGTCTGTCCGCCGAGAAGCTGGAAGTTCTGAAAGACGAATCCGATCTTCTCCAGGCGCAGATCCGCCAGCTCATTCTCCGAAAGACTTCCCACTTCTCTCTCGTCGATCAGAAGACTCCCGCTGGTAGCCTTGTCAAGGCATCCGATCAGGTTCATGAGCGTGGACTTGCCGGAACCTGAGGGGCCTATGATCGCGGTGTAGTCTCCCTCTTCCATAACAAAATTAATGTTCTTAAGTACAGGAATCTCTATTTTGCCCTGATAGTAGTTTTTATAGAGATTTCTGCACTCTACGATCTTCTTCATTACTGGCCTCCGAACTTGTCGAGTACACCGGAACCGGCTTCGACATCTTCCTGCAGCGCTCCTGTATCCTCGGAACCGCCTTGTTCTCCCTCAGAAGCACCTTCAGTTCCGGCAGGCATTTCTCCTCCTTCAGAAGCACCTTCCGTTTCGGCAGGCACTTCTCCTCCTTCGGGAGCCCCTTCCATATCAGCGGGCATTCCTTCTGTCTGCGCAGGGGAGACTTCGACGGAGTCGTTCATTTCTCCGACTTCCTCAGCGGGCTTCTCACTCATAGGAGCTGTCTTCATGCCGACGCTGAGCGACGGGTCAGGAATACAGATAGAATCCTCAAGGGTAAGTCCTTCGGAGATCTTTACCTTGCTAAGTTCCTCTCTGACTTCCGAAATTTTGACCTCCTGCTTTACAAGTTTGCCGTGTGAATCTTTCCAGACGAAAGGATGGTCCGGGTCTGACTGATCTACCATATAATCGGGAAGCCAGATGCCCTCAGACGCCCCTTCTTCTCCCTGTCCCAGATCGGGCTCCACATAGACATGCTGGCCCATGATCAGCCCGTCGCTGCTGTCAAGTTCTACGAAAAAAGGATAGCGTGAGCTCTTATTGCCGTCGGAGTTTGATCCCATGAAATTTCCGCCTTCTGAGGTCATAGGATTCTCCGTATCGATCTTAACGATTTTACCCTTCCAGGTATTTTCGTTGACCCTTGAATGTACTATGACGGGCGCATCCACATAGAGGTCACCGACATTTTGTTCATTTACGGTTCCCTTTACCCTGTAGTTGCCGACCTTCATAACCGTTATGAAGCTGTTGTCACCGGAACCCGAATTGGAGGAGCCGCCCTCGTTGATACTCTTGACGACACCGTCGATCCCGCTCGTCACTTCCGCGTTCTCGATGTTGCTCTCGAGCTTTTCGATCTCGGCTTCCTTCATCTCGATGTCCAGTTCCTTGTCCTTGAGGGAAAGGTTCTGCTCCTTGATCTGGACAGTGTAGTTGGCCTGTTCCGATGAGGAAGCGTCCTTCTTCTCTTTCTCCAGCTGCGCGATCGCTTCCACCGTGCTGTCGTATTCATTGTGCAGGCGCTCGAGGTCGATCTGAGCCTGCTTCAGGTCTTCTTCATATTTAGTCGTATCATAAACAAAGAGGACCTGACCCTCTTCAACTTCGTCGCCTTCGGAGACATAGATCTCCTGGACGTCTACATCGCTGTTTTTGGACACCGACCACGTTCCCTGGGGTTCGATAACTCCCGAATAGCGGTTGATCATGCCAAGAGAGGCATTCTGTCCTGTCAGATTCTCAACTGTCTCTACGTAGGCTGTTCCTTCATTCAGACTGCCTGATCCCGCATGCCTGAAGATCAGGACCGCCGCTATGACTAATACCACAGCCGCGATCGCGATCCATTTTGTATTCTTCTGAATAAATTCAACCATATCTTTTCTCTTTTCTCAGTTATTTAGACATTTAATCCCTGCGGACAAGGCTCGTGCAGTGAGCCGGAATTCGTTCAGCGCATATGCGGTCTGCCTTGGTCCCTATTATTTATACTATAGAAAACTCCGAAATCCATCCGGAATTACACCTTACTACAGTATAAATCGATTCTTTTCAACTTTTGTGATTTATTTGTGAAAAGGATTCGAATGAATCCCCGCGAATTCGACGCAATTTAAAAAGGGGCTTGCTGCACGATGCAACAGCCCCTTTCCGACATTTAATTCAAGGCTCGCAGAGCGAGCCGCTGCGCCGCGTGCGGGTTGCCTGGAAGGCAACATCTTCCTCTCCGCACGCGTATGCATCATATAACTCAGCGGGGGACATCCCCCCTGTGTTTTACTCTTCTACAATCCTGATCGTGTCTATGACCTGATCCTCATAAGGCCTGTTGTTCCACCTGCTGGTGGCAACAGAAGCGATCTTGTCCACGACTTCGATTCCCTTTACGACTCTGCCGAATGCCGCATACTGGCCGTCCAGATATGCCGCGTCCGCATGCATGATGAAGAACTGGCTGCCGGCACTGTTCGGATCCTGCGCCCTGGCCATACTGATCACGCCTCTGGTGTGCCCGATCGGATTATCCCATCCGTTCGCAGCGAACTCACCTTTGATGTGCCAGCCCGGTCCGCCCATTCCGGTTCCCTCGGGGTCGCCTCCCTGGATCATAAATCCCGGTATTACCCTGTGGAAAATAAGTCCGTCATAGAACTTGTCCTTCACAAGCTTCTCAAAGTTCTCGACTGTGATCGGAGCCGCTTTTTTATCAAGTTCAATGTCGATCACACCGCCGTCTTTCATAGTAATTCGAATCATAGCGATCAGTTCCTTTCTGTTCAGACCCGTTCTTTCTGTCTGCGGGTCAATGTCAGTCTTTCCGTCTCCGGTCTCAGCCTACTCTGACGATCACCGCGCGCTTGTCGAGCTCCGCATGCCTCTTCACTGCGGTCATCCTTGAGTAATGTACGGCTCCCTCTGCCAGCATGGGGTCATTAAATACCAGTTCGTTGACGTCGCTCCCGATCAGGAGCATGCACTGTGCCCCGTCTATCCACTGGACAGTCCTGCCTTCTTTTCTGCACTCCCAGCTGAAGCCCGGGTGTGTCGGTTTCATACCTTCGCTCGCCCAGTAAATGACCGGCACTCCCTTGTTTATTCCTTCGGTCAGAAGCTCATCGGTCGATTTTCCTGTTGCGTCCTCTGCTTTATAGGACAGCCCTTTTTGCAGAAAGCAATCGTTCAAAGCCTTGACGATCACTCCCGGATAGCATCCGTAGGAGTTCTTGTCATAAGGGCTCCCGGCAAATTCCTTGTCAGGATCACAGCCGATCAGACGGCCCTCCTTGCGTCTCATCTGTCCCTGCGGCAGGAAGAAATCTACAAATTCATTCACAGTTATCCTGATCCCGAGGTAGCGCAAAAGCATTACCGCGCACAGGCATTCATCTCCTGCCGGCCATTCGTCCGTCTGTTCTATATGCGGAACTTTTAGTATAGTTCCCACAAAAGCCTCCTTTTCAAGATCCGCCTTATCTCTTACTCTGCAGCATTCGCCATGTGCTTTTCATAGAACTCATTGATCTTATCGTAAGTATTGTCATCAATAACATGTTCTATGCGGCAGGCCTCTTCCGCAGCCGTTTCCTCATCGACACCCATTGCGACCAGCACTTTCTCCAGCAGCTTATGCCGCATATAGATCCGTTTAGCGATCTCCTCTCCATGAGGAGTCAGTGTGATATACCCGTTCAGGTCCATTTCCACCAATCCCTCGGATTTGAGCTTCTTCATCGCTATACTGATGCTGGGCTTGGAGTAGTTCATCTCATTGACAATGTCAATCGATCTGACGTTCCCCTTTCTCTCGCGAAGGATCAGGATGGTCTCCAGGTAGTCTTCCGCTGACTCATGACTCTTTTTCATTTTATAACCACCTTATAAAGAAAACTCAAAAATAACTGCCCCGTAAGCCGGAAGATCAAATTCAATGTACTGCTCTCTGTGGTCGCATTCTCCCTTTTTCGCCTTGAGCACTTCAGGGACGCTCGTCTCGCCGTCGCCGCCGAATACAAGCTCCGTGCTGTTGAGAAGGAGCTTATACTGCTTGTGCACCGGTACGCCTACCCTGTAGCCTTCGCGCTTCATGGGCGTCATGTTCAGGACGAACAGAAGGCTCTTCTTCTGGGAAGGGCACTTGCGGAAGAAGGAATAGATGCTTCTGTCCGCGTCATCCGCGTTGATCCACTCGAATCCTGCCCAGTCGTCATCGATCTCATACAGGCACTTGTGGCTTCTGTAGATCTCAAGCAGTCTCTGCATGTAATATTTCATGCCGATATTGAGATAGTTGTCATCCTTGCCCTCTTCGAGTCTCCACCACTCGAGCTCTGTAGCTTCGCTCCACTCGTGTTCCTGTCCGAATTCCTGTCCCATGAACAGCAATTTTTTGCCTTCGTGGCCGAACATGAATGTGTAGCCCACGCGGAGGTTCGCGTACTTGTCCACTTTATAACCGGGCATCTTGTTGACCATAGAGCACTTCAGATGCACAACTTCGTCATGTGACAGAGGCAAAATATACTTCTCGGCACTGTTATAGCTCATCGCGAAGGTAAGGCCGTTGTGGTCTCCCTTTCTCATGATCGGATCCAGCTTCATGTATTCGCAGAAGTCGTGCATCCAGCCCATATTCCACTTGAAGGAGAAGCCAAGGCCTCCGTCTTCGGGTCTGGCTGTGATCTTGGGCCACGCAGTGGACTCCTCGGCAATGGTAAGGAATCCGGGATATTCACCGTGAATCACAGAATTGAGATGCTTGAAGAACTCAATGGCGTCAAGGTTCTCGTTTCCGCCGTACTTATTGGCAAGCCACTGTCCGTCCTTCTTGCCGTAGTCCAGATACAGCATGGACGCCACCGCGTCTACACGGATGCCGTCGATGTGGTACTCGTTGATCCAGTAGCGGACATTCGCGATCAGGAAGTTGGAGACCTCATGCTTTGCCAGGTTGAAGATCCTGGTGCCCCAGTCGGGATGCTGGCCGCGGCGCGGATCGGGATCTTCATAGATGCAGGCGCCGTCGAACTCTGCAAGACCGAAATCATCGGGGCAGAAATGCGCGGGAACCCAGTCAAGGATGACGCCGATATTGTTCTTATGCAGCGTGTCGACCAGATACATGAAATCCTTGGGATGGCCGTATCTGGATGTGGGAGCATAGTAACCTGTTACCTGATATCCCCAGGAACCGTCGAAAGGATGCTCGGAAATGCCCATAAGCTCCACGTGTGTGAACTTCAGGTCCTTGAGATAATCAACGAGGCGGTCCGCAAACTCTCTGTAGTTGTAGAAACCGTCCGCAGTTCCGTCGGGATGTTTCATCCAGGAGCCGATGTGGCACTCATAAATTGCCAGCGGCTCGCGGTTGGGATCTTTCTTTACGCGGGCGTTCAGCCAGCGGGAGTCGCCCCACTTATAACCCGAAATATCCACTGTGCGGGATGCGTTTCCGGGACGGAGCTCGCACCAGTTTCCATAAGGATCGGCTTTATATTTCTTATTGCCGTCAGCGGTCGTGATGCAGTATTTGTACAGTTCTCCCTCGCCGAGGCCGGGGATGAACAGTGTCCAGATGCCGCCCGCATTGAACTTGTTCATCGGATGCTGCTCCTCATTCCATCCGTTGAAAGTGCCGACCACGTGAACAGCCTTGGCATTCGGTGCCCAGACCGCAAAGAAAATACCCTTCTCACCGTTCTCCTCGGACGGATGCGCGCCCAGTTTCTTGTAGATCTGATAGTGCGTGCCGTTTCCGAACCAGTATGCGTCATCGTTGGAAATGAACACCCTGTTGTCCGCAGGCTGTTTGACTGCAACGGGCTTCTTCACCGCCTTAGGGGCTGCTTTCGCGGTCTTCGAAGCTGTTGCTTTCGTTTTCTTAGCTGCTGTGCTGCTCTTCGTTGTCGAGCTTGTTTTCCTGACTGCCATGATACCCTACCTCCTGATATAAGTTTCCGCACCCATCTGCTCCGGCCCTTCTCTTCCGGATCTTCAGTGCTAGTTGCGCCGCACCAACAGTATGACCCCTTCTCATGTCCTGTTTGGTGTACCGGTTATTGATGTATCTCAATAATGAAGGAAATCCTTATCCCTCAGAATAATTCTCTGTGCTCCTCCCTTTCTGCGGGAGAAAGAATCCACAAGGCTTGAGATCGTCTTGCGGCTGGCATAATAGATAGCCTCATCCACAATATCCCTGATGTCTTCGAGCGTGACGCTGTGCTCCACGGTCTGCATGGACAGGACCCTGCTCTGCAGGGCGCTCATTCCGTACTCGTCGATCTCACACTGCTGCTTGCCGGCATATTCCCTTGCATATCCCAGCAGCGTATCCACACTCAGCGCCGCGATGTCCACCCTGGCCGGGAACATCTCCCTGAGCCTGGGATGATCGCTAAGGAAAGCATCCATGACGCCCTTCCTGTCGATCATAATGATCAGAATGCTTCGCTCGGGGACTGCCAGCATCTCACACAGCGCTGCGGCGCCCTCTTCGCTCATCATCGAAGCCCTCTCAATGATCAGTGCGCCGAACGGCATTCTCGGGATCACGCGGACCACGTTCTCCCTTGTGATATATCTGCCTTCCGACTTCGCGATCTGCCCGACAAAATTGGGATTGATCTGCCGGTACCTGCGCACCAGCTCTCTCGCCAGGCTCAGCGTGCCTGCGCCCTCATCGCCGGTGATCACGACATTTCCTCTTCCGCCCTCAAGGAAGATCCTTCCCAGCGCGTTCGAAAGCTGCCGGATGGAATCCTCGGAGTGAAGGTACATATGTCCCGTCGTCTTCCGGTTCTTGTCGGTCGTCGTGAGCGTCATCTGCTCCACAGCGAATTCCTCCGGGAAGTCGCCCCCGCCTTCCGTCACGAACAGGCTTGTATCATATCCAGCGTTTTCGTCGTCGTTATCCTTTATCTGAAGTGCCTTGCGGACTTCGCCCCGGTCCCAGGACTTGGTGCCTGTGGAAACAGGCCTGTCCTCACCGGATCTTTCGGGAGCCTCCAGAGACGGAACCTCCACAGTCTCTTCCTCGGGCCCCCCGGGTTCATCCGTATCAAGCCCGTTGGATTCGTAGAAATCCCTCTTGACCTTCTCCCACTCCTGCATGATCTCCTCGAGATTGAGCTGTCCCGTGATCTGCTTCTCGTGCTTGGGTTCCTCCTGCATGACCATGGCATATTGTCCGTCGGTCTCCTGCATGAGGACTGTGTCGTAGTTTTCAAGGTCTCTCAGGCCCTTGGCCACAGTCTCCTGCATCTTCTCCTGGGAGAACATGGGCTCTTCCATACCGCCCACTTCAAAAGTATGATCTTCAAATACCGCATGATCAGGGGTGGACTTTACAGGGGCTTCGGGCTTCCGTGTACTCTCCTTCCGGGAAGGCTCCTGCCTCCGGCTTCTCCCCCGGTCCTTTTCTGCTGTTTTCTTTTTCTTGAGTTCTCTGGGGCTGACCTCATATTCCTCGTATTCCCAGGGAATTTCCGCGACTTCCGGATCTCTGTTGAGGGCCGGGATCGCTTCCTCCTTTACAGGCTCAGATTTCTTTTGTTCATTAGGCTGTTTATCAGACTGTTCATGAGGCTGCCCCTGAGAGGCCTCTGCAGATTTTTCAGAAATCTTATCAGAAACAAGGCCGCCTTCTTCTGCCGGCTCTGTTTCTGCCATTTTTTCCGCCGATGTGCCGGTATTTGCGGTCTGTGCCTCTCCGTTCTCTTTTACAGCTGCAGGATTCTCCCGTGTCTCAAACGACACCTGACGGGCATCTGATTCCGCCGCGCTTTCAGGATCCGGCGCGCTTCCGCTTTCGCCGGCGCTGTCAGAGTCTGCGGCGCTCCCGGAATCCGCCGGACTTTCTGATCCCTGCCCGTCCTCCGGGATCTCCTCCTCACCGTTCATCTTCCTGTAAAGCGCCTTCTGCTTCACCGTAAGTTCAGTAAAGGAGGCCTTGAGCTCCAATGCCTTGTACACATATCTGCCGTATCCGAAAAAGGCAATGATCTCATCGCATTCGGAAGCGCACAGCGTTCTCTCTCCTGCTTCCAGATACAGTTTCGCCAGTTCATACGCCCACTTATCTCTGAAATCATATCTGGCCATTTCCTCGAGGACGGCGATCCTCTCGTTGATACTTACATTCTGAGCCTTATACAGCTTGTATTGGAGCACATATCTGTCCGCGTCTCTGGGCGCAACGTTGATATACTCGTTATACAGCTGCAATGCTCTCACATAGTTTCCCAGTTTCAGTTCAAGCTCACACAGCGAAAAAATGATCTGCCTTCCGTATGGGCTCTTGGCATAAGCCAGTTCCAGAACCCTCTTGCTGTCATGATATCTTTTATTTATTTTATAGACGTCGCTGATCCTGCAGAGTGTCCTGACATTCTTCACTCTGCGCCAGTCCACAGAATCGGCCACATCCGCCGCATCCTTGAATCGACGCCTTGCGATCAGTGAATCTATTTCATTGATCGTCACTTTCAGTTCATATTTATCCAACTTTAGACCTCGGTCAGTTACTCGTCACAATTTACTACAAACCGGCCCTTACCTGTCAAAAAACAGGGCAAATTTACTAATTTCAGTTTATCATACGCCTATAGCAATGTCAAAAAACAATGCCCTGCTTCGTCGCTTCAGATTCGGGATCGAGAAGGAGCGAGAGCTGCGCGAACTGCTCCAGCGAAAGAGCTTCCCCTCTCACAGTCGGCGGCAGCCCCATCTTTTCGAGCGCCTCCGTCACTTCCTCCCGGGTATACTGCTTTCCGCCCAGCGTAAAGCCGTGCGAGACCGCATTGGCCAGTGTCTTTCGCCTCTGGTTGAATGCCGCCCGGATCAGGGCAAACATTACCTTTTCGCTGCACTCCACCGGCGGTTCCGCATAGGCTTTCAAATGCAGGACACAGCTGTCCACGCCCGGCCGCGGGATGAAATTGGAAGGGCTCACATTCAGCGCCAGCTCCGGCTCGGCAAAATACTGCACAGCCAGCGACAATGCTCCATACTCCTTGCTTCCCGGCCCGGAGCGGATCCTGTCCGCTACTTCCTTCTGTACCATCACAGTGATGCTGGTAAACACGTTCCTCTGCTCCAGAAGCTGCATCAGGATCGGCGTTGTCACATAATAAGGCAGGTTCGCCACTACTTTGAGCGGCTTCCCGTCATTATAGTCTTCACAGATCTGCCGCAGGTCGGTCTTCAAAATGTCCTGCCACAATATTTTGACATTGTCGCAGTCCTCCAGAGTCTCCGCGAGCACAGGCCGAAGGCTCTCGTCGATCTCTACGCACACCACCCTGCCGGCCGCCTCAGACAGCAGCTGCGTCATGCTGCCGATCCCGGGCCCGATCTCCAGCACGCAGTCGTCCTCCGTGATCCGGGCGGCATCGATAATTCCGTTGATCAGATTCGCGTTGATCAGGAAATTCTGTCCGTACTTCTTGCGCGCCCTGATCCCGTATTTTTCCAAAATATACCGGGTCGCCCCCGGCGTAGCCAAAATCTCTTTCATAGAAACCTCAATATAATGTAATTATTCATCGCGGGTACTCCTACCTGGGTTAGAGGCGGTACATCTTCACAGCATTCTGCTCCGTGACGCGGATCACTTCCTCTTCCGTGATCCCCTTGATCTCCGCCAGCTTTGTCACGACATAAGGCAGGTACAGGGAAGAATTGCGCTTCCCGCGATAGGGGACCGGCGCCAGATACGGGCAGTCCGTCTCCAGCAGCAGGCGTTCGAGAGGAATCTCCTTCGCGACCTCCACCAGCTTTCTGGCATTCTTGAAGGTCAAAACTCCCCCCACGCCGATATAGTAACCCATCTTCACAAATTCTTTGGCCAGTTCCGCGCTGTAAGAATAACAGTGTATCACGCCTCCGGTCCTGCCTGCATGGTTTTCTTTCAGGATCCGCATTGTATCCGCTGCCGCCTCCCTGGAATGGATCACCACAGGCAGATCCACCTCCACCGCCAGCTCTAACTGCTTTGCAAACCAAATCTTCTGCGTCTCGTGATCCGGCTCCGGCCAATAATAGTCCAGGCCGATCTCGCCGACCGCCAGCGCCCGCTCATCCTGCAGCTTTACGCGTATCTCCTCCAAAAGCTCGTCAGACATCTCGGCGCAGTGCTCGGGATGGATCCCCAGCGCGCAGTAGACGTGCGGATTCTTGTGGGCAAGTGCCAGGCACTCATCAATACTCTCGGGAGAAGACGCGATATTCACAACTGTACCGATCCCCGCGCCGGGAAGCGATTTAAGCAGCTCCTCCCTGTCACTGTCAAAAGCTTCATCATCATAATGTGCATGTGTATCAAATATCATCATCAATCCTCTTTCAAAGCCCGCGCAGCGAACCGCTTTGCTGCGTGCGGACTGCTGCAAAGGCGGACAACTTCCCGCCTCAGCAAAAAATAATAAAAAAAGTCTTGCATTTCCAAAACTCTTCCCCTATAATAACACTTGCGTCACGAATAAGAAAACTTTTTCATGACAGAAATTGAATATGCGCTTCTAGCTCAGCTGGTAGAGCACCTGACTCTTAATCAGGGTGTCCAGGGTTCGAGTCCCTGGAGGCGCACGAAATAAAAGCTTGTGAAGACAATCGTTTTCACAAGCTTTTTTGTTTATGTCTGATGAGAGTTTTTCCCAGCCCCACGGATCTTGAAAAGCTTCCGGTTAGTGGGAGTGTTTTCCTGAGCACTTGCCTTTTCGCTCCCTCTGGATTTGAAAAGCTTCCAGCTAGTGGGAGAGGTTCACATCTTCCTAAAAATCTATTTCAGCTGCCTTTAATCCTCTCTCTTATGTACTCTTCTGTTCCTCAACCCCCCTTCTCCCGAGCAAATTATTAAGCATTTGTTACAAAATATGTATTTAATATTTGCATTTACGACATCTTTTCGTTATAATCTATGTAAATGTTGTTAATAATTCGCGAAGGAGTTTTTCTATGAAACGCAAAATTGCTTTAATTCTTGCCGGTTGCCTTGCAATCTCTCCTGTATCAGCAGGACTCTATCCCTCACAAGCACGCGCAGCCGAGACTGATACTATCTCAGAAGTTCCCGAACAGACTCCGATCGTAATCTTAGTTAAAGACGAGAACGATGTATCTCTGCAAGAGTCCGGTGAGGAGTCAGAAGCAGAAAAGTATACCGTAAAAGTCGGTGAATCCCATAAACTCACAGCTCTCGTCGAACAGGGACCTGATTCTCCCGTCCTATCTGAATGGAGCAGCGATAAACCTGAAATCATTGCGATCGATGACGAAGGCGTAATCACTGTACAATCTGCCGGCGTCTGCAAGATCTCTCTCAGCGTTTCCATTGACGCCGCACAGGAGCCCTTTTTATTCGAATATGAGATTGTCTCCTCCGAAGAAGCGAAAGAAGCTTCCGACGAAGATAACACAGCTGAATCTGCTAATCCCGCAGACTCGGCTGAAACTGATGTAAATAAAGAGGAAGCAGCTTCCGAAGTCATTGCTGAAGCTGCCACAGAAACAACGACCTCTCCTGATGCTGCTTCAGAAACAGCTCAGACTGAGGAAATCGATGTAGTAGTTGAAACAAATGAGATCACCGCAGAAGCAGCAGAAAATACAGGAAGCGCAGAAGAAACTGCGCATGTGGCAGCTGAAACCCCTGCAGTAGAAACTGCAGCAGAGACTACTGATACCACAGCTGCTCCCGCAGCCGAGGCCGCTGACACCAGCGCTGCACCTGCAGCAGATACCGCCGCTGCTCCCGCAGCCGAGGCTACTGACCCCACAGCTGCTCCCGCAACTGAGGCAACTGACCCCAGCGCTGCACCTGCAGCAGATACCGCCGCTGCTCCCGCAACCGAGGCAGTAGACCCCACAGCTGCTCCCGCAACCGAGGCAGTAGACCCCACCGCTGCTCCCGCAGCAGAAGCTACAGATCCTACAGCTGTTCCCGCAGCCGAGGCTGCTGACCCGGACGCTGCACCTGCAGCAGATCCTACAGCTGCTCCCGCAACTGAGGCCACTGACCCCACAGCTGCTCCCGCAGCCGAGGCCACAGATCCTACAGCTGCTCCCGCAGCAGAAGCTACCGCCCCCACCGCTGCTCCCGCAGCCGAGGCTACTGACCCCGCCGCTGCTCCCGCAGCTGCGGCCGCTGACCCTAACAAAGAATTGACCGGTTCCATCTCTGTTGATGCCGCGACCGTCACCGCAAACGCGGACGCTAAGGTTGCCTCCAAGCAGGGATCCGCAACTGTCGTAAAACCGCACTGGGAAGGCTCAGGCACCGACTGGTGCTACATCAAGCGTGACGGAACAAAGGCGACAGGTATTCTGACGCTCGGAAGCAGGTCTTTCTACCTTGGCAGCAATGGAAAACTCCGTTATGGCTGGATCAAGGTCGGAACTGATTACTACTATGCCGACGAAGACGGCGCGCTTATAACCGGATGGCTGAAGGATAGCGGTAAAAACTATTACTTCCGAAGCAATCACACCATGGCAAAAGGCATTGTCACAATCGATGGCAAGAGTTACTTCTTCAAAGCTGACGGCGCCATGAAGACCGGTTGGTTAAGTTATAAAGGTAATTTCTACTATCTTGAGAGCAACGGCGCCATGAAGACAGGGTGGCTCAAAAGAAACGGCAGCTCCTATTACTTCAACAGCGATTACACCATGGCGAGAGGCATTACCAACATTGGCGGCAAGACTTACTTTTTCAAGGATAACGGCGTCATGAAGACCGGTTGGCTGATTTATAAAGGTAATTTCTATTATCTTGAGAGCAACGGCGCCATGAAGACAGGGTGGTACAAAAAAAATGGCACCTCCTATTACTTCAAAAGCGACCATACCATGGCGAGAGGCCTTACCAATATTGACGGCAAGACTTACTTTTTCAAGAGCAACGGTGTAATGAAGACCGGTTGGTTAAGCTATAAAGGCAGCTTCTACTACCTGGGGAGCAACGGCGTCATGTGGAAAGGATGGCAGACCATTAATGGCAGCAGATACCTCTTCCTCTCCAACGGCATCATGAAGACCGGTTGGTTCTCCATTGGTTCCCGGAAGTACTACCTGGGCAATAATGGCCGCCAGGTCACCGGTCTCTGCAAGGTCGGAGGAAGCACCTACTATCTCCGCCAGGATGGATACCCCACCAAAGGCTGGAAGAAGGTCGGCGATTACTGGTACTACTTTACCGGCAGCAAGGCACATACCGGATGGCTGGAACTGGGTTCCGAGACCTACTATCTCGACGGCAGCGGAAAGATGGCCACAGGTACCAGGACCATTGACGGAAAGCAATATCACTTTGAGAGCGACGGTTCTCTCACAGTGAACAGATATACCTACAACAACACGCAGGAATTCATCAGCTGTATTGCGCCGCTTGTCAAAAAATACGCGCCCGCATGGGGAGTCAAAGTATACAGCCCTATCATCGCGCAGGCAATCCTGGAGAGCGCATCCGGCGAATCCAGTCTCGGCAAAGTATACAACAACTACTTTGGTCTCAAGTGCGGTACACTCTGGACCGGCAAGAGCGTCAATCTCCGCACCGGCGAGGAATATACTCCCGGCACCTACACAACGATCTCCGCGAACTTCCGTGTCTTTGACAACATGGAAGAAGGCGTTGAAGGTTATTTCATCTTCCTGTTCAAGAACAGGACCCGTTACAACAACCTGATCGGCGAGACCGATCCTTACGAATACCTCGTGAAGATCAAAGAGGACGGCTACGCGACATCCAGCAAGTACGTCCAGAACGTATACAACGTGATCAAATACTACGACTTAACCAGATTTGACGATTAAACTCATGTCTGACAGAAAAAGCCGCTATTTTGTCTCTGACAGAAGAAGACCGTTAATTTGTCTCTGACAGAAAGAAGACCGTTAATTTGTCTCTGACCGGAGGCGACCACTTATACATGTCTGACAGAAAGAGGGACCATTTATGATCAAAAAAGCTTATACCTGTTTAGCAGTAACACTGATGCTGGCCACCGCCTCACCGATGCTGGCTCCCGCGATATCCGCCCAGGCCGCATCATATACCGGCGCTGAGCAGACATCTGTCATCAGCGCAGCTGCTCCCGCAAAATTCACGACCCGGAACGGCAAGACCTATTACAAGAACTCTGACGGCACCAACAAGACCGGGTGGGTCAGGGATTCCGGAAAGTGGTACTATTTTGACAAAGGCGACGGACACATGCTCACCGGCTGGGTCCAGGACGACGGCAAATGGTACTACCTCGATAAAAAGGACGGCCATATGCTCACCGGCTGGCTTGTTTTCAAAGGCGGGCGCAAGTTCTATCTGCGCAAGGACGGCTCCATGATCCAAGGTCCCTGCTGGGCCACGATCGGCAGCAAAAAATACCGCTTCACCTCCAACGGCCATGTCATCAGCGCATGGATACTCGTTAACGGGAAATGGTACTACCGCAATACTGACGGCAATGTAGTCAAGAACAAATGGATCTCCTACTATGGCAAGTACTATTACCTGACGGCCAGCGGCGCCGCCGCGACCGGATCTGTGACGATCCAAGGCAAAAAATACAGTTTCAGCAAAGACGGCGCACTGCTCGGAAGTGTTCCCTCCTCCGTGATCGCGGCAGCAAGAGGCACACAGACCACGACCAAAAAGTCCGACAGCGCGAAGTCCACTGCTAAAGCGGAAACCAACACGAAGACGGCTGCAGCCCAGGCGGCAAAAACTACCACAACGGCGGCGTCCTCTTCTTCCTCGAAATCTTCCGCATCAACGGCTAAGAGTTCTTCTTCTTCGAAGACCTCCGGTTCAACCGCGGCGAATACCGCAGCTTCGACCAAGAGCGCTTCCTCGGCTAAGAGCACTTCCTCGACTAAGAGCAGTTCTTCTACAGCTGCAAGTTCTTCGACCAAGAGTGCTTCCTCTACTAAGAGCAGTTCATCCACAGCTGCAAGTTCTTCGGCCAAGAGCACTTCCACTGCCAAGAGCAGCACCTCAGCCAAGAGCAGCACTGCGAAAACTGCACAGAATAACACGACCAAGCAGATTACCAAAGTCTCAGGCAAGCTGAACGACCTTCCTGAATCCAAGCGTCAGTTCGTGATCCAGATCGCGAATTACGTCCGCAAATACGCGCCTCAGTACGGCATCAAGGTCTACAGCCCGATCATCGCGCAGGCGATCCACGAGAGCGGTTGGGGAGAGTCCTCTCTCTCCGCCAAGTATCACAATTACTTCGGACTTAAGTGCGGCACCCTCTGGAGAGGCAAGAGTGTCAATCTCAAGACCAAAGAGGAGTATTCCGCCGGAACGCTCACCACGATCAGGAGCAACTTCCGCGCTTACGACAACATGGAACAAGGCGTAAAGGGATATTTTGAGTTTATCCAGCTCAAGAGGTATGCTAACCTCAAGGGCGTCACAAATCCCAGACAGTACCTGCAAAATATCAAGAACGACGGCTATGCAACCGGCAGCCAGTACGTCAACCACACCATGGCACTGATCGACCTCTATAACCTGACACAATTTGATAAATAATTCATCACCCCGAATGCGCAGCATTTGGGACGCGGGGTGCTGAATAGTTACGAAACATGAGAGTAAGCCGTGGCAACAGATACCGATTTTTCCAAAGAAGATATAAAGTATATGAAAGCCGCGCTTAAACAGGCTGAGAAAGCGCTCGCCATCGGAGAAGTTCCGATCGGAGCTGTGATCGTCGAGAACGGGCGCATCATCGGCCGCGGCTATAACCGGCGCAACACCGACCACACTACCCTGGCGCATGCCGAGATCACGGCGATCCGCAAAGCCAACAAAAAAGTCGGTGACTGGCGTCTCGAGGGCTGCACGCTTTATGTCACCCTCGAGCCCTGCCAGATGTGCGCCGGCGCACTTGTGCAGTCAAGGATCGACCGTGTCGTGATCGGCGCGCCCAGCTATAAATCAGGGTGCGGGGGCACCCTGATGAATATCCTGCAGAACGATGAATTCAACCACCAGGTCGAGGTTGAGACCGGCGTGATGCAGGAAGAATGCACCGCGATCCTGCAGAAATTTTTCAAGGAACTGCGTCAGAGAAATAAGATGCGAAAGAAAGCCGTCGCCGGAGAGTCATCTTTTGATTGACTTTACCGGCGCAATCCACTATATTTACACATATGGGTGCTTCCGGGCACCCGATATTTTGCCGCCCTGCTCTTCGGGGCGGAGCCTTAACAGCTGCCTGCCGCTTGCTGTGTTGAAGTTTGGGTCTTACGCAATGATTCCCCGTGAACCGTGTCAGATTGGGAACAAAGCAGCACTAAGCGGGCCCTATCATGTGCCGTGAGGGTGCCTGGCGGAGCAGTAAGAGCAGTAACGGGTTAAGGTTCCGCCGCGGAGAGCAGTTTTTGTGTCAGTGGTATTCGGTAATCAGAAGGGTTCGATATGAGTTTAGACAATATAATGGATATGACAGACTGCACGCTCTGTCCCAGGAGCTGCAGAGTGAACCGGGCCGAAGGCGAAGTCGGCTATTGCAAGGAAGATGCGGTCTTATACGCTGCGCGGGCGGCTCTCTATTTTGACGAGGAGCCGGTGATCTCCGGACACCGCGGCAGCGGCGCTGTATTCTTCTCGGGCTGCAATATGGGCTGTGTATACTGCCAGAATTACGCGATCGCAAAGGCCATGTACGGAACGAAGATCGAGCCGTCCAGGCTCTCCGAGATCTTCCTGGAGCTGCAGGAACAGAACGCCGAGAACATTAACCTGGTCACGGCTTCCCACTACCTGTACATCGTCATTCCGGCCATAGAGAAAGCAAAACGACAGGGTCTTAAGATCCCTGTCGTCTACAATACCGGTGCGTACGAGCGCGTAGAGGCCATCAAGGCGCTGGAAGGCCTTGTGGACATCTGGCTGCCCGATTTCAAATATATCTCGCCCAGGATCTCCCTGGCCTACTCTCACACTCCGGATTATTTCCAGTATGCCTCCAAGGCGCTGGCGGAAATGGTCAGGCAGTGTCCCCGTCCCCTGTTCGCGGACGGCTCATCCTCGCTGGACGCCAAGGACGACAAAGACGATCCCATCATGGTAAAAGGCGTTATTGTGCGGCATCTGGCTCTCCCGGGCTGTGCCGAGGATTCCAGGGACATTCTGGATTACCTCCACTCCACTTACGGAGACAGCATTTTTATCAGCCTGATGAACCAGTACACGCCGATGCCCCAAGTATACGGCGATCCCAATCTGGGCCGCAAACTTACCGCCGAAGAATACGATGAACTGGTGGATTACGCGATCTCCATCGGGATCACCAACGGCTTTATCCAGGACGGCGAGACCGCGTCCCAGAGTTACATCCCCGCCTTCGACGGGACCGGGCTTTAAAGCACCGGATCAGTTCCCGTGCCTGCGGTTCAGATCCTTCATATAAGCATTCACCATCAGGGCGATCTTGAGCGTCATGGCGTCATCAAAAGTCCTGATATCCAGCCCGGTACTCTTCTGCAGTTTCTCGATGCGGTACACCAGCGTATTCCTGTGCACGAAGAGCTGTCGGGCTGTTTCTGATACATTGAGGTTATTGTCAAAAAATGTATTGATAGTCGTCAGGATCTCCTGGTCGAACTCCGCCATCTCATTTGCCTCAAAGATCTCCTGGATGAACATCCTGCACAGACTCGGCGGGAGCTGGTAGATCAGGCGCCCAATGCCGAGTTCGTTGTAGGAGATCACTCTTTTGCCGGCGTAGAAGATCCTTCCCACATCCATGGCCATTCTGGCTTCCTTGTAAGAACGGGACAGTTCTCTCAGTTCCTCTACGATCGTCCCGTAAGAAGCGCGGACCTTGACCATAGCTTCCATGTTGAGCATATCCACCGCCGTTTTCGCGGCATCTTCCACTTCCTTGTAGTCTTCCTTCTCATCCAGCGCCTTGATCAGGATCACACTGCTCTCATCGACTTCCGTGAGATAATCGCCGTTCTGCACAGTAAACAGACCGGACAGCATTTCCGACGCGATCTGCTCCGAATCGGGATCCATCTCAAACAGAATGATCGCCCTTCGAACATTGTTAACGATATGGAGCTTTTTGGAGCGGTTGTGTATATCCACCAGCAGAAGGTTGTCAAGCAGCAGATTCTGGAAGAAATTGTTGCGGTCAAACTTCTCCTTATACGCGATAATGAGATTCTCGATCTCGCTGACCGCGATCTTGGCCACCATAAATGTGTGCTCCGCATTTCCCTGCGCCGTGAGGATGAACTGCAGCTCTTCGTCGTCCATTATTTTGAGAAAATAACTGTTCCCGACGATCTGGCTGTCTACAGCTGACTGCGCAAACCCTCTTACCATGGCCTTGTCGGGTACATTCACACCTTCTGTCTGGGCCACAATGCCGCCGGCTATATCCAATACGCAGAATTCTATCCTGGTGATCGCCTTCAGCTGCTCAAGGCATCCTCTAATGATCTGTGATGAAACCATCCGTCTCCTCCTTATTTGGAACTTGGAATGCAAAAAAGAAAGGGCGCCGCACTATCCAAATAGTGCGGCACCCCAATAATAACCTATTTCTGTAGGGTCATGCAAATGGCATTTGCGGATCAGTTTGCAATAGTCAGTTCGGTCTCTTTATCGAAGACGTGGATCTTCTTGGTATCGAAGGTATACTTCACTGTATCGCCGGGGCGAACCTTTGTGGTAGGCTCGACTCTTGCAGTGATGTTAGCATTGCCCAGATCGAAATACAGGAATACTTCTGCGCCCAGAAGCTCGTAAACGTTGACCTTGGACTCGAACTGATAAGGAACCTTCTTCTCGCCCTTGACTTCGATGATGTTCTCGGGACGGATACCGAATGTGACCTGCTTGCCGTTGTAGCCGCCTTCGATCACTTTCTTAGCCTTGTCAGCGGGAAGCTCAATGGACTGTCCCTCGACATCCAGGAATGCCTTGTCGCCTTCTACTCTAGCGACAGCATCTACAAAGTTCATCTGAGGGGATCCCATGAATCCTGCTACGAACAGGTTGCAGGGCTTGTCATAGAGGTTCTGAGGGGAATCGATCTGCTGAACGATACCGTCCTTCATAACGACGATTCTGGAACCAAGGGTCATAGCCTCTGTCTGGTCGTGTGTAACGTAGATGATGGTGGTGCCCAGTCTCTGGTGGAGCTTAGCGATCTCAGTTCTCATCTGGACACGCAGCTTAGCATCCAGGTTGGAAAGAGGCTCGTCCATGAGGAAGACCTTGGGATTACGAACGATAGCACGTCCCATAGCGACACGCTGTCTCTGACCACCGGAAAGAGCCTTCGGCTTACGGTCAAGCAGGTGTGTCAGGTCGAGGATCCTTGCTGCCTCTTTAACTGCCTTGTCGATCTCGTCCTTCGGAACCTTGCGGAGCTTAAGGCCGAATGCCATGTTATCATAAACGGTCATATGAGGATACAGAGCGTAGTTCTGGAATACCATCGCGATATCTCTGTCCTTGGGCTCGACGTCATTCATGAGCTTTCCGTCGATCTTGAACTCACCGGAGGAGATATCTTCCAGACCTGCGATCATTCTCAGAGTTGTGGACTTTCCGCATCCGGAAGGGCCTACGAAAATGATGAACTCTTTGTCAGCGATTTCCATGTTGAAATTCTGAACGGCCTTGTAGCCATTGGGATAAACCTTGCATACATCCTTTAATGATAAGCTTGCCATCTGTAAACTCCTTTAAAATCGAAAATATTAGTGTTATGAACTGTTCATAGTATAGACAAAAAAAGCCCGTCCGACCATTGCCTTAATTCACAAAAGATTTTTGGCAGTCTTGGTGATGATTTGTTGACAAAAAAGAGGGAAATTCTGTTCTTCGTAATCTTGTACAGAATTTCCCTCTTTGTTTGTTTAAATTGTCATTTGAAAGCTGAAGCCTGCGGAGCGAACCGCCGCACAAGGCATCCATGATGTGCAGTGCTTTGGTTATTCTTCCTCCGTGTCTTCCGCGTTCTCCTCTTCCCAGATCTGCTTCTCGATCTTTCTGAAGACCGGGTCGTAGATCATCGCGCAGGCGTATCCCGGAACGCTGAGTCCGAAAAGGATCAGGACCGGGAGCAGGATACTCACCCTGAAAAACGCGATGAGAGGTATGATCGTGATTACGGCCATCTCCAGAGATCTCGGCAGTTCGGCGAATGTGAGCGTCACGGCATTGAGCAGCGTGTGGTAAATACTGTCGTCAAAGCGTGAAAGCATCGCGAACGTGTAGATCATGAACATGAGCTCAAGAACCGCGACCACGACAATTGAACTCGGAAGCCAAATGGGATACCTGCCTGATCCCTGCAGGACCATCACGAGGTTGGACGCCATAAGGGCGGCCAAAGCCACAAAAAGGATCCACAGGACCGTTGCCTGTCTGAACTCTCTCTTAAAGGAGCGGAAGAAAGATTTGAGAATATATCCCTCTTCTCCGCGCACCATTTTCAGGAGCACATAGTGCATCGCCGTGAGGGCCGCGCCGGCTGTTATGATCGGAAGACACATCAGCAATGTTATGATATTGAGGATCAGCAGGTCCGCCATCTTGTTCAGAAATCTCTGGACCGGGCTTCCCTCTTCAAATATGTTCACAGACGTTTCCTCCCTTAGCTCTTCCCGCTCTGTCCGCCGAATACGCTGATGCCTGTTGTGATCATGCTGCCCAGCGTGTCCAGAAAGCCTTCCCAGAGGATCGTAAAGAACCCTTCCGTCTTCTTTCTGACTGTTCTCTGCGCGTCCTCGATAAGCGTGTCTCCGGGCTTTTTACCGCTGTTTCCCGCGGGCGGACGTATACCGAAGAGATTCTCGGCGACCGCTGAAGGTGAGATTCCCATCTCATCCATCTGCTCGAGCGCCTCCCGGATATTCCTTCGCAGGGAGACCTTGTCCATGCCGTCCAGCTTCTCGTCAACTTTGTCATAGAGGTCGCTTCCGATCTCCATTCCCTGCTCGAGAATGCTCTTGTCCTTGCTGCCTGCGTCCTGCGTGCCGCCGGCTTCTTCCTGCGTATCCGAGCCCTCCGATGCTGCCGCTTGGCAGACCGGACTCACCACGCTTGTAAAGCTGAGGAATACGGTCATCAGGATCATCAACGCTCTTTTCTTCATTAACTATCCCCCATAGTCATAATCAAGGTTAAAGCAAGCGGCGTGGATCTCCGCGCCGCTTGCGGGTTACCCGAATCAAGGCTCGCAGCGCGAGCCGCTGCGCCGCGTGCGGGTTGCCTGTAAGGCAACATCTTCCTTTCCGCACGCGTGTGCATCATTTAACTCAGCGGGGGCCCCACTCCCACCTGAGTTAACCTATCTCGGAACCGTCCGGAATATCTTTCCCCGCTTCAGGCGTCATCAGCGCAAGTGATCCGTCGGGACCTTCCGCGCACAGAAGCATGCCTTCAGACATAAGTCCGGCCAGCTTGGCGGGTTTAAGGTTCGTGATGACCATCACTTTTTTGCCGACCATCTCTTCCGCGGAGTAGTACTTACGGATACCGGATACGATCTGGCGCACTTCACTGCCGATCCTTACCTGGGAGCAGAGAAGTTTCTTGGACTTCTTGACTTCCTCACAGGCGATGACTTCACCCACCTGGAACTGAAGCTTGGCAAAATCATCAATCGTGACCTCAGGCTTCTTTTCCGCTGCGGGAGCTTCATTCTGCTCTTCTTTATTCTTATCTTCTTTAGCCGCTTCAGCAGCCTTATCGGAGCCCGCTTTATCCTCGGCGACCTTCTCCTTGGCCTTCTCCTCGAGCTTGGCCTGCTTCAGGGCTTCCTTGCGCTGTTTCTCCATGATCTTCTCGACATCCTTCATGACGTCTGCCTCTTTGAGGCGTGCGAACAGGATCTCGGGCTTGTCTGTCACCTTGTTTCCGGAAGGATACAGGCCGAAAGTTCTGAGCGTTTCGAAGTCGCGGATCTCGGTATTCAGCATCCTGACGATCTTGTCTGCCGTCTCAGGCATGAAAGGCGCCATGAGCGCCGTGCCGATGGTGATGCCTTCGATCAGGTTGTAGAGAACGGTCGCAAGACGGTCGGACTTGGCTTCGTCCCTTGCCAGCACCCACGGCTCGGTCTCGTCGATGTACTTGTTCAGTCTCTTGAAGACCGCGAAGATCTCCGTCAGGGCGTCAGCCGCGCGCAGTTCGTCCATCTTGGCCTCGACCTTGTCATAAGCGGCCGTCACAAACGCCTTGAGGTCGTCGTCGACGGGCTCTGCCGCGCCCTTGTCGGCAACAACGCCGTCAAAATATTTATTGCTCATGGCAATCGTGCGGTTCACGAGGTTGCCCATCGTGTTGGCCAGGTCGGAATTGATCCTCTCGACTACCAGCTCCCATGTGATCACGCCGTCGTTCTCATAGGGCATCTCGTGCACGACAAAATAGCGAACAGCATCAACGCCGAAGATGTTCACCAGGTCGTCCGCATAGATTACGTTGCCCTTAGTCTTGCTCATCTTCTCGCCGCCCTGCAGCAGCCACGGGTGGCCAAAGACCTGTTTGGGAAGGGGCTCGCCCAGTGCCATCAGGAAAATAGGCCAGTAAATGGTATGGAAGCGGACGATGTCCTTGCCGATCAGGTGAAGGTCTGCAGGCCAGTTCTTCTTGTACAGCTCGCTGCTGTTTCCGTCAGCATCGTATCCGATACCGGTGATATAGTTGCTGAGCGCGTCAAGCCAGACGTAGACCACATGGCCGGGCGCGAAGTCCACCGGAATGCCCCATGTAAAGGAGCTTCTGGAGACGCACAGATCCTGCAGTCCGGGCAGCAGGAAGTTGTTCATCATCTCGTTCTTGCGGGATACGGGCTGGATGAACTCGGGATGTGTGTTGATGTGCTCGATCAGACGGTCAGCATATTTCTTCATTCTGAAGAAGTACGCGTCTTCCTTAGCCTGATGCACTTCTCCGCCGCAGACAGGGCAGTATTTGCCGTCTACGACCTGGGAAGTCGTGTAGAATGCCTCGCACTCTCTGCAGTACATTCCCTCGTAATAACCCAGATAGATATCGCCCTGCTCGTACAGCTTCTTGAAGATCTTCTGTACCTGAAGCTCATGGTCTGCGTCCGTTGTACGGATAAAGCGGTCATAGGAAGTATTGACGAGGTCCCAGAGTCTCTTGATCTCTCCTGCCACATCGTCTACGAATTCCTTGGGAGTCTTGCCGGCTGCAGCGGCTCTGGACTCGATCTTCTGGCCATGTTCGTCACTTCCGGTCTGGAAATGAACGTCATAACCGTCCGCTTTCTTGTATCTGGCGATGCAGTCAGCGAGGATGATCTCGTAGGTGTTTCCAATGTGCGGTTTGCCTGATGTATAGGCAATCGCTGTTGTAATGTAGTATTTTCCTTTATTCTGCATAGGTCATTTCCCCTCTTAATTATTTCTATATGATTACAGGGTTTGCGATACCCCTGAAGCCATGCCGAAGGCATTGCTTCCAAAAATGCGCTCCTCGTTCCGAGCGCATTTTTTACCAGCAGAGCACCTCGTGCCCCGTCTCTGTGACAAGCACCTGGATCTCCCACTGCGCGGAGGGCTTTCCGTCTCTTGTATAGATCGTCCAGCCGTTCTTGTCATCCTGATAGATCTCGTCGGTCCCCATATTGACCATGGGCTCGATCGTGAAGACCATTCCGGGCACCATCAGCATCTCCTGTCCCGGCTTGGAGACGTAGCTTACAAACGGGTCCTCGTGGAACTCGAGGCCGATTCCATGCCCGCCGATCTCGCGGACCACTGAATAACCGTTCTTCACAGCGTGCTCATGGACTTTGCTGCCCATGTCGCCGAGGAAAGTCCACGGAATTACATTCTCAAGACCGATCTCGACGCACTCTTTGGTGACCTGCACCAGTTTCTTCTTCTCCTCGGAGACCTCGCCGATGCAGTACATTCGGGAAGAATCCGAAAAATATCCCCTGTAGATCGTGGAGCAGTCCACGTTGATGATATCGCCTTCCTTCAGGATATGGACCTCATCCGGGATCCCGTGGCAGACTTCCTCGTTTATGGAAGTACAGACGCTCTTAGGAAATCCCTCGTAATGGAGCGGCGCCGGAATCGCGTTCATGGAGACAGTAGTCTCATATACAATCTTATCGATCTCTTCCGTGCTCATACCCGGGCGGATCGCCGCTGCGACTGCGTCCAGGCAGGCCATATTGACCTTGGCGCTCTCTTTGATACCCTGAACCTGTTCAGGAGTCTTGATGATACTCCTGTCCGGAGTGATATGTCCTTTTAGCTGGAAGCTCCTGATCTTTTCGTCGAAGCGCATATGGCAGCTCTTGTACTTCTTGCCGCTGCCACACCAGCACGGGTCATTTCTCTCTATTTTGGCCGCAAAATGAATCATAACTATAGTATATTCCTTCCAAACTAAACTTTTGTCACACGACATACTCATGCACAGTAAGTATGAAATCTTTTACCGCAAATGTCAAGCGAGGCCACACGCAGGGCGGGCCGCTAAAGCGGTCCGTTTTCACGTTATATCCTTTTTTTTGCCTATACTGGTGGTTATTCCACGAATATAGGGTTTTGTAACTGCATACCTATAGCCATATCAGTATACTACTACCCTCTTACTTTTCCCTATATTGGTGGCTATTCCACCAGTATAGGGAAAATAAATAGCATGTTGCCCAATTTCAAGGTTGATTGATTAAGTCCGAAAGTTACGCCACAAAAGATCGGCGGTTTCACCTGCAAGGGTTTAATACTGTTTCTTGAAACGCAGAGAGACTGCCTGAGGTTTCCCTCCGGCAGTCTCTCTTCAGCATACCAAAACGATATTTCATCTCACATAGAATTCTTCCGCGTCCTCGAGCCGCAGGCACGCAAGCTGCGCCCGCTCCGCCGCCTTTCTGATAGGCTCCGAATCGTCCGCCGCGCAGGAAAGAAGCTTGGCGCCGCAGTCGATGTTGACGTATTTCTCCCCGTAGAAGATCCTGTTCCTCTTGGTCGCCCTGGGCTTTCTGAAGGGCCAGTTCTTCTCAGCTTTCATTCGGGTAAAATAGTAATCAGTGATCGTGTGTCCGCAGATCAGGCAGTGATACTTTTCATCTCCCCTGTAATCGGCAAAGGGATCCTCGCGCAGGCCAAGCCGCCTCCATACCGCGTCCTTGCGGTGGAGCCTGGTAGTCAGCGGGCTGTATTCCGCATCGTAATGGTAGGGATAGGCGTGGGCCAGCATATAGTGCTTTTCGCCGTCCCATACGCTGTAACTGTAGGGCAGCGCCTGGATCCACTTGCGGATCTCCCACTGCTTAAGCCTGTCCAGGCGGCTGAACTCCGCCCATGTGCCGGCTCCCCGGTTGTTTATCAGCCAGTTCTGGGCGATCGGATTGTCCGCCCCGCCCTTATAGCCGATCTCCATCATCGAGAGGAACATCTCCTCGTGATTGCCGCGCAGGCAATGGACATGTTCACTTGACCTGTCCAGGTGCATGACAAAAAGAAGCGTCTCAAGCGGATAGTCGCCCCAGTCGACATAGTCACCCAGAAGATAAAGCTCATCTCCTTTATCCGGTGCAAAACGTATTTTTTTCAGAAGTTTCTGAAACTGCGGCAGCGCGCCGTGAATATCACTGATGACGTAAGTTGACAATTAGGCTTTCTCCGTTTCTTGCAATTGCTGAGCATCCCGAAAAACCGGCGTCCGGTCGACGAGCTGAACAGTCGGACCTGTTCACTTGAACAGTCCCCTGATCTTCCTCCCTGCCTTCAGCCACAAGGGGACCACACCGTAATGATCCATGACGTAATCAATGCCGTGCTTCCTGTAATCTCTCCAGAACTTGTCCCTGATCCCGGAAGGCTTCGTGGGCTCCTGCAGGTTGAGCTGCCAGCAGTCCGTGGTGTTGCTCTCACGGTAGTCCAGCTTCTCTTTGACCGCGTCAAAGAGCTCTTTTCCGCGCTCCGTGTGGATCAGCACCAGGCTCGTTCCCATCTCGTCAACAAAGTCCGGCATGCTCTTCTCCATGTGCCAGAAATCACCGATCGTGATATCTGTATCCCTGTTCATCCTGGTATAGGGACATGAGGAGCAGGACTGCCTGATCGTGTAGCGGTCGGTATAGATCCTTCTGTATTTTGCAATGGAGATCTCCTCCCCGTCCACGCAGACGGTTCCCACGGACTTGCTCCATCCCGTCTTCTTATTTTTGAAGTTCAGGTCGCTGAGCTTTCCGTCTTTTTCGAGAGAGCGGGCATATTCCGCCCAGATCTTGGGACTGGGAGCCCCGTGGCAAATAATGTCGACAGTGAAGATCCGCCCGCTCATGCCGTTCATCTTCATGAACTGCATAAAGCCGGCTGCCTGACATCCGAGGCCGGTGAACAGGAGCTTGCGGTCAGGATTTTCCTTAAGCCAGGCAAGAGCCTCTCTCCAGGAGTCCAGCGCAAAACTCTGCATATACATAGACCCCGAGGATGCGTCCCGTTCTTCTTTAGTGCGGACCAGGGCAAATACCGTCCGGTGTTCTTCGTAATTGTAGTGGGCGCACAGAACAGCGTCGCCTCTCTCCAAAAACATATCCGAGACCGCGACAAAAACGCCGCCGGAAGAGCTTCTTTTAAGGATTTCCCTGTCCTTGGTCCTGCAGGCATAGACCAGCGTATCCTCCGGATGGCTCCCGCCTGCCAGATCACGCTTGAAAGCGCAGGCCTGCAGACATTTGCGGCAGCGCACGCACTTCTCGGGATCGATCACAGGATACAAAAATCCCTCTTCATCCGCTTTCATCTCGATCGCGCCCACCGGGCACGCCGCATAACAGGCGCTGCACCCGCAGCAGCTGCTCTTGTTAACCGCAAGAGCCGGCAGGTCGGAGGGAGCCGGCATCTCCGCGGGTTCTGCTGCCCCCTCAGAATCTGCAGCCCCCTCAGCTCCGCTGACTGCCATGACATTGTTTCCGGAGGCCGCTCTCTTCTTATTCATATAAGCCATTCCCTTTTTTAATACAGCTTTGACAAAGGACTTGTTGATCACAGCAAAGACGACGCACCCCAGCACCAGGTTGATAATGTTTAACACCGGCTTCTGCAAAAAGCACATGACGCTCTCCGAGATCATGATGGCAAGAATGACCAGCATGTGGGTGAGACTGTATTTTACCTTTACGATCCTCTGCACGTCGATGCTTCTGAAGATGAACAGGAACAGATAGCTGATCAGAGTGGAACCGGAAGCCGCGTAGAGACCGATCCAGCGGATGGTGGCTATGTCGACGATCAGATTGCAGGCTGCTGCCGCGGTAGTCGTGATCCCGACACTCTTGGACTCCATGTAAGCCACATAAATTCCTCCCAGGAAAGTGGACATACTGAAGAAGAACATGCCCACAAAGAGGATGGGAATCTGGTTGTATGCCGCCGCGTAATCTCCTCGGATCAGGAGTTTGAACAGAATAGGCGTTGCCGCGATCAGGAGCCCGAAGAACCCCGCCATAAGGTCGAACATGGTCCTGAACATGGAGGAATAGTACTCGCTCGCGTCGCGGTCCCTGGAGACTACCGAAGCATTCTCCTGCCACGCCATGGTAAAGGTGTTCTGAGCAATATTTAAGAGCCCGGGAATCTTGTTGGCGACCACATATACCGCGTTTGCCTCAATTCCCATAAAGAAAATGACCACAAACCTGTCCGAAACGCGCATGACCCAGGAAGACATACAATTGGGCACCATTGGCCAGGAATACCTTAGCATCTCCCTGAGCTTTCTCTTGCTGAAATACCGCAGATCGATATATCTGTATATTTTGGCCTTAAAGACAAGAAAGACCAAAGCGAACACGACCGACATCAAAAGAGCGATGACCGTTCCTTTGAGCCCTGCCTTGAGCCAGTAGACGCAGATCACGGCAAAGATCATCTTTCCCAGGGACGACAGGATCGCGCTGGCCGAGTAGACCATATTCTCATTGAGACCCCTGCAGACCTGAAGCAGGATATTAACAATACTGTCGACAAAGAAATAAAGGCAGACCAGGATTCGTACCGTACTGTCCACTTTTCCCATACACAGATACAGGACAGTGAGCGCCGCCAGTGAGATCGGGATCGCGAAGACCAGGATGGTCGTCACGATCTCCTTGACTTTTTCCTCGTCCTCCCTTGCATCGATCAGGAACCGGAACGCGGCTGTCTGGATCTGGAAAGTCGCGGTCGGCAAAAACAGCGATTCCAGGATCAGGATCACGTCATAAGTTCCCATTTCAGTCCGTGTCAGACACCCCGTGAGTATAGGAAGTGTTATGATGGACGCCAGTTTGGGTAAAAAAGTGCCTATTGAAAGTATGAGTGTATTTTTGGCAAGTTTACCTTCTCGACTCATATAAAGAATTATTCCTTCTCATTCTGCTCCGCTCTTTCCGAGATCAGCCGGATATAATCAAGCGAACTGCGGCGCATCGAATCAAGCCTGCGCTCTGTCTCTGCCCAGTCTATACGAAATTCCATGTCCTCCTCATTGTTCTTAAGGACACACTGCGGCAGCGCGCAGTTCATGAGCAGGTCTCTGCTCCTTACATTAAATTTTTTCGCGGTCTCCAGCTCAACTTTGAGCTTTTTCTGAAAAATGACGGCAAAAGCCGTTCCGTGGAAAGAATTCGTAAATACATATTCAGCGCCGGCAAACCAGCCGACGTATTCTTCCGGTGTACTGTACCGAATTCTCGTGATATCCCTGTTTTTCTTGTACTGATTGTTCAGGTACAATATTTTGACGCCGGTCTTTTCAGACAGCCTTCTTGCCGCCTCCAGAAGGTGGACGTCTTCGTTCACCGTATAGACCAGGATGTAGGGTTCCGGATAATCGGGCACTTTCATGAGCTCCTGCCATTTAATACGGTCTAAAAGCAGTGTGGGATCCAGATCCACTCTCGCCGAGAAGCCAAGCTGTCCGATTAAGTCCACAGCCTTTTTTTCCCTCACAGAGATACACTGCATCCCCGCCAGCCGCTCCTTGTAGACTTGCTCTGTTCCCTCCGGAAATCTGTCAAAACCCAGACTGCAGGCATAGGAATACCTCTGATTCTGATCTGCGAATGTGAGCATATAGACTGGATCCATGCCGGAAAAAGTGTCGTTCCACACCTGGTCCGACCCTGTCACGAACAAAGCGTACTCGTCCCCTCGTTTCTCCAGGTCATCCGCGCTCATCTTTTCGGACAGAACCAGCCTGTTCCTTCGGAATGCGCCGAATATATTGTCTTTCCTGATCGCCACGAGGCAGCGCAGCAGCACGACCGGGAACTTGTGCCGCCTGAACAGCCCCCAAGGTCTGTGCCCTTCCTCTACGGCACGGCAGTGATAGTCCACAATGACCGCTTCTCTTCCCGTGTCAGAGATAACTTTCTGCAGAGCATAGGCCTGCAGAACTGCTCCGTAATTAGATGCTCTGTGAAATGTCAGGATACCGATAGGTTTCATAAATCTCTCTTGTCTGCCATGCGGAAAAGAAAACTTTTAAGTAAACTCCGTACATCAGGCCGGCCGCCACCGTGTAATGTATAAAAGTAATATCATACAGGCAGTTACCGGTCGCACAGTACAGAATAAAATATATCTGATACATAAACGAATACAAAGCGGCTGCTTTATCATACACGCCGGTAATCCTGTCTCGTGCGCAGATCACTCTGTAAGTCGTCAGAAAAGTCGATCCGATACAAACCAAAAAAAGGCTCATACCCAGAATACCTGTCTCTGCAAGGACCTGCAAATAGACGTTGTGCGCGTCCAGGTAATCATACAGGCTTCCCTGCCTGGTATTCAATTTCAAGTAATACTCGTATTTGAAGCTCTCCCACCCGTTCCCGATCAGCGGCTTTCTTGCGAACATCTCCAGTGCCAGTTTCCACATTTTCAGCCTATTTGTGGTGGAGGTATCCTTACCGAGCTCGAAGAAACGGTCTATGATAAGCTGAAGCGGCGGGACGAACCTCGAAGCTGCAAGAAAAAGAAAGAGTACCGCAATTCCCAGCCCCGCGATTTTGACTATATTGATCTTCTTATACTTATATGTCACATATCCGAACATGATCGCTGCTGTACCGAACAAGACTCCCGACCTCTTGGCTGTCAGAAACAGCGCGCCGAGTGTCGCCGCAGCAACAGCCGATGCCGCCAGGATCCTTCCGGCATTGTACCTCGTTATCATCCCGCGAGTCAGCAGGATCACAATAATCGTGGCTGCCATGAGCAGCAAAGCCGGGATCTGTCCGATCGTATTTCTGGCATAGTTGTTTGTTATGCCGGCCCTGTACACCTGAAAATTACGCTCAGTACCGACCGGCCAGGCCCCCCACAGTTTGTAGAGCCTTTCGTATAGCAGCGGATTAAAATACAGGACCCATGTCGCTATGACATGAATCAGACTGAATAAAAGAATGATCCGCATGGTCCCTTTGTGGTCTGTCGGATTTAAAGCCGCCATGATCATAATGATGACCGCAAGGCACCACCTGATCGTCGACCAGTAGTTGTGATGCACAATATGCTGATTTCTCGGGATCACAAACAGCAGCATAAAGAAGATCCACGGAAGGATCATCGTGACAAAAGCTTTAGGAATCAGGTGTCTCTTCCCGCCCTTAAGCAGAGCCACAAAATAGAAAGCAGCGCCTGCCAGGACCATCCCGAAAGCGAATCTGGGTCCGAAGATCTTCTCGATCAGGTCAAAAAGAAACGTGTATCCCAGAAACAAAAGGCAGCCCACACGCTGAAGGTCATAAGTTCTGATATTCATTCTTACCCCCTCCTGATCGGTCCGCCATCAGGGATTTTCCTGTGATCCCGTACTCATCTCTCATAGGAAGACTTCTCCGGGAGCAGCGCCTCAAAAGCCTTCAGGATCTGTTCTCTTGCCGACTCAAATTCCTCATAAGAATGAATACCGTCAGCGTCATTGAGACAGAGCATTCTGTATTTGCCGCTGCTCACATATCTGCACAGATCATCCAACTCCTTTTGATCCGCCGTGATCGTGTAGTGAGCTCCCAGAAACTCCAGTTTCTCCGGTACGAAATTGCCGCTTGCCAGCTGCCAGTAGCGAAAGACATACTGACTCACATCTCTTACATCGCGGAAGCGGTGTCTGCAGGTCGCGTCCAGTCTCTCACCGTTGAGCTTCCAGATCGTATCCATGGTGCTCTTGAGGATCGGGACCGGGAGATGCTCGTCCTTGAAGCCGGGGAACATTTTGAACTGGCTGCAGTAGGCATTCTCCATAACGGTCTTGATCCCGTTCTTCGGGATCGAGAACCACTTATTGCGGTCCTTCTTCAGGACCTTATGCATGTCAAAGTGCTCGTTGATCACTTCAGTACAGTTGAGATAGATGTGCGGCATGATCGCCCCGATCTTTCCGGGCCTTACCGCGTGGAGCCTGGCTTGGTGGACGGGCTTTCCGTTTCTGTAGAAGACCTCCTTCGGGATGCTCCTGCAGATAAACATATCATCGTTAAAATATACAAAGTGCTCAGACAATCCCTTTATGCGGTTGACGCAGAGCTCGATCGGATGGGAGCTGAAAGTCGGCAGGTACTCCTGAGGCATATAATCGGCGTGCTTTACATGCACCAGCTTTTCAGCGTTCAGATCAAGCCATTCCGGAACATGCCCGCAAGTCACAAAATAGATCTTGTTGACCCAGGGTGTGAACTTTTCTACAGCTCGGAACCAGTACCTGAGTGTTCCCCAGTCGCGGTACCTCGCCTCTCCCTCATCGATCAGGAAACTTTTCTCGGGTGCATAGCTGTTTCTCTGCGCCCTCCATTCCGGATCACTGTCATCCACCCACAGGAGAACGAAATCGATCGGATAATCCTGCTGTGTAGTCTTGCTCATTGTCCTTAGTACTCCTTGTGTCACCTGAATCAGTCCTGTCTGAGGATCTCAATCGTTCTGCGGATTCCGCTCCGCAGGTCATATGCCGGTTTCCACCCCAGCTCCTTAAGCTTTCTGCCATCCAGTCTCGCCTTGGTCGCCTTACTGTACCCTATCGCCTCCACGGCGTCCGGGATCTCAAAGACCACTTTGGTACCGGCGTTCTGAGCGATCAGCGCGGCGAGATCCCTCAGCTGCATGTCTGATGCCTCGTCGGCGATATTGTAAGCCTCTCCGCTCTTTCCGAGCAGAAGGACTGTCAGAAAGCCGCTCACTGCGTCCGCGACATAAGTATAGCTGTAGTATTGTGTGCCCGCCGATTTGAGCACGATGTCCTCACCCGCAATGCCCTTGCGGATGAACTGGCTGATCGCCTTAGTATCGGACATCAGCATAGTCGGTCCGTAGGACCGTGTCAGTCTCGGAATGCAGACGTCGATCCCTTTCTGTTTTATATAGGCCTGGCACAGCGCTTCTCCGCACCTCTTGCTCTCCGGATAGCCCGCTCTGAGCGTATTGCAGTCGATATAACCGCAGTAATCCTCCTCGAAAAGTTCGGCATCGCCGCGATTCTCCCCATAGATCTCGTTGGAAGACGCGAACGCGAATCTCTCCGCACCGTGGGAACAGGCAAATTCCAGCATATTCTGAAGGCCGATTATGTTGGTCGTGATCGTTCCGATCGGGTCTGTGGAATACTGCATGGGATGCGTGTTGGACGCCAGATGCAGTACAAAGTCCACCTTTCCGATATCGTCCCTGACAAAGGGCCTGTTGATGTCATAGGGAATAAAAGAGAAAAGCGGATGATCACACCGCTCTCCGAATCTGGCCCTGGCTTTCTCTTCACTGCGGCCAAGAGCATAGATCCGGCAGTTCATGCCTTCCCGCCCGTTTCTCTCCATTATGACGTCGGTCAGAAAACTTCCCACCATCCCCGTCGCTCCCGAGATAAGGACTGCCTTGTCCGCGAGCCTGTCCCAGGGGAGGCTGAGCTGCGCCGTCCGCCTGACGTCTTCCATATAATTCGCGTTTGTGTAAAGACTCATCATTTCTCCCGTCACTTGAGCCAGTTGTCAATGTCTGATTTGAGATAGGCCTTGAACATCTCCAGGTCATCCTTTGTCGTCAATTTGATGTTCTTGTCAGAACCTGCGGCAAAATAGAGCCTCTCCCCCAGTTCCACCATCATCGTATTGGTATAGGATGAGCCGTAGATCCCGATCTCCTTCTCGAAAGCCTCGTGATAGGCCCAGTCCAGCTTTCCGAACTTGTAAGCCTGCGGCGTCGATACTCTCCGAAGGGTTTCACGAGGAATATATTTGACAGTGCTGATCTCGTCGTCGACGACAAAGATCTGCTCGTTATAGGGAAGAGAAGTCACGGCGTTGCCGTATTTCCTGCATTTGGCGATAACATCAGTGAGAACAGTCTCGTCTACCAGGGGACGGATCCCGTCGTGAACGATAATGATATCGTCGTCTCCGCACTTCCCTTCAAGATTGTAGACGCCGTTCCTGATCGATTCCTGTCCGGTATTTCCGCCGGACACGATCCATTTGAGTTTGTCAATATTGAACTGTTTGGCATAAGCCCAGACAATGTCGTGCCACCCGTCGATGCATACCACTTCGATGGCGTCGATCTCGGGATGCTTCTGAAAGCCCTCAAGCGTATAGATGAGGACCGGTTTGTCATAGACATTTATGAACTGCTTGGGGATATCCTGCCCCATTCGGTGACCGGTCCCGCCTGCTATAATGATCGCTATATTCATTTCACTCATTCCCTTTGAAAACAGACTTAAGTGATAACACCATGACTGCAGTGTTGAACAGCAGGTAGCACACGGTGTAAAGGTCCAGGATATTCAGCAGTATCGCCACGAGCAGAAGGAACTGTGCGCCCCCGGCGCAGGATCTCAGGTTCAGGGCGATCGTCTTCACGATCCCGTAATCCGCCTTGTCCATGACGTCCTTTACAGCATCCTTATCCATCAGTGTGGTGACCGCCTTGTGCATGACCAGCCTCGGGAGCAGGTCGACGATCGCGATGAGCCCGCCGCAGATGATGAGTGCCTCTGCGCTGATCAGCCCTCTATTTAAGAGCGGCCCTTCGCTGTGCGCCGCCATGATCCCTGCGGCATAGAACATGAGCGCCGACGCGATATAGCCGGCCATGGCGTCATAGACGCTTCCCAGCTTGGAAAACTGCCTTCTGTACCTCGCGACATTGCCGTCCACTCCGTCCAGAAGGTTCCACAGAAAGAACATGAGCCAGGCGGCGATCATTCCTGCCTTCGTTCTGGTCAGACAGGCTGCCAGAAAGCCGAATATGGCCGGGACGACCGAGATCATCGAGATCGTGTTCGGGCTTATATCAGTGTACAGAAAAGGAATTGTCAGCGCGTAGGAGAGGGGCCTTCCGATATAAAAGGCGAAAAGGTCATTCTTCGCCATCGACCTCTTCTCCGGCGTCATAGATTTGTCTGCTATATCTTTAATAGTTATCATAGTACTTCTTTCGTTTATATCGAGGGGTACCCCCGCTTCTAAAGTGTAGAATCATAAAAACAATTCTTTCTCACCGGGTAGAACCCGATTCAGAATTAAGTGTATAAGATTTCACACTATTTATCAAGTTTGGCTTCTTGCGGCGAGCCGGTCTGACCCGCAGGCCCCTTACACTTTCCCGGCACACAAATAATCGACGGAACACTCCGGCCCCGGAATATTCTGCCAAATACTCCGGATCCGCAGCGTTCCGCCGAGATCAGTTCCCAATATTAAAAGTACTAATCTTTCTTTACTTCTCTTCCGGCAAGGCGCAGGAACAGGTCCCTGTGTTCGCGCGCTGTCCGCTCCACGTTGAAGCGCTCCTTGACGACTTTGAGACCATTTCCTACAAGGTAACTGCGCAGTTCTTCGTTGTCGCGGAGTTTAATGACTGCCTCCGCGGCACCGTAGAAGTCTTCCCGCTCCACCAGGAGCCCGTTGTAACCGTCCTGGATGATCTCAGGGATCGCGTCCACATTGGCTGCTACGATTGGCTTGCGGGTCAGCATGTACTCAGGAAGCACAAGACCGAACCCCTCCCACCTGCTCATCAGCATGGCCACATCAAAATTGCAGATATAGTTGAAAGGGTCGTCGACCCATCCGGTGATCAGGAAGGAATCCATCAGGCCGTATTCCCTGACCAGCCTTTCCGTATCATTACGGTTGAGTCCGTCGCCGACTATTACAAAAAACGCCTCGGGAATCCTCTTCTTGATCACAGAGGCAGCCTTGACAAAGATATCAGGGGCTTTCTGCGTTGCGAGACGCCCCACCATACCGACAACAAACGCGTCCTCCGGAATTCCCTGCATATCAGGCGGCAAAGTATGGGCCATGTTCTCCTCGTCCAGATCAATGCCGTTGTAGATCACATTGAGCTTTGACGCGTCACAAATTCCATGAGCGAGCGCTGTGTTCTTCTCAAATTCCGAGATACATACGATGCTGTCCGTGATCGGAGCGAGCATCTTCTCGATCATCACATAAGACCGTATCAGACTCTTGCTGGCCCCCTTCATATTGAATGCCCAGCCGTGAGCATTGTAGAGACAGGCATTTCTTTCACCATACCTGTTCCTGAGGCCGACATTTGCCATGCGGCCGATTGCTCCCGCTTTGGAACTGTGACAGTAGACCACATCCGGCTTGTATTTCTTGATCAGGCTCCTCACCATCATAATACTGCGTATGTCAAATCTCGCGCTGATCGCGTGGTGCATGTCTCCGACATGTTCGACCTTGGAAACGATCTCCTCAAACTTGCCGGCATCAAAAGAATCCGAACACACGAGAATATGCTCAAGCTGATCACTATAATTCTGTTTTAGCTTAGTCAATAACGCGACCAAGTATCGTTCCACGCCTCCCGGCGCTTCCGCGATATGTAAAACACGTACTTTCTTCGCCACTGGCTTTCTCCTGTGTTCCCCGGCAGTCTCCATGCTATGTTCCGCAAGTTGCTGCCCCAAACTCCGTTACAAGTATATCACAAAATTCGCACTTTTTCTGTAACTGCAATATTATAATATATTCTGCCTGCTTTTTCTATTAGTAATATATATACTTTCTGCCGTATTTGCCTCATTTCCGACCATGTATCAGATTATGATACATATTCTCAATGACGATCAGCCTGAATTCGAATTCCTGCCTCTCTTTCTCGACAAGCGTCGTAAGGATCAACCCCGTGAAAAGGGATAAAACGCCTCCCAGTCCGATGAATCCCGAAACAATGAGAGTCGGAAATCTCGGTACCAGGCCGGTCCTGGCATATTCAATAAAGATCGGAATAAACATGATCAGCGTCAGGATGAACAGAAGTACGCTCAAACCGCCAAAAAAGCTCATCGGCTTGTAGTTCTTGTAGAGACGGAAGATCGTCCCGAGTACCTTGAACCCATCCGAGTAAGTGTCCAGCTTGGATTCACTTCCCTCAGGGCGGTCCCTGTACTCAATGATCACGTTCTCGATCCTCATGTTCTTCTCAACGGCGTGAATGCTCATCTCCGTCTCGATCTCAAATCCCTTTGACAGGACCGGGAAGCTCTTTACGAACAGATAGCTGAAAGCCCTGTATCCGGTCATGATATCTCTGATATTAGTGTCAAAAAGGCGGTTGATGCTCCCTCTCACAAGGCTGTTGCCGAAATTGTGGAACGGTCTCTTATTCTCTTCAAAATAGGTCGAGGAGAGCCTGTCTCCCACTACCATATCCGTCTTCTTCTCCAGGACCAGGTCGGCCATCTGCCTGCCGTATTCCGCCGGGTAGGTGTCGTCCCCATCCACCATGATATAGCAGTCGGCATCGATCTCTCTGAACATCCTGCGTATTACGTTGCCTTTACCTTGCTGGTATTCGTACCTTACTACCGCTCCCGCTTCCTTCGCTATCTGTGCTGTCCCGTCGCTCGAATTATTGTCATAGACATATATTACAGCCTCCGGAAGAGATTTCTTCCAATCTGCGACCACTTTCCCAATCGTCTTTGACTCGTTATAACAGGGAATCAATACTGCTATTCTGTCCACTGTCTACATCCCTTCTGTATTATCTTAGTTCATCAATATATTTGCCGTTCAGAACATCCATTAAGTACTGACCGTACTGGTTCTTCTTCATCACTTCATAGGTCCTGAGTACATCCTCCCGGGTGATCCATCCGTTCAGATATCCGATCTCCTCAAGGCATCCGATCTTTCTGTGCTGATGCTGCTCCACGGTCTTGACGAAATTCGTCGCGTCGACAAGGCTCTCGTGTGTCCCGGTATCAAGCCAGGTAAACCCCTGCCCCAGAAGCTCCACGTGCAGCCGGCCTTCTTCGAGATAGATCCGGTTGAGATCCGTGATCTCGTACTCGCCCCTGGCCGAAGGCTTGAGGGACTTGGCGTACTCCACGACGTTCCGGTCATAAAAATACAGTCCTGTTACACAGTAATTGCTCTTGGGATGCTGCGGCTTCTCCTCGATACTGACGGCCTTTCCGTCCTTATCAAATTCCACTATGCCGAATCTCTCCGGGTCGTCGACGTAATAACCGAAGACCGTGGCTCCGCCGCCGTTCTCAGCGGTCTCGGCAGCCGCCCTGAGCCTCTTCTTGAGACCGTGTCCGGCAAAAATATTGTCCCCAAGGACCATTGCCACAGCGTCGTCTCCTATGAACTTATCACCGATCATGAATGCCTGCGCCAGTCCGTCCGGGCTAGGCTGAGCCTTATAAGAAAGCTTGATGCCGAACTGGTGCCCGTTTCCGAGCAGCAGCTCAAAGCGAGGCAGATCCTGCGGTGTCGAGATGATCAGGATATCCCTGATGCCCGCGTTCATCAGAACAGACAGGGGATAGTAGATCATCGGTTTATCAAAAATAGGAAGAAGCTGTTTGGATGTCACCATTGTGAGCGGATATAATCTCGTGCCAGAGCCACCGGCTAAAACGATACCCTTCATAGAATCCTCCCTTCTGTGCTCATATCAATCCAGAATATATTATAAAGAATCTTGTTTCTAAAGGCAAGTAAGAGGTGACGACACCTGTTTCGGACTTACGATCAATGCGCGCGGAGCTAGGCGAAGCACGACGTGCAGACTGCTTGTACGTTTCAAGGCTCGCAGAGCGAGCCGCTGCGCCGCGTGCGGGTTGCCTGAAAGGCAACATCTTCCATTCCGCACGCGTGTGCATCATATAACTCAGCGGGGGATTGTCACCCGCCGCTGAGAAAGTTTGTTACTACCCGCCGCCTGTAGAAGCGGGGGACATCCCCCCTGTGTTATAGTGACGGTTCTTCTGACCCTACCACACGGCGATCCTGTCCTCCGGCGCCAGGTACATCCCGTCGCCCTCCTTGATGTCATAAGTTTCCAGGAACTCATCGAACTGCTGCAGCGACTGACTGTACTGACAGCCAACAAACATGCACCCAAAAATGCAAGTACTCTCTTCTTCATCCATTCATCCTCCTGATGCATTTTGTTCCCTGCCTGCCGGCATGCGGCGAACGCCTTCTCCGAGGTCGCAGATTATGCGCTCGTATGCGGACTTCGGAGTCACTGAATCTTATGCTCCCGCCTCAGATACTCCAGCAATGCTGTGCATCCCTGCAGGACATCGTCCCATGTAGCGTCAAAATCATCTGTATACCACGGGTCTGCAACTTCCTGCCCGGTCCTTCCGCAGTAGTCCAAAAGGAGCGATACTTTTCCGTCCGGGTCGCCGCCGTAGATCCGCTTCATATTGTAGGCATTTGCGTAATCCATCCCGATCAGATAGTCATAGTATTTGTAGTCCTCGCGAGTCGTCCTGCGGGCGCGCTTGCCGCCGGGATCAATACCGTGCTCCTTGAGTTTCGCGCGGGCAGGCGGATAGACCGGGTTGCCGCGTCCGCCCCAGATCTCCTCTGTGCTGGTGGCAGCGGAGGCGATCTCGAATTGGTCTTCGAGATGCGCTTTCTTTACGAGGTCTTTCATTACGAATTCGGCCATCGGCGAGCGGCAGATATTGCCGTGGCAAATAAACAAAACTCTAATCATTTCAAAAATCCTTCCTGTACTGGCACGATTTGCCGCGATCTGCCGCACTTTGCGCACCGCTCTGCGCGAGCACATTCTGCCAAAAAATCGGGCAAAAATCCGGAAATGCGGCAAATCGAGGCAAATCGCGGACGTCAAACGTAGTAAAAACGTAGTAGAAATAGGGGTGTTTTACTACTGGTGCCCTTGCGTGACTTTGGGCGACCTGGGGTGTAGTGGGTTAGAAGCTGGTCGACATACTGGAATCTGTATGTTTGTTTCCCGTTTTTATTGATCAAGAAAACCTTTCACTGCCCGGCAGAATTCTTCAGGCAATTGGGCCTGCGGAGAATGACCGCACCCCTCGATCAGATATAATTCTTTTCTTGGAGCCGTAATAACATCTATGTAATCCTCTACCAGTCCTACCGGACAGATCCAATCGCAAGAACCGGATATAAACAACACCGGCATCTGATACGCATCTCCCATCTCCAATGCATTAAAGTCCTTCACTCCGGTAAGCGGTTGCTCCACCAGTTCTTCATAATCCTTCATGCCGGCATCATCCAACAAAGCACGAATCTGAAAAGCGTACCATCTCATGTCATCCACTCCGAGGATGGGACTGGTAAGTGCCGCCATGGTTGAGACATCTTTTGTAACCGTCTGTGGATGGTACGGTTCAACCTTTGCTCTCAATTGCATCAGGTTTGCCAGGCTCATATCAGCCATAAATCTCTCGTAGGATGCTTCCATTTCTGTCGTATCGTCACCATTTTCACGCGCCCTGGCAAGAGCGTCTTCATAGGAATAGATCTCGTCGAAATAGTTTCGTGTATTCACAGATTGACCTATGCCGATGTAGGCAGATACTTTTTCAGGATGAGCCAGCACATATCTGCTTCCGAGCTTGGTTCCGTATGAGTGTCCTATAATGATTACCTGATCTTTGGAAAATCGCTCACACAGATAATCGACAAGGGCATCCAAATCAGCCAGTTGTGCGTCAAAGGATAATGTTTCATTGTCCGGATCAACATTGACGTTGCGGTAGTAGGATCTTCCACATCCTCTCTCATCCCAGCAAACGACGGTGTATTCATCTGTCAGATAATCCTGCCAGCAATAATCGACATATGATGTAGGGGATCCCGGTCCGCCATGAAGCGAGATGATCACAGGATTATTAACGTTTTCTCCCGCAATCGTAATATATTCCTCCTGATCGGTAAGCTTGACATAGAGCTGTTCATTGACACCATCCTTATAGCGAACAAATCGTTTCAACTGATTGATATTTCTGCCGGCAATCAAAAAAGTGCATGCGCCAATTACAATCACGGCGATCAGGATCGCCGCAGATTTCAGTACGCCGAAAATGATCCGTATTGTCATTCTTTTCTTTGGCTTAGGCCCGTATACTTCTTTCCTGTGCTGCAGATGGATTCCTATATGACCTGCTCCAAGTATGAGAGCGCCAATGAGCATCAGAATATTACCGCCATATATTCCGAGCAGGAGGAACGCAATGACAGGAAGTGTTGCACCTGCGACCGGGATTCCCAGGATTCCCC
>JBGUJH010000084.1:0-39206 GCA_045113775.1 Lachnospiraceae bacterium | reverse complement strand
AACGGGAGTCGAACCCGTATTTCCACACTGAGAATGTGGCGACCTGAACCATTAGTACGATGGGGCGTTAATGGGTCACCAGGGATTTGAACCCTGATCTCACAGATTAAGAGTCTGGTATAATAACCGTTATACGAGTAACCCATGAGCAGCCCTCGCGGGATTTGAACCCACAACTTCAGGATCAGAGCCTGATGTGTTGCCAATTACACCAAAGAGCTATAGCAGGTCTGTCCGGACTTGAACCGAAATCTGAGGTTTTGGAGACCGCCGTGCTTCTCGTTTGCACCACAGACCTAAAACATTGCAATGAGTCTTGCCAACAAGTCCCTTCGCCGCTTTGCGTCTCATTGCTGCATGAAAAAACCGCTCTCCCTGTCAGGAAAGCGGCGTCAATCTGCTTTATGGGAAATCCGGATACACTTTATGCATCCTTATAGGAATCCCCCTTTACACGCAGGATCTGCTTCTCTGACAAGGGTATAGTTAATAAACGTTTCTGGACGCCCCAGAATCGCTTCGCTTCGGTCTCATGCATTTTGATAATCGTAATGGTTGTCATTTTTTGTTTCTCCTTCTGATTCATGACCCTTTTTAATTTACGGATTCGAACCGTTTATTAAGCTTGAGAGGCTCTTTTTTACCATTGAATTAGATTGCTGTAAGGGTCACCTATTAATGATGATTGAAAATGTCGGACTTGAACCGCTCCTCTGCCTCCCTGGGGCAGCGTGCTGCCTTAACACCTCATTCTCAGCAACCCCAGCGGGAATCGAACCCGCGCCTCCGGAGCGACAGTCCGGTGTACTGGCCGTTATACGATGGAGCTATATTTTACTTTACCCTTGATCGTATTTGATCCGGGTTCCCTGCACGTTTCTCAGAGCAAATGAAAAGCCGCCTGTCTTATCGGACAAGCGGCGGTCTCAGCATCAAACACTGCAATTTATCTGGTCATCCCATGGCTCACGTTGAGCCGTCCGGTCCCAGACATCCACTTGATCCGGTCTTATTAAGGCATACACAAATAAACCATTCCGCTTTCTTAGCGGTCGGCATAATTGTCCCCTGAAGATCAAACTGACGATTTTCATTTTTCATTCTGTCTGTATGGATCTGCAGCATTGCCTTTCCTTTCCGGACCTGTTGTCCTTTTTTAACTATGCTTAATATAGCATCTTTAGTATTGGCTGTCATTCTACCTGTGGTATAAGACCTTGTATTATCATCTTGCGGCATTAATTAGCGCCGCCCGATAATATTCTAAAATACTCTATTTTCCCCTTTACAATTACAAACGCAAAAAACAGGAATAGATTACAACCTTCATGCACTTCTTGTAATTTGCTTTTTTCTATAATCCCTCTGCTAAAGGACCGCCCCTTCCAGGTCCTCTTCTATCTTCTTCATCATACCTGTTGGTACAAAAGGTACAAGTACCCTTTTACTTTAGCCTATATTCGTGGTTATTCCACCAAAATAGGGAAAAAATGAAGCATATTACAAAAAACACGAAGCGTGTGAATGCTGCGGTATCCTCTACCCGTGTTCTGTGCCTTGCCACAGTGAGGGCTTCTGCTCATCTGTCCGGATATCAACGAGCGTACCGTATAGGTCAAAGAAAGGAATTAGACGACCTCTGAGGTAGTTTTTACCCTTGGTTCGACCATTCTGCTAGTCCGCCTCTCTCTTGTTGTTTGCATCCTGATGTGCTAATCTTGTTTATAAGCAAGTCTAATCATTCTCTCAGTCGCCAAGGCTGTCTTATGTGGTATTCTCCACGATTATCCTTGCTATCTTAACTTGATACTGCAGGGAAGACGTGAAGAACCGGCATTGGACATACCTACTTCCGGCTGACCGAATTGTAATTCTGGCTTCCGGCCTCCCTGCCATTCTATGGGGCAGTTTTCTGCTCCGGAAGGGAGGTACAACATCTATGGGTAATGCAAACAAGGAATATAAGGACAGACTCTTCCATTTTCTTTTCGGACGAGAGGAGCACGGACAAACCCGATGAGATGACCTTGAATCTGAGGGATTCATTTCCTGCTGATGCAGATCCGGATATTGATGTTCGCGTCAGGATGATCAACATTAATCCGGACCACAGCGCTGCACTCCTTGAGGCATGCCGACCGCTCAGAGAATACAGCTGGGTTATTGGTAAAATCCGTGAATATAATTCTGAAATGTCCCTTGCGGATGCGATCAGCAAGACGATTGATGAGATACCGGAAGACTTCCTTATATGCGGCCTTCTTAAGGCACACAAAGCGGAGGTAAGTGAAATGCTGGAGACTGAATACAATCAGGAGGAAGTTTTAAAAATCGTTGCCGAAGACGCCGAGAGACGCGGTGAAGAATGCGCCGAAAAAAAGATTTTCGAATTATTAAAGAAACTAACCCCTGGCAGTAAGGAATATGAAGAAGTGCTTAATGCAAGCCATGAAAAGCTTGAAGAGCTTTATAGGAAATATGGGATTTCTGAAGACTGAATGATGGTATAACACAGAGACACGGAGTCTGTTACTCCCACAATGCAGACGCCTGCAAAGCCTTATTCTTGAGAGTTTATCTTCAGAAACGCCCTATGTATCTTCTCGCTGCTCGGATCAGTTTCTTTTTAGCGTCTTTCGCGTTTTTTGTCCAAAACATGAAATCAAAACCATGGGTATTTCCATGGAAGATATCGATCGTTCCCTCCACTCCGGCATCTCTCAGCCTCTGCACATAAGTCAGGGTCTCATCGTAAAATGGCTCACCGTCTTCTATATAGGTGTAGCACGGCGGTAAGCCGTTGTAGTCTGTTGCCCGTGCAGGACTCGCATACGGCGACACATGGTCTGTACCGTACAGGCCGCGTAAATACAAACTCCATCCCCAGTGGTTCCTTTTCGTGTTCCAGCCATGCGCATGATTATCACGGGAAGAATCTGTATCCTCGCAGTCGAGCATCGGGTAAAGCGGGATCTGAAAACAAACTGGTACTTCTCCTTTATCCCTTGCATACATGCAAATTGCCGCCGCCAGACCACCGCCCGCGCTCTCACCACCGACGACAATACGGCTGCGGTCGATGCCCAGTTCGTCTGAATGATCATATACATACTTTAATGCCGCATAACAGTCTTCTAAAGCGGCTGGATACGGTGCTTTTTTCGCCAATCGGTATTCCGGCGAGATGACAACACCGCCAAACCTTTTTGCCAACAGCCTGCCCATGGAATAATAAACCATTGCAGCCATGCCCATGGCGTAACCGCCCCCATGGATCCATAGTATCCCCGGACCTTTGCCATAACGGAGCACGATCAGTTTCATCTTTCCGCCCGGTCCATCAATTGTTATCTTCATGTTTTTCTCTAATCCCTCTACTAAAGGACCGCCCCTTCCCCATAACTGACCGGTCTTTCCTCCTTCTATGTTCTCACTTTCGGATGAACTGCTCATCAGCACCCAGATTTTCGCTGACGAATCGTTCAACCTTCATGTGGAGGTCATACTTCTCCCGTAATGCAGCGATGGTCTTCATCATTGGAGAAGCGTGGTGTATGTCGATAGACTTCTGATCTCGCCAGCTGTCGATTAGCAATACTGTCTCCGGATCATCCATCGGGAAGAAATACTCATACCGCAGGTTCCCGTCCTCTGCGCGGATAGCCGCTACTGTTCCGGATGCCGTCATTTCCTCTACAAATGCCCTTGCTGCGCCTTTTTTTCCCTTGTAATACAAGTTTACTGTGATCATTATTAGCCCTCCTCTGCTTCTTTCGAGTCCATCCGTTAGCATCTGTAATGTCCTGCTGCATCCACAAATGCCCCTAAGAGCAACAATCTCAAAACTGTTGTGTAAGAAAGAAATGTCTACCTCTTCACCTTCTCCATCGTCTTGCCCTTTGCCAGCTCATCGACCAGCTTGTCGAGCTGGCGCACCTTTTTCATTAGCGGATCTTCGATCGTCTCCACCTGCACGCCGCAGATCTTGCCGGTGATACGCTCAGCACGCGGATTCCATGAGGGCGCCTCCGCAATGAACTCACCATATGTCTTGCCGTCAAGCTCTTCCAGGCCGGAATACCCCGTTAGCCAGCAAGTGATCTCATCTACTTCGGCTTTTGTTCTTCCCTTTTTCTCTGCTTTATTTATAAGAGCTGCATAAACCGCTGAAAACGGCATATCGAAGATACTTTTTCTTGGCATTGGTGTGTCCTCCTGTATTTTTTTAACATCAGCCCTAGCATTTCTGCATTTAGTCTGGCAGATGGAGGAGAATAAGAGGCTCTCCGACGCCCTCTTCTATGTAGTAGTGCTCAATATCCATGTCTTTTCTCTTCTATTAACCGGAATTAACAAATCGAGCCCCAACGCAGCCCCGAACTGTTATGTCCTGAAATCACATTGGCATAACGGGGGCAGGCTCTTCAGAATTGGTCGCAATCCAATGCTTTTGCACACTAAATCGTTGCATTCCCCCCTAAAAGTCCCTATTATATTGAAATTGGAGAGTACCGGCCTGCCGGACATCCAACTGTATTTTAACACAATTCTTTGACACAATTCTCGTTATAGAAAGGACCTGCAAATGGCTTACCCCTACAAGAAAATGGACACCGCAGACTTCGATTACATCCGAAGCGTCACCGCTCCCCAACGCGTCAAGATCGGAGAAGAGATCTCCGAGGACTACTACCACGACGAGATGCCCAATTACGGGTCATATCCCCCCGAGCTCTACGTGGAGGTCATCTCCGAGAAGGAGATTTCCCTCATCATGAAATACTGCAACGAGCACAATATCCCCGTCGTTGTCCGCGGCGCGGGCACCGGTCTCGCCGGCGGCTCCAACTGCAAATACGGCGGCATCATGATGTCCGTGATGCGCATGAACAAAATCTTTCCCATCGACCACCAGAACCAGACCGTCACCTGCGAACCCGGCGCGCTCCTGATCGACGTGCAGAACGCCGCAAAACAGGAGGGCCTCTTCTATCCCCCGGATCCAGGCGAGAAGAACGCCTCTATCGGCGGAACCGTCATCACCAACGCGGGCGGCATGAAGGCGGTCCGCTACGGACTCACAAGGGATTTTGTGCGCTGCGTCCGCGTCGTCCTGCCCGACGGGTCCATCGAGCAGTTCTCCTCCAACGTAGTTAAGAATACGACTGGCTACTCTTTCAAAGACTTGATCATCGGCTCCGAAGGCACACTCTGTGTGGTGACTCAGGTCACCCTGAAGCTCCTTCCTGAGCCAAAATATACCTGTACCCTGGTCATTCCCTTTGGCAGCCTGGAAGAATGCGCGGACATGGTTCCCCATGTTCTTGCTCTCCCCTATATTCCAACCGCTATTGAGTTTCTTGAGAGAGAGCTTCTGGAGATAGTCGAGAGGACTCTGGACCGAAGGCTCCCCGTCAAAGAAGGCAACGCCGTGCTTCTTGTCATGTACGATTCCACGACGCCCCAGGAGCAGGACGGCGCCATCGAGGTATGCGCCCACGCCGCCATTCGTCACGGCGCTATTGACGTCTTTGTGGCCGATACCCCGGACCGCATCGCCCAGGTCTGGTCCGTTCGCGGCGGCATCCTCGACGGAATGAAGGCCGACTCTGTCATGCAGGAGGAGTGCGACGTGGTCGTCCCCAGAAGCGCTATCGCGGAATATGTCAAGGCCGCCAAGCGCATCGCCCTCTCCCACGGCATCCGCGTGGAGCCCTGCGGCCATTGCGGCGATGGCAACATTCACACAGAGATGCTCCGCGGTCCCGAAATGAGCGACGAGGAGTGGGAGCAGGCAACGACCTCATGCCTCAAAGAACTCTACGCCCTTTCCAAACGTCTGGGCGGACAGCTCTCCGGCGAGCACGGCATCGGCAACGGCCGCCTCGAATACTTTAAGGAATTCGTCGGTCCCCGCATGATCGAGCTGCACAAGGCGGTCAAGCTGGCTTTTGACCCCAACCTGATCCTCAATCCCGGAAAGGTTGTCGAGTTCGAGTGAACTTCAGGAGGAGCCCGTCCTGCCAGGGATAATATGCTGTTTACCCCCCCTATAATGGTGAAATTCTTGCTATAATGTATTAAAACCTTGTAACACAACAACCATATCTACACAGCGAAAGAAGAGGGAAACACCGATGAAAAAGTACATTTCTATTTTGTTAGCTGTTGTTCTGAGTGCTTCACTTCTTGCGGGATGCGGCGGCGGTTCCGGAAACTCCGGGCAGCAGCCTGCGGCCGACGCCAAAGAGGAAGCCGCACAGCCTGAAGCAAATGAAGCGGCAGAGCCCGCTGCGGACGCGGCCCAGAGCCAAGACGCCGCTCAAACTCAAGACGCCGCTCAGGCACAACAAGAAGCCAATGCTCAGGACACTGACGCAAATGCAGGTCCTGCAGCAGGATTTTATCAGATCCACGTCATTGACGCAGCGACTCTGGATCCTATTGAAGGTGCCAGAGTGCAGTTCTGTTCCGACACTGCCTGCATGATGGGCATAACGGACAGCAGAGGTCTGGCTTCTTTCGAGTCCGATCCCGGAAATTATACCGTGCACTTGCTCAAAGCCCCCAAAGGTTACAAGAGCAGCACAGAGGAGTTCACACTCACTGCGGATTCCCGCGAAGCGACCTACCATCTGGAAAAAGAGGAAGCCGAAGCCGGAACCGAAGCAGCTGAAGGTACCGGGAATTCCGAAGATGGCCAAAACACTGAGTATCCGAAGTTTCAGGCTGAATGGGACTATGTGAATACAGGATTCACTTTTTCAGTTCCCGAAAACTTTAAGGAGCTGATCGGCGACGTCAGCCCTACTGATCGCGGTGAAATCAAAGTAGGCTCCGGAGTAGTGGAAGGATATCTCGCTTATCTGGGCAGGACAGACGCCGAGATGGCGGAATTTGAAAAGACCGTCGGTGAGATTTCGGAAGACGGCATGACCGATGAGCAGAAAGACGCTTTTGATGCTTTCATCGATGCAGTACCTACTGTCGCTGTTTTCCGCGTGATAGGTTTGAGCGGGGACAAAGATAAGAACTATCTTAATGAGTATTATAGTCTTCCTATAAAGGTCTGCGAAGAACTCGGCACCGGCGGTGACTATACATTCTATTACGTGGTCCTTGATTTTACAGAGGAATACTGGAACTGGTTCCGTAATACATATCCGGAAGACAGATTCAACGAGCTTAAGAAACTTTGGGAAGAAGCAGGGACCACCGACAACTTCCGCAGCCGTATCACAGTCAAAGCGCCTGAAATGAACTATACTCCGCCCAAGGAAGGTGCAATATCCTTTGAGACAAAGGACTTGGAAGGAAATCCTGTCACTTCCCGGGAACTGTTTGCAGATCACAAGATCACTATGATCAACATTTGGGCGACCTGGTGCACCTACTGCATACGCGAACTCCCGGAGCTGGAAAAGATGAGCAAAGAATGGGCCGAGCAGGACTGCCAGATCATCGGAATCTGCGATGACGCTGAGGACGATGAAATAGCTGCAGAAGCAATAAAGATTCTGGAAAAGAATGGCGTTACATACCGCAATATCCGCTCTACCGATGAGATCAAAGATCTGCTCAAATTTACCGCTCTGCCCACCAGCTACTATGTGGACAGCGAAGGAGTAGTTCTGGACTATCCGATCAAAGGAGCACAAGTTGAGGCTTATCCTGTAAAACTTCAGGAGCTGCTTTCCAATATGCAGTAAATATCGGCCGGAATCAACCGGTCAAGAAACAGCCGGGGGCAAGGCAAAACCTGACCCCGGCTGTTTTTTGACAGAACTTTGCAAATCGCTCATGTCCCATATTATTCGTACTACATCTCCCGAATCTGTTCTCCATATCTGCAGATGATCCGGTAATTACGCATCTTTCCGGGAATGATCTGCGCATTTCGAAGGGAATAGCAGCCGGTGAATTCATCATCTTCGAACCGGACCCTGCCGATCAACAGCCCTTCTTTCGTATTGCACAATTCCGCCCCCGTCGGGATAGTAAAGACCATATTGAGCTCCCGCTGCGTCTTCGGGTCAGCAAGATCGATCCCTTCCGATCCCCGGCTGCGGTAGTTCATCTGGTAATGCGCCCAATACAGCCGCCCGTCCTCATGAAAGCGGGGAGAAAGATCTGTATCCCAAGTATCAAAGTTTCTCTGCGTATCTTCCTCCAATTTCGGAATAAAAAACACCTTCTTACTCCGGTCAGCACTCTCATACCCCGTAAGTGACCATTCGATATCGGCATAGAGATCACCGGTATTGCCCTCGTGTTCCATCAGAAGCGCCACTTCCACTTGGACAAACACGACGCCGTTGTCCGCGCTGTTATGCGGCACCTTACGAGGTATATAATTGGGCGTAAAATCAGCAGGATCCGGAATCGGCGGATCCTCTGTCGGTACGACAGCCAGCAGCGCGGTATGAGTGAAGTATGGTGCCAGTGCGGTCCAGAGCCGCTGTGCATCCTCACTTTGCGTAAGAGATCCGCTTTCTGCGAAGGGTTCCAGCAGGGATTTTGTCTTTAGGATGTCCCCGGCTGCCAGAGCTGCCTCTGCCTCGGAAATGGCAGCTTTCAGACTCTCCTCCTCCGCGCGGACTTGACTGTAATCACGAATCTGTGAGATCGCCCACGGCAGTGAAACGCCGGCACGAGGCGTCGGCAGAGTTCTGTATTTATAATCACCTAATGCATAATACATGACCGGTCCGTCCGGGCATAAATAGCCCACCAGATGACCGACCGGAATCACATACTCCTCGCTTCTGTTTGGAAAACTTCTGTGGGCGAGGCGGCGGCCTGTGTCTGCCTCATACAGATTCAGCGAGCCAGCTGAATTGGCCAAAACACTGCCGTCCATAGAAGCAAAGTAGAAGTATTCATGCGTCGAAAAATCGATCGCTTTACACTCCCCCGAATCCAGATCCATCACATAATGTTTCAAACCTGCATCCCTGAACAGTAGCTTTCGGCCATCGCCGCTGAGGTCGCACAAATATTTGCCCGGAACGTTCTGCGTTCTTCCCTCCCGCTCGATACGCCAGCTGTTTTCATCGCATCGGAATGCCTGACCACAGAGTAAGTGTCCCTTGGGTTCGTCAGGATCCCAGCGATACAGCCCACCGTCTTCCTTAAGTCCGCTCCTGGGCTCCCAGAGATGGATATCGAGTAAGCTCCCATCGTAAATACCGTCCGAACCGCCATTGCTGATGGAAAGCACGGCCGCTATCAGCTGCTCTGCCCGTTCCGTCCAGTCGGTATGTTCTGTCACCCGGGCGCGCATTTCCTCATAACCTATTTTCCGTTCCTTCCACAAAAAGACTGCCAGATTATATTGGCACAGAAAACTTCCGGTGTAATTCTTTAACGCCTCCTGCCACGTGGTCTCCGCTTCCTCAGTTCTGCCAAGGTCGATATAGCTCAGAGCACGGTTGTTGAGTGAATCGGCGGTGTCCGCAGCAGCCTTCGGTTCCGGCCGCGGGTAGTCCGTGCCGGTCTCGGCTTTGTAGATTATATGAAGTCTCTCCTCCACCTCACCAAAGTCGCGCGGTCTGTCATCCGGGTCCTTCTGCAAACACCGGACCAACAGTTCCTGCAGTTCCTTCGGCATGGGCCTCTCCGCACACATGTCAAAATAGTCCCTGCATACACTTCCCACCAGCGGCCCGGTGAGCTCTCTTCCGTGCGACCACGGTTTATCCCCCAGATACATCTCCAGCACAGAGACTGCCCAGCTGTAGATATCGGTCCGCCTGGTCAGCAGCTGCGCCGCCGCCTGCTCCGGCGAGCAGTATGCCGGCGTCATGCCGCCGCTCGGACTGAACATCGTTGCATTCTCATCTATTTCCGGTTCCGTTGCCGTTCCGTCCAAAAAAGTAAGAAAGCTTCTGGCTTTTGCCAGGCCGAAGTCACTGACCTTCGCTGTCCAGTCTCCCCCCAGCAGCAGGTTGTCCGGCTTCACGTCCTGGTGGATCAGGTTGTTCTCATGCGCATAGTGGAGCCCACGCCCAAACTGGATCGCGATATCGAGCAGCCGCTTCTGCACCTCCGCTTTCGTTCCGTCATAAAGCGTGCCGTCCTTAATATGGCTCTCTAGACTGCCTTTATTCATCCACTCCGAAAAGATCGTCGGAATCCCTTCGATCTCACGCACATAGTAGCAAGAGACGATGTTCGGGTGCAGACCAAGATTCATCCAGAACTGGCATTCATCGGTAAAGCGCTGCTTCTGGCCTTCCGTTCGGAACACCTCGGGCCGGGGCCTCTTCATGGCGAGGTCCACATCCCACCCCGTATGGTGCACGCGCCATACCGCGCCCATACCGCCCCTGACCGCGTCAGACTCTACGCGGTAGGTTCCGAGGAGCAGATCACCGGGGCGGGGATTTGCCGCGTCAGTTACATGCATCATATGGATGCCGGGCATTGCAGTGTGGTTGCCAGGCATTGCGGTGAGCCCTTCAGGCTTTCCCTTTGGCTGCGCAGGCTTTTTGGATGCCTTTCCGCGCTTGCCCTTTCCCTTGGGCTTCTTGTCAATTTCATACTGCTTCTGCAAATCCTTTAGCATATCTGCCATGAAACCGGCACCAAAGCTGGAGTTGTTCCTCTTGTCATCTGCCATATTGATCCTCTTTCTGACTGTCAACCGCCATATTGACCCTCTTTTTGACAATCATCCTCACCAATCCGGAACTGATATATCTCCTGTCCCCAATCAGTTACCACTCCGGAGCTGCAAGCTCCTTCCGCTCTCCTGAGCCGACTTCAATGACACACTTCTCATCTTTTTCTTTAAATTTGTCAAAGAGGCCATTGTAATCGTACTCTTCCCAACCGTTCTCTGAATACAGATAATAGGTTTCTTCCTCCATATCTGCACCATCGATTATGATGGCCACCGCATAGCTGCCCTCCCTTACAACAGCTGCCACTCTGTCCGTGCCGCCTTCCGGCCAAGTCCAGATCTCGCGTTCGCTGCCGTCCTGGTCGTACAGTATGACGGCCGAGTCCATTTTCTGATACTTCTCCGGCAAGCTGTATGTAAATGTGATAAGCGCCTTTCCTTCACTGACGTTTTCGGGAAGCTGGCGGTTCGAGTAGCCGGTCTCTTCCAGTGCTTTTCGGACTTCCTCCTCATACTGGGGGAATCCGGCAGATTTCATGCACCAGGGCAGGATCTCGGCCAGCTGCGCAAAGTCTGTGCGGGGTGTCATCGCGATCGCCACATTCGTCCAGAAGTAATCCTGGTCGACATTACTCATGCCGGCTTCGTAGAGTTTGTAGGAGATGACATTGAGCAGTGAAGAGTTAGTGTGCACGCCTCCTTTGTCATTGAGGTCCGTTATCTTTTCTACATTTGGGACAAAATATTCATCCCAGAAATATCCCGGCTGGCTGTATTCGTTGGGGTCTTTTAAGGAGCGCATCGGCTCGCCGTAATTCTCAGCTATGAGCCAGGCTCCATCGGGATTGTCTTCGAACGTCATCTCGATGAGATTTCCCATGATGTCGCTCATCGCCTCGTTGATCGCGCCATAATCATTCATGTACAGATTCGTGGTCATTGTCGTCCCGGTAACGCAATGTGTGAACTCATGTCCGAGTACGTCTAAGCAGTCTCCGAATTTTTCCGCATTGAACGCGAAGATCTGGAATCCTTTTTCGCGGCCGCAGTAGCAGGCATTATCTATCGGCCTTCCGTCTTCGTACACAAGATTCATCAGAAGAAGCGACGGAGTCCCGAAGCCATCGGGTCCTGTCCACCCGGTCAATTCGTAGTAATCCCAAACGCGAATGTAATTATAATAGGTCAGGAGTTCTCCTTCATCCCAGGAGGCACCGTCTTCCAAGGTCCTGGGTGTCAAAGTTTCTTTAAAAGCATAATCTGCATAGTCGGCGCACAATATTTTGCGCTTTACATCGCCCAGAACAGTCTTGCCGGTCTCGGTATCCTTCATGACCGGGACTGTGATCTCTTCTTCTCTCCCGTCATGATGATGAACGGTGCCCGTCCACTCTGCCTCCTCCATTTTGTCGAAAGCAAATGCCGTAATATCACCGGCGCGCGCGTCCGCGTTGTGCGGCTCCGAGATCGGGATCGCGTACAAATACTCTCCGTCCGACTTGACATAGTGCGCAAGGTAAGCAGTGTCATATTGCGGATAGATATTCTCCGTGTACACGACCCAGGCATAGCAGTATAGATCTGCTACTGTCGGCACAGGAATCAGAACCTGATCCGTAGCGCCGGCCACCACGTGCACATCTTCCTCTTTGTAATTGTCTTCAATGATCGCTTCCGCCTCTTCCGCTGTGACGCCCCACACATCTGCCGGAGCCGCCTTCACATTCGGCAGGATCGCGCTCACAAGACCGATGGCCTTGCCGTCATTATCTGTGATCAGCTTCACCGCATCGCCATAGACCCGAATGTCCCCGGCCATCTGGAGAAATGTATAGCAGACATTGTCTTCTGTCGACCGGACCTCAGCCAGCTCCAGCTTCGTGGTCTCATCTGCGCCGATCCTGTCATAAACACTCTTCACTGCTTTATAGGCTTCGTCATAATCCTTGATCACGCCGTCATAAAAGGGCTCCCCGATAAAAGCAGTGACGGTTCCATCCCCGGAATAAGCATTTTCATCTTCCCTGATGATCGCGTCGCCTTTAGATGTCTCATCTGAGCCATCTGCTTGCTGGTTTTCTGCAGTGGAGCCGTTCTCTGCGGCTTCTGCGGAACTTGCTTCCTGCCCTTCTGCGGAACTTGCTTCTTGCTCCTGCACAGAAGTCGCGCCTGCTTCTGCTTGTGCGCCTCCGCTGCTGGTCTGATTGTTTCCTCCGCATGCCGTGCCAAGCAAAAGCACGCCTGTAAGGATCAATGCTGTCAATCTTTTCATGGTTTTTCAGCTCCTTTTCTTAGTGAAGGGGACACCCCCTTGAATCATTATAACCCGTAATGAGGCAGACCCCAATGTCTGGACATAATTTGGAGTTTTTTTATCTATATCCATGCCTCAAATCATGGTGTGATAAATTCACATGGCATTCAAAAACCCTATACTGGTGGAAAATCCACCAATATAGGGTTTTGAAAACACATATCTCTTATGCTGAACTATAATGACGTCAGCCCCAATGTCCGGCTTATTTCCCATTCCGCCTGGTCAGAAATGCATGGATGATCTTGGATACAGCCAGCCACACGAGAATAAGAAACCACCTTGGAAGGTCAGAGGACTTAACGCCGATTAATGTAAAAACAAGCGCAAGTATCACCAATCCGGCGATCCAGCTGATAGTCACGATGAATATCATTTCACCTTTGCTCACGGCGCCACGCCCCCCCCTCTTCCTGGATCAATTATACAGCCGCATTTTTGAGAATTCATCAGCTGTGTACTGATAGTCCGCAGGATTGGTCGCAAAACAGGCCAATGTGCGGCTGCGATGATCATTCACTTACTGTTTCATCCGCAGAATCTGATTCACTGGTATTGTCAGTTGATGTATGTGACTTCATTCCGCTTCTGTGATCAACTTCGCAGCTCAATCTCCCGTCCGATTATGATGGCCTTTGAATCGTCGCCGTGACCGATTTCCAAAGTAGTGGCGATAGGTAAAGCGGGACCGCACACTTCCTTCACAAGTGAAACGATACCAGGGGTGCATTGATTACGCTCCATAGTAGTAAAAGTTCCCAGCAGGACACCGTTCACCTTATCGAAAGCTCCAAGCTGCTTGAGCTGCGCAAGATATGCTGCCATCTGCGGCACTTCTCCGCCGAGTGATTCGAGGAGAAGTATTTTTCCCTGAAGATCCGGAAAATAGCGAGTCCCTGCAAGTTTTAAGAAGCAGCGGATATTTCCGCCAACGACCACGCCCTTCATGGCACTATTTTGCACGAATTTAAATGCGGGCGTGAACAGCTCCGTTCTTTCCCGGAAGCGCTCGCGCTGAAGAGCTGTGTTGTTTCCACGCACTGTATTTCTGACCTGGTAGAGGACGCTCTCCTTTCCGGTCATCGTGTAGATCGCGTTGATCACAGTAGACAGGTCGCTGTAGCCCCAGAAGGTCGCCTTACTGGCTTCGATCGCTTCGTAATCCAGTTCGTCCAGTATCTGGTTTGCCACATCTCCGCCTGAAATATCGTATATTTCTTCGATTTCCGGATCCCTGAACATCTTCATCAGCTGAGCCGCCCGCTCACGTGGCGTTCCTGAGAAAACTCCGTCGTCGGAATATATGCAGTCACTCAGCTCCGCCTGAATTCCGATGGACTCCAGGAAAGCGGTCAGATCTTCTGTTTCCTGTCTGTATTTTGACTGTCTTGCGTTGGAACACGCTGCGATTGCTGCTCTTTTCATAATACGAACCCTTTTAACAATTTCGTTATCTGCCCTGTCTTTAGTCTACCACATACCGGACAAAACACTTAGACAAATACAATTGGGTGGTTTTTAGAGATAAACCACCTCAGAGGCCGCTTTTGTGATAAACTGTCTGAAGTGTGGTTTACATCAATCTCATATCATGTTTTACAGAACCCGGAGTGACTAAATGACTTATAAGCATAATCTACTGGACCGCCTTTTGATCTGTCTTGCTGCCGCAGGCGTCACATGCTTTGTGATGCTTCTTTTAATGATTTTTTACGGACTTGCGCCATTCGGCAACTGCTCTCTGGCCGCGGCAGACTGCAAGATCCAGTATCTGGATTTTTTCAATTACTACAAAGATGTGCTGACCGGGCACAACCGCATCGGGTATTCGCTCACTAAAGGACTGGGCGGCAACGGCGTGGGTATGTTCAGCTACTACCTCGCGTCGCCGTTGAATCTCCTGATGTACTTTTTTGACGGCACGCAGGCCAATACCGTAATAGACCTGCTGGTCTTTATCAAAACAGGTCTGGCCGCGGCAGCCTGCGCTTATTTTCTGCAGGCCCGGCTGTATGACCGTCTTGCCCCGTTCTTTACGGTCCTTTTGTCCACCGGTTATGGACTGATGCACTACTCTTTCGCGAACGGCAGCAATGTGATGTGGCTGGACGGCATGTTCCTGCTTCCCCTGATGATGCTGGGGACGCACCTTGTCGTGCGCAGGAGAAGTCTGGCTCCTCTGGCTCTCCCTACAGCGCTGTCTATCTTCTCAAACTGGTACACGGGCGGCATCAACTGCCTCTTCTGTATCATTTGGCTTATCTTTGAATTCCTTTTAAACGAACTGGACCCGGAATCCGGGACGACGGTCCCGCAGTCCGACGCTTTGGGAGCCGGCCGCCGCGGACCCGGAGGATTGATCGCGCGCTTTTTAGGAACCGTGCTGCGCTACGGCGCCGCAATGGTGCTCGGAATTGCCATCAGCGCTGTACTTTTCCTGCCCACCATTGCAGCGCTGCAGCTGGGGAGGGGCGCGGAGTTCTACTTTGCATCCCATATGCAAAATGTATTCAACGGCAATATGCTCAATACCATAACACAGTACAGGATCGACGGCACAAGCAGCAAATCAGCCGTTTCTCTTTACTGCGGCAGTCTTGCGGCGATCGGCACCTTTTCTTTCCTGCTCTCGCGCAGGATCAGGCTCCGTCAAAAGATCATGGCCGCCGCCCTCTTCGCATTTACTTTGCTTACCTATTATTGGCAGCCTCTCTTTTTTGCCTTTTCACTGTTCAAGAGAGTAGACAGCTATTTTTCCAGATACGGGTATATCGGATGCCTGGAACTGGTGTTTTTCGCGGCCTTGTACTTGCAGCACGTGTTTCCGTCACGGGCGGCGGCCGAGGAAGAAAGGTCGAAAAACGGCGCGCTCAAGAAGCCGGAGTGCCTGCTGCCTCTGCTTAGCAGCGTCATCTTTTCAGCGCTTCTGCTCACAGTCGGATCGACAGTCGGGCAGTTTTCTGCTCTGGACAGGAAAGGTGCCGTGGAGACATGCCTCTATATGCTGGCCGCAGGCATCTGTACGACCGTCCTTCTTGCGGTCCGCCGCATCGGAGATCAGGGCAGGCGCAGGCTGGCAGCGGGGGCGGCAGCTGTAATTCTTACGGTGGTCTCCCTGGTCGAACTGTTCCGGTCGGGCGACGAAGTGATCCGCTATAATCGCCTGAAAGACGTAGATCGGTACTCCGCTTACGTCAGCGGGACCAGGGAACAGGTCAAAACATTGAAAGATTACGACTCCGGTCTCTACCGCATTTCGCAGATCGGCTGGAGAGACCTGGACAAGGATACCATGCATACCGCCAACTATAATGACGCGCTCGCTTATAACTATATGGGCGTCGGCGGATATACTTCCAGTCCGGAGAACGACCAGATGTATCTTCTGGACAGGCTCGGCTACAAGGAGGACAACCTCTGCATGAACATCGTCAACACCTCCTTCGTGGCGGCTGATTCGATGCTCGGCGTCCGCTATGTTTTTTCTGATATTGACGTCCCCGGAATGCAGAAAATAGATGAACTCGGCGTTTATAACAAGAGAGCGGCTTATTATAATCCCAGCGCTCTTCCTCTTGCGTTTGTCTACGACGGCAGTATGCTGCCGGACCACGAGTATCACGACCCCTTCACTTACCTGGAAGAGATCTGGACAGCCCTTTCCGGTGAGACGGCTGGTATTTTCACGCCGCTGGAGACAGAAAAGACAGTTTCCGGGAACACGATCACATGGAATGTAAAAGTTCCGGACGGCAATGTCGCCCTCTACGGCAATCTGCCGACGGAAGAGGAAATTCCCTCGACACTTCAGGTGGGCTCAGAGCCCCCGGTCGGATATTCACAGTGGCTCTCCCCGACGGTCTTTACCATCCCGTATAAAGAAGGTGAAAGCACTGTGAAGATCACCTTGACAAGCGAAAAGACCTTTGTCGCTGACGATGAAGAGTTCTATGCGCTGAATCTGGACCGCCTTCAGGAGCTCTCGACCAAGATCAGAAAAGGGGAAGAGCAAGTAAGTGATCTCACTCTTGAAAACGGGAAGATGAGCTGTACCGTGACAGCAAAAGAAGGCGAGAAACTGTTTCTGATCCTCCCGCGGACGATGGGATGGAATACATATGTCAACGGCGAAAAAACATCCGCCGAAGAATTTGTCTACTGCCTCACAGTAATTCCGCTCAAAGAAGGAGAAAACCGGATTGAGAGGTTTTACCGGGTTCCCAACCTGCGCAGAGGCATCGCGCTGACGATCGCGGGTATTTTGTTCCTGGCTGCATATGAGTTTATGATCAAAAGAATTTTTGTTTCGCACCGGCAGTGAGCAGCATATGCCCTCACAGTTCGATCTGCCTGAGCTGCGCCAGATATGTTGCCATCTGTCTTGCGTTGGAACAGGCAACGATTGCTGCTTTTTTCATAATACACTCCCTTATGACCATATCGTTATCTACTCTGTCTTTACGCCCATCTCGTATTGGCTTATATCTCTCAAATCGGGATATGATACAGTAATGATACTTTCATTATACCGATTAATATCCGGCAGTTCACTATACTTTCAGTTGTGTAAAACCAAAGCCAATTGATAGTATAGTTCTAAAGGAGGTGACAGATGATCACAACCGCTTCAAACCATTACGACGAACATCTGAAACGATACAAAGCGAGCATTCTCGCAGGGATCGAGGAAGTCAGAGATTATTGTGAATCTAATGAACAATTAGATGAGTATACTTATATTCTCCTCTGGCGCCCTGTGGAGTGGATCATCGAGTATTGCGCACTTGTGGATTATAAAGAATACCGTGGCGATATGACCGAATCCACCATTGAAGATTTCATTGCTGAGCGAAAAGAATTGTCTGTAGACAGGAAAATCCTGAGCATAAGCGCTTCAGAATTATACATGCATTATGATGAGATTAATTTCCTGCGCAGGCGTCGCAACAGTGTGATTTACCATTATATAAAAGAAAGTTATGGAAACCCTTTTGAATGTTTTGACAGCATATGTAAAGAATTTGTGCGGATCTACTGCCCGGAAGACGTGTACACACCAATATCTCCCTTAAACTGTCAGATCCGGCTTTCTGAAATGACCAAAGAATACGATACCGACATGGAACACATCTATGAGCGAATTCATAGCGTTATTAATTATATTAATAACAGTCGGCATAATAAAGTGATTGCCATCTGCAGAATGGAAGAACTGATCCAAATAATGGTGTACAAGATACTGAAGGAGGACTACTCGTGTACAATTCAGTATTATCGCAATGGAAGAAAAGGGATTTTTATAAACGATGAGCGGAGCATATCCTACATTGATTACTTTGCCAAAAAATACAAAGATAAACTCCTTACCAAAAATCTCTGCATTGAATTAGAGCTGCTAAGGTCCACAAGGAATAAAGCTATGCATGTTTTTAACATAACAGACGAAATGGAGGCTGACTTCCGCCTGTTATGGGCAACCATCCTGAATAACTATTTTGGCTACGAAGAAAAAATCAGCCGATTACTGTACTTATTCCTGGCAAAAGAAAACTTACAGAAGAGTATTCGGAATCTATACAGAGACAATAATTATATAGATCACGAATCCGGTCATCAGGCCATTGTGACAATCGGACGTCATCTGCCACAACTAAACAGAGCCTTAGAAAGGACTTATGAGATTTACGACAAGTTGATTTTGGAATTAAGCAATAATCAGGACAGCTCAAAGGAGGAAATTTTATCTAAGTGGTCCACAGAGATCAGCATTATTTTTGACACTGCTTATCACAATGCCGATGAGTCTACTCGGGGAAGATACAGGGAGATGGCAAAATCTTATTTCAGGGCCAACTATTCAGATAACTCCGTAACTTATCATTATTTGGAAACTGCATTGATGCTATACAACATAATAGGGGACTATCCTTTTGATAAAGCAGGGGTGTGTATTGAATTAACTAAAGCTCTTGAGAATTATTTATACTGTAAAATAGCAGTCAAGCTAAGGGACTATATGGAACATGACCCTGATATACAAATTGACAGGCAGTCAAAAAAGAGTATTCAGATTGATAAACCCACACTGGGCAGCTATACCCGCCTCTATACTGATCATGAGAATACTAACAGCAGAGCTTTTCTCCGGTTCTGTATTGATAATAAAATCTATTCTATTGATGATGAAAACGCACTAAAAAACGAGATACTGGAAGAAATGATGTTCATCAAAGATATTAATGCTGACTACAGGATTCCAATCGCTCATAGAGGTCAAATAAGCACAGAGATGATGAACAACTGTATGGGAGACATTCTGACAGGCCGTAAGACCACAGATGCCGGCCGTGATTCTATCGATTCCGATGGCACCACATCGGAAATCTGTCCTATATTAAGAAGAATTTGTGTGGCAACGGCAGATTACTAGTGAGTGTCATATGGACTGTATTGAAACTCCGTCCCCTGCCTTAGCAATTCACCATTATCACTGTTGTGCAAATCTAAGTCCAGTTGATAATATAGTTCTAAAGGAGGCGAAAAATTATGGAAGAAAAAAAGATCCTGGTACTTCTTCCCGTCACAGAGGAAGACAAAGAATATCTCATATCCCGGGCAGAAGGCGCAGCTACGCCCTGCCGTTTTGTCTTTCGCAGCGAAAAGGATGTGACTGATGAGGACATTGCGTCTTCTCAGATCATCATAGGGCGTTTCCCTGTAAGCAAGATCAAAACAGCGACTTCACTGGAGTGGCTTCAGCTGCCTATGGCGGGTACCGACGCATATGTAGTTCCCGGAGTCCTGCCGGACAACATTATTTTGACAAATGGTGCCGGCGCTTACGGTCTGGCCGTTTCCGAATACATGCTGGCTGCATCTTTGGCACTTGTGCGCCGCTTCCCGGAATATGCGCGCAGGCAGGGGGAATGCAGCTGGAAGCCGATGGGTCATATCAACTCCATAGAGGGCTCGACCGTAATTGTGCTCGGTCTCGGCGATATCGGCGGCCGTTACGCGAAAAAAATGAAGGCCCTTGGTGCCTATGTCATTGGTTTCAGGAAAACGGACAAAGAAAAGCCGGAATATGTGGATGAGCAATACACTCTCGACAGGCTTCCGGAAATGATCGGAAGGGGAGATCTTGTCGCTATGATACTCCCGGCTACTAAAGAGACAGAGAATCTGATGAATGAGGATATGCTGAACCGGATGAAGATGGGCAGTTATCTGATCAACGCAGGCCGCGGGAATGCAGTCGACCCTGCAGCTCTGCGCAAGGCGCTCGATGAAGGACGGATCGCAGGAGCCGCGCTTGACGTAACCTCTCCCGAACCGCTTCCCTCCGATGATCCTCTCTGGAAATATGAGAATATCCTGATCACGCCCCATATTGCAGGCAACTTATGGCTACGTCAGACTGTGGTGAACGTGATCCGGATCGCAGGCAATAACCTGACCCGCTACCTGAACGGAGAGCCGCTCGATCATGTTGTAAAGAGGTGACGGAGATCCCGGATTTAAAGAGAGTTTCTGCCTTCCGATTTTTTACACACCTAAGTATTATCATAGCAGGAGGCCTGCAACATCATGGTTAAAGCAAACATTAAGACACTCTCGCTCGTCTGTCCTTCCTGTGGAGGGAAAATGGAATTGAGAGCCGACGGAGAAAAGGCCGTCTGTCCCTACTGCGGGCATGAAATGCTCATTGATACAGATGATAGCGCACAGGAAGAATACGAGCGGCGTATCGCGATGGCCCGAGCCGAAGAAGACATCAAGGATCTTCAGAAAAAAAGGCAGAGCAAGCGTCGGCTCAAGGGTTGGCTTATAGTACTTTGCATAATCGCAGGGATCAATCTGATCGGCGTGCTCATCCCGGCCTCTCCGATGCACGAGCTGGTCTTTCCCCGCACAGCCGATCCGTTTACGTCCGTGAGCCTTAGATTTTACGGCATGTCCGGAGAAGGCAGAGTTGAATTGCAGATCTCCGACCACAGTGCGGAGTATGCCGATACAGCCCGCTATGAGGTCACACCGGATAAAGGGCTGAGCAACGGCGACACAGTCACTGTGAAGGCTGGTGCTCCTGCCGGTTGGCGTTTTGAACCTGCCGAAAAACAGTACACAGTAGAGGGCCTCACGGCATGGGTGACGAGCACCGATCAGCTTAATGAGGACAATCTCTCCGCTATCCACGCCAACACCGAACGTCTGATTCGAGAAGATTGGGAGGATATTGTTTCCTCATCTCTTGCCGAAGACATGACATACACCCCTTACCGGATGTACCTGTTCATTTCGGACGAGGATGTTTCTTATGAACACAACGTACTCTACGATACTTACGAAGTAAAAGTTACGCGAGCAGACGGATCTGTCTTAACCAGCTACGAGGCCTGCCGCTATACAGACTTAAAAATACCGGCTGACGGGATTTTGACAGCCGGCTATGGAAGCCTTCAGGGCTTCAACTTCGGATATAATCATGGATTTTCTTACGCCCAGTCTTTCTCAGGCTGGACCGATGCAGCCGAAATGGAGGCGGATCTTCGCCACGTTAGGGATGGGTATCATTTGGTAGATTGAGATATCGAGGGGCTGTCGAAATCCCCAACCAGGATTTTGTTTTAAACTCTGCCATTGAGCTACCACCGGTTATAACACAGGGGGATGTCCCCCGCCTATACAGGCGGAGGGAAATAACAAACTCTCTCAGCGGCGGGTGACAATCCCCCACCGAGTTATACGATGCACACGCGTGCGGAAAGGAATATGTTGCCTTATAGGCAACCCGCACGCGGCGCAGCGGCTCGCTCTGCGAGCCTTGAATGTAACCGATATACGAGTAACCCATGAGCAGGTCCGCTCGGATACGCTCCGAGATCTGAAGTTTTGGAGACCTCTATGCTTTCTGTTTACACCACAGACCTAAATATTGTAATGAGTCCTGCAGACAGTTCACTTCGCTGCTTTGCAGCTTGTGGCTGTCGCGGCATTCGCCGTATGGGTCCAGCCTGCCCGGTATCCGCTTGCAAGCGAGCTCCCGGCGTCCACAGGGCTTCCTGTCCACGCATGCCTCATTGCTTCGCGCAAAAAACCGCTCTCCCTATCAGGAAAGCGGTTTCAATCTGCTTCATGGGTATACAGGATACACTTACATATCCATATAGAATCCCCCTATTGCATACATAATCTGCTTCTCCGACAAGGGTATACTTAACAAACGTTCCTGGTTTCTCCAGAATCGCTTTGTTTCATTTTCATTCTTTTTGCAGATCATAATCTTTGCCATTTCTTGTTTCTCCTGCTTATTCATGACCCTTGATTTTTCCGGATTCGAACCGTATTTAAAGCGTGACAGGCTTATTTTTTACCAAAAAAAGATTGCTGTGAGGGTCACCTGTTTTTGTCTTAGGTAGGAAGTCTCCCACCTAGGTAATGTTATCGTGCTATTCCAATAATTGCCGCCATTGCAATCGCATCCACGATCAACGGAACCATTGCGGCGTAAAAAGCTTTCATTTCTTCCATCCGGTAATATGCCACGTACAGCACAACCCCGATCAGAAACGCAGCTGCAATAATAATGGCTGTTGCCGTGAATCCGTTTCCGCTAATTGACCCGATCGCATACAATCGGTCAGTTACTACTGTTTCGAGAATCGTCCATCCGACTATCAGGAACAGTTCTGTGGTCACAATCCTGTTGAAGATCAACTTGGTAACCAACATAAGGACTATGTATGCTGCAATCCCGCAGATCACTATTTTGCCCTGGCTGATCAATGGTTCCCTGATTTCCTCCGCGGGCATCAGGCTGAATACTATTCCGGCAAGTCCAAGGGCTGCCGTGATCAGAAGCAAAATTCCATTCACTCCGCCTGCGCGGCTTACATAGACTCCTGGCCTAAAGCCTCTGTACCACCAGACCAGATAAACTGCACAGCAGAGTATTAGCAAGATTTGTCCTGTAATGATATTTTTCATCGCTGATCTCCTGACTTCAACGAAAAGACTATTGATATCATCACAAGCATAGCATACATCAATTGAAAATGTCGGATTTGAACCGCGCCTCTGCGCCCCGATCGCAGCGTGCTCCCATTACACCACATTCTCATTAAATAAACCGTACGCATGTGCAGCGGCTCGCTCTGCGAGCCCTTTATTCAAAAAACAGACTGAGAACTTGATCTGTTCCATCCGCATCTGCCGGCGTTGGAACCGGTGTTCACACTGAGGATTAGTCAGTAGCGGACATCAACACTGGTTTTGCAAAAACCAGCAAACTCTTGCATCAGGACGTTATAAATTTCCTTTGGGCACATTCTTCCTTGCGGGATTCAGAGACTGCCGTCTCTTAGAGTTGCACTTACTCGATACTCTTTCTTATGTCGGCTTGCGGCTTTCATAAGTGTTCATATTGCAGAACAATAAGTTGATTTTCTTTCCTGAAGCCGTACACTCTTTGGCTGCAGCATATGCCGGACTCGAACCGGCAGCCGATTGTTTCAGAGACAACTGCTCAACCATTTGAGCTAACATGCTAATTGGACTACGAGGTGTACATTTACCATCCCTGTCTTTTGGACAAGGCCCAGAATTCGCAGCCCTGGTCGTCTTGCGGACTTCCTTCTGTCCTTCAGTCCCTTCCTTTCGGTTTGAGGAACCTCCGGCAGATAAATACAGCACTTGTTCTTGCACAACTCGCACCATAGATCCATAGAAACTTTCTCCCCTGTTTCCAGGTTAGGAACCCGGTCATGTACTACCGATCCCGATCCTGCCATACCCTCAGCAGTTGCCCTTGGGCAGAAAGGCAGGACCTCGTTCTATGGGTTTTCCGACGGGCTCACCTTGCGGCAAGTCGGGACTCGCATCCCTTTATCCCCATCACTGGGTTTATCTCAAAGAGCCGAAACCACCCTTTTGAACAAATCTGTCAAAATCAGCACCACCACGGGAAGGTTTTGTTCACGGTGCCATCTTTATCTTTCAAAATATACTCGAGGCTCGCAGAGCGGGCCGCTTTGCTGCGCGCAGGCTGCCAGGAAGCAATAAAAAAGCCGCTTATCTTTTCGGACAAGCGGCAGTCTCAGCGTTAATCACTGCATTCTATCTGGTCAATCCGCGGTTCGCGCTAAGGCGCCCGGTCCCAGATATCCACTTGATCCGGTCTTATTAAGGCATACACATATAAGCCATTCCGCTTCCTGAGCGGCCGGCATAGTTGTCCCCTGAAGATCAAACATGCGATATGTATCTTTCATTCTGTTTGTATACATCAGTAGCATTGCCTTTCCTTTCCGGACCTGTTGTCCTATTTTTACTATGCAAAATATAGCACTTGTTGCTTAGGTTGTCATTTTACCTGTGGTATAAGAACTGTAGGCGTGGTCAAAGCGCCAACGGTACTTCCAAAAGCACAGTCTCTTTTTTGGTCAACGTATGTATTAGCCTCGTATACTAGTACTAACGTAGTAAACCAAGAATGATTACACACGAATTAAAAAACTTTCATCTCTTGTTCGGTCTTTGTATATTCCCCAAGCTTGCAACTGCTTCGCCACAGCGCCTAATTGAATGGTATTGTTTACAGTTTTCCCTCCACGATGTATTGGTATGCATGATATGGTAGAAAACAATCCCAATCCAGCAGAGAATACATTTTGATTACAATAAGCATTTTCCGCTCTATATCCTCAGTCTGCCTATATTCCTGTTCCAGGCTTATGAGTTCACCGATGATTGTCTCGTTTCGAAGAATCTCAGGTGATGTAATGGGGTCTTCTACGTCCGGGTTATAATCCGCTTGCTCCTGAGTTTTGAACAGTTCATCTACAATCTCCCGATCTGTCATCTTTTCATATCCGCTTGAGAATGCGTATGTATATTTATCATCTTCTCTTTTCTTGAGTTCTTCCGGAGAATTAATGTGGCAGCGCCGGATCAGATGAATCAAGTATTCACATATTTGAGCGTTTTCTTCCGTTTTATGCTCTGTCAAATTGCGAATCAGCTCATCCATTATTCTCCCCTTTCTTTAATGATGTAATCCGGACGGTTTTCTGATACAAAGGACCCGTCCTCTTGACATCTAATTATACAGAAACTTCGACGGGAAAAAATACAGATACGGCGCAGTGATCACCGCCAGCTGCAAAGCAGATCTGCGAGCCTGCTCCGCATCAAGCCCTGCTTTGGTCAAAATCTTCCTGTCAACGAGGTATATCACCAGTCCTGCCACCGCGACCGAGACCGCAACGGTCAGAAATGCCGCGATACTGTTGAAGGGATCGGCAGCTACGCCTTGCTCTATTTTGTCAATCAGAGGGGGCACCGGTGAAGTTTCCCCCATCAAAGTGGCGATCACATACACTGAAAGCAGAACAAGCGCTCCGCACAGGTCACTGAAAAAGCCTGCAATGCAGATTTTCCAGGTGTGCTTTCTGCAGAAGGTGCCCTTATCCGGCATCGCGCCAAGGCTCCAGCGCAGGACCAGCCGATCGATCAGGTAGTTGGCCGGGATCAGGATCAGCCACAGCCACGACGGCCAGAAGATCAGTATCCATATGGGTAATAAAATGTTGTATAGTTTGACTTCTTTTTTGTTCATATTGCTCCATCTCGGGGGGACTGACCGCTGCCTGCGCTTCACATAGCGGATGGGATATTCTGCTATAAACCGAATAAATACGCATCAGCCTTTTCTCTTGACCTGAAAATGTGAATCTCTCTTCCCTTTTCATATTGGTGAAGAAGCCGGTAAATACCCGGCAGTTTGGTTTCAGGGAACCCCATGATAAACTGCCGGAACTCCTCGTCAAATTCGTATTCGATCCAGGGCATGTCTTCTCTTTCTTTTCCTATGCGGCCCTTGACGCCGGCAAGACATACCTCCAGAGGATAATCCAACAGAAAGATCGTGTCACAATGTTTGATCCGCCATTCGAGTGTCCTGCTGTAGTTGCCGTCGATGATCCAGCTGTCTTTTGCTAAAATAGCGGACAGCCTTTCATCGAACTCCTCCCTTGAGATCGTTGTCCGGTCGGGCCGATGCCAGATGTTATCCAAGTGATACAGCGGGATTCCGGTCTTATCTCTCAATTTTCTCGAAAAAGTGCTCTTCCCTGATCCGGGACTGCCAATTACTATTACTCGTTTCATGTGTAGTTATTGTATCTCATTAGGGGTGGACAATTTGTTTGTGCAGAACGAGAGCACCGTCTCCGTATTATTTAAGCGGGTCGTCTTTGGTTTATATTTTGCCGTCACATTGTTCCACAGCGCTTTCGCAGCAGTATTCTTTTCATTGTATTTGACTTCCCAACGCCCTTTGAAGTGCTCGAAGATCATTTCCGTAGCTCTCACAGCAAGATGTCTTCTGCGATACATTGGGAAAACAGTGAACTCTGCCAAAACATAGTCCGGCTCCTCGTCCATATTGGAATAAGGATGAATCATCGCAAAACCGACAAGCACTTTCTCCTCGTACAGGAAGAACGCCTTGCGCTTCGGGTCGGTGAAGTAAGCGTCAAAATAGCCATAATGCAGGTTGCCCAGCAGATCCATCTCGTCATTATAGTAGTTCGTCATCTCATACAGATACTTCTGGTTGATATTCCATAAACGTTCCCTGTCTTCTTGCCTGACGATTACCAGTTCCATTTTCTGCATCCTCCTGTTATATTATGGGGACATTTCTTCTGACAGTCTTGTGCAAGTATTTGTCAGAAAAACCACCCCCATAATGCTCACCACCCGTACATCCGGTCCATGATTTCATAAAGCGCCAAGTCCGGCTCCTCGATCATGCCGAAGGTGTAGACCATCTCTCCGCTGTGCCAGCTGCCAAGCCGCCCATGTGAGGATGCTGATCGTGATCGTAATGATCCAACCCGGAGCTTTCATATTAACATCCCCATGAGATTTTTAAAGGCTATAATCCTGAATGCATTTTTTCAGCCCATCAATTGTATTGTTAAAACATATCCCATGCTCTTTGATCTTCGAACAGTCCATCCAAAGATGATGTCGGGGGCCTGCATCCCGGATATTCACGGGAAGATCCAATTCATGTTTGAGCCATTCCGCAACTTCAAGCATAGTAAGCGTATTCTCGCTTCCGTAATTGTATGCTCCTCCGGGAAGAAGGGCCGCCTGTCGGATCAGGCCTGATACTTCACGCACATATGTAACGGCGCGATGCTGAGTGGAGGAAAAGGAAATATCAGACTGACGCAGCATATTGACGATAAAGTTTCCACGGTTGGGGACGCCGTATTTTGGCATGTCATACATCCAGGTCGCGCGCAGATGGACTGTCTCCGGATTAATGTCCAGCGTCCGCTGCTCCATCTCCAGTTTATGACGTGAATAGAGGTTGGAAGGTATGGTCTCCTCTTCCGCGTAGGGGCCATCCACGGCACATCCGCTGTAGACCTGATCAGTGCTGAACATGACACTCTTGATCCCGGTACGGGCAAGCCAGACAGGAATCTTCACGTTGGCATAATAGGATCCTTCGGGATCATTTTCACAAGTGGGAATATCCGACATTGCCGCTGTATGAATGATCAGATCCGGCTGCGCCGCGTCCACGATACGCCTGACATCTTCCTCATCGACAGTCCGCAGGGAAGGCGCAGGGATTGCTTCCTGTCCCAGCTCGTCCATGATCCGCGCTCCGACAAAGCCCCGGGGACCTGTTACTAATATTTTCACGGTATTTCCTCGTTTACATCTCTTCAAGCATTATTAACCTGTTTTTCGCCAAGATCATCAATACTTTCTCCCAAAAGATGTTATCCTTGATGCCCTCTGTTCTTATATCCGATATGATTTCTGCTACGCTCTTTTTACCATCGGCCTTCATCCAGAAGAGTTTCAATTCCGACACATTAGGGATACAGACGCGGCTATTTCCCTGTGTAAAAGTCAGATGTTCCCTGTCCTCCTCAGCATATATTCCCTGGCGGGTCACGATACATGTCTTAAGGAGTTCGATTCCCCTGCCCGGTCTTTCTGCTTCAAAACGTGTAATCAGCCCCGCGTTTTCAAGTTCAACGGCAAAATCAAGAATCTCCTTCTTTTCATCGACTACTCCATTCTTGACACATAATTCACACCAATCGCCCAGATCATTGCTCAAGAAACTGAAAAACCAGCATACGTATTCCCCTTTTCCGATTTCCAGCCATTTCCCCTCGTTCTGAATCCGGCCTTTATTCTCATAGATGCCGAGAGGAATCCCAACCGGAATGATTATATCATTTTCCTTCATTTTAATTTCCTCCCGGATTCTCATCAAACCAGATCAGATCAGCTCTATACAGCTGAACGATGGACTGACCTGTTTCCACAAATATCATGTAGGTATCCGGATCCTTGAACAATCCGTGAATATACATTGCAATATCTTTCACAGTCCTGCTTCCGTCAGACAAAAGCCAGAACAAATAGGCAGCTTCATCAAGGACCTCAGGATCCTTGAAGCCATATACATAATACTTTTCTCCATCAAAGCCAAACGCCACTCCCATCTTTCTGGGATAATAATATTCAAGTTCCTTGAAGATCCCGTAATGATTTCTGTCATACACTCTCCTTGCGAAGCCGGAGCAATATCCTTGTTCCCTCATAGAAAGAAAATATCTTCTTTGAATATCCATCAAGGTATTGTATTCCCATACATCAAGAGGATGTATCTTCCCTGCGACACGAATACTTCCCGGACGATTATGAAAGCGGAAAGGATGATTAACCAGTCTGGTATACAAATATTCTTCTCTGGTCAAGTTCATAATCCCTCTCTCAATCTCCTCCGAATTGTCGTCGCATTGCAGCAGCTGGCCGATTATAAAGTAAGCAGCGCTATGTTCCGAAGACGGATAAAAATATAGAGTGTTCACCGGTTTTACTGTTTCCTGTTTTTCGCGAATCTCGATTGTTGAAACTCCGTCCATCATCCCGGCGAGTTTGAGCGCCCTATTTATCAGGTCATCTACATTCTTACCGCTCAGCTGCCCATACGTGAAGATCGGGTCTACGTAGTTCTGCCGCATATAATCTGCGCCGGGCGGTGTTTTGCCCTGTTTAATATTCTCCTTAATAATAAATCCCATATGCTTCAGGATCATATTTGCATTGTCAAAATCCCCGTTCTTACTGTACAAAGCCAGCAATGATGCATAGATTGCTCCCATTGCATAATCAAAGTATCCGATATGGCCCGAAACAGAGGTCTCTGCGATTTTCATCAGTTTAATCGCGGTATCGTATTCTCCTTTATCTTCAAGGAAATCCGAAAACAGAAAGGCCTTTTCTGAGCCTGAACCTCCGGATGAAAAAACAGAATTTATGATTTCCGACATTTCCGAGTCCCGGTATGCAGCCTCCAATGCCTTTCTCCACAAAACAGGATCCTTTGCCAAATCGCTGCAAAAAGTGTAATCGCGCATACGACCAAAAACTGCTTTCGACCGCCCCAGATTCATTCTCACATATTCGATTATTCTTCTATCACGATCGGGAGCAATCACAGACAGCAGTCTTTTTTTGAGATAATTAGACGCGTATTCCCGAAGGCTTTCCATTGACATCAACAGATTCCGAAAGGTACGGTCGACCAGCTTTACCCGGGACCTCTCATCATATTGTATCATTGATCCCAGTCTGCCCAGCGCAGCATAAAAATCCTCTTCTGCCATATGCGGAAGCAGTCTCTTAAGTTCTTCCTCTTTAAGTCCATCCTGTACCAGGGCCAGATACATATACAGCCGTTCCGCTTTTCCGTTGGGTCTTGAAGGAGAAATGCACGCTGCAAGACAGACCAGCTCTTCTCCGGACCGCTTCTGCAGTGCATTGGCTGCCAGTTCTTCCAAATTCTCGTAAACAGCATTTTCGGAGAGATATTTGACAAGCCATACGAGATTATGCGGATTGCCGCATTTTTCTGATCGCACTATTTTTTCTGCAACTGTTCTCTCAAAACGTTTTCCGATATTCGCCTCTATTTGGGCCAGCGCGCTTTTCCTTTCCTCCATATTCAACGGCTGTAAATGGTAGAATAGCGCGTTTGGATGCTGTTCCCTTCTAAACGCGCCTGCTTGCGCTGTTATGATCAGAGTCACGTTATCCGGCAAAATATAGAGAACTTCATCCAAAAAGTCTTTACGCGATCCCAGTGGTAAGGGATACAGATCAGCATCGTCGATCATCACAATAAGTCTGTCTTTAAGTCCGGCCGCCTTATTCATAAATTGTATATGTGCGGAACTCGCAGAACGAATTTCTTTCCCGCTCACTGTAAAATCGGTGTCTATTTCTCTGTGTAATCCATCCCACAATTCCATGCATGAAGACACTGCGTCGTTAAAGAATCGAATGACCACTCTTTTTCCTTCTTCGCGGAACGCCTCATATAAATAAGCCAGAAGGGTAGACTTCCCATAACCCGGAAGGCCGTCAATAACGATCAATGATTCTTCACGAGCACTAACTGCACTGAAAATATCATCCAGGACCTGTTTTCTGCAAAATCCAAATGTCTTCAGCCTGTATTGTCTGTTCAGGTTGCGCCGGATACTTTTCTGAAACGGATCGAGATCATCTTTTGCCAACAGGTCTAATCTCCGCATCAGCATTTTTTTTACGGCGTCTCCTAATTCCGCAAGAGAACGGATCTCTTCGGAAATGATCTGCTCGCCATATGCGTCTGTAACAGCTTTGCGTATTTGCCGCTTATATTCCGCATCACAGTCAAAGCTGCCTGAATGGAGACCGAGATTGTTGTCATCGAGTTCCTCCCCGAGGAACAGGATTCCGCCGTCCTCCTTGGATACAGCTACTTCGCGATTGTATAGAAATTCAAGCTCCGTGACTGTTTTCCCTTTGTGGTCCGCAAAGAAACCGGCGATCCTGTCTGTGCGGAATACGCATTCTTCCTCCGCCGGAGTCCAACCCGCCCTGCTTCCCACAAGACCCAGGAAGAAAGGCTGACAGCGCTCAATTTCTTTGAGACACAATTCAACCGTCTCACCTTTTCGCGACTCTTCGCTTGTAATTCCCCACTGAAGATCGACCCACGAAAATCCCACCCCTCGTTTTTGGTACTCTGCTTCGATCCGGGGAAATACATATGATTTTAAATAACGCCTGACTTCATACATCCCTCTGAATGTTGAAGAGACAAAAACTCTCACACATATACAGTGTTCGTTTTTCCGCTGGTCATTGATATGGTTACTCATATAATGCTTCTCCTTCTGTGTCAGAAGAACTGTCCCATTTGGTTTGGATTACCGTTTTTCGCCATGACCTTACAGGTATAAGCGTAGATTTGCATTATTCGTTCAAAATCCTGTTCGGTTTCTCCCGCTCCGCAATGGCTGCCAGCTTCGCCATACATTCCGGCAGATTATCATATCTTGTGACCAGGCTTCTGACCTGTCTTCCGTTTTCATTCCATACTCTGAAGATCTTATATGGATTCATCTCAGCCCTGTCATCGTAAACAACTGAGTAAGAGTTTCCGTATACCATTTTTGCGACCTGTGTCTGCATGCCATCACTCCTTTCTGTCCCGTTATTTTGATGTCACATCAAGCATAGCACACATTCACTCGAACATATATACGAAAAATGTATCACAAGTCTAGCTGGTCTATATTTTGACCATCACACAAAAAAACAGCCAAAAAGTCAGCGGTTTTCCGTTGCTTTTTAACTGAAGTTTCATTCAGTCAAAACTTATTTCGGGATAGCGATCAGCCGGGCTGCACCAGTCAATACCGAATATCTCTCTGAGCACTCTCTTTTTGAAGATCCAGTAGATATGGCAATACCCTACATGAAGCGCTGTTCCTGCTTCTGCCCGGACGATGATCTCCATCTCTCTCTCATACAACAGATAGCGGTCTGTGTACTCGGAATCGTCTTTTTTGCCTTCTCCGGTCCTAAAGAATCTCTCCCGCTCTTTTGAAAAAAGTTCGCTGCCACTCAAAAGCCTCTCACAGTCTTTAAACAAGATCCATGACTCAATCTTTTTCTGCTTTTCTGTATCCGGAAAATCGATCGAAATATCTCGTGCTTCCAGGGCACTGACCAGTTTCGGAAGCATTTGATCAATGAGCATTTTCATATTGTCATCTTCCCATTCAGGCAGGGCGAGCACATCGTAAAACTGTCTAATTTCCACACAAAATTGATATGGTGATATCTCTCCGTACTTGTATTTGTCCATTAAAGAGGATAAAAAAAGTTTGACCTTATCATAGTCGATATGTTCTATAGGCGTGCCGAATTCATCTGAGATCATATGTTTCTCCTTTCATACTATTGAAAACTCTCCACCAGCTCCTGCAATTCGATATAGCGCTCGAGCTTTTCCTCCAGTTCCGCGTCGATCTTCTCCTTTTCTTCCGAGAGCTCCTGGAGCCTGACATAGTCTGTTGTGACCTGAGCCATCTCCTCTTCCAGCTTCTGCGACTTCTCTGTCAGCTCATCGATCACGCCTTCTATTGTATCATACTCGCGCTGCTGTGAGAAAGTCAGCCGCTTGCGGGGCTCGTTCGCCCTGTATTTTTTGCCCTTTTTGGGCGGTTCCGGCACTGTCTCCGCGCTCTGCTGGGCTTCTTCCATGTCCAGGCCTTCCTTGCGAGCCAGATATTCCTCGTAACCGCCCTCGCTCTGGTGTAGAAGCCCGTCCCCTTCGAAGCTGAAGATTCGGTTGACGACCCTGTCCAGGAAGTACCTGTCGTGGGAGACCGCGATCACGATGCCAGAGAAATGGTCCAGATAGTCCTCCAGGATCTGCAGCGTCTGGATGTCAAGGTCATTGGTGGGCTCGTCCAGGATCAGCACGTTGGGAGCCTCCATCAGCACGCGCAGCAGATACAGCCTCCGCTTCTCCCCGCCGGACAGCTTGGCGATGGGTGTGTACTGCTTGCTCCCAATGAACAGGAATCGCTCGCACATGGCTGACGCGGTGATCAGCCCGTCCGCTGTCCGCACATATTCTCCGTGGTCTTTCACCATCTCGATCACGGTTCCCGTGTCGGGCAGCTCCTCATTTTCCTGGCCAAAATAGCTTATCCTGATCGTCTGTCCCTTCTCCACAGTGCCTTCATCCGGCAGGATCTCGCCTGTCAGGATCTTCAAAAGCGTCGATTTTCCGCAGCCGTTCGGGCCGATGATCCCGATCCTGTCGTTCTTCAGGAACGTATAGGAAAAGTCCCGGAAAAGGCACTTGTCCCCGTAGCTCTTGGCCAGATGCCTGACTTCGATGGTCTTATTCCCCATTCTGGACGGGAGCGATTCCAGGAGCACATTTCTCTCCTCGGCGATCTTCTCTCTGTCCCGAAGCGCCTCAAAGCGCCTGATATGCGCTTTCTGCTTGGTCGACCTGGCTCTCGCCCCACGCATGATCCACGCGAGGTCCTGCTTGTAGAGAGCCGCCATCTTTCTCTCTGCAGCCAGCGCAAAGTTCATTCTCTCCTGCTTGGTCTGTAGATATTTCTCGTAATTTCCGGGATAGCTGTACACATTTGCGCGGTCGATCTCCCAGATGATGGTCGTCACTTCGTCGAGGAAATAACGGTCATGCGTGATCATGATCAGCGCGCCCTTATAGCTCGCCAGCTGCTCCTGCAGCCACTCGATCATCTCGTGGTCCAGGTGGTTTGTCGGCTCATCCAGGATCAAAAGATCACTGGGCGTGAGCAGTGCCGCTGCCAGAGCGGCCCTTTTGCGCTGTCCGCCGGATAACGTTTCAGGCATGGCGGCAGGATCCTCGATCCCGAGCTTTTGCAGCATGGCGGCCGCTTCTCCCTGCACGTTCCAGAACTCCTGGTCCTGCTCTATATTTTGCACCACGTTTTCCAGTACTGTATGTCTTGAGTCAAAGACCGGATTCTGGGGCAGATAAGAGATCTTCAGGCCGTTCCTCATGATGATCTTCCCCTCATCCGGCTGCAGCGCACCTGCGATTATTGCCAGAAGGGTAGATTTTCCCGTCCCGTTTATGCCGATCACGCCGATCCTGTCGTGATCTTCTATTCCCTGCGTCTCATTTTGCAGTAGTTCTGTATCCCCGAAGGAAATGCCGATTCCTTCCAGCGTCATGATGATCATAGGTCAGTCCTCACCATCTCAACTTCATAGATTTCCATTCACTTTACCCATAATAACGTTAAACAGATTTTATATACAACGATATACTGCATCTTTTCTTTAAAAACAAAAATCAGGCTCCATTGCAGCGCTCTAAAGAAATTGCTCTCGCTCACTAAATGTGCTACGCTTAGCATAAGCAAGTCATATTTCAATTCTTAGCGGCTTTCGCCGCATCAGGTGGTATTCTCCACAGAAATTCCTTGCTCGCAACTAAATAAGAGCAGGATAGGAAGATTACCGTCTGGAATGGAACTCTGTTCCTGCTCTGCCATCATTACAGACAGCTTAGGAGGAACGCGTATGGCAAAAAAGTATGAGGAGCTGACATTTAAGGATGATTTCATGTTCTGCAAGATTTTGGAGCAGAATCCGGCCTTATGCCGGGAGCTTCTGGAAATGGTATTGGACAAGAAAGTTGGTGAACTCTCTTTCGTAAACCGTCAGAAGCCCATTGAGATCACCGCGAATGGAAAAGGTGTACGTTTTGATGTGTATGCTGAGGGAAGCGACAGCATCATCTATGATATCGAGATGCAAAACGCCGGAGCGGACTCGATTGCAAAAAGAAGCCGTTATTCTCAGGGGATGATTGATCTTAACCTTATAGAACGCGGAGCACATTACAGTGAGTTGAATCACAGTTTCGTAATCTACATCTGCCAGTTCAATCTCTTTGAAAAGATTGGGAGACACAAATACAGTTTCCTGAATCTGTGTATCGAGGATCCGACAATCGAGTTGGGCGATGAAGCAGAAAAGATATTCCTATGCGCAAAGGGAACTACAAACGATGTCTCGGAGAAAATGCAGGCATTTCTGGGTTACATCTCCTCAGGCATGCCAAGCGACAGTTTCACAAACGAATTAGAGAACCAGGTTAGGAAGGCCCGCGATCACATTGAATGGAGGACAGAATATATGACATTTCTTGAACAGCTTGAAAGAGAACGGGAAGAAGGACGAAGAGAAGGAAGGGAAGAAGGCCGGAAAGAAGAACGTGTTAATACGGAGCGCGAACGTGCACGTGCAGATGCTACTGAAGACCGTGTTTCTGTACTCGAAGGAGAAATTAAAGAACTGAAAATTATGATTGAATCACTCACGCATAAGTAATTCTACAATTCGATATAACGCTCGAGCTTTTCTATAGTTCCGCATCTATTCTATGAAAAGGTGTCCTCATTGAGCTGAATGCAGCAGCAAATGAGGGCACCTTTTTAATATATTCATTTTTCCACTTCTAAGCAATGCTCCTCTACTCTATACCCCCGCTCACTCTGCGCAGCAGCCATTGCTGCAAGCGCCTGCAGAACCGGCGCATTTGCAAACAGCTCATCTTTACTGATCTTATTCTCTTGCCTTACCATGTAGTTTCTCCTTTATGCTATCAGTCACGAAGGCAGTTATATTACCATTCTTTCAGTCCATATCCGCGCTCATACAGATATTCATCCAGGAAATAGACCTCCCCGTCCTTCACCTCAACTTTCGGCACATTTACGGGCAGCACTCCCGAAGGCACGGACTGGTTAAAGGCAGTGCAGATTGCCACTGCTACATTCAAGTTGAAAGGCCCGTTTCCTTCTTCATCATGCGCGCTTCCGTAAGGCTGGTACGCACAGAGAACCGCGTCCGCCTCCTCATAGCAGGCTGCGTCATACGGCAGGTTCAAACACAGAAGCACTGCCTGTTTGCCGCTCTGGTGGGCCTCGTCGATCAGCTTGACAATCTCTTCGTTTCTGACAGTCGACTGCGACAGAACAACCAGCTTATCCGCTTTGGCCAAAGCCTGCTGCAGCTCGACATTTTCCGCCGAGAGATCCGCATAGCACATCGAAATCACTTTAGAAGCATCCAACAGGCCTTCCTTCTCCAGACGGCTCACAGCATATTCAACAGACGGCCCTCTTTTCTCACCCGGATACAGGATCAGAACTGACTGCTCCTTGTCAAGAGGCAGCGCGCCGTTCTCGTTTTTCAGAAGCGTCATTCCCGCCTGCGCGATCTCCCACTCTCTCTTGTGATTGGCGCTTGTGCCTACTGCTTCCGCCGCCTGCGCGATCTGCTGCTCCGAAGGCACCTGCAGATCTCTCTCTTTTTTCAGCTTCAAGATCCTGTATACGGAATTGTCCAGCTCTTCTTCCCGGATATCGCCGACTTCCACTCTCGCCAGCAGCCCTTCCATATATTTATCCACATCCGGAAAAGTATTGACCTCCCCATCTTTGTAAAGCTCCACCGGACACAGCAAAATATCGACGTCCGCATTGATCGCCATCACAGCGGCAACCAGCGGATCAAAATGTGCCGCGATCGCATCCATCTCCATAGCGTCTGTGATCACAATTCCGTTATAGCCCATCTGCTCCCGGAGAAGGCCTGTGATGATCGTGCGGGACAAAGTCGCCGGCAAGGTGATCTCTTCACCGTCCTTGATGGAAACATAGGTCTTCTTCTCTATTTTGGGAAACTGGATGTGGGCAGTCATGATCATGTCCGAACCGGCGTCTATGCCCGCCTGGAAAGGAATCAGGTCACATGCCTTGATTTCCTCCAAACTGAAATCGGAGCAGGGAAGATGTGTGTGACTGTCCTCTCCGACATTGCCGTGTCCGGGGAAATGTTTGAGGGCTGTCGATATTTTGGCAGAATCCATTCCCTTAATAAAAGCCGTCACATGCTCAGCCACAAGTTCAGGATCGTCCGAAAACGAGCGCACGCCTATGATCGGGTTAGCAGGATTGCTGTTGACGTCAGAAACCGGAGCAAAATCCATGTTGAATCCGAGCGCGCGGATCTCGTCACCCAGCATCTTCGCGCTCTCCTCGGTCAAGGACGTGTCACCGGTCGCCGCAAGAGCCATGTTCCCCGATCCGGTCGTGCCAAAGGGAACCCTGTTGACACTTCCTCCCTCCTGATCCACACAAATAAACATGGGGATGCCTCCGGCAGACTTCATGGCAGCCTCCTGGCTGTCACGAATAAGCGTCACAGTCTGCGCCGGATCCACAACATTTCCTGCGAACAGGAGGATTCCTCCAAAGTCATATTTTGTCAGCATTTCCGCATAGTCCCGGTCAATCTCTGTCGCAGTCTTCTCATTGCTTAAGTCTGACCGGAGCGCGACAATCATCATCTGCGCCAGCTTTTCCTGTGTCGTCATCTCGGAAATCATCTTGAGGATCTCCGGGTCCTCCTCGCCGGGGTTAAAGGCAGGGGTTACTTCGGCTGCGCCATCGCTGTCAGATGTCTGGGTTTCTGTGGCTGCTTTTCCATCGGAGCCAGCCTCCTGGGTTTCAGCTGCTGTGCCGCTGTCGGGCGCCTGGGTTTCGGCTGCACCGTCGGCGCTTGCCTCCTGCGCCGCTCCCTGATCTGCTTTATCGGGAACTTCCGGCGATTTACCTGAACCGCATCCATATAGGGGCAGCGCAACTACTGCTGCCAGCATAATCATTATCATAAGTCTCTTCGCATATCTACTGACCATCCGATGCCTCCTCGTTGATGCTGAGCGTCTGTTCTAAGTATAACTCACAGATGCAACAGGGGTCGGTTTTTACATAAAAGCTTCCGGCAGAGCTGGAGATCACAGCCCGCCCAAAGAAAAGCTTCCGGCAGAGCTGCAGATCACAGCCCGCCGGAAGCCTTTATTCATTCTGCTAAGTATTGATCAATCTTCTCATTTGGCAGTTCTGAAAGCACGAAAGACATGTAAGTATGGCACATATGATTCTTCAGTGCCATATATTCCAGACTTTCCGTTTCCTTAAGCCCCAGCCCGAGAAGATCCTTATCCTCCTCAAAAGTCATATGTCTGAAATGCCTGTACGCCCTGTTGAACTTCTCTCTCTGTTCCTTCTCCATCGCCCCGTAGAGGAACCGGTGCTCCACTCCGATCTTTGAAAAATAGTGCGGAGAGAGCCTGTGCGGAACACGCGGGACGACGTCATCCGCATTGGTGAAATAATGGAAGTTCGGATAGGATTTCCCGTTGTTCCACTCGCCTTCTGTCTCATAGTTCGGAGAAGCAAAAGAATAGACAAACAGCGCATTGTCATTGACAAATCCGCGGCTGATCCTGCCGACAACGTTTGCCGTAGATGCACCCAAACTGTGGCCGGTAATGAACAGGATCGAATTGTCTTTTTCAGCCCCCTCGAAACTGTCCATATATTCTTTGAGCGATTCGGCACAGCTGAGTCCGCCCATGTAGAAGCCGTCTAAGATCGATTTGATATCAGTGATAGTGTCCGGCAATGTAGTAGTCCCTTTAAACACCGCACAGAAAACATGGTATTCTTTCCCCTGCCTTTCGATCTTCTTGTGGCCGAAAGTGCGGGCAGGTTTGCTGATCTTGTTTTTGGTCTCTGTAGAAAGAAGATAGTGTTCGCTTCTTATCCCGTCAAAACCCAGCTGGCGCAGGACGGCTTCCCCTTCCCGGGCAGCAAACTCCACATTATTGCTCAGAACAAGTCCTGCTATCGTAAGATTCAGGTTCTCACCCGCCGTCGTCGCGTCCTCAAACAGATCGTTCCAATCCCATGCGATCCGCATGGGATTCATGAACCATACCTGAAGCCATTTGGGATCGGAACCGGGTGAAATTACTTCGGACTTGATTTCTTCTGCTGCAGCACTCATCTTTGGATCAATAAATACTTCCGTTTTATCTGACATGACTCCCTCCATCACGAAGCGCAAAGCGCTGAGACACGCGAGGAGAATTTCGCGAAGGCGAATTCTCCGATGCGATTCTGCAAGGTTTGAGGCGCTTCGGCTCAAACCTTGTGAGTGAAAAATCGGCTCATCGGAGCGATTTTTCACTCTTTCTCCTCATTTTTGGGTGCACTTAACAGACCCCAGCCACCTTTCGTTTTTTTTCAGGTTCTGAGAATATTTGTCCGTTCACCCGGTTGCCGGGCTTCTTTCAGGTTCCTGGCTGAAAACGCACGGCCGACCGCCGCTTCAGCCTGTCTGTTTTTTCTGGCAAAATACTGACTGACTTGCTGTTCTCTTGTTCTTGTCCGCCTTGTTGTCCGGCCGCTGTAAGGCCGTGCTGACTGATCACAAGAATATTCTAAGATGTGCGCGGAT
>JBGUJH010000083.1:0-4138 GCA_045113775.1 Lachnospiraceae bacterium | reverse complement strand
AAAGGCGCCATGATCAGCAAAAGGAGCAGGAATCCCGCGATGATCAGACGCGGAAGGCCGAAATTCTTGAGCGCGGCCTTGATCTTCTCACTTGTCATCTCTTCCTCCCTCCTTAAATGACATTGCTCAGCATCAGCATACCGAGGTCCTCAACGGACGAAGACGCGGGCAGGATACCCGAGATCTTGCCGCCGGACACGATCGCGATGCGGTCGCAGGTCTGGCGAAGCTCCTCCAGCTCGGAGGAGATCATGACTACAGTTACTCCGTTCTCGCGGTTGAACTTCTTGAGCGCGTCCAGTACCAGTGCCTTGGCGCCTACGTCAATCCCGCGGGTCGGCTCAGATACGAAGAGCATCTTGGGCTCCAAGGCGAACGCCTTGGCCAGGCAGACCTTCTGCTGATTGCCGCCTGAGAGCTCTCTCGCATTCTGTTTCGAGCTCGTGCACTTGATCTTGAGCTCGTCTATATATTTCTCGGTGACCTCACGGATTGCCTTCTCATCTCTCCACTTGATAAGTCCGCCCAGATAGTTTGTCAAAAACTTGTTCTGGATCTGCATCGCGGGGAAAGCTACATTCCATTCCAAAGACTCGTCCAGCAGAAGTCCGACGCCTCTTCTGTCCTCCGAAACGAAGGCAAAGGAGGAATCCAGGCACTTCCTGGGATTATTGAGCGGGATCTCATTCCCGTCAAAAGTCACCTCTCCACCGGCTTCATACAGCCCCATGATCCCGTTCGGGATCCCGAGCTTGCCCTGTCCGGCCAGTCCGCCGATTCCCAGGATCTCGCCCTCCTTGACTTCCAGATTGACGTTTCGGACCGTCTCACCGGGCATATCCACCCAGAGCTTCTCAATATTGAGAATGGTCTTGCCGTCCGAGAAATCACGGGACTTGACAGCCGCGCTGCCGCCCTTCACATCACGCCCCACCATCCAATGCGTAATATCCGCGACAGTGGCCTCACTCGCGGGAACTTCCTTTACGAGCACGCCGTCTCTCATGACAGCGACCTTGTTGCACACCGACAGGATCTCCTGAAGACGGTGCGTGATAAAGATGACCGTAATGCCTCTCTCGGACATACCGCGGATCGAAGCGAGGAGCGCCTCCGCTTCTTTCTCTGTCAGAACCGCCGTGGGCTCGTCCAGGATCAGGATCCTGAGCTGGTCCTTGGACAGTTCTCTCGCGATCTCCGTGAACTGCTTGTGGCCGACGGGCATACTGTTGATCATCATGTGCTGGTCGATCGAGACGCCCATGATCTCAATAGCCCTTCTGGCTCTTTCGTCCATTTCCTTGCGGTCCAGCGTATCCAGCCTGTCCCCGAATACTTCAGAGACCAGATTGCCCTTCTTCGGCTCGCGGTTGAGCAGAATATTCTCCGTCGCGTCAAAGCCCGGGATCAGGGAGAATTCCTGATGGACCATGCCGATACCGGCTGCGATCGCCTCAAAAGGCGACGCGAAGGACACTTTCTGTCCGTCGATCAAAATATCGCCGCCATATCCGCCCGTAGAAGAGATATCCGAGGCACCGAAGAGGATCTTCATAAGCGTTGACTTTCCTGCTCCGTTTTCTCCGCACAGACCCAGTACGTCGCCTTCATTCAGCTTGAGATTGATGTCTGTCAGCACCTGGTTGCCAAAAAAGTCTTTTTTGATATTCCGCATCTCCAGAAGCGGGACTCTTTCGTTGTTCATTCCAATGCCTTCCTAATTACTTATTACTGTTACAAAAAGATGAGGAGGAACTCCGGCTCCTCCTCATCTCACTGATTCATTCAGTTCCGGCAGCCCGGAAAACTTTCCCGACTGCCGTTAATGACGGTCGCCCGGTCTGTAATTATTTCACAGTGAAATACTTCTCGGGAACCTCAACCTTTGTGGACTCCATGTAGTAACCGGGATCACCCATGATGTAAGTATCCTGATAGATAAGGAAAATATTGTCAGACTTAACGCCTGTGTCAACATTTGTGTAGTTGGAGCCGTTCCACTCAGCACCGGGTGAGAACACGCCGTAAGCTGCGGAGATCGCGTCGATGTCATTGAGCTCGCTTGTGCCCAGGATGACATTTCTTGCGTGCTCGGCAAGACCTGCGGAAACAGTGTAGCCATAGGAGAATGCCCATGTTCCGAATCTGCCTGCACCGCCCTTCTCAACGACTGCCTGCTCAACCTTTGCAAGGATCTTCTGGAAATCGCCTGCCTCAGCGGTCAGGTCGATGCCGAGAGCTCCGGGATATCCCATAAGGGGAGACGGAAGGTCAGCTTCGATGAAGTATCCGCCGTGCTCAAGGAGCATCTTCAGCAGGGGCTCTGTGTGAGCGTCGTTCGTGCAGAAGTATGCGGAGTTCGTGCCGTACTTCTCGATCCACTCCGGAACATGCTCAAGAATGTAAGCCTGCGCGCCGGGAACACCGACATCGGTCGTCGGATCGGGAGCGGTCTCCATCTCGAAGTTCATTCCGAACTCGTTGCAAGCCTCTTTCATGATCGCAACACGGCGGCTCATGGTCTCATAGGACATGTGACGAGGGAAGGAGATGTGTACGAATGTGTCGCAGCCCAGCTCGTGAGCGGTACGGATCATCAGATATCCGCGTGCAACGAAGTCGTTGTTGACAACGAGGTCAGCTGCAGAACCGATCTCAGGAAGGTCCTCGTGAGACTCACCTGCGATGCAGATGATGTCAGGTCTCTTCTCCTTGATGCGGCGGAACGCCTCAGTTGTTCCGGGAACAGCCTGGTTGACGATGATCGCCTTCATCTTGGGATCGTCGGACAGGTTCACGATAGTCTGGATCGTGGTCTCCTGCTCTTCCGTGAAGTTGTCAGGATAGATCGCCAGAGTGACGTTCTCCTCGCCGTACTTGGCCTGGAAAGCTTCCGCGCCGCGTCTGTCATCCTCAGACTGGGATACAGAACCGGTCACGATACCGATGTGGAAATCTTCGCCGGCCGCCTCTGCCTCAGCGCCTTCTGCAGGAGCCTCAGCGTTCTCTGCGGGAGCCTCTGCCTCTTCCTTCGCATCGGTGCTCTCGATCGTAGCGCCGCCGCTTCCGCCGCAAGCTGCAAGCGAAAATGCCATCACAGCGCCAAGAATGATGCTCATGATTCTCTTTTTCATAACTTCCTCCTTAAGTTAAAAGATTTGAACATACACATTATTATACATATACACACTGCATTGGTCAAACTTCAACGCGTTAAAAATCATCAATTCTCAAATAAAGAATAGTCAGCTTCTGCATTTGACGATATCAGTTTTTTCATATATAAGTCATATATAAGCATTGTAAGTATTTGAGTCAGACAGGAGCAGTTCTATGAGCACAAATCATAATCCGGCAGATTCTCCATATTACCTGAGGCTGTTTCTCGCTGAGCTTGAGTCCGGAGCTAAACCGAAGGCAGAATCAGAATCTTCTGCAGTTAATGCAAGTAATTCAAAGCCGGAGTCTGTACTGGCCCGCAGGCTGGCAGCAAGAGCTCTTGAATCATATCTCGGATACAAACCTTCTCCCGAGATACTTGGCGGTGAAACACGCACACCGGAGGGCAAACCTTATTTTCAAGACTATCCCGATTTCCATTACAACATCTCCCATTCCGGTAAATATGTCGTCTGCGGCATTATCTGCGGCGGTAAAAATCCCCAGCCGATAGGCGTTGATATCCAGGAGATCCCTGACGATCCGAAAAGGGCTTTGAAGATTGCGGACCATTTCTTCTCAGATGAGGAGAAAGAATCTCTTCATGCACTGGTCTGCGAGGGAGACAGCTCATCCGCTCTTCTCCTCTTCTGCCGCTATTGGACTGCCAGAGAGAGCTATATGAAGCTGACCGGCCGGGGGCTGGCCGAACCATTCTGTAATTATAGGCCGGATTTGGATCACGGAAGAATCATCACGTCAGAATTGGAGAAAGAGGTTTATCTGACGGAGTGCAGTGCTCCTGAGGGATACTGCGTTTCTGTCTGCAGTTATGTTCCGTTGGAGCCGGAGCCACACTTTATAGAAATGTAGATGCGTATTGGGGAGTTTTGTATTTGATCTTTTTGCTGAGCATACACATGCAGATTCACCTTATCGGGATGCTTGAGTTAGTAGTGTTAGCGGGGTGGGGTTTTTT
>JBGUJH010000082.1:0-21197 GCA_045113775.1 Lachnospiraceae bacterium | reverse complement strand
ATGATGCACACGCGTGCGGAATGGAAGGTGTTGCCTTTCAGGCAACCCGCACGCGGCGCAGCGGCTCGCACTGCGAGCCTTGACTCTGAAGACTTAACGATGTACATCGGTTCGTTATGAGGGATATGATTGTCTATAATTTCTTCTTGCATGTACGCGATGAAGCTTATACAATATAGCACAGGAATTTTGGAAAGGAGATGCTCATGAACACAAGGACAATGCTCATACTCTATTTTGTCATCATGAACCTGATCGGCCTTTCCGCTATGGTCATAGATAAGATACGTGCAATGGAGCGCCGATTCCGTATTCCGGAATCCGTGCTCCTTATTATTGCCATTCTGGGCGGGTCTGTCGGCTGCATCGCGGGAATGATCATCTTCCGCCACAAGAAGCGCAAGATCAAATTCCGCTACGGCCTTCCGCTGATCCTGATCCTTCAGATCGGCGCCTGGCTGGCCTTGCACATAGGCACATCCAAGATCGTTTTCCTGTAACAGGCTCACTATTTTGAACATCACGAAAGGGAGATATGAGAGCATATAAGATCACTGAAACAGGAAATTTCATGACGAAGCTTCTGTCTGGCAGATCATTTGATTCCTTTTTGCTGGAGGAGGCTTCTCTTAGTATGCAGGTCACCTGGGTGCTCGACGGCAAGATCAACCGGAATTTCTACTCAAATGAAGAGTGGGAGGACGCTTCGACCCACCCCTATCCGCTGATCGCCTGGTCCGAAGTTCGCGGTTATATGAGAGAGCTGATCCGCGGTAAGAAAGCGCCCGCTTCTCTCTCCATCGTCCTGCAGCTGCGACCCGATCTGTGTGACAAAATACTGACCGCTCAGGGCTATCCCCAGTTATTGGACAGCATCGGCGCAATGGTCCTCAACATCCGCTATGACGGATCTGAAGTCACACTTGTCACCGGTATAGCGCTGAAAAGCTTCACGCTGGACAAAAATGCCGACAGGATCTGGGACGAAACAATGGAAAAGTTTCTCGCTTCCCGCGAGATCGGATTTGAAACAATGACTTAATTAAAAAAAGCACTGTAAAGTGCTTAACAGAAAGGAGTCTTCATGCGACATTGTCTTACACCACTGGATTTCAGCACTCAGGAACTCGATCAGCTCTTTGATCTGGCTGCAGACATTGAGAAGAACCCCGATAAATACGCGCATGCCTGCGACGGCAAGAAGATCGCGACACTCTTTTATGAGCCCAGCACCAGAACCAGGCTCAGCTTTGAAGCGGCTATGATGAATCTGGGCGGCAAAGCGCTCGGTTTCGCCGGCGCAGACCAGTCTTCCGCCGCCAAAGGCGAAAGCGTAGCCGATACGATCCGCGTCGTATCCTGCTTCGCCGATATCGCGGCCATCCGCCATAACAAAGAAGGCGCGGCCTATGTAGCCTCGCAGTTCTCAAATATTCCTGTCATCAACGCGGGTGACGGCGGCCACGAGCACCCCACCCAGACACTTCTGGACATGATGACCATCCGTCAGCTCAAGGGGCGTCTCAATCACTTCACGATCGGCATCTGCGGCGACCTCAAATTCGGCAGGACGGTGCACTCCCTGGTCAAGACGCTTGCGCGCTATGACGACATCCATTTCGTCTTCATCTCCCCGCCGGAGCTGCGCGTGCCCGACTATATCACTGATCTTCTTGAGGAGAAGGGCTACACCTATGAGGAGTGCATTAAACTCGAGGACGTCATCACTAAGCTTGATCTCCTCTACATGACCCGCGTCCAGAGAGAGCGCTTCTTCAACGAAGAGGACTACGTCAGACTCAAGGATTTCTATGTTTTGAACAAGAAACTCATGCGCCGCGCAAAGAACGACATGTACGTCCTTCACCCGCTGCCGCGCGTCAATGAGATCTCCGTCGAGATCGACAAGGACCCCCGCGCCGCATATTTCAAGCAGGTCCAGTACGGCGTCTATGTCCGCATGGCGCTGATCCTGACGCTGCTCGACATTCATGTAGACTGATCACCGGCACTGTATAAAGGAGGAACCGGATGTTAAATGTAGGCAAAATAGAAAACGGAATCGTTCTTGACCACATTGAGGCAGGCAAGGCCATGCTGATCTATCACTATCTCCACCTCGACAGAGAAGACTATCAGGTAGCGATCATCAAAAACGCGCGCAGTGAAGCACTCGGCCGCAAGGACATCCTTAAAGTGGAATGTGACCCCGACACCCTGAGCCTTGACGCAGTAGCGCTGATCGATCCCGATATCACAGTCAACGTCATCAAAGGCGGCGTCATCGTCGAGAAAAAGAAAATGACGATGCCCAAGCAGATCATCGGCGTTCTCAAGTGCCACAATCCCAGATGCATTTCCTCTATTGAGCAGGAACTGCCCCACATCTTCTTCCTGGCCGATACCAGGCGTAAGATCTACCGCTGCAGATACTGTGAGGAGAAATACTCCGCAGGCGAGCGCGAAAAATGGTTCCGCTGATGATCACTGAGAGTTAAGGCCCGCGAAGTGAGCCGCCGCGACGCGTGCGGGCTGCCGGGAAGGCAGCATCTACCTCTCCGCACGCGTGCTGCATCATTTACTGAGCGAGCATATCCTTCAGCTCATGGCACAACCTGGAGATCGGGAGACCTACTACGTTGTAGTAGCAGCCCCGGATCCCTCTGATATAGACTCCGAAGCTTCCCTGGATCCCATAGGCACCGGCTTTATCATAGGGCTCTTTCGTGGAGATGTATTCCTCCACTTCCTCATCAGACATTTCACAGACATCCACATCCGTACATTCATTGAATGTCCTGGTGCGGATGTTTCCTTTTGCGTCTTTTACGATCAGGGTGACTCCGGTATATACCTGATGAATGTTTCCCTGCAGCATCGTGATCATTTTACGGGCATCCTCATGATCAGCCGGTTTCCCCAGGATCTTGTGATCAGCCGCCACCACTGTGTCCGCTCCGATCACAACGCTGAAATCCTGAATACCCTCTTCATTTCCGGCAAGTATTCTCTCCGCCACTTCCTTAGCCTTTTGCAGAGAAAGCTCTTCTACAACTTCAGCGGGATGTGTGCTCGTAACGATCTCTTCTCCTCTTGAGGGGATCACTGCAAAATCCATTCCTGCCTGCCTTAAAAGTTCACTCCTTCTCGGAGATGCCGATGCCAATACTATCTGTGCCATTATCTTCTCCTCTTTCCTGTAAGGTCTGATTTCCTGTCAGTTTTGTTTTCTGCTTCTGAAGCAGTCAAAAAACAGTTTATCCGATTTACAGCAATTTCTCAATGACAAAGAACCCGACGCCTTTTGGCGCCGGGCTCTTTACAGTTATGTATCAAAGGGTACATTTGGGAGGAGTCTGTTATTTGATCTCGATCTTCTGTGCTTCCTTCTCAGGCATTGCTTCTCTCTTGGGGAAAGTGACTTCAAGTACACCGTTGTTGTAAGAAGCATTGATATCTTCGTGTGTTACATTCGCTACGCGGAAACTCCTGCTGTAGGAAGAAGTGCGTCTCTCCTTGCGGATGTATCTGGTATTCTTGTCCTCTTCTTTCTTCTCCTCTTTATGAGACGCGCTGATCGTAAGGATGTCGTCCTTGAGATCTACATGAATATCTTCCTTGTTGAATCCGGGAAGATCAGCCTGCAGAACATAGTTTCCGTCTTTCTCCATCACATCGGTCCTGAATCCGGGGAAAGTTTTCTCCAAGTCTCCGTTGTCAAAAAATGCAGGGAAGAAGGATCCGAAGTCCTCAAAAGGATCTCTCCAAAAGTTATTGTTTCTTGTAAAGATTGCAGGTGTAAACATATCTTATACCTCCTTAATTGATTAGGTCGTTGTTTTTGTTTCTTCTTTTTTTAGTCCGAGAACCCGATCGGAACTTCCTGTAGATTTTCTTCGCTCCTCATGTTCTCTTTCTTATATATGTTATACTATATATATAACAATTAGTCAATATATATTTTTATTTTTTTTAAATATGCAAACCTTTTCTGATCGCAAAAAAAAGATGTGATGAATGAGATCATCGGTCCCATTCATCACATCCTCTTATTTGTTACTGCTTATCACCTTACGAAGCGGAAGGCATCCTGTCTGTGTTAAGGCAGAGTTTTACCAGACCTCCAGCCTGTCTTCAGGAGCCAGATACATCCCGTCTCCCTTCTTCACTCCGTAAGTATCATAAAATTCATCAAACTGCTGTACAACTGCGTTTACTCTCAGATAAGGAAGCGGGTGAGAATCCTGTGAAAGTGCATAGTATTCTGATTTCGCAGTGGTGATAGTCCTCCAGGTCTCCGCATAAGCCCTGAAGAATTTGTCATAATCGAAATCAGGATCTCTTGCCGCTATGCGGAGCAATATTTTGATCGCGACCAGGTCTGCGATCGCTTCCCCTTCGATCTGGCTTCCCACACAGAAAGTGTCCTGGAAAGGCTCAATATTGTCGTAGTAAGCGGAGAGCTTACCAGCGCGCTCACTGAACGATTTAAGGTCCTCATCGGTCCACCAGTTTCTCAGGTTGCCTTTTTCATCGAACTGGGATCCCGTCGTGTCAAAGGCATGGGAGATCTCATGCGCGACCGTGTCCCCTACATTGGCAAAAAGCTCTTCTCTGCTCATATCAGGGTTGTACAGATTTCCGCCCAGAATTCCGCTGCAAATTGTGATAGTATTCTGCATCGGAGAATAGAAAGCGTTGACCTGCTGCGTCTTTGAGGTCCAGATATCGCGGTCGACTTTCTGGTTGATCTGATCATTCATCATCTTGACCCAGAAAGCGCCGACTTCGTCCTGCGCCGAGATAAGGTTTCCGCCCTCCTCGGAACCGGTGAAATTAAGTCCGCTGTAATCATCGTATTTGTCGGGCTTAGCTATGCGGAGAGTCAGGTGATCCAGCTTATTGATCGCTTCTTGCCGTGTCTCCTCGGACAGGAATGTCTCTTCAGTGAGCATCACTCTGTACTCGTCCAGGACTTCTTTTGTGATCTGCGTGACCTCCTCTTTGGTCTCGTCCGTCACATACTTATCAGCATACAGCCTGCCAAGCTGAGTGGGCAGGAACTGATCTACAGCATCCGTCGCGAATTTCTCATCTGATTTTGTCCCGACAGCCCCGCTTATTCCGTTGATCACTTCGTAATACAGGTCAAAGGTCTCTCTGTCAAGCAGAGTCGCGTAATCCTGAACAGTGTAGCAGAGCAGGTAATCTTTGAGGTACTCGACATAATTCTCATCGTAGAGAACGTCCATGGCTGTCAGCCACTCCGGCTGGGTCAAAATATACATATTTGAGTCTTCAGCCCCATAAGCTTCAAGAATCTTTCGGATCGGAAAATCTCCCGCTTCCGCCTCAAGCTGATCCAGCGTCCTGGGGTTGTTCTCTTTGACCACAGCATCTCTGGCGTTCTCTTCTTCAGTGGTCATGATATAGTCAGAAATATCCTTCTCAAACCTGAAGCATCCCTTGAGGATCTGCGTCGCCTCATCATTTGAATACCCCAGGCCGACCAGAATATGCCGGATCACCCTGTCATAATAGGGCTCTGCCATAGCATCGCTTTCCTCCATGAACCCGTAGTACATGGAGTCACCGAAGATCAGATCGATCGGCATTACATAAACCGCATAGTAGTCAGCGTTGTTCCAGTCTATTGAAGTATCGCACTGGGCCAATTCCGTGGCGGAGATCACTGTCCTGGGCATGCTCAGATAAGCAGTGAGGTCATCCAATGTCTCAACTTTCATCAGAGGATCCAGAAGTTCCCTCAGAGCATCAAATCCAAGCTCATCGCGCGCCTGCCAGTCCATCCACATCTTGTAATACTTCTGAACAAGTTCCTGGTCGTGGATCAGTTCCGGCTCAGTCTCTTTCTCGGGATTCTTCAGTATATCAACCAGCTGTGCGTCCACCTCAAGTGCCCTTTCAGTGATCGGGTCATAACTTGAGTATCCGTCCGGGATCCTTGTATTCAGCATCCAGTCTCTGTTGACATAATGATGAAAATCATCGACCGCTTTTGACGGCTCGGCTTCACGCACCCATTCCTGGACATCGGAATTCATCCAGGAAGCAGGTTCCGTCGTTAACAGGGATACGCCCGCTTCATCCGGAATATCCTCTCCGGTATATGTTGAATCATCCGGGTACTCATCCACGTTATCCTGTGAATCGTCCGGCAGGATAGTCCCGTCCTCCGTTACACCCTGAGCGCTCTCCTGCGTTCCTGCAGTTTGAGGGCCGCTCTGCACAGCGCATCCGGCAGCTGTTACTGTCAAAACCATTGCGAGCAGTATTGCCAGACTCTTTTCTAGTTTTTTACCCATTTCTGTTCTCCGTCCTTAATTCAGTGCTCGCGAAGCGAGCCGCTGCGCCGCGTGCGGGTTGCCTGTAAGGCAACATCTTCCTTTCCGCACGCGTGTGCATCAGTAAACTCAGTGGGAAACTTCCCACCTGAGTTTACGCGGTGAGCGCATCGCTCTTGCCGGTGTACAACTGGTAATAGCGTCCTTTCTGTTCCAGGAGCTCTTCATGATTTCCTCTCTCGACTATGCGCCCCTGTTCAAGTACCAGTATCGTATCACTGTTCTTGATCGTGGAAAGCCTGTGCGCGATCACGAATGTCGTTCTTCCATGCATCAGCTTGTCCATTCCGTCCTGGACGATCTTCTCAGTTCTCGTATCGATGGAACTGGTCGCCTCATCAAGGATCAGGACCGGCGGGTCGGCGATCGCCGCTCTGGCAATTGCCAGAAGCTGCCTCTGTCCCTGGGACAGATTAGCTCCGTCCCCCTTAAGCATAGTGTCATATCCCTGCGGAAGTCTTCTGATAAAGCTGTCCGCATTGGCGAGTTTAGCTGCCGCCACGATCTCTTCCTCAGTCGCGTCAAGTTTTCCGTAGCGGATGTTATCCCTGACAGTGCCGGTAAACAGATGTGTGTCCTGAAGTACAATTCCGAGGGACCGCCTCAGGTCCGCTTTCTTGATCTTGTTGATATTGATATTGTCATATCTGATCTTGCCGTCCTGAATGTCATAGAATCGGTTGATCAGATTAGTGATCGTCGTCTTGCCTGCACCTGTGGAACCGACCAGGGCAACTTTTTCACCCGGCTTTGCATGGATCACGATGTCGTGAAGGACCATCTTGTCGTCCCTGTAGCCGAAATCGACATGGTTGAAAGTTACGTCGCCTTCCAGTTTCTGATAAGTCGTGCTGTGGTCGGACTGCTTGTGATAATGCTTCCACGCCCACTGTCCCGTGTGCTTCTCTGTCTCGACGATATTGCCGCTCTCATCATATTCGCAGTTGACCAGCATGACGTATCCCTCATCGGTCTCCGGCTTTTCATCCAGCAGCTTGAAGACACGTTCCGCGCCGGCAAGCGCCATGATGATACTGTTGAACTGCATGCTCACCTGGTTGATCGGCATGCTGAAGCTCTTGTTGAACGTAAGGAAACTGGCCAGGCCTCCTACCGTAAATCCGGCATAGGAGTTCAGTGCGAGCAGACCTCCCACGAGAGCCACAACGACATAGTTGGCGTTTCCCATCTGGGCATTGACCGGTCCGATGATATTTGCGAAAGCATTTGCCTTGTAAGCGCTCTGATACAGCTCCTCGTTCAGCTCGTCAAAGGTCTTTATTGCCTCCTCTTCGTGGCAGAAGACCTTGACTACCTTCTGTCCCGTCATCGTCTCCTCGACAAATCCGTTGAGCTTACCGATGTTTTTCTGCTGGGCAATGAAATTTCTGCCCGACCGCTTTGTCACCTGCATTGTAGTGAACAGCATCAAGGCCACCATGGCCAGTGTCAGTAATGTCAGTGGGATACTGAGTACCAGCATCATGGACAAAATACTGACGATCGTGATCGCGCTGTTGAACAGCTGCGGGATACTCTGGCTGATCATCTGTCTGAGCGTATCAATGTCGTTTGTGTAAACAGACATTATGTCGCCGTGGGAATGTGTATCAAAATATTTGATGGGGAGAGACTCCATATGATCGAAAAGGTCTTCCCTCAATCTTTTGAGCGTGCCCTGATTGACATGTACCATGATCACCTGCTGCGTAAATGCGGCGATGATACCGACTCCGTAGAAACAGGCCACTCTCGCCATCGCTCCGAGCAGCGGACCGTAATCCGGATTCGGCTGCCCGATCATCGGGGTAATGTAATTGTCGATCAGAGTTCTCGTGAACATCGTTCCCTGCACATTGGCAAAGACAGACAAAACAATGCACAGCAATACTACAATTATCTGAATTCCGTAATACTTGAACACATAGCTCATTATTCTCTTGAAGAGGAGCCCGGGATTATCAACTTTGGGGCGCGGCCTTCCCGCCATGCGTCTGCCGCCCGGCCCTTTAAATTCCTGACTTTTTTCTTCCGCCATTTCCTATATCCTCCACGAAAATGATGACCGGGGAACATCCCCCTATGTTATTCTTTCTTGTCAAAGTCAGCGCTGCCGCCTCCGACCTGGGACTCATAGACTTCCCTGTAGATCTTGTTGCCCGCAAGGAGTTCATCATGGGTTCCGAATCCGTTTACCCGCCCTTCATCCATTACTATGATCCGGTCACAGTCCTTGACACTGGAAATTCTCTGCGCGATGATCAGTTTCGTTGTTCCGGGGATTTCCTCGCGGAATGCCTTTCTGATCTTGGCGTCTGTAGCAGTATCTACCGCGCTCGTGCTGTCATCCAGGATCAATATTTTGGGCTTTTTTAGAAGCGCCCTGGCTATACAAAGCCTCTGCTTCTGTCCTCCGGAGACGTTTGATCCGCCCTGCTCGATCCAGGTATTATAGCCTTCCGGCATTTTCTGAATAAATTCATCCGCGCAGGCCATCTGACAGGCTCTAATGCACTCCTCTTCCGTAGCGTTTTTATCTCCCCAGCGGAGATTGTCCAGGATCGTCCCACTGAAAAGCACGTTTTTCTGAAGAACCACAGAAACCTGATTCCTAAGAGTATCCAGGTCATAGTCACGGACGTCATTTCCTCCGACGATGACCTTCCCCTGCGTGACGTCATAGAGACGGCTGATCAGATTTACCAGCGATGATTTCGCGCTGCCCGTTCCTCCGATGATCCCGATGCTCTCCCCGGATCTGATATCCAGGTTAATATCTTTCAGAACAGGGTCGCCTGTGCCCGGCCTGTAGGAGAAATCCACGTCATCGAAGCGGATACTTCCGTCCGGAACTTCCATGACGGGGTTTTCCGGATTGGTCAGATCGCTCTTTTCTTCAATGACTTCTGCGATTCTCTTGGCGCTCGCCTCAGACATGGTGATCATGACAAACACCACTGAGAGCATCATCAGGCTCATGAGGATGTTCATGCAGTATGCGAGCAGGCTCATGAGCTGGCCCGTCTGCAGCTCACCGCCGACGATCAGATGTGCTCCGAACCAGCTGATCAGCAGGATGCATCCGTAAACTACTGTCATCATGATAGGGGAGACACCGGCTATGTTCATCTCTGCCTTGATAAACATTTCATAAATGTTTTCAGCCGCCTTATGGAATTTACTGATCTCGTACTCTTCTCTCACATAGGCCTTAACGACGCGAATGGACGATACGTTTTCCTGTACGCTGTTGTTGAGATCATCATATCTTCTGAAGACCTGCCGGAAATATTTAGTCGCCCTTCTCATGATCAGGAACATGATGCTGGCCAGCAGGAATACCGCTGCCAGGTAGATGCTGGCAAGCCGGGGACTGATAATGAAAGACATCACCATCGCGATGATCATGGAAGCAGGCGCTCTCATAGCCATTCTCAGGATCATCTGAAAAGCGTTCTGTATATTGGTGACGTCCGTCGTCAGTCTTGTCACAAGGCTTGAAGAGGAAAACTTATCAATGCTTGAAAAGGAGAAAGTCTGAATATTGTCGTGCATGGCCTTTCTGAGGTTTCTCGCGAATCCGGCAGAAGCCTTTGCTCCGAATACGCCTCCGAGAATGCCGAAGAGCAGGCCCATAAGGGCAACCGCAAGCATGATCAGGCCGGTCCTTATGATATAGTTCATATCAGAACCGCCGATTCCGACATCGACGATCCTTCCCATGAGTACCGGAATGATCATTTCACAGATTACCTCTCCGATCATGCACATAGGAGTGAGAAAGGCTGTGGTCTTGAATTCTCCGATGTATTTTAAAAGTGTTCTCAGCATCTCTGATCCCTCTCTTTATCATTTATCTTTTGGCGGACCATACACAACAACATTGTAATTGTCTTCCGGATCAAAAACTTCAAAGTCCCTGATCGTTTCACCAGCGTTTTCTTCGTTCTGAGGTTCACCCTCTGTCAGCGCTTCAGAAGCCGTCTCTGCAGCAGCCGCCTCTTGTTCCGTTTCTGCTGTATGTGCCGCCTGCGGTGCGCCTTCTGTCTTCGCCTCTTGGGCTGCTTCTTCTGTATGTGCCGCCTGAGGCGCTTCCGCAGTCTCCGCTTCAACGGCTGTATCCGCCGTCACTTCCGCGGTATTTCCGGTTTGCGGCGCCGTATTGCCCCCTCCGGAGCATCCCCCGAGTGTCAGCGCGGCTGCAACTGCAGTGGTGCCCAGTATAATTCTGCCTTTTTTTCTTTTCATTCAGCCTATTTCCTCTATGCGTATTTCCCGATGTCCGGTCACGGCCCGCGTCTCTCTCCGGTCATTCTACTGATTTCAGGGACTCGATCATATCTATATCCCTGATCGTGAAGAAGGAGAAGAAATTTACGGAAAACGAGAACAGAAATGTCAGGACAGCGGCGATCACAAAACTCTGCGGATGTACACTTCTCCCAAACATCAGATAATCAACTTCGATCGTCCTGATCAGCCAGCTGTGGAGCCATTTCCCCATAAACAGTCCGGCTGCCGCCCCGATCAGAGTCAGGAAACCGTTTTCCCTGTATACATACGACGCAGTCTCAGCGTCGTAGAAACCCAGGACCTTGAGCGTAGCCAGTTCCCGGATCCTCTCCGTGACATTAATATTAGTAAGGTTGAAAAGGACCAGAAATGCAAGGAGCGCAGCTGCAGCTATAATGATCACTATGATCGCGTTGATGCTTCTGATGCTGTTCTCAAATCTCGTTCTCATCTGATCGATCCGATTATAGGATATTACCCCCTCCAGAGAGATCAGCTTTTTCGCGACTTCCTCTTCCCGGACTCCCTCGGACAGACGTACCAGGACCGTGTTGTATAAAGGCCAGTCTCCCGTCATGTTCTTCATGCATTTTCTGGTCATATACGCGTAATGGTTGACATAGTTCTCCGTGATGTCCGAGATCACCCCGGTAAACTCCTCTTCGTCCGCGTTTCTGAGCGTAATTTCACTTCCGACGCCCACATCCAGGATCTCAGCCATTTTCTCATCTATTATAATTCCATCCGGCTCCATATCGAGCGGAGAATTGAATAATTCTCTGTATTTTGCATTAATTCCGCCGCCCTGCTCCCTGTGGCGAAGATTCATAAAGCCGTCCAGGGCATGAAGATCGTCGACGCAGATCACACTGACGTTTTCGACCTTGCCGTTTTCGGTCTCGAAGGTCATCCAGCTCTCATTACATTCCTGATATCCTTGGATCGAAGCGCTCTCATCCAGCGTCTCTTTCAGCTTCATTTTATCGGCTGCGTGGATCTCCTCGGAGAGTCCCAGGGCCGCGTCATAGCATGTGATCTCGTCAAACTGCCATGCCAAAATATCGAAAATTGAATCCCTCAGTCCCAGACCTGTTACCACAAGCGCCGTGCATCCGCCGATTCCGGCCACTGTCATCCAAAATCTTCGCTTGTAGCGAAACAGGTTCCTTACACTCACTTTCTGTATAAATGACAGCCTTGACCAAATTATCGGAATCCTCTCAAGGAGAACTCTCTTTCCGGGTCTGGGAGCCCTGGGCCGCATGAGTGAAGCCGCTGATGCAGTCAGTGTTGTCATACATGCAGCCGCGGCTGATCCGGCGGTCGCCAGAACAGCAAGACCAACCGAGTAAGCGAAAACGACCGCAGAGACCATAAATCTCATCGGCGGAAGCAGATACTCAAGCCCCCACTCATAGTATATGATCCCGGGAATCGCAAGGATTCCGATGATCCATCCTGCTAGGCCTCCTGTCAGGCTGGAAGCTGCCGCATATCCTATATATTTGATGCCGACGTCCCTTCCCGAAAATCCCATTGCTTTCATGCACCCGATCTCAGTTCGGTGGTCCTCTACCATTCTCGTCATCGTAGTGAGAGAACTGAGCGCCGCCACAAGGAAGAAGATCATGGGAAAGACATCCGCAAGATTGCTCATTCTGTCAGAATCCATGGCAAACTCTTCGTAACTCTCCAAAGTGTTCCTGCCCAGAATATACCACTTTCCGCTTTCCACATTAACTGATTCGAGCCCGGAACTCAGGATCTGCGCCATCATATCCGTAATGGTGGCTTCCCTGATCAATTGTTCATGGCGCGCAGCCGACCTCTCTTTGCCCAGCGGTTTCAACGCTTCTTTAAGGGAATCGGATTTGCTTTTGTATTCCTGATCTATATAACATTCAAGAGGATCAAGTTCGTCTGTTGTCAGATAGACTGCGGTATAGTAGTCCTGCGTGAAGACTTCCTCCGGCACGCTGACCCAGGCAGTGACGATTCCTGTGCCGATACTCGAATTTCCTCTTGTCTTGGATATGTACATCGGGCTGATCGCCATCCCGCAGACAGTAAATGTGTGCTCGCTCAGCGCGCTGAACTCCGTCGTCAGCTTGTCCGCGTCATCTGTATTAATACTTATCGTGTCCCCAATCCTGATTCCGAGTTTGTCCGCAAGAAGCTGCTCTACTACGCATTCACTGCCGGACTCGGGAAGCCTTCCCTGTGTCAGCCTGAGGCGGTTTATCTTCTCAGGCATAGAAAAGACAGTCACTGTATCCTCACCTATCAGGGCATCCAGATATTTGCTTCCTTCTACATCCGTGATCGCCGGAATCCCGGATTCATCATGAAAGCTCTTGAGCACGTCGATATCGTCCTGCGTCATCCCAAGCGTAGAAATGATCCTCAGGTCCATCAGATTCTGTTCGTCGTAATAGACGTCCAGAGAGTGTTTCATATCCGGCGCAGTCATCCGAAGGCCGGCAAGAAAACCAACCGCAAGAAAATTCATTATAAGCAGAGAGACGAATTTTTTCCTGGTATGCCTTATCTCTCTGACCGCATCGGTCAACAGGTGGTTATGTCTTCCCATTCCTATATCGCTTTCTGCTCACCATTCGATCTGTTCCACCGGAAGCGGCTGATCATTTATCTCTATTTTCTCTACTTTTCCGTTGCGGATATGGATCACCTTGTCCGCCATGGGCGTCAGAGCCAGATTATGTGTGATCACTATAACAGTCATCCCTCTGTCGCGGCAGGTCTTCTGCAGCAGCGCAAGGATCTGTTTTCCTGTCACGTAATCGAGAGCTCCTGTAGGTTCGTCGCACAGAAGAAGCTTGGGATTTTTGGCCAGCGCCCTTGCGATCGCGACGCGCTGCTGCTCTCCTCCGGAAAGCTGGGAGGGAAAATTATTCATTCTGTCCGCAAGTCCCACTTCTCTCATAACAGTCTGCGCGTCCAGAGGATTGCGGCAGATCTGGGAGGCAAGTTCCACATTTTCCAGAGCTGTCAGGTTCTGGACAAGGTTGTAAAACTGAAAGACAAAACCTATGTCATATCGCCTGTACTGAGTAAGTCCGCGAGCTGTGCTGCTGCTCACCTCTCTGTCGTCAACAATGATCCTGCCGCTCGTGCAGCTGTCCATTCCTCCGAGCATATTAAGGATCGTAGTCTTGCCCGCTCCGCTGGGCCCGACTATGACCGTAAATTCTCCTTTTTCAATGGAAAAATCGGCTCCGTTTACAGCCTTGATCTCCACCTCTCCCATATGATATATCTTTTCAACATTCTCAAATATAATAAACGGTTTGTTCATCTGTCCGAGTTCCGCTTCCCATGCATATAATGAGTTTCAATTATTCAAGGCTCGCAAAGCGAGCCGCTGCGCCGCGTGCGGGTTGCCTGTAAGGCAACATCTACCTCTCCGCACGCGTGTGCATCATATAACTCAGTGGGGGCATCCCCCTGTGTATATACTCAGTGGGGGCATCCCCCCTGAGTTATTATAGCAGAATCGTTGGATTAAATCTGTATCTGTTTCCCCTGAGATAAAAAAGGGATGTGAAACCCGGATATTAAATCCTTTCTTTCACATCCCTTATTTCCAAACAGTATATATCCGGAAGACTATCCTAAGTCACGGCTGTGCCTGGGCAGAAATATTTCCGCCGCCATTATCTCCCGCAGCCTCTCCTGTGGATTCGCCGCCGGTCTCACCACCGGTATTACTGCCGGTCTCGCCGCCACTCTCACCGCCGGTTTCCCCACCGGTTTCTCCGCCGCTCTCGCCACCGGTTTCTCCGCCGGTCTCACCACCGGTATTGCCGCCGGTCTCCTCGCCGCCGGTTTCTCCGCCGGTATTGCCGCCGGTTTCGCCTCCGGTATTGCCGCCGGTCTCTTCGCCTCCGGTATTGCCGCCGGTCTCCTCGCCTCCGGTATTGCCGCCGGGCTCTTCACCGCCGGTTCCACCGCCTCCGGTTTCACCTCCGGTATTTCCGCCGGTATTGCCGCCGGGCTCTTCCGCAGGCTTTCCGCCCGTATCAGAACCGGTGTCTGATCCTTTTCCGCCGGAATTGGATCCTGTATCATTGTTCTCCTCAGCAGGAGTGTTATTTGAGCCGGACGGTGTCTCCTGCTCAGTCTTCTTACCCGGAGAAGTCGTCTTAGCGGCAGCAGGATCTTCCTGCTTGGTCGTTTTCTTTGTTGCCGCGTTCTCCGTCTTTTCATTGTCGTCATACCAGTCATCATCACTGGATTCCTGGTCTTTGAGAGCCCTGTCTTCCTTGGCGTGGTCGTAATCCTTGAATTCCACGGGTTCAAGTTCTTCGTGGATGATATTCATGAAATTCTTCCAGATCCTGCCAGGCCAGGAAGCACCCTGAAGGTTCCTGACGCTCTCAGGCGTATCGCAGCCTACCCAGACTGCAGTCGTATAGTAGTGGGTAAAACCGCAGAACCAGCCGTCCTTGGCATCGTCAGTCGTTCCGGTCTTGCCTGCGCAGGGCATCCCGTTATTCAGTCTCAATCCGCGGCCTGTGCCCCATCCTTCTTCCATAACGCCCTGCAGTACGCTCACCATCTCTCTGGCCGCGTTCTTGTCATAGACTTTGGAGGAAGTTCCCTCATAAGTATAGATCGTATTTCCCTTGTAGTCATCAATCCTGCTGATACAGGAAGGCACACGATATTTTCCGTCGTTCTGAAGAGTACAGAAACCGGACGCCATCTCAACAGGTTCCACACCGTAAGTAAATCCACCCAGACTCGTCGCGAGTACATTGTCGGAATCCACGATCATAGAATAATGCATGGCCTTGAGCTTGGAGAGGCCGTACTTAGGAGTGACATCCTCATACACCTGCCAGGCGACTGTGTTTAGAGATCTCTGGACCGCTTCCTTGAGTTCAATCTCTCCCATATAGGAACCGTCATAGTTCTTGGGTCCGTCCTCAATTTCCTCGTCCTGCACATATGTGCCGGGATAGTATCCCTTTTCAAAAGCGGGCGTATAGACGACGAGCGGCTTGATCGAACTGCCCGGCTGCCGGTGGCTCTGGAACGCGCGGTTCAGTGACAGCGCCGCATTAATGTCGTCCTGGGATCTTCCGCCGACCATGGCTACGACCTGCCCGGTGCTGTTGTCAATACATACCGCTGCACCCTGCATCTTGTACTTACCGTCATCTGCGGTATCCTCAAAATCGGCCAGTTCCTCATCTACACAGTCCTGCAGCGTCTCCTGCATGTCAAGATCAAATGTAGTATAGACCTTGTAACCGCCCTTGAAGAGCTTGGCGAGGCAAGCGTCGTACAGTTCGTTGTAGATCTTGTCGTATGCAGAGCGCTCTTCGTCGCTTGCGAAGTCGTAGCGGAATGAAAATTCGGGATCCTCTATCTGCATCAGCACTTCCGTAGCGCACTTGTAAGTATAGGTCAGGATATAGGTATTCTCATTGAGCTGCGAATCCTTCCCGGAGGAAAGATCGAGCACAATTTTCTCAGCGACTGCCTGGTCATACTCTCCCTGGGAGATCACTTCGTCTTCGAGCATGTTCCTTAGGATCAGGTTCCTTCTTTCGACAGTGTGATCGGGATGCGTGAGCGGGTCATAGTAGGTCGGGCTGTTGGGAATCGCGCAAAGGTATGCGATCTGCGACAGATCCAGCTGATCCGGAGTCTTGTTGAAATATCCTTCGGAAGCCGACGCTATGCCGTAATATCCATTCATGAAATAGATATTATTGAGATAGAATTCCAGTATCTGGTCCTTGCTGTATTTCTTCTCAAGGTCCCAGGAAATGAAAATTTCCTCTACCTTTCTCTCCCAGGATCTGCCGTTGTTGAGGAAGATACCTCTCGCCAGCTGCATTGTGATCGTACTGCCGCCCTGCGTGATCTGCCTGTGAACTACAAATTCCTTGGCTGCACGAACGATCGCCTTGTAGTCGACGCCCCCGTGATTGTAATAGTTCTTGTCCTCGATACTGATGATCGCGCTCTTGAATAATTCGGGGATCTGGTTGATCGTGAGATAGTTGGAATCTTTCTCCGGTAGAGTCTCTGAGATCAGAGTCCCTTCAGAATCATAAATCTCACCGGTCTGGGATGGAACGAATGTTTCTTTGGTGGATTCGCTGACAAACGTGTCAGCCTCGTCCTTCATCGCCTTAACCCTGCTGTAATATCCGCCAAAATAGAACACGCCTAGTACTGCCAACATGCCTGTGAGCATGAGCAATAAGAGCACTTTTAAAAAGACAAGAAAATAATTAGTCTTTTTCTTCTTCCGATTCCGCTTAGCCATCACTTCCTCCGTTTTGAGGGCTCGACTGCAAGTTGCAGTGTTCTTAAAAAGTATTACAAAAACATACTATCACTCTTTACAAAATTATTCTATGACGAATGTATAAAGAAATAATTTTGGAACACTGTTTACTTTTTCTTTTCTTCTTCCTTCTCTTTCTTGGGGATCCTTCCGTACAGCTTAGCAAGTTTATAGATGCTGTCGCTCAGGTCCCTGGAGAGAAAATTCGGCTGAAGGCGCCACTGCCAGTTCTCTCCAAGCGTTCCGGGGTGGTTGATCCTTGCCTCTTTGCCTTTTACAAGATAATCCTGCATGGGAATGATGCACAGGTCTGCCACTGAGCGATACGCCTCCCGGATCATGTCCCAGACAAAAGTCCCGTAATCCGTGTTTTCGGAGTGGATGTATCTTCTGGCCAGATCTCTGTCGTGGTCACTGATCTCTTCGATCCACGCTCTTGTTGTTGTATTATCATGCGTTCCTGTATAGACCACACAGTTCTTAATGTGGTTATAAGGCAGGTAGTAGCTGTATTCTGTCCAGTCGAAAGCGTACTGCAGGACTTTCATGCCCGGATAACCCGCGTCTTCGAGGAGTTTTTCCGTGACAGGCGTAAGAGTCCCCAGATCCTCCGCAATGATCGGGACATCTCCCAGTTCCTTCTTGAGGGTCTTGAAGAAATCCATTCCGGGTCCCTTGCAGATCTTGCCGTTTTCGGCTGTCTTATCCCCGTAGGGCACCGCGTAGTACTCCGCGAAACCGTTGAAATGGTCTATACGCAGTACGTCGTAGAACTCCATGTTGCGGGCGATCCTGTTGATCCACCATTTATAACCGTATTTCTTGAGAGCCTTCCAGTCATAGAGAGGATTTCCCCAGAGCTGTCCGGTCTTGGAAAAAGCGTCAGGCGCGCAGCCGGCAACTTCTACCGGATTTCCTTCTTTGTCCATGTGGAAGATCTCTTTGTGAGCCCAGGAAGCTGCGCTGTCCATAGCCACATAGAAGGGGATATCTCCGATAATGCTGATTCCCTGCTCCTTCGCGTAGGCGTGAAGCTTCTCCCAATGTCTCTCAAATTCATACTGCTGGAAGAAGTAGAATCCGATCTCATCTTCCAGTTCCGCTCTCGCGCCGGCCATGGCAGCGGGATCGCGCATCTTCAGACCTTCTTCCCAGTTCTGCCAGCTCTTACCGTTCTCTCTTTGCTTGATAGCCATATACAGCGCGTAATCCTCAAGCCAGTACGCTTCTTTTTTCAGGAAGGCTTTGTATTCCTTATGCTGTTCCGACGCCCTGACATGGATCTTTCCGCTGAGACTGTCCTTGAATCTCTCATAGGCTTTTCTGAGTATAGGATATCGGTTCTCGTACATCGCGCCGTAGTCGACCTTCTCCTGATCAGAACCGAACCATGTCGATTCACATTCCTGCCACGTAAGAAGCCCGTCTCCGATGAGCTGCTCAAGATCAATAAAATAGGGATTGCCTGCGAAGGATGAGACAGACTGGTAGGGGCTGTCGCCAAATCCTGTCTGGCAGAAAGGGAGCACCTGCCACATGCTCTGTCCCGATTCTTTCAAAAAATCGATAAACGCGTAAGCCTCTCTGTCAAAGCACCCGATGCCGAAGCGGGATGGAAGTGAGAATACGGGCATAAGAATACCGCACTGTCTTTTCATGGTTCAAATTCCTTTCTTTCTTACATTTTCAGGACTCGCTTGACATTAAATGCCCGGCGTGATCCCTGTGTCCAAAAAAAAGCTGTGAAATCACTTCACAGCCTTTGGATCCACAATATGCAGTATACTTGCCGCAGACATATTCGTCAATCGAACTCTTGGCCCGCGGCGTCAAAAAAGGTACTGGGTTTATTCTCCCAAATAATTCTACTGAGATGTCACAAGCGGCATATTTTCGATCACGATCGGGATATAGTATTCAAGCTGATGTCTCCACCAGACCCAGTCATGGCTGACGTCGCCGCCCCAAATGTCAACCTTTGCGTTAATTCTCTTTCGATGAAGTGTTTTTTCCAGATTGGTCAGCGTCCTCAGGCATTCGTCTTCCCAGGGTCCCCTGCCGCAGCACATGATGATAAAGGCATTGTTATACATACGGATCCATGGGTGGTCCTCCGGCATGTTAGCAAGAAAACACTCCACCGAATTGTCGTAGAGAGTGCTGTCCATCCACCCATGAAAATAATAGGAGGAATCATAAATGCCCGAAAGAGCCATCAATCCGCTGAAGAGCTCAGGTCTTCTGAAAAAGGAGATCGCCGCTTGTGTCGCCCCCATATCGATCCCTAAGGCTACCGGCCGGATCACCGACGTTGACAGACTTCGGATAAAGGGAACAGCCTCCTCGGTCACAAATCGATGATAACTCTCCTGTCTGGCGCTGCGCCAGGTGTTGATCCCTTCCCCGCAATACCAGCTCTCATCATCTACGGTTTCAACACAGGATAACTGCATCATTCCGTCTTCCAGGTAATTCTTCAAAACGCGTGTCGCGCCAAAATCATCATAATTAGTGCAAGGCGCGCACTGCGTGGGAAATCCCAGAAAAGGGATCCCCGAACTGCCGTATTGAATAATGTGCATATCCCGATTCAGATAGCCGCTGTAAATAGAATGCTCATTGGTCTTCATCTGTCTGCCCCCAAAATTTATGCCTTAACCGGATCAACTCAGCAATTATTCATTACATAAGCCCGCTTAACGAGCCTCCATTCAAAGGTATAGGAGGATCACCCATCGGATGATCCTCCATTTTTCCATCAGCGTCGTGCAGCCTAGCGCTGTCACACTATGTCATTATGTGGTTTGATTTAATAATTGTCAGCGCGAAGCTCGAAATATGCCTTAGGATGATCACAGACGGGACATACATCAGGAGCCGCGGGGCCGATCACGATATGACCGCAGTTGCCGCATTCCCAGACACGGTCGCCGTCTCTTGAGAATACCAGGCCGCCCTCGATGTTCTCGATCAGCTTGCGGTATCTGGCTTCGTGCTCTTTCTCGATAGCAGCGACCATCTCAAAGAGATTGGCAATATCGGCAAATCCCTCTTCTCTTGCCGTCTTGGCAAATTCGGGATACATCTCCTGCCACTCGTACTGCTCGCCGTCAGCCGCGATCTCAAGGTTGTCCTTAGTGCTGTGTACGCCTTCGAGGATCTTGTACCAGATCTTAGCGTGCTCTTTTTCATTTGCAGCGGTCTCTTCGAAGATCTTGGCGATCTGGACAAAGCCGTCCTTTCTTGCCTTGGAAGCAAAGTAGGTGTACTTATTGCGCGCCTGTGACTCGCCGGCAAATGCTTCCATCAGGTTGTCAAACGTCTTGGTTCCGATCAGGTTCTTACCCATGTTTGCATAAATATCAGCCATTTTATACCCTCCTTTTTGTTATAAAAGACATTGTTTACTGGTAATATTTTACCACAAATGCCTCTGGAAAAGTATAAACTTTGTACAAACTGCAAATATTATACTGTTTTGTCTATATTTTGAAAGGTTCACTGCGTCCGCCACAGCCTTGACAGCATGCATCCCAGGATCGCGCCGATCAGGCATCCCAGCGTATTATTCACAATATCGTCGACCTGGAAATATCCAAGGCCATATCGGATCTGCGCGTACTCAGTAGCACAGCTGCAAATAAAGCCTGCGACCGTGCATGCCAATATACTGTAGCGCATCGGCTTTATGATGAACGGAAGCAGATATCCCATTGGAATATACAGCAGGATATTCATGAATACCTCTCTTGCCGCCGTATAATTTCTTATGTGAATATACTGAATCGCCTCAATCGGTCCTTTCGGCAGCATCCTGAGGAATTCCTCCACTCCGTAGTCCAGGCTGAATGCCTGCCGGTAATTGTCAAAAGTCGGCAGCTTGTCGGCGTAAATCCCTCCCCTGCCCAGTATCGTGAAGCTCAGATTACCCAGAACATAAACAGCAAATATGATCAGCGCAGTTCCCCTTACAAGCGGTTTGCGCCTGAGAGCGCACAAGAATACAGGCAGCATCACGATCATTGACAGCACGATAAGAAATATAACCCGGTCCTCTTCCGAAAACATGATCGGCGCAAAATACCGAATTCTCTCGATCAATTCCCTGATCACAATTTTTTCCTCCGTATATTCAAGGCTCGCAGAGCGAGCCGCTGCGCCGCGTGCGGGTTGCCTGTAAGGCAACATCTTCCTTTCCGCACGCGTGTGCATCA
>JBGUJH010000081.1:0-8205 GCA_045113775.1 Lachnospiraceae bacterium | reverse complement strand
CACGTCAACTATTGAAACCGCCGTGTACCGAACGGTACGCACGGTGGTGTGAGAGGACGGGGGCTTATCACCCCCTCCTACTCGATTGTGGAACTGCTGCGGTGTCAGGCCGACCTCTGGGGTAGTTTGTTCTAGGTCGCCGCCCGCTGAGGTGGAAATATCCCACGTGGTTTATACCGCCGGTAGATTGGCGGCAGGGCACTTCTCGGGTATAATAATTACTAATTCGAAACTCGATACGAATGCGACAGAAAGGAGGCAGCGAATGATCTACGTGACAGGCGACACCCACGGACCGGAGGCATACAGCGTATATGGCGTGGATGGTGTCAGCAGAAGATTAAACATGAAAAGCTTTCCTGAACAGAAAGAGATGACAAGGAATGACTATGTGATCGTCTGCGGAGATTTCGGCTGCATCTGGAAATATGACAGCCGCTATGACCCTTTTCATAGTGTTTTCAAGGACGTGATCTGCCTCGACCACGGCGAATCCAAGGAAGAGAAATACTGGCTGGACTGGCTTAATGACAAGTCCTTTACCACACTCTTTTGTGATGGCAATCATGAGAACTATGACAGGCTGGACAGCGCCTATCCGGAAGTGGATTTCCACGGAGGCCGGGCCCATCAGATCAGGGAAAATGTATTTCATCTGATGAGGGGATATGTTTTCGATCTGGACAATGTTTCCCTTTTCGTATTTGGAGGAGCCGCAAGTCATGATGTTCGCGACGGGATTCTGCATCCTGCAGATTACAGCGACGTGGACGCACTCAATCGCGAATACAAAAAATGGAACAGGCTCGGCAGACAGTTTCGAGTAGATCACATCTCCTGGTGGGAGCGGGAGCTCCCTTCTCAGGAAGAGATGGAGAGAGGCATTGAGAACCTCAGAGCGCACGGAAACAAAGTGGACTTTGTGATTTCGCACTGTGCACCTCTGCAGGTTGCAGCCGCGATGGGATATAAGGAGCATGACAGGCTTACAGAATATTTTGACACCGTAGCCCAGTCTGTGGAATTTCAGAAGTGGTTCTTCGGCCACTATCACGACAACAGGCAGTTCATGACCAAATATATCATGTTGTATGAGCAGATCATAAGGATTCATTAAATCAGATCAAGAGGATGTGAAGACGGGCCTTCAAGCCCGGGATTTCACATCCCCTTTTTTATTGCAAAAGCCCTGCAAGGAGATATCCGTCAGTGCCAAAATAGTGATATACTATTTTGATAGGAAAGGCGGAACAATGCGATGGCAGAGATAATCAGAGACCCGAATAACGGCAATGATAATCAGCGCAACAGGCAGTCCCTGTTCCAGAGCTTTGCGAACGCGTGGAATGGATTTGTGGTCTGTTTTAAAGAGGAACGGAACATCAAGATCCATTGCTTCGCGGCTGTTATGGTGCTCATCTTTGGAAATATACTGCATATCTCGGTGACCGAGTGGCTGATCTGTTTTCTGCTGTTCGGCCTGATCATGGGGATGGAGCTTATGAACACCGCACTGGAATCCGCAGTGGACCTTGTGACGGACGAGTGGGAACCGCTTGCCAAGCGGGCCAAGGACTGCGCGGCGGGAGCCGTTCTGATCGCGTCGATCTGGGCAGCAGTTGCGGGCGGCACTATTTTCTTCCCCAAGCTGTATTACTTTATTGTGGAACTATTTGGAGCGTAAACATATTCAGGGCTCGCAAAGCGGGCGCATATGCGTGAAAGCGTTTGGATAAGGAGGTTATCATGGAAAGCAGGATCGGTGACGGAATCAAGAAACTTCTTCTGATAGGGATCGGCGCGGCAGCAATGACAGCGGAGAAATCCCAGCAGATCGTGGATGAGCTGGTCAAAAAGGGCGAGCTCACGGTCGAGCAGGGTAAGGAGCTCAATCAGGAACTCAAGCGCAACGTGAAGAAGAGTATCGACGATGCAGCCGCAGCGGCGCAGGAGCAGAGAGCTGAGGCTGAGAAGAAAGCCGAGGGGATCGAGAAGCAGATCGCCGAAATGAACGCCGAGGAGCTCGAGAAACTCAAGGCTGCTATCAAAAAGGCAGAGGAAAACGCAGGTACCGAGGATTAACAAGTATTGAGCGCAGAGAATCAAAAGAGTGCCGCGCCTGACAGCGGTCTGAACGAGGCATCCGAGCAGTCATCGGAAACCCTTCAGCCGGATGAACAGGGAAGCGCCGCACAGTCCGAAAAGGCCAAAATAGACAACCGCGCAAGGCTTAAGGAGATCACCGCCGTTCTTCGCCGGCATCAGGTCACAAGAGGAGTGACGCCGGAAAAGCTCAGGGCGATCCTCGAAGAGCTGGGACCCACTTATGTCAAGCTGGGGCAGATCATGTCGCTTCATTCCGACGTTCTGCCGCAGCGGTATTGTGATGAGCTCATGAAACTGACTTCCGAGGTCACACCCATGCCTTTTGAGACAGTCGAAGAGGTCATCAATCGCTCTTACAGAGAGGACTGGCACAATATCTTTTCCTCGATCGACAGGGAGACACTGGGGTCAGCCTCGATCGCGCAGGTCCATAAAGCACGGCTTCTCGACGGTACCGATGTCATAGTTAAAGTCGAGCGAAAAGGGATCTATGACATCATGGCAAGAGATATCGGACTGCTCAAGCGCGCGGTGGGAATTCTCCCGCCTGTGGGCGGACTCAAGAACGTCGTGGACCTGGAAATGGTCCTGGATGAGTTGTGGTCGACGGCGCAGGAAGAGATGGATTTCCTGAAGGAAGCCTCCAATATGGAGGAGTTTACACGCAACAACCAGGGAATCCGCTATATACGGTGCCCCAAGCTCTACCATGAGTACACGACTTCCCGCGTACTTGTTATGGAGTACATAGGCGGCTGTCCGGTGGATGACAAGGAAACTCTTCTGGCGGAGGGGTACGATCTGGGAGAGATCGGCAGGAAACTGGTCAACAACTACATTAAACAGGTCATGGAGGACGGGTTCTTCCACGCCGATCCCCATCCGGGAAATGTCAAAGTCATGGACGGCAAGATCGTCTGGATCGACATGGGAATGATGGGGCGCCTGTCGTACCGCGACCGGAATCTGATGGCGCAGGCGGTCAGAGCAATTGCTGTCGGCGATATCGCCATGCTGGAAGCGACGATCACTGAGCTTGGTGAGATCCAGGGCAAGGTCGACTCCGGAAAGCTCTACGGCGAGCTGCGTGATCTCATGGACCGCTACGGAAACGCCTCCATGGGCAGTATAGACGCGGTTGAATTCTTCAAGGATACCATGGAGGTCATGAAGAATAATTCCATCAAGCTCCCCCACGGCATGACTATGCTGGTTCGCGGTCTCACACAGATGCAGGGCGTTCTTCTGGGGATCAGCCCGGACATCAATATGGCGGAGATCGCGGCGGCCAGGCTCAAAGAGGAGATGATGCAGAATTTTGACTTCAAAGCGGAAGCCGGCAAGGCGGGACGACGCATCTACAAAGCTGTCGGACGCACTCTGGACATCCCGCCCCTTGTCAAAATTGCCCTGGAAGAATACCTCAAAGGCCAGAGCAGGATCAACATGGAGCTCGATTCCACGAAGAAGTTCTCTGACCTGATGCGGCGTCTGGTTCGAAACCTGGTCATGGGCCTGTGGGTCATGGCGCTTCTGATCAGCTCCAGTATTATTTGCACCACGGACATGAAGCCCCGGATCCTGGGTATTCCTGCCTTAGGATTTTTCGGTTATGTATTGGCATTTATCATCTGTCTGTATGTCTTCATACGGCATTTCCTTACGAGAAACAAATAGCGGGGACTTCGGAACGGGTCTGCAAACAGAATGGAGGGTAGTATGAAACTCGGAATCGTCGGAACGGGAATGATCGTGCAGGAATTCCTGCCGGAACTCGTGAAAATGGAGGGATTGGAGATCCTGTCGATCATGGGAAGTCCCACGGGCTTCAATAAGGCGTTAGCGCTCAGTGAAAAGTATGAGATTCCGCGCGCGGCGCATGATATGGATGAGCTGTGCGAAGCAGGGATCGATACCGTTTATGTGGCTGTTCCCAATAACCTTCATTTTATGTATTGCAAAAATGCCCTGGAAAAGGGGATGAATGTTATCGTTGAAAAGCCGATGACTGACAACGCGGGAGAGTCAGAGAGCCTTGCTGTCCTCGCGCGCAAAAAGAAGCTGTTTCTGTTTGAGGCGATCACGACAATCTATATGTCCGGCTATCAGAAGATCCGCGAATGGCTGCCCCGGATCGGGGAGATCAAACTGGTCCAGAGCCGCTTCTGCCAGTATTCCAGCCGCTATGACAGTTTTAAGAAAGGCGTCATTGCTCCGGCATTTGATCCCAAACAGTCGGGAGGCGCGCTCATGGACCTCAGCATTTACAATATTCACTATGTCATGGGGCTGTTCGGAAGACCGGAGAGCATTTCCTACTTTCCGAATATTGAGCGCAATATCGATACCAGCGGCGTACTGGTGATGCTTTACCCGAAGTTTTCGGCGGTCTGCTCGGCATCAAAGGATTGCGACGGAGATGCCGGCGGCATCATTATGGGAACCAAGGGATTCATCACGACCGACATGAAACCTAATGTTGTGGGAAACGCAAGGCTGCAGCTTCGGGACGGGACAACGGAAGTCTATGAAGAATCCTTCACGGGAAAGCGGATGGTCCCCGAATTCACACAGTTCATCCGCGCAGTGAAAGAGAAAGATTACGATTTCTGCTATGCAAATCTGGCGAAAAGCCTTGAAGTCAATGAGGTGCTCGGAAGGGCCAGGATCCAGTCCGGCATCCGGTTCAAATAAATCATTATGACAGAATGAAAAAAGGCCCGGCCGCGATATTCGCGGCCGGGCCCTTAAACTGTTTTTAAATAAAAAGTGCTGTCAGAATGGACACCAGCTTTGCCATGAAAGTGGAAGCTTTGCCGGTGGTATAGCTCTCATAAAAGTCTTCGCAGAATTCATAGCGCTCTGAGCGAACCCATTCAGGCATGCGGCGATCGCCAACCATACTGTCAATTTCATACTTTCCCATTGTGATCATGTCTGTTTCCTCCCTAAAATACGTCGACCTTGTTAATGTGTTCAGGAAGCTTCATTGCGTATATGCTTTTACTTTTCCCTTTGTTATCTAAGTCCATATTACCAAATAGATTATACAGTTCTACGGGTTGGAGTCCTCAAAATTTGTAAATAAATTGTGCCCGCAGCACAATGACGATATAATGACAGAGAGGGTGCATTTACAATGCGGACTAATGTCCGCGGGAGGCGAAAATGGGATTTACAATTGAAGATATGCTGGTCGTATCCCGGGACCGGTACAAAATGAAAATGGAGGCCGGAAGCGGAGGCTGGTCCAACTCCATAAGCTGGCTGCTGGTGTTGGAGGAACTGACGATCATCCACAACTTCACCGGCAAGGAATTGGCTGTCACTACAGGACTCGGTTTCCAGAAAGCGGAAGATATGCTGGAATTGGTGGAGGAACTGTCTGCGCACAATTCCTCCGGACTGATCGTTAATACCGGTTTTTATGTCAAAGAGATTCCGGAGTCTGTTAAGAACTTCTGTGACGCCAATGATTTTCCCCTGCTTACTGTGCCGTGGGAGATCATTCTGGCGGATCTGATCAAAGACCTGACCATCCGGATCTTTGTGCAGTCCTCGACCGACGAGCAGATCTCCGGTGCGCTGATCCATGCCATTGAACAGCCTGAGGCGCAGGATCTTTATACAAGGGAGCTCCTGCCTCACTATGATTTGGACGGGACTTTTCAGGTGGCGCTTATATCGACGGGTGATCTGGACCGGATGGATACAGTAGAGCGCAAGCGGATCGCTTATCGCATGCACCTGTACCTGACAAACCTTACCCACAACGGGCATTTCTTTTATTATGCATCGTACTTTGTGGTCATCATGAATGCGATCGGAGAAGAAGAGAGCGAAGAGATCCTGGAGTCCTTCGCGGACCGCATCCGGGTCAAGATGCCGGATCGTAAAGTATACATCGGTGTGAGCGACCAGGTCAAAGATATTGTTAACTTGCATCTGGCCTATAAACGTGCCCGTGCCGCAGTGGAAATGGCTGTCAAAAGAGGAAGGGGCCTTCAATATTTTGACCGGATGGGGATGTACAGGATGCTGTACCTCATCGAGGACAGGGAGCTGCTGCGGGATCTGTCGGATAAACCTCTGGCGCCTCTCATCGAATATGACAAGGAGCACGACGGAGAGTATGTCGCAACGCTGGAGTCCTATCTGCAGTGCGGCGGAAGTATTAAGGCGATGTCGGAGGAACTGTATATCCACAGGAATACTATCCTCTACCGCATGGCCAATATCAAAAAACTGCTGGGATGCAGCCTCGAGTCGCCAGAGGATAAGCTGTTCTATGCGATAGCCTGCATGATCAGGAAAATGTGATCCGCGAGCCATATCTTTGGGATGGGAACTAATATTTACGCAATCATATACGAAATGTAGTAAAATATTCTTAATACGGGATGCGGTGGAAGAGATCACAGGGGATGTCGACCATTGAGGCGGCTCGCTTAGCGAGTCTTGACTAAGGGAGGTATAGCAAATGAGAGTATGGACTAAGGAAGAAAAGTATCGCTATTTAAAAGACCCGCAGGAATTGAAGGAGCTGTACGACCGGATCAGCACTTCTGTCTACCGGCAGACTTTTCATAACCAGGCAGTTACCGGCCTGATGAACGATCCGAACGGATTTGTGTGGCACGACAACCGCTGGCACCTTTTCTACCAGTGGTGTCCCTGGGGCGCAGTTCATGGCCTCAAACACTGGTATCACATCATCTCCAAGGATCTTGTGACCTGGAAGAATCTCGGCGTATGCCTCCTGCCCGACCAGGAGGACGGCTATGACAACAAGGGTGTCTACTCCGGTTCCGCAATGCCCATCGACGACAAAATATACCTTTACTACACGGGAAACCATCGCGACGCGGACTGGACGCGCCACGCTTACACCTGCCTTGCAAGGCTCGGCAATGACGGCTGGCCGGAGAAGTACCCGCTTCCTCTGTTCGGCGCCAATCCCGACTATACAGAGCACCAGAGAGATCCCAAGATCATCCGTATTCCCGGGAGCGATGTCTATTATATGATCATTGGCGCCCAGACCAAGGATAAGAGAGGATGCGCGCTGGTATATTCTTCCGAGGACCTGCAGCACGGCTGGACCTTCCTCGGAGAGATGAAGGTGCCGGGGTTTGAATCTTTTGGCGACATGTGGGAGTGCCCGTCAGTGGAGCACATAGGAGGCAGAGACGTTCTGCTCCTGTGCCCCCAGCACCTGACGATTCCCGGCAGAGGCCAGAGCCAGAACCACAACGGATACATCATCGGAAACATGGACTGGGATACCCTCACATTTACGCCGGACGGGCAGTTCCATGTGCTCGACTTCGGGTTCGATTCCTACGCGGCGGCCTGTGCCAACAATCTGCAGGACGCGGACAAGGCAATTCTGATCGCTTGGATGGGCGTGCCGGATGTGTCTTATCCGACGGACGAAGAGGACTGGGCGGGGTGCCTGACACTTCCTAGAGAGCTGACCGTCAGAGGAAGGCGTCTGATCCAGCAGCCGCTGCCGGAACTTCGCAAGCTCAGGGACGAGCAGGCAGTGTTCGATTCTAATGAGGCGGGCTGTTTCGCACTTCCCCGCGCAGCGGAGATCGCCATTGAGTGCCGCAAGGGAGACGTCAGCCTTTATCTGTTTACGGATGAGGACGGAAAAGGAGGAATGTCGATCCTCTACAGCGAAGACAAAAAAGAGATCACAGTGGACAGAAGCGGCATGAAGACAAGATTTAACATACAGGAAGGAGAGAGCCGCACAAGACCTCTGGAGAACGGCCTGTCCCACCTGAGGATTTTTGTGGACAGCAGTTCGGTCGAGATCTTCGTAAACGACGGAGACGCAGTGTTCACATCCAGGATCTTCCCGACGAAAGAGGAACATTTCCTTCGCATCGAAGGGGATACCTTCAACAGAATGTGGAAGCTTAAACCGGCAGTTAAGGAGCAGTTCCTGATCTGATCAAAACATGAAAAGGGAGGAGAGATTCACGGGAATCCCTCCTCCCTTTATTGTGTCACAGTAAAAATAAACCACCTGCTCTGCAGGTGGAGGGAAGATCTTTAGATTAAAGCAAACTCCCGTGTTAGATTAATTGT
>JBGUJH010000080.1:0-5070 GCA_045113775.1 Lachnospiraceae bacterium | reverse complement strand
GCTTCATTCATAAATTACCCCCCTAAATATTAAACATCCCCTATGAAGAAAACCGGCTGACACTGGCAGCCGGTTTTCTTCGTTTATGGTATCATTTATTTGTGATCTTAATCTGGCAGGACCGCATTGTCTCGAGGGCGGCCTCGTGCTTGGCGGGAGTTACGCCGGCGCAGCAGGAGGCGTCACAGGAAATGGGAGCCTCGGGAAGAGTGGCCTTGAGAAGCAGCGCATTGGAGACGACGCAGATATCTGTGCACAGTCCGATCAGCTCGATCTCAATCCCTTCTTCTTCGCGGTGCTCTAAGATCTCCATGAGTTTCGCGAGCTGCGTGCTGCCGAAAGTGGGTTTGTCGATGATGTGGTCGGAATAGATCAGCTCGGCAATATCGGGGCGGATCTCCCAGCCCTGGCTTCCGCGGATACAGTGGGGAACCGGAAGATGGCGGCCCTCCTGTGTGTCCATGTAGAAGTCAGTGTGGGTGTCGCGGGTCGCGAAGATGTTCTCCTTGGGATAGGAGCGGATCTTGGCTTTTACATTCTCAACGATGGCAACGGCTTCGGCAGTTCCGAGGGCGCCGTCAATAAAATCGTTCTGCATATCGATAACAAGCAGTATTTTCTTCATGTTCTTCCTCCATGTTGTTATTGTAATGCGCGGAAGTGCGCTTTGGGATCACAGTTTCTGTGACTATCATAGCACATGGCAGAGAACAGAAAGGCAGTAAATTGCAAATGGCGGACAAAAGTTCCAGGGGAAAACTGACCTTCAGTCAAAAAATACAGCAGTTCAAGGATTACTACCTGAGCGGGACAGTGGCAGTGCTCGCCGTTGCGGCCCTTGTCATCTATATGGTCTGGCGCGTTCTTTCTCCTAAAGAGGCGGCGGACCTGACGGTGGCTGTTTTTGACACGGATCTGTCTTCAGAGGCGCTTCAGGAAATGGAGCAGGCGGTGAGAGAATCGCTGGGCCTTCCCGAAGAGGCCGTTATCAAGATCGACACCGGTTATGTCTCTTCAAACACAAACGAGTACACCAGGCTCAGCCTTCTTTCTGCGGACGGGCAGGTGGACGCTGTCATAGCAGGAAGAGAGGCCTTTGCGGAACTCGCCGGATTCGGCTATTTCAAAGACCTCTCTCAGTTTCTCCCGGAGGATATACAGTCCGACTATGCCGGGCGTTTTGTCAGTTTCGCATACGAATCGGATGCCGTGTCGGAAAACGCGCAGCAAAAAGGGGAACTGGCGTCTGGGGAGTATCCCTTCGGACTGTCTCTGGAAGGCAGTGCCTTGTGGCAGTCGATGACAGCCGACAGCAGCATCAAGCCGGAGGGACCGATAGTCGGTGTCATCCTCGAGTCCGAGAACGACAGCAACGTGATGGGGCTTCTCCGTGTCCTGATGAACTAGGAGCGCACCCTATACACGCTCGCGGAAAGAAATGACTGCATGCTGTTTCACGGGGTGAGCTCGAAGGTCTCCTCCACGATCGGGTTTCCGATGTCGTCATCCGCGTAGATGATCATGGGCAGGGAGATCTGCTCGACTTTTTCGATCTCATTTTCATCCAGCGCGCTTTTGTCCCATAGAACAGTAGAGAACGATCTTTTGCCGGATACGACGATATCCGCCCAGAACGGGTCGCACATGATGCCGTTAATGGACGCGTCGTCGGCACTGAAGACCAGGTCCTTGTCGGTCTTGTTGACCAGATAGAGCTGCATGGAGAATCCCCAGCTGTTGTCAGGTTCGAAGCCGGTTACGATCACACTGCAGCTGTCGTTGTCAACAAGGACCTGATCGGTCGCCGCAGGCTCGCGGACAGTTTCAGCGGCTTTGTCTTCGCCGAGGGGATATACTGTGAACGGGTCATGCATCAGCGGAGCTTCCGTATAGTCATCGTCATTGTAGACGTTGAGCGTGAAATCGACCTGCGTCACCTCCTCGATCTGGCGCTTCTGCAGGGAGTCGCGCATCCAGGTGATCTCGCAGTTGCCTTTCTTGCCGGAGTTGATCACTTCTGCCCAGAAAGGGTCGCACATCACTCCGTTCACAGAAACTTTCTCGAAAGAGAACATGAGATTCCGGTCCGTGCGGTTCTCGACATAGACTTTCCAGGTGTATCCGAGTGCGGCGTCCGTCCGCACATTTTTAATGGCAAAATAGAGATCCTCGCTGTCGACGATCACCTGACTGAAGGCAGTGTCGGAACTACCGGAAGACTGGGTGCGGTCTCCCGCGCCGGTTGTTTTGTCGGCGTCCGCTGTGCCCCAATCGGTGACTGCGGACTCATTCGTGTCAGGGATCGAAGAGGCGTCGTCCTTACCGGCAACTGTTTCGGGCGAAGCGCTGTCAGAGTTGTCGGTCTTGCCGGAAGTGTGAGGAGAAGTGCTGTCGGCATCCTTAGAATCGCCGGTCTTGCCGGCTGTCTGGGACGAATCGCTTCCCGGCTGGCTTGCTGATGAAGTGCCCGCGCCGCATCCTGAGCAGACAGCGGACATAAGAAGTGTAAAAATAAGCATAAAAATAGCGGCTGATTTTCTCAATACAGTAAAACCTCCTTTGTTGTTGACTGAAATTGTGTTAAGGTTCTACGTCTGATTTAAAATGCCGTTTACTTTAACGAGTATAACACATTTTATTGCAAACGGAGCAAAAAAAAGTGCTAAACTAACAGATAACCACTTTCATAGGGAGGTGACTCGTTTGGATAATCAGTTTACGCGCACCCGCATCCTTCTGGGGGATGAAGCGATGCAGATATTGAAGAACAGCAGAGTGGCTGTCTTTGGCGTCGGCGGCGTCGGCGGCTATGTGACTGAGGCGCTGGCGAGAAGCGGCGTCGGCGCGTTTGACCTGATCGACCGCGACCAGGTCAGTATTACGAACCTGAACCGCCAGATCATTGCGACCATGAAGACGATCGGCATGGACAAGACGCAGGCCATGGCGGATCGCATCCGTGATATCAATCCGGAGGCCGAAGTGACGCAGCACAAGTGCTTTTATCTGCCCGAGACGGCGGACATGTTCGACTTTACACTATACGATTATGTGGTCGATGCGGTGGATACCGTCACTGCCAAAATAGAGATCATCCTGCAGGCGCAGCGCGCCGGTGTTCCGGTGATCAGCAGCATGGGGGCGGGCAACAAGCTCGATCCCTCCAAATTTGAGGTGGCCGACATTTACAAGACGTCCGTTGACCCCCTGGCGAGAGTAATGCGCCGGGAGCTGAAAAAGCGCGGCGTGAAAAAGCTCAAAGTGGTCTACTCCAAGGAGGAGCCCCTCAAACCGCTGGGTAGAATCGAGGCGGATCCCGAGGCGGGCCGCAAAGATGTGCCAGGAAGCTCCGCATTTACTCCGTCGGCTGCAGGACTTCTGATTGCCTCAGAAGTAGTCAGAGACCTGATCCGGTTTGACAGACATGGCAGAAAAGCCGGCAGTCAGGGCAGCGGGAATGATGGTCATGGCAGGAGCAGCGAAGCTGGTTTGACAGATTTGACATCGGACAGGAAAGACAGAAATGAGTAAAGAACAAGAGCAATACAGGAAATTGGTCCTGACGCCTGTGGAACAATTGATCCCGCGGCTGGCAGTCCCGACGATCCTGAGCATGATGGTCACGATGATCTACAACCTGGTGGACGCCTATTTTGTGGGCAGGCTGGGGACCAGCGCCAGCGCCGCGATCGGTGTCGTGCTGGGGGTTCAGTCCATCTTTCAGGCGTTCGGATTCATGATGGGACACGGCGCAGGAAGCCAAATCAGCCTCAGGCTCGGCGAAGGTGACCGGGACGCGGCGGACAGGCTTTTCTCCACCGCCTTTTTCCACGCGCTGGTGATCAGTGTGATCGTAGGCATTCTGGGACTTTTGGGGCTGGAACCGCTGATGCGTCTCATGGGAAGCACGGATACGATCCTGCCTTTTTCCAAGAATTACGGTTTCTATATTTTGATCTCGGGGCCGGCACTGGTCGGGAGCTGCGTCCTCAACAATGTCATGCGCTATGAAGGCCGGGCGGTCCTGGCCATGGTGGGACTTGTGACAGGCGGCGTGCTCAATATGATCGGCGACCCGATCCTGATGTTCGGGCTGGGCTTAGGCATTGACGGCGCGGGCCTCTCGACAGCGATCTCGCAGTACATAAGCTTCGGGATCCTGCTATATATGGTCTTCAGCAAGAGGACGATAAGCCGTCTCTCACTCAGGTACAGGTCTAATGATCCGGCGGTCACGCTCAGCATCATGAGAGTAGGCCTGCCGAGCCTGATCCGGCAGATGCTCAACAGCATCTCGACCATCACGCTCAACCACGCCGCCATGCCTTACGGCGACGCTGCGATCGCGGCCATGGCCATCGTCGGCAGAATTGTGATGTTCATCGGATCGGCAATGATCGGACTGGGCCAGGGGTTTCAGCCTGTATCTTCCTACAACTACGGCGCGCGCAAGTACGCGAGGCTCAGAAAAGCTTTCTTCTTCACCATCAAAGCAGGAACAATTGTGCTGGGCATTCTGGCAGTCTTTGGATTTCTGTTTCCGGAGTCCATTGTGCAGCTGTTTCGCGATGACCCGGATGTCATCGCGATCGGCAGCCGTGCGCTGCGCTTTCAATGTATCGCGGTCGTGATGCAGCCGTTCAGCGTGACTTCCAACATGATGTTCCAGAGTATTGGGCGGAGCAGAGAAGCATCCTTCATGGCACTTCTGCGCAGCGGCCTTTATTATATCCCGGCGCTTTTGATCCTGCCGATGTTTCTGGGGCTGACCGGTATCGAGTGCGCCCAGATGGTCGCGGATATTCTCACGACAATTACCTGTATTCCCTTTGTGGCTCGTTTTATGAGGGAGACGCCGAATGAGGATATGGTGTCGGAGATCGACAGGTTGTATGGTGGGGCTTGAAGAGGAGTTTCAGACATTTAAGGCTCGCAAAGTGAACTGATAAAGCAAAAAGAAAAACGGGAATTCCTTTTGTTAAGGGATTCCCGTTTCTAATGCCGGCGGTGGGACTCGAACCCACACGCCCTCACGGACAACAGATTTTGAGTCTGTCTCGTCTGCCAATT
>JBGUJH010000079.1:0-5768 GCA_045113775.1 Lachnospiraceae bacterium | reverse complement strand
TCAACTATTGAAACCGCCGTGTACCGAACGGTACGCACGGTGGTGTGAGAGGACGGGGGCTTATCACCCCCTCCTACTCGATTTAATCTTCCCCGTCCGTGAAACCGGAGTTGATGACAGGACAGATATCCCGTCTATATGTTTTTACTGCTTATTTTTTTCTACTTCCTGCATCTTCATCGCACGCACCTTCTCAGGCAGTCCAAACAGGTTGATGAACCCTTCCGCGTCGTGGTGGTTGTAGAGCTCACCGGTCGTGAAGGAAGCAAGGCTTTCATTGTAGAGGCTGTAAGGAGAAGTGGTGCCGGCCTTGATGATGTTGCCCTTGTACAGGCCGAATTTGACTTCGCCGGTGACATACTTCTGTGTGGACTCGATGAAGGCCTGCTCCGCCTCGCGAAGAGGAGAGAACCACTTGCCTTCGTAGACGAGGCTGGCGAACTTATGGCCGATCTCATCCTTTACTTCGTAAGTCTTGCGGTCGAGGACGAGCTCCTCGAGCTGCTGGTGAGCTTCCATAAGGATGGTTCCGCCAGGGGTCTCATAGACGCCGCGGGACTTCATGCCGACGACGCGGTTCTCGACGATATCGATGATGCCGATGCCGTTCTCGCCTCCGAGCTTGTTGAGCTTGCGGATGATGTCGGCGACCTTCATTGCCTCGCCGTTGATGGTCTTGGGAACGCCCTGCTCGAAAGTCATGGTCACATAGGTGATCTCATCGGGAGCCTGCATGGGAGTCTTGCTCAGGACCAGAACGTGGTCGTAGTTGGGCATGAGGGAAGGATCCTCAAGTTCAAGGCCCTCATGGCTGATGTGCCAGAGGTTGCGGTCGCGGCTGTAGCTGCTGTCAGCGGAGAAGGGAAGATCGATGCCGTGCTGCTTGCAGTACTCGATCTCGGATTCACGGGAATCCATGTTCCACTTATCGCTGCGCCATGCGGCGATGATGCGAAGATCGGGAGCCAGTGCTTTGATACCCAGCTCAAAGCGGATCTGGTCATTTCCCTTGCCGGTCGCGCCATGGCAGATCGTTGTCGCGCCTTCCTTGCGGGCGATCTCGACGAGCTTCTTGGCGATCAGAGGGCGGGCCATGGATGTGCCCAGAAGATATTTATTCTCATATACGGCGTGAGCCTGTACGCAGGGAACAATGTACTCCTCAGCGAATTCATCATTTACATCCAGGATATAGAGCTTGGAAGCGCCGCAATATTTTGCACGCTCTTCAAGATGATCGAGCTCCTCTTCCTGGCCGCAGTCGATGCAGACACAGACCACGTCAAAATCGTAGTTCTCTTTGAGCCAGGGGATGATCGTTGTGGTATCAAGGCCGCCGCTGTAGGCAAGGATTACTTTTTCTTTCTGTTCGGACATTGTTGTTCCTCCGTTGTATATTCATTATTTTATTTCGTAAGCAGTTCTTACATTTGTGTACTATACATCAGCGGAATGACAATTGCAATAGGAAATATGATAATTAATTAATAAAAACAGAATAATATGCATTGAAATATGCATAATATGCGTTTATAATGCATAAAAGATGCATAAAAGGTGAATAATATTAATAATTGTAAAATTGAAGCCAGTTTAAATTTCTTCTTTCATAAATACGAATTTGTGTTATTATCAGACTGCATAACTTTTGAAAGGTTTTGAAATAAAGGAAATAATGGATAATATAGAGATTCGCCCCATGGTGATCGAGGACTATGACATGGTCCATAAGCTGTGGATGAGCATACGGGGATTCGGAATCAGAAGTATAGATGATTCGAGAGAAGATATAGAGAGGTTTCTGAAAAGGAACCCGACCACCAGTGTTGTAGCTTGTGTGGATGACAAGGTCGTCGGCTCCATACTCTGCGGGCACGACGGCAGGCAGGCCAGTTTCTACCACGTGTGTGTGAAGAAGTCTTACCGAAGACAGGGTATTGCCACCAGGATGGTCATTTACTGCATGAACGTGCTGAAGGAACTGAAGATCAACAAGATCGCGCTGATCGCTTTCACTAAAAATGATGCGGGAAACGCGTTTTGGAAACAGATCGGATGGACATGCCGCTCGGACTGCAACTATTACGAGTTTGTATTGAACGAGGCTAATATTACGAGATTTATAGAGAGCGAAACGGAGGAGTGATGATGAAGAAGATCGAAGGCGGCATCACAGCTGCGCAGGGATTCGAGGCCGCTTCGGCAGCCGCGCATATTAAATATGAAGGAAGAACAGATATGGCCCTGGTCTTCAGCAAAGAGCCCTGTGTCTGCGCCGGAACATTTACAACTAATGTAGTCAAGGCTGCCCCCGTTATCTGGGACAGGGATATGGTATACAGCGGCGCAGCAGCGCACGCGGTGATCATTAATTCCGGAATCGCCAATGCCTGCACCGGGAAAGAAGGAATGGAATACTGCAGACAGACTGCCGACGAGGCGGCAGAGTGCCTTGGTATTGACTCCGGTTCCGTCCTTGTCGGTTCCACCGGCGTAATCGGATTCCAGCTCCCCATCGACCGCATCAGAGCCGGCGTGAGAATGCTGGCAGAGAATAAAAAGCCCGGACTGGCAGCAGGCACCGAAGCCGCGAAGGCGATCATGACGACTGATACTGTCCACAAAGAAGCTGCCTATGAATTTGAGATCGGCGGCAGGAAAGCCGTGATCGGCGGTATGGCCAAGGGATCCGGCATGATCCACCCCAATATGTGCACAATGCTCGGCTATGTGACGACGGACGCCGCGATCGAGAAAGCGCTTTTACAGAAAGCACTGGGTGAGATCGTACAGGAGACTTTCAACATGATCTCTGTCGATGGAGATACCTCCACTAACGATACGCTTCTGGTCCTTGCAAACGGACTGGCGGGCAACACTCCTGTAAGCGATGAAAAGAGCGAAGACTACGCAGTGTTCTATGAAGCCCTCAGAACGGTCTGCAGAGAACTTGCCATGAAGATGGCTGGAGACGGAGAAGGCTGCACTAAGCTGATCGAGACACGAGTCATCCATGCCGACACTCTTGAAAACGCAAGGATCCTGGCAAAGAGCGTCATCACATCAAGCCTCACAAAGGCAGCCGTATTCGGCAAAGACGCGAACTGGGGAAGAATCCTGTGTGCGCTGGGATACTCGGGAGCACAGTTTGATCCGGAGAACTGCGATCTGTATTTTGGCGAAGGAGATGACAGGATCCTGATCTTCACAGATGGAAGTGCGGCGGATTACAGCGAGGAGAAGGCGACGGAGCTGCTCTCCGGCGAGAAAGTGGTCATCACAGCGGATATGCACATGGGAGAAGAACAGGCGACCGCATGGGGCTGCGACCTCACCTATGATTATGTGACGATCAACGCGGATTACAGAAGCTGAAGCACGGCCAAAACAGTGACACGGAAGCGGAAAACTCAGAAAGAAGGAAAACATAAATATGGAAACATATCTGAATAAGGAACAGACCGAAGCGCAGCGGAAGGCCTCCGTACTCATCGAAGCGCTTCCCTATATACAGAAATTCAACCGTAAGATCGTCGTCATCAAATACGGCGGAAGCGCGATGAATAATGAGGAGCTGCAGAGGAATGTCATCAAGGATGTGACGCTCCTCAAGCTCGTAGGCTTTAAGCCCATCATCGTACACGGCGGCGGCAAGGCCATCAGCAGCTGGGTGAAGAAGAGCGGCAAGGAAGCACAGTTCGTAAACGGTCTTCGCGTGACGGATGAAGAGACGATGGAGATCGCCGAGATGGTGCTTGGAAGGGTCAACAAGAACCTGGTACGCCTTGTGGAGGAACTGGGCGTCAAGTCGGTCGGAATCAGCGGCAAGGACGGAAAGCTTCTCACTGTAACAAAGAAGTATTCCGAAGGCCAGGACATCGGCTTTGTAGGCGAAGTGACCAAGGTCAGGCCGAAGATCCTTTACGATCTGCTTGACAACGATTACCTCCCCATTGTGGCGCCTGTCGGAATGGATGAGAATTTTGACACCTATAATATAAACGCGGATGAGGCGGCCAGCGCGATCGCCAGGTCCGTCAAGGCGGACAGACTGGTCTATCTGACGGATATCGCAGGACTCTACAGAGATATCAATGACCCGAGTTCCTTCATCAACCGCATTACGATCGCAGAAGCGGAGAAGATGATCGAGGACGGGATCATCGGCGGCGGAATGCTGCCCAAGCTCTCCAACTGCACGCAGGCTGTGCGCGGCGGAGTACACAGAGTCCATATCCTGGACGGCAGGATCCCGCACAGCATGCTCCTTGAGTTCTTTACCGATAAGGGCGTCGGGACCATGTTCCATCTGACTTCGGACACAGACATGAACTGATAACAGTACCGAGACGGAGCTGAAGAATCTCAGGCTCGCCGTGCGGGCCGATGACAGCGGTCTTTACCGCAGGAGGTAACTATGAGCGAAATGACAATGAAAATGATGATAGACCAGGCCGAGGCAGACCTGCTTCACACATACAACCGCTACCAGGTGGTCCTTGATCACGGCGAAGGTGTGTATCTCTATGATGTGGAGGGAAAGAAATATCTCGATTTCATGTCCGGCATCGGCGTTTTCGCGCTGGGTTACAGCAATGAATACTATGAAAATGCCTTGAAGGAGCAGATCGGGAAGATCCTTCACACATCCAACTATTTTTACAATGTGCCGGCGATCGAAGCTGCCCACAGACTCAAGGCAGTCAGCGGGATGGACAGAGTATTCTTCGCCAATTCAGGTGCCGAAGCTGTCGAGGGAGCTCTCAAGGCAGCAATTAAGTATGCCTATGTAAAGGATGGCGCGAAAGATCATCAGGTGATCGCGCTTGAACACTCTTTCCACGGACGTACCTACGGGGCTCTCTCGGTCACGGGAAACAGCCATTACAGAGAGGCCTTCGGAGCAATGCCCTGCGAGGCTAAGTTCGCGAAGATGAATGATATGGACAGCGTCCTTGCTGCAGCGACAGATAAGACCTGCGCCATCATTATGGAAGTCGTCCAGGGCGAGGGCGGTATCGTCCCGGCAACGGAGGAATTCCTCAAGGCGGTGAGAGCTTTTTGTGATGAGAGGGACATCCTTCTGATCTTCGACGAAGTGCAGTGCGGAATGGGGCGCACCGGCTATATGTACGCATGGCAGAAATTCGGGATCAAACCCGACATCATGACAACAGCCAAGGCTCTGGGCTGCGGCGTGCCGGTAGGCGCTTTTATGATGACGCAGAAGGTCGCAGACCACTCCCTGACAGCAGGCGACCACGGCACGACCTATGGCGGAAATCCGCTGGCCTGCGCGGCTGTCAACGCCGTTCTCGACCAGTACGAGGCGCTCGGGATCACAGATCACGTTCTCAAGACTGCGCCTTATCTCGAGAAGAAGCTCGATGAGATGGTGGCAAAATATGATTTCTGCGAATCCAGACGCGGCCGCGGTTTCATGCAGGGCCTGGTATGCAAGGGACCTGTAAAGGGTGTGATCGCGGACGCCATGAATAACGGTCTGATCCTGATCAACGCAGGCGCCGACATTATCCGTATCCTGCCTCCGCTTGTCATCACGGAGCGCGAGATCGACGAGATGGCGCAGATCCTGGGAGAGGCGCTGGCGAAAGCTGAGTAAAGTGTTTAACTCGGCTGGGAAGTCTCCCGCCTCTGCAGGCGGCGAGTTGTAACAAACATTACTCGGTGGCGGGAGACAATCCCCGACCGAGTTAAATGATGCACACGCGTGCGGAAAGGAAGATGTTGCCTTACAGGCAACCCGC
>JBGUJH010000078.1:0-3451 GCA_045113775.1 Lachnospiraceae bacterium | reverse complement strand
GCCAAAGTAGCTGCAATACAGCGTGATCATCATTCCTTGTCAAAGTAAATGAGTGGTAAGACATGCATTTAGTTTGGCAATTAAATTTTGAGAAAAAATGGTCAGCTTTGTCCATGGATGAAAATATTCCGGCTCGTATATAGTTATAAATAAAGCAAAGGGGGAGGCGAGATGAGCTCCATGAACCACAACTTAATCGACATGATCACTCGCGCTGATTTCAGTACAGAGACGAATTTCAAAGATGTTCTCAGAAATAAACTGTTTGAGAGCTCTTCAAATAAGAAATCCGGTATTCTCCAGTTCCAGCGTCTTTCTGATGCGGAGCTGGATATGGTGTCTGCAGCAGGAGATCCGAATCTTCTCAAGCAGCAGGAGCAGATCAAGAACAGCGAGAAAAAGCAGTGATGTGTTCGGAAAATGATACAGCCACGGTGCAAATAAGCGCGCCGTGGCTTTTTCCGTGTCCGGAAACAGGTGCAGCCGCGCCAGCAGAAGCATGTTTTCGTTGTATTTCCCGGGATGACATGATATATATTATTTGGTCAACACCCAAAAAACGTCGAAAAAAGGACGAAGAGCCTGCTCACCGGCTCGCTCCGCGAGCCATGAATAACGAAAGGAGCCGCATAGAATGGACTATGGTAAGATCGCACTGCAGAAGCATGCAGAATGGAAAGGCAAGATAGAAGTTACAGCGAGAGCTGCTGTAGACAGCGCGGAGGCACTGAGTATCGCCTATACTCCCGGCGTCGCGGCCCCCTGTCTGGAGATTCAGAAGAATCCCGACCTGAGCTATGAGCTCACCAGAAGATGGAACACTGTCGCAGTCGTCACAGACGGAACAGCGGTGCTTGGCCTGGGAGACATAGGACCTGAGGCAGGAATGCCTGTCATGGAGGGAAAATGCGTCCTCTTCAAGGCCTTCGGCGACGTTGACGCGATCCCGCTCTGCATAAGGACCCACGACGTGGACGAGATCGTGCGCACCGTGAGCCTCCTGGCCGGTTCTTTCGGCGGCATCAACCTGGAGGACATTGCGGCCCCCAGATGCTTTGAGATCGAGAAGAAGCTCAAAGAGTGCTGCGACATCCCGATCTTCCACGATGACCAGCACGGCACGGCAGTTATCACACTTGCCGGCCTCATGAACGCGCTCAAAGTTGTGGGCAAGAAGATCGAGGACGTGAAGATTGTCACTTCCGGCGCAGGCGCTGCCGGCATCGCGATCATTAAACTCCTGATGGCTATGGGCCTGAAGAACGTCATCATGACAGACCGCAAGGGCGCGATCTATGAGGGCAGAGAGGGCCTTAACCCTGTCAAAGAAGAGATGGCCGCGATCACAAACTTTAACCATGAGTCCGGAACACTGGCAGACGTGATCAAGGGAGCTGACGTCTTCATCGGCGTGTCCGCCCCGGGAACACTGACTCAGGACATGGTTCGCACCATGGCAAAGGATCCCATCATCTTCGCCTGCGCAAACCCGACTCCGGAGATCTTCCCGGATGAGGCCAAGGCAGCGGGCGCAGCTGTCGTCTCCACAGGACGGAGCGACTTCCCCAACCAGATCAATAACGTGCTCTGCTTCCCCGGCATCTTCCGCGGCGCGCTGGATGTCAGAGCCTGCGACATAAATGACGCCATGAAGATCGCCGCTGCAAAGGCACTCGCCGGCCTGGTTTCCGATGAGGAACTGTGCGCCGAGTATATTTTGCCCAAGGCATTCGATCCGCGCGTGAAAGACGCGGTCGCCAAGGCGGCAGCGCAGGCGGCTCGTGAGAGCGGCGTTGCGAGAATCTGATACCGATCATGAAAAACCCCCGGACCGCCACTTGACAGTCCGGGGGTCTTGATTTCTAAGTCAACGATTTGGCTTGAAAGCGCTTCACACTACCGCGCCTCCGACAGGGCGGATCGACAGAACGTGGCAGCAGCCGGGCGCGATGGCGCTCTCGACGGTTGCTTTAAAGCTGTCAAGCATATCGAGCGGAACAAAGGCCTGGACAGTGCCGGCGAAGCCGCCGCCGTGGACGCGGAATGCGCCGCGGCCGTCCAGAAGGACATCGCAGAGTGAGAGGGCAACGCCGACAGCCTGGTTGTCAACTGCGCCTTCAACAGAGATGTTCTGGAGGTACATGTAAGAGGACTGGCCTGAAGCCTTCACGATCGAAAGGAACTTGTCGAAATCGCCGGCTTCCAGGGCAGCTGCCTCCTGCTGGGCGCGCTCGTTGTCCAGCACGAAGTGCATGGCGCGCAGGAAAGCGCGGTCGCCGCATACTTTGCGGATTGCGCCGGTGCGTGCGATGAGATCTTCCTTGGAAATGCCGCGCAGATGCGTTTTGCCGAAGGTCTCCGCGACAGCCTTCATTTCTCTCGGGATACCTGCGTAAGCGTCTGTCAGGTCCGCGTGGCTGCTCTTAGAGTCGATGATGCAGAGCGCGTACCCTTCGCCTGCAAGATCCAGGTTGATCTTTTCAACCTTGGGATTCTCGGGATCGCCGAAGTCGATGGCGACAACGCCGCCGACGGAGGAGGCGGACTGGTCCATCAAGCCGCTGGGCTTGCCAAAATACTGATTTTCCGTGATCTGTCCCATCTTGGCGATCTCAACAGCGTCAAAGACGCCGCCGCAGAACATGTCGTTAAGGATAACGCCCATGAGGGTCTCGAAAGCAGCGGAGGAAGAGAGTCCGGAACCGCCCAGAACATTGCTGGTGCAGTAGACGTCGATACCCTTCACTTCATAACCGCGCTTGACCGCAAGTGCAGCCATGCCGCGGATCAGCGCGAGAGTGGACTCTTTTTCGGATTCTACGGGCTCAAGGACGGAAAGGTCGGCTTCGATCATGCCGTATCCCTCGGAATAGAAACGGATCATATCTGTTCCGTTGAGGGCAGCGGCAGCGATCGCGTCCAGGTTGACGCTTGCGGCCAGTACGCAGCCGTACTGGTGGTCAGTGTGGTTGCCGCCGATCTCGGTGCGGCCGGGAGCGGAGTAAAGCCCGATCTGAGCCTGGGCGTTCGCGGGGAATGTGACCTGGAATCCTTTGATGACTTTGGCGAATCTGTCGGCGTAATCCTGTGCTTTTTCGGGACTGCAGCCGTAAATTTCGACCATGCGCCCGTTCAGGGCACCATTTTCAAGTTCTTTGAGAAATGCATTTGCGTTTTTCATATGTTGTGCCGGCCTCCTATATTTTGGCAATGAAATGGGTTGACCATAGTATTTAGTGTCTGTAACTCTTAGTATACCCGTTTCTGTGTATTCTTAAAACTGCGAAATGTTGACTTATAGATTTTAAATCGGATTGTACAGGACGCATGTGCACTATTTTGTGACGGGGGAGTGTTTCCTGCCTGAGGTCAAGGCTCGCAGTGCGAGCCGCTGCGCCGCGTGCGGGTTGCCTGAAAGGCAACACCTTCCATTCCGCACGCGTGTGCATCA
>JBGUJH010000077.1:0-36098 GCA_045113775.1 Lachnospiraceae bacterium | reverse complement strand
TTCCCAGGCTCTGTCCCGCTTCCCTGCACACCTGCAGCAGCTGGATATGGAATCCAACGGCAAGTCCGTCAACCGCTTCGGCGAGCCTGTAAACTATGTGACAGGACCGGTCATCTTCGGTGAGCCCGGCACAAACGGCCAGCACTCCTTCTATCAGCTGCTCCATCAGGGAACCAACATCGTTCCGATGCAGTTCGTAGGTTACAATGACAGCCAGATCGGCATGGACGTTGTGATCCAGGGCAGCACCAGCCAGAAGAAGCTGTGCGCTAACGTAGCGGCACAGATCATGGCGTTTGCGTGCGGCAAGGAAGACGAGAACCCCAACAAGGCATTCGCGGGCGGACGTCCTTCCAGCATCATCGCCGGCAAGCAGCTCACTCCCAAGTCTCTCGGCGCTCTCCTTGCTCATTTCGAGAACAAGGTCATGTTCCAGGGCTTCGTATGGAACGTGAACAGCTTCGACCAGGAAGGCGTTCAGCTGGGCAAGCTCCTCGCAAAGCGCGTCCTCGCACACGATACAGACGGTGCGCTTAAGGCGTATGCGGATATGTTCGAGATCTGAGATCGGACGGAATAACAAATAAATGACAATGTAAGCCGCCGCATCGGGAATCAGAATGATTTTCCGATGCGGCGGCCTTTTTGATGCGCTATAATACAGGGGGAGATATCCCCAGTACGTTACATTATCACCACATGGAGGAAATGCGCGATGTTGATCGGTGTCAACGGCATTGAGCTTTATTATGAGAAAACGGGGCAGGGCAGGCCGCTGATCATGGTACACGGAAACGGCGAGGATCACACGATCTTCGATGAGGCGGTGGGAGTTCTTAAAGAGAATTACACCTGCTATACCGTAGATTCACGCGGGCACGGACAGAGCAGCCCCTGCAAGGAGCTTCACTACAAGGAAATGGCGCAGGATATGATCGCGTTCATGACGGAGCTGGACCTGGAGGACGTCGCGTTTTACGGTTTTTCGGACGGCGGGATCGTCGCACTCCTTGTGGCGATGAATTGCAGCAGAGTCACAAATCTGGTCGTGAGCGGGGCCAATATTACGACAAAGGGGACCAAGCTGTGGTTCCGGCTCTGGTTAAAAGGGATGTCGATCAGGAAGAAAGATCCTTTGATCGAGCTTATGAAGAATGAGCCGTCTATATCAACTGCGGAGCTCTCCGCTATAAAAGTGAAGACTCTGGTCACAGCGGGGAGCAGGGACCTGATCAGGGAAGAAGAGACGAGGGCGATCGCGGAGGCGATCCCGCAAGCCCGCCTCATGATCCTGAAGGGGGAGACGCACTGCAGCTATATTGTTCACAGTACAAAGATCGCCGATATTTTGACAAAAGAACTGCAATAAGGAGGTGACCATGCTTCCTTTCGGAGATAAAAAAGAGATCAAACTGAGTCAAAATAGAGAGAAAGCAGGATATGAAGAGATCATCGATATGAATGACGGAAGGATCAATGTGATCCTCCTGGGCACGTCGGGATGCGGAAAGAGCACGCTGATCAACGCGATGCTGGGGGAGGAGAAGGCGGATACCGGCATCGGAGAGGCCGTCACTAAGGAGATCGCCGTCTATCAGAATGACAGGCTTCCATTCAGGATGATCGACACGGTGGGATATGAATTTGACTTTTTCCGCCAGCACAGGATCAAGAATGATATTGCGAAATTCGGCCGCGAAGGGGTCAGGAAGAAAAATGCGGAGAAGCTGATCCACATGATCTGGTACTGCCTGGACGGAACAGGAAAGCGGATCGATCAGTCAGTGCTGCAATATATAAAATCGGTCTCGGACGACTGGAAAGGCGTTCCGATCCTGCTGGTGTTCACAAAATCTTACTCGGAGATCGAGGAGGAAGAAAACGTTCAGATGGCTAAGAGAGCCATCCACAAATATAACAGCAGGCACACTAAAAACCCTCTTGTGATCGATGCGATTGTGCCGGTCGTAGCAAAGATCTATCCGATCAACCGGGACTTCAGTGTCCCGCCGAGAAATCTCGATATCCTGGCGGAGAAGACGAATGAACTGGCACCGAAAGCAATCCGTATGGCGAACAGCGCGGTCAAGGACATCGACGTAAGGATCAAGCGGAATATGGCGCAGTCGATCGTAGTGGGTGCGACGACAGCAGCCGCTGCCGTAGGAGCGATCCCTCTCCCGACACCGGACGCAGCCGTGCTGGTACCTGTGCAGACAGCCATGATGGGCGCGATCGCGAAGAACTATGGGATCAAAGAGAACTCGCAGGTGAATGAGATCATTAACAGCATTCTGAAAGTCGGGATGACCACAATAGCGGGCAGAACGCTTCTGGGCCAGCTTAAGCTCATTCCGGGGCTCTCTGCCGCGGGAGCTGTCCTCAACGCTGTGACAGCCGGGATCATCACTTTTGCCGCAGGCGAGATCTGTATCACGATGTTTGAGAGGATCTACAAGGGCGACGTCGAGTACAAAGGCGTAGACTGGGAAGCGGAAGTCGTCTCCCTTTTCAGCAAATATATGCCCGGAATCGTGACAGTAGTGAAGAATTACGCAGACAGGCACGACGGGAAAATTGATCCGAGAAAGATCGGGGAGCTGCTCTCCGAGTTCTTCTCAAAAGGGAGCGAGTGAAAAGATATGATCAAAGAATGCAGGATTGAAACGATGGACCAGCTCTCCTCGCTGGTCTCGGAACAGATCTACAGGCCGGAACTCAAGCGCCACAGGGATCTGCACGTCTATCGGGGAATAAGCAACGCGGACTTCAAGCTCACTACAAGCCTGTTCAGAAATTGCAAGCAGCTCAGCGGGAAGCTGGAAAGGCCTCTCCTCCACAATTTCACCAAGTATGCGGTTTTGGAAGAGCCGATCATCGAAGGAAATATCTGGAAGCAGATGATCGTCGGGCAGCATCACGGAATCCCGACAAGACTTCTGGACTGGTCCTTTTCCCCGCTGATGGCATTGCATTTCGCGATGACGGAGACGGATCTGGACGAAATGGCACAGCACGACGCCGCGGTCTGGAAGATCGATATCGATGAACTGCATGACCACCTGCCGGAGAACTATCAGAGGATCATGGAAAAGTATTCCACCACGGTCTTCTCATTAAATATGCTGGAGGAAGCGTGCGAGACTCTGGAACAGTACGACAGGGACATGGGAATGGACAACATGCTGGTCATGGAGCCGCCGTCCCTGGACAGACGGATCATAAGCCAGTACTCGTTCTTCTCGATCGTTCCGATCGGCATGCAGGATATCGAGAAGTTCCTGGAAGTAAATACGAAGAAGACCGTACGATATATCATTGATAAAGAACTGCGCTGGCAGATAAGGGACTTTCTGGACCATCAAAATATCACGGAGCGCATAGTATATCCCGGCCTGGACGGATTGGCCAGCTGGCTGGGCAGACACTATTACGTTCGTGACTGACTTTCGTTTTGCGCAAAAAAAGGAGGTAAACAGTGAAAATCGTTTTGCAAAACCTGACCAAGCGGTATCCCAACCGCAACAAGAAGATCAAAGAGGACGTGGTCGCCGTAAACAACTTCAACTTCGAGATCCCGGACGGCAAGCTGATCGGTCTTCTGGGCCCTTCGGGCTGCGGAAAGAGCACGACGCTCAACATGATCTGCGGACTGGAGAAGCCCACTTCCGGGAAGATCTTCTTCGGCGACGATGACGTCACGGCACTCCCTCCGGAGAACAGAGGAGTCGGAATGGTGTTCCAGAGCTATGCGCTGTACCCCCATCTTACGGTCCTGCAGAATATTATGTTCCCTATGGAGAATCTCAAGGGCAAGGACAAAATGACCAAGGAAGCCATGCGCGCCAAGGCCGAGGAGGCGGCGAGAATGGTCCAGATCGATCAGCTGCTCGAGAGAAAGCCCAGCGAGCTTTCCGGCGGCCAGCAGCAGCGTGTCGCGATCGCGAGAGCTCTGGTCAAAGTGCCCAGAGTCCTGCTTCTTGACGAGCCTCTGTCAAACCTGGATGCCCGCCTGAGACTCCAGACCAGAGAGGAGATCCGCAGGATCCAGAGGGAGACCGGCGTCACAACGATCTTCGTCACACATGACCAGGAAGAAGCGATGAGTATCTCGGACCTGATCGTCGTCATGGAAGCCGGCGTGGTCCAGCAGATCGCTCCGCCCCAGAAGGTCTACGAAGACCCGATCAATCTGTTCGTGGCAAAGTTCCTCGGAACGCCTCCCATCAATGTCTTTGAAGGAGAAGTGAAGGACGGAAAGGTCTATATTGGCGGCAGCGCCATCCTTAAAGTTGCGCCCGACAAGAACTGGAAGGCGGGAGCACCCGATGCTCCGGCAGGCGTCGCTCTGCGCGACGGAGCTGTCACGGTCGGCATCCGGCCGGAAGGGTTTGATCCTGAGCCGGACGGAGAACTTAAGTGCGGCCTGACAGCAGTAGAGGTCATGGGCAGAGATACCAGTATTGTCGCCACCAATGCGGCGGCCGTGGCCGGATCGATCCGCACGATCGTCGACACGGAAGAGCTCAAGAATGTGGGCGGAGAGACAGTGAACTTCCGGATCAAACCGAGCAGGATCTACCTGTTCGACGACAAGTCCGGCGAGAGAGTCCGCTGCACGTTCTCCCCTCTTGTATAAGAAGGAGGGCGGCACGCAATGGATAATAACAACAATAAAGCCTGGCTGTACCTGCTGCCGGCTATGGTCTTCCTCGGCGTGTTCATGGTCTATCCCCTGTTCGACGTCGTGATCTACTCCGTGGAGGAGGGGTACAACTTCGCCTCCCAGACCTATTTTGGCATAGGAAAGTATAACTACTCCTACGTCCTGAGGGACCCGTATTTCCTTCAGGCCCTCAAGAATACGTTCATACTGGTCGTCATCACGGTACCGCTCTCGACGGGCATCGCGCTTCTGATCTCCGTGGGGATCAATTCGATCACGAAGCTCAAGGATTTCTTCCAGACGGTATTCTTCCTGCCTTACGTCACCAACACGCTGGCAGTCGGTCTTGTCTTCATGATCCTGTTCAAGAAGACCCCCTATTCGGACGGCTTCGTGAACCTTCTGATCACGGCGTGCGGCGGAACCGCGGTGGACTTCATCGACGGTCCTTACTGGGCTAAGATGTTCGTCATGTGTTTCTACACAGTGTGGGTTGTCCTCCCGTTCAAAATACTCATACTTACCAGCGCACTGGCCAGTGTCAATCCCGACTACTACAAGGCGGCCAGAGTGGACGGCACTTCAAGGCTGAGGATCTTTACGAAGATCACGCTCCCGATGATCTCTCCAATGATCTTTTATCTGGTGATCACCGGCTTCATCGGGGCCTTCAAGGCATACAGCGACGTGGTCGCTATTTTCGGAACGGACCTCAACGCGGCGGGAATGAACACGATCGTCGGTTATGTCTATGACATGCTGTACGGCAACAGCGGAGGATATCCGTCCTTTGCGGCAGCAGCTGCCCTGATCCTGTTCGCGATCGTGCTGACCATCACCTGCATCAACTTGCTGATCAGCGGCAAGAACACCAATTACGCGTAAAGGAGGGATCAAGATGAATCAGAATACAGATTTCTCCGCAATAGAGAAGCAGGCGCAGCGAAACGAGAAGATCCGCAAGGCTGTCACATATGTACTCCTGACATTCTGGTCTGTGATCGTCCTGTTTCCTTTCTATTGGATGATCCTGTCGTCAGTAAAGAGCTACAGCGCTTACAACTCGGAATATGTGCCCAAGCTCTATACGACTTCACCGACCATGCAGAACTATGTTGACGCATTTACGGCGGTACCTCTGGGAAGGTATTTTTTCAACACGCTGATCTTCACTGTGGCTACGACAGCCCTCATGATGATCGTCACGGTGCTCGCGGCCTTCGCTTTCGCAAGGCTCAAATTCCGGGGCAAGGACCTGCTCTTTACGCTCTTTTTGTCCCTGATGATGATCCCCAATGAGCTGGTCATCATCACGAACTTCGTAACGATCACGAATGCCGGCCTGCGCAACACCTATACCGGCCTGATCCTGCCTTCAGTCACTTCGGTGTTCTACATCTATCTGCTCAAGGAGAATTTCGAGCAGATCCCGGAGGAACTCTATAAGGCGGCCAAGGTGGACGGAACTTCGGACTTCAAATACCTGTGGAAGGTCATGCTTCCGATCTGCCAGCCCACTATGGTGACGATCGCGATCCTCAAAGTCATCGAGTGCTGGAACTCCTACGTGTGGCCCCGTCTGATCACAGACGACCAGGCGTACTTCCTGGTATCCAACGGAATCCAGGAGATCCGTGAGAACGGCTTCGGCCGCGAGAATATCCCCGCGATGATGGCTGCAGTCGTGGTCATCTCCATACCGCTGATCGTGCTGTTTCTGATCTTCCACAAGAAGATCATGGCCGGCGTCTCGAGAGGAGGTACCAAGGGATGAAAAGATTCAGAAAAACCGCAGTGTTTGCCGCTGTCTGCATCCTTGCAGGGGCTCTTCTGACCGGCTGTCACGGCTCAAAGGGAAGAGCGGAGTTCGCGGTGCCGGAGCAGCTGGACGAGAATCAGAAGATCGAGCTCACTTTCTGGGCCAAGAACGACACCAACAAGACGCAGACCAAGATCTACGAGAAAGCGATCTCGGATTTCGAGGCACTCTATCCCAACATCGATATCAACATGCGTCTGTACACGGACTACGGCAAAATATACAACGATGTCATCACGAACATCTCCACCAACACGACGCCCAACGTCTGCATCACGTATCCGGACCACATCTCGACTTATATGACCGGCGACAACGTCGTGGTGCCCCTGGATTCGCTGGTGAATGACGCGAGGTACGGCCTCGCGGGAAGTGAGCTGAAGTTTGACGGCCCTTCCAAGGAGGAGGTTGTCCCTCAGTTCCTGACCGAGTGCACGATCGGCGGCACAATCTACGCTATGCCCTATATGCGCTCCACGGAAGCCTGCTATGTGAATAAGACCTTCGTGGAGAAACTCGGCTACGAACTTCCCGATATCCTGACCTGGGACTTTATCTGGGAGGTCTCGGAGGCGGCCACTGCCAAAGGAGCGGACGGCAATTATCTGGTCAACGGCCAGAAGGTCATGATCCCCTTCATTGACAAGTCTACAGACAACATGCTGATCCAGATGCTGCGGCAGAAGGACGCGGGCTATTCGACAGAAAACGGGGAAGTGCTGATCTTCAACGACACGACCAGGGAGATCCTGAAGACAGCCGCTGAGCATGCAGCGACCGGAGCCTTTTCCACTTTCAAAATATCGAGTTACCCCGCAAACTTCCTGGATGCCGGGCAGTGCATCTTTGCCATCGACTCCACGGCGGGCGCGACCTGGATGGGAAGCAATGCGCCGCTGTCGGATATCAGCAAAGACCAGTTCGTAGAGTTTGAGACGGCCGTAAAGATGTTCCCTCAGTATGATCCTTCAAATCCCAAGATGATATCGCAGGGACCGTCCGTCTGTATCTTCAACAAGGAAGACCCGCAGGTTGTGCTGGCTTCCTGGCTGTTCACGCAGTACCTGATCAGCAATGACGTGCAGATCGCGTACGCGCAGACAGAAGGTTATGTACCTGTGACCCTCAAGGCACAGACTTCTGACGAATATCAGGATTATCTGGCGCGGAGCGGAGAGGACAACAATCTTCACTACGACGTCAAGATCAATGCCTCAAAGCTCCTGATCGACAATGTGCAGTATACATTCACGACGCCGGTCTTCAACGGATCCACTTCCCTTCGCGACGCGGCCGGACAGCTGATCGAAGACGTGGCCAAAGCCTCACGCAGAAAGAAAAAGATCGACGACGCTTACCTGGATAAGCTCTTCAGTGATGTCACGTCACTGTACCGTCTGGACCAGACCAGCATGCGGACCGGAGGAGAAGGCGGACCCGACAAAGACATGGGACCTCTGCCGACTGCTTCCAAAGTGCTGATCGGAACTCTTATCGTCACATGGATCCTGATCGGAGTTTATTATGTGGCTATGAAGAGGAAGAGCGCTAAGAAGTGAGGAAAGGTGAGCGCGCGGCGTCCAGCCGGCGCTGACCACCCGCATGGCGGCGGTGAAGGCGCCGCGCCGGCAATTTAATGTGCTATTTTGGCGATTCTTCGCTATAATAGAAGTGGTCACTGAGGAGAATTCCCGGAGATCAGAGTAGCATTTGTGTCACAAGCCGCTTCCCGAAAGGCGTCGCGGCGGCGGACAGACTGTACTTGAATATGGAGGAAGTTATGAAAAAAGCAATTGTCATCATGCTGACCGGTGCGATGATGCTGGCAGCAGTAGCATGCGGCGGCGGCAGCAGCAATTCCACCCCTGCACAGAACAACACGCAGACGGAAGAAGCCAAGCCCGCAGAAGAAACTCAGGAAACCGTAGAGAGCACGGTGGAAGAGCCGGAGCAGACCGAGGTAAATGTTCCCGAGGACGCTATGAGCTTTGAGGACTATATGGCGGCAGCGACTGATGCGGAAGTTGTAGTTCAGGGCGCGATCCAGGGCAAACAGGGCTTCTTTTCAAGAGATGATCAGGGATTGGCAACTGTTTACCTGCAGGATGAGAAAGGCGGCGCATATTTCATTTATGAGCTCCCCTGCACGGAAAAGGAATATGAGCTGATGGAGATCGGCAAAATTATCAAGGTCAAGGGCTATAAGTCTGAGTGGTCCGGCGAGATCGAAGTCGTCGATGTTGAAACATGGATGTTTGTTGACGGCGAATATATTGCTGAGGCGGAGGACGTGACAGCGCTTCTCGGCACAGATGAGCTTGCAAGCAAGATGAACAAAAAAGTCGCTTTCAAGGGCATGACCGTCGAGCCTATTAAGAACAAGGATGACGAAGATGTCGCGTTCATTTACAATTATGACGGATCCGGAGAAAGAGGACCGGACACGGATCTGTATTTCAACGTTTCGGTAAACGGGCAGACCTATACTTTCACAGTAGAGTCTTATCTCTGCGGACCTGATTCAGACGTTTACAAGGCAGTCGAAGACCTCAAGATCGGTGATGTCATCGATATGGAAGGCTTCCTGTATTGGTACAACGGACCGAACCCGCATATCACTGCGATCGTAGCTCAGTAAAACTGAATCCAAATGCATCAATCAGTCCCCCGCTTCCAAGGTATGGAGGCGGGGGATTTTTTGACTCAAATTGGCAAAAGTCTAAAAATGAATGCCGCCGGAGGCTCATTTCTGTTATAGTTGTAATGGTGGCAGTTGTACATTCGCGATAAGGAGAAAAGAATGGACATTACCAAAATAGTGATCACCGGAGGACCCTGCGCCGGAAAGACCACGGCTCTGAGCTGGATCATGAACAGCTTTACCGAGAGGGGATATGTTGTCCTGTTCGTGCCTGAGACGGCAACAGAGCTGATCAACGGGGGCGTGGCGCCTTGGACATGCAAGTCAAACGCGGATTACCAGTTCTGCCAGATGCGGCTTCAGCTGGAAAAGGAGAAAGTCTTTGAGCAGGCCGCGCGCGTGATGAAAAAGGACAAGGTCCTGATCGTCTGCGACAGAGGCGCATTGGACAACAAAGCCTATATGGACGAAGCTACATTTGAAGCCGTCCTCCGCTCCGTGAACGCCAATGAAGTGGAGCTCAGGGACAATTATGACGCGGTCTTCCACCTCGTCACAGCTGCTAAAGGAGCAGAGGAGTTCTATACTTTGTCTAACAACAAGGCCAGAACGGAGACTATTGAGGAAGCGGCTGAGATGGACGACAAGTTCATTGCTGCCTGGACGGGACATCCGCATCTGAGAGTGATCGACAACGCTACGGACTTTACGGATAAGATGAAGAGACTGATCGCGGAGATCGCGTCCTTCCTCGGCGAGCCGGAGCCTCTCGAGATCGAGAGGAAGTTCCTGATCGAATATCCCGACCTCAGGTGGCTTGAATCGCTGCCCAACTGCGAGAAAGTGGAGATCATCCAGACCTATCTCAAAGTTGATGACAAGGAAGAGATCAGGGTCAGGCAGCGCGGCAGAAACGGCCATTACATCTATTACCAGACGACTAAGCGTCAGGTGACGGAATACAAGCGCGTTGAGATGGAGAGAAGGATCACGAAGGACGAGTACCTGAACCTTCTTATGAATGCCGACACTTCCCTGGGCCAGATCCGCAAGGACAGGTACTGCCTTACTTACGATAACCAGTATTTTGAAATAGATGTGTATCCGTTCTGGAGCGATCGGGCGATCCTGGAGATCGAACTCAGGGATATCAGCGAAACTGTCAGTTTCCCCGAGGAGATTAAGATCATCAAAGAGGTGACGGATGCTCCGGAGTACAAGAATTCTTATCTGGCAAAGCATAAGCCGAAATGACCTTAAGTGAGTCAGGGGAACAGTCCCCTGACTCTTTTTCAAATTTTTTAGTTTTCTAAGTTTTGTCTAAGTTTCGCATGGAATAATGGACCAAGAAAATGAAAGCGAGGTGACGATACAGATGGAAAACGGCACGGCAGCAGTGAAAGACAAAAAGGAAATACACTACCGCCATGAGTGGAAACACGAGATCTCCTGGTCGGACCTGATGGCCATAAGGCAGCGGCTCAGAGCAGTCGCGCAGCCGGATCCGCACGCTGTGGACGGCAAGTATCTGATCAGAAGTCTGTATTTTGACAATTTAAACGACAAAGCTCTGCGGGAGAAAGTCGACGGTGTGAACCGAAGAGAGAAGTTCCGGATCCGTTATTACAACGGCGATCCGTCGGCAGTGATCCATCTTGAGAAAAAGAGCAAGCTGAATGGACTTGGGACAAAATATTCAGCACCGCTCACCGTGGAAGAAGCGCAGAAGATCGTAGACGGCGACATCGACTGGATGCTGAGTTCGCCGCATTCTCTGATCCAGGAACTGTACTGCAAGATGCGGTACCAGGGAATGAGGCCGATGACGATCGTCGATTATACCAGAGAACCCTTTATATACGGGCCGGGAAACGTAAGAGTGACCTTCGACTACGACATACGGACGGGGCTGAGATGTACGGATTTCCTTAAGTCCGACTGTGTGACGGTTCCGGCGGGCGACGCGGGGATCATCCTGGAAGTGAAGTGGGACGCTTACCTTCCTTCGATCATCAGGGACGCGGTACAGACGCCCGGAAGAAGGGTCTGCGCCTTTTCCAAGTACGCGCAGTGCAGAATTTACGATTGATATACCTACAGATTCAAATGAAATTAGATTCCATAAAAAAGAAATGAGGGACAAAAAATGAGTTTTCAGGACATCTTCAAATCAAGTTTTCTTTCCAACATCACGGCAGTGAGTATGTTTGATATGGTGCTCGCGCTTCTTCTGGCTTTTGGCCTGGGCGTGTTCATCTATCTCATCTATAAAAAGACCTATGCAGGCGTCATGTACTCCTCCTCCTTCGGAGTGACACTGGTGGCTCTCACAATGATCACGACACTCGTTATTCTGGCGGTGACCAGCAACGTAGTCCTTTCCCTTGGTATGGTCGGCGCGCTGTCTATCGTCCGATTCAGGACAGCGATCAAAGAACCGCTAGACATCGCATTCCTGTTCTGGTCCATCGCGGCCGGTATTGTTCTTGCCGCGGGCATGATCCCGCTGGCCGTGTTCGGCAGTGTCATGATCGGCCTCATCATTCTCTTTTTTGCCAACCGCAAAGAGAATACAAATCCTTACATCGTAGTCCTGGACTGCAATGACCACGCGAGCGAAGAGAAGGCTATGGCTTTCCTTAAGGACAAGGTCAACAAGTGCAGTGTCAAGAGCAAAACAGCCCGCAGAGGCAGCGTCGAGCTCAACCTGGAGATCAGGCTTAAGGATGACAACACGGACTTCGTCAACGAGTTGGCACAGATCGAAGGCGTTAACAGCGCAGTGCTCGTAAGCTACAACGGCGACTACATGGGCTGATCATCGGGAGGTAGATACAGTGTCAACGCATAAAAATCTGGATAAGATCTGCGTTGCCATAGTCGTCGGCAGCCTTGTCCTAACCGGGCTGTTCATGAATGGAGAGTCGCTGGGAATCACAAAGGTCGTTGATGAGGACGCGGAGCAGAATTCTGACTCGGCATACTTTACCACCAACGACCAGTACGGAAACTGGGACACTTCCGGCGCAACACAGATCACATTGACAGGAGACGGGGCGACGATCTCCGGAAACGGCGCTTATACTGTCGACGGAAATGTGGTGATCACAAATGCAGGTTACTATGTGGTCACCGGTACGCTCACAGACGGCTATATCTCTGTGGACGCCTACGACTCCTCCAAAGTATTCATCATGCTGGACGGCGTGGAGATCAGCTGCAGCGACGATGCCTGTATCCGGGTCGACCAGGCGGACAAGGTGTTCCTGACTCTGGCAGAAGGCAGTCAGAACAGTCTCACCAGCGCTTCTTCCTACTGTACTGAGGCGCTGAATGACGGGACAGACGGCGCGATTTTCGCACACGATGATCTGACGATCAACGGGACCGGGAGCCTTACGGTAGACGCGCAGTACAGACATGGAATCGCCGCCAATGATGACCTGGTCATCACAGGCGGTACAATAACGGTAACAGCAGAGGCGGACGCTATTCACGCGAACGACAGCCTTCGAATCAAAGAGGCTTCCGTCACAGTGGACGCGGGCGACGACGGCCTTGTCACTTCCAACGAGGAAGAAAATGGCTATTTCTACATTGAGTCCGGAATGCTGGACATCACAGCCGCGGATGACGCCATTCATACGACCGGCGATATCACGATCGCAGGCGGCAGCATCACGATCGATGCGGGCGACGACGGCATCCACTCAGATTCCAATGTGTTCATTTCGAACGGCAGCATCCTGATCGAAGACTGCTATGAAGGTATTGAGGCGCTCAATATCGATGTTTCCGGCGGCGATATAACGATCTATCCGCATGACGACGGATTTAATGCTAACGGCGGGAGCGGTGATATGTTCGGCGGAGGCGGAATGGGCGGCCATGGCGGCGGGCAAGGCGGCAGACCGGACGGCGACTGGAGCGGTAATAGCGAATCCGGCAGTGAGATGGCCGGCGGCCACGGCGGCAGGCCGGGCGGTGGCCATGGCGGCTGGTCAGGCGGCGATCAGAGCAGCGACGGTGAGATGCCGATACGACCGGATATGGGGTCGACAGACGGCGAGATGCCGACGCCGCCTGAAATGGAATCGACGGACGGCGAGATGCCTACACCTCCGGATATGGGATCGACAGAAGGCGGACAGATGCCTTCGGATTTGAACTCAGGACAGGATAATGCGCAGACGGCGGAGAAGGCAGCCGATTCAGAATCTTGTATCAAAATAAGCGGCGGGACGATCACGATCATCAACGAGACCGGCAATGATGCCGACGGACTTGATTCTAACGGTGATATTCTGATCAGCGGAGGAACAATTTATATCAGTCTTGTCGGCACGGGAAGCAACAGTGCTGTTGATTACGCAAGCGAGAGCGGGGGCGTCGCTGAGATCAGCGGGGGAACTATCATTGCATGCGGAGCATCTTCCATGGCGGAATCTTTTGACACAAGTTCCATGCAGGCATCGATCCTTTACAACACCGGCACGACGGCGGAAGCAGGCACGACCCTGGCGATAAAAGATTCAGACGGAAACGTTCTGCTGTCCTGGGAGGTCCCATGCAGTTTCTCATCAGCACTGATCAGCTGCCCGGAGATGCAAGTGGGCGGGACTTACACTGTTGTGGTCGGAGAAAGTTCTGAAGAGATATCGCTTGATGAGGTATCTGCTTCATACGGCGACGGGCAGAGCGGCATGCATGGCGGAGATATGAACCAGGGTGGAAAAGCCGGCGACGAAAGCCAGATGCCGCCCGACATGGGTCAGAGCGGCGAGACCGGAGGTGGAGGCCAGATGCCTCCTGACATGAGTCAGAGCGGAGAGACCGGAGGTGGAGACCAGATGCCGCCTGACATGGGTCAGAGCGGCGAAACCGGCGGTGATGAAGGTCAGATGCCTTCGGATGAGAGCAATGAGGGAATGACCGGCAAGCCCTCGATGCAAGAGCAGGGGCAGCAGGAGCAGTCCCAGGCGGAAGAAGATCTGGCGGCGCAGGAAACAGTAACCGCGGAATCCGTAGACGCTAAATCCTTAGCAGTTATTGGAGGAAGCGTTGTCCTTCTTGTGACGGCGGCAGCAGTAGTTCTCTTGTACAAGAGGCCTTGATGGACTGCGGATAATTTAGTGCATTAGCCGGGACCTGCTTCGTGAACCTTGACTTGTATGTTGGACTATATGGGCAGTTCTTGATCAGCCTGCCTCCATAGATAATTAGCAAGCTTGAGGAAACACTGCACATTTCCTGCAGGATTGGATCATAATGTACATTTTTAGGGAGATGGCCTCCACTCGCATTCAGTTACTTGATGCGTGATGGAGGCCATCTCCTTTGAGATCATGCTTGTGATCCAACTTGCTTTGTTTTCTGCCTGAATTTAGTGAAAAATACCTGTCTGCCCAAATCTTCATGGAGGCCGGAGAGGGAAATGGTGCTGCTATGATCCAACAAGAGCAGATCTCCAAAGTAAGCCCTGCAAGTCAGGCTTCGAAAACCCTGTCCAATCCTGTAAAATACAAGTGTGTCACTGCATGACGGTTAACCAATAACGTCACTAAAACCAAACACCCGGGAGAGAACGAAGATGAGTTTCACATCCGAACATTGGTGGGAGAAGAAACTGAATATCAGAACAAGGGGTAAGATCGATCATTTCATCGCGCAGGACTGCAATCCTTATGAACCGACTGACTATCGGATTCTGGAGACTCTGGCAGAAAGCGGTTATGTTACTGCTGACAGCCACGTGCTTGATTACGGGTGCGGGCTGGGAAGATCTGTGATCTTTTTGAGTGCCAGGACGGGATGCCGTGCGACTGGAATCGAATTTGACAGGGAGCTGTACGAAGGATCGGTGAAAAATCTGGAACAAGCCAAGATTCCCCCTGACTATAAAAAGGGCATCCGCTTTGTCTGTGCGGATGCCCGGAAGTATCAGGTCCAAGATGAGAACTGTTTCTATTTTTTCAACCCTTTTGCGGATGAAGTGTTGCGGATCGTGATCGGGAAGATCAGGGAGTCTTACTACGAAAACCCCAGGCAGATGTACTTATTCTTTTACTATCCCTTCGATGGGGAAGTGTCTATTCTCATGACTGAGGACCGCCTTCAGTTCGTTGATGAGATTGACTGCACGGACTATTATTTGCTGTATGACAGGCATGAGAGGATCCTGATCTTCGAAATGACCTGACAGCGTCAGTCCAGGAATATTTTCTGAAGGAAATTGTAGTGACCGAGTTCCCACATTTCATTTCCGTGGTCATAGCCTTCCACCAGATCAGTCTGGTTAGGGATACCTTTTCCATCCATGACTTCTCCGTAATAGAGCGTTGAGTTAACGCACCAGGGATCTTCTGTGCCGACGGACAGATAGATATAATACGGCACTGTATCGGGCGACTCGATCGTGAGGTCGTCAAGGATCGGCCAGCTCCAGAAAGAATGAGAACCGAACGGTGTGGGAATGACTCCCGTGCAGGGGGCAAAACTGCCGATAAATCCTATTTTGGACTGCCATTTGAAACCTGATGCAAGTGCTTCTGTCGCACCTTGGGACACTCCAGTCACCGCAGTACTCCGGCGGCCGGTCTTCACGGAGTATCGAGATTCGATGAACGGCATGAGGTCAAAAGCCAGATCGTCGATGCCCTTGTCGTAGCAGGGACGCAGCTCCGCGTCGGACTTGTCGTCTTTGTCAGCAAGGATGTCTGTGTACATATCGGCGCCGACGATGATCATGGGGACAGTGAGCCCCTCGCTCAGCATATTTCCGTAGAGGGTCTGCAGGATTGAACCCTCGTGAACGTGGGAATCGTAGCGGCCCCCGAAGCCGTGGTACATGTAGAGGACGGGGTACTCCTGAGACTCGTCATAGCTGGCGGGCAGCAGTACATTGCAGTACTTGACATCTCCGGCAGTCTCAGAATAGTATTCGACGTCCACGTCAAGTGTTCCGTAATCAACATCCTCATGGCGCTCGCTCAGATATTCCGGGACGGAATCGTAGGTTTCCATCTCGTAGGGATTGGGGTAGTCGTCGGGGAGTGTATAGCCGGTGGACGGAGTTGTAGTGGAGGATTCTGCTGCGGCGGCATTTGCGGTAGCTGCAGAATTTGTTGCTGCCCCATCTTCGGATTTAATCTCTGCTGAAGAATTCTGTATCTGTTTTTCTTCGGATTGTGTGTTTTCGGTAACTGCAGCGCTGTCGGAAGCATCGCCTGATGTTCCTGCGGCGGAAGTGCCGGATGCGCAGGAAGTGATCAAAAGCGTGACCGGCAGAAGAATCTGCAGAAAGCGGCGGGCTGATTTTATGTTCATATCAGTTTTTCTCCTTAATTCTGGTTATTCGGCATCCGGATTCATTTGGGTCAGATTCTGAATTGATATTTTTCAAAAAGTATTCTACCTTGACTCCAAGAAAAAGTATAATACCAATAGAGAATATCTTTTTATTCAATTTAGTTATGGAAGGATTAAAGTTCAGGTTCGAATAACAGGTCCTGAATATGCTCAAAGCAAATACTTTTGATAAAGGGGGTAAATATGTCAAAAAAACTTGGGAACTTGGTAAAAGAAGCACGCACTGCAAAAGGGTTGTCGCAAGCTGCGCTCGCTGAGCAAGTGGATGGGCTCACAGCCTCCGATGTCAGTAAAGTAGAGCGGGGCGAGAAAGAGCCGACACAGGATGTGGTCAAGAAGATGGCTAAGGTTCTGGGAGTGACGCAGAAATCACTGCTGGACGCGATGACGGGAGCAGGAAAGGCAGCAGCCACTGCTGGTAAGACTGCTTCTTCCGGAAAGACAACTTCTGCCGGGAAGACTTCCACCTCCACTGCGGCTAAGAAAACTTCTTCAGCTAAGAAGACTTCTTCTTCGAAGACAGATGGGGCTCTGACACTGAACGCAACAGAGAAAAAGCTTGTGCAGCTTTACCGGAAAGCTGATTCGACTACCAAGAAAGCGGCGATCAATCTTCTCGAGGGTGATGCCAGTGTGGTAGAGCTGATCGGTGCTTTGATGGCTGCCAAGGGATCTTCGTCGGGCAGTTCGGGTAGTTCAGGAAATTCAGGGACGTCAGATCTTCTGAGCTCGCTTCTCTCAGGAAAGACCGGCAGCAGTTCCGGTTCCGGAAAGGACAGTGAAGGGCTGGGTGCGCTTCTGGAGATGCTGGGGAATATGAAAAAGTAAAAAGATTTGTCGATAAGGGGCTGTGAAGAGGGGAGTTGGTATGAAACTCGTTCTTCACAGCCTTAAATTTTGCACATTCAAGGGGGAATATGATATAATTTAATATTGTCGCAACACTATGGCAGCAAGAATTACATCACTAAGGAGACCCACATGAACCAGCCTGAAAATTCAACACCGGCAGCCAATCCCAAAGCGCTTCTTCCTATACTTCTGTTTTTGGTCGTCTATTTGGGCAACGGCATCTTTTTTGAATATATCAAACCGACGGAGGGACAGATGGGCTTTTATGTCGTATCTGTCGTGCTCGCTTTTTCGATCGCGCTGATCGCGGCGTTTCTGCAGAACCGGAGTCTGAGTTTTGACGAGAAGATTCATATTTGCGCGCAAGGGATCGGTGATGACAATATAGTGATCATGCTGTTTATCTTTCTGATGGCAGGCGCTTTCAGCGGGATCGCTTCGGAAGCGGGCGGTGCCTCGAGTACGGCAAACATGCTCCTGAACATTATACCGGGGAAATTTGCAGTCCCCGGACTGTTTGTGATCGCGTGCCTGATCTCCATGGCCATGGGGACCAGTGTGGGTACGATCTCGGTACTTGCGCCGATCGCGTGCGCTGTTTCCCAAAACGGAGGTCTTTCACTTCCTCTTTGTGTGGGTATTGTTGTGGGCGGAGCGATGTTTGGCGACAATCTCTCTTTCATTTCGGATACGACGATAGCAGCCACGAAGACGCAGGGCGTGGAAATGAAGGATAAATTTCGTACAAATATTAGAGTAGCTCTTCCGGCCGCACTGATCACACTGACTATTCTTGTGATCTATGCTTTCGTGAGCGGAGGCGTATCGGTCGGGACATTTGAATTTAATATTCTTCAGGCTATTCCTTACTTTATTGTTCTGGGCATGTCCATTCTAGGCATCAATGTTTTCCTGGTGCTGATCGTAGGTATTCTGCTCTTTGTGGTTGTCGGAATCCTTACAGGATCACTTGCCTATTCGACGGCGTTGGCTTCGATGGGTACCGGCATCAGCGGAATGTTCGAGACCATGATCGTCACGATCCTGGTGGCTTCCATTGCGTCGCTCATGAAAGAGAACGGGGGATTTGAAGCAATCCTCGAGTTTATCAGAAAGAGAGCGGACAGCAAGAGAGGCGGAATGTACGGAATCGCTTTTTTGACAGCGTTTATGGACATTGCGACAGCAAATAACACGGTTGCTATCGTTATTGCGGCGCCCATAGCCAGAGATATTACGAAAGAATACGGCGTGGATCCCAAACAGACGGCTTCCCTGCTTGATACCTGCTCCTGCATCGCGCAGGGGATCATACCCTACGGCGCGCAGCTGCTGGTGGCGGCAAATATCGCGAAGCTGACCAGTGTGTCGCTGATCCCGTTCCTGATCTATCCGTTTGTCCTGACTGTATTTGTGGTTGCCTCCATACAGAAAGAGGGGTAAAGAGCACGTTGACAAATGATAAGGCAGTATTTGTTGATGAACTGAACAAGCTCCTGGAGGATCCCAGGATCGTAAGATTGTGCACGTTCCCGCAGCATCACGGCAGCAATACGCTCGCGCACTGCATTGCTGTTGCAAAAAAGAGTTTTGAACTGGCTGAGAAATTCGGGTGGGACATTGATGAGAGGGAGCTCGCGCGCGGCGCGATGCTTCATGACTATTATCAGTACGACATCAAGGAGGAAGGGCTGACCGCTTATCAGCACGGCACTTCCCATCCTCAGATTGCCATGCAGAAGGCAGATAAGGATTTTCATCTCACTGAGAAGGAAAAAAATATCATCAGGGGTCACATGTGGCCTTTGACGTTCGCACACCCGCCCAAATCCAAGGAAGCTGTTCTGGTCAGCCTGGCTGACAAGGAAATTGCAACTATGGAATTTGTAAAACCTGAGCTCAGTAGAGCAAGGAAAGTATACAGACGTTTCAAAGATCTCGCATCTGAAAAGAAATGAAGACCGCTAACAAAGCCTGGTAAACCTGAAAAGGGATGCCGGGCTTTTTTCTTGCGAGCAGGTCTCGTTTACTTTTGCACTTTGCAGTAAAATAGTTGATAATAGAAGTACCAAAATAGCAAAGGGGGGATTGCATTTGAAAAAAGTCAGAAAAAGAACAGCATTGATAATGATCCTGCTTCTGATCCTCGCGTCGCTGGCAGCCTGCGGCAGTTCGGATAAGCTGCGTTTCGGGACAGCAGGAGAGGGGGGGAACTACAACTCGCTCGGACACGCGCTGGCCGACACACTTTCGGGCGACCCTTATAAGATGAAGATCGAAGTGAAGACGACAGCGGGATCCGCGGCCAACATCCGTCTGCTGTCGCAGAATTATCTTGAGCTTGCGATCGCACAGTCCGACGTAATCGATGAAATGTACAATGGCACGCTGGGCACGCAGGCAATGAAGGGATATTCCGCGGTCGGGGCGCTGTATCCGGAACCGGTGCAGCTGGTCGTAAAGGCCGGCTCGCAGATCGCAAGTGTGGGAGACCTCGTCGGCAAGACCGTCAGTGTAGGAGAAGCGGATTCAGGCACGCAGAAGAACGCCGCGCAGATCCTGCAGGTCTACGGCCTTACGTCCAATATGCTGACTGTTCAGAATATGACATATACAGAGGCGGTAAACGCGCTGCGGTCAGGTGCCATTGACGCGATGTTCTGTACGGCAGGCGCTCCTGCGCAAGTGATCGCGGACCTTGCGAAAGAAGAATCGATCCGGCTGATCTCATTAGACAGACAGCAGTGCTCTCTTTTGACAAGAACTTATAAGTTCTATACAGAGACTGTGATCCCTGCGGGAACTTACAACGGGCAGGAGAGCGACGTCACGACGCTCGCTGTTCAGTCCGTGCTCCTTGTCTCGGACAAGCTGCAGGAGAAACAGGTCTACGACATAACAACTGCACTCTTTAAGGAGAAAGGGGCTCTGAACGAAGCAGTTCCGGTCGAACTTGACCTTGAGGAGAAAAAAGCCGTGGAGTCGATCACAATTCCTTTCCACCCCGGTGCGGCGCAATACTACAAAGAATGCGGTATCGCAATTGAAGCATACGGCGAGAAAGGAGAGCAGGAATGATCTCAATCGAAATCAATAAGTATCTGACACTCGCGATTGCTGTCGGCGTACTGATGCTGGGGCAGTTTCTCCGTAAGAGAATCCGATTTCTCGAAACTTTCTGTATTCCTGCCCCTGTCGTGGGCGGACTTGTTGTTGCTATTGTGTCCTGCATTCTCTATGTGTGCGGTATCGTAGAGTTTATCTATGATGACACATTCAGGGAGATCTGCATGGTATTTTTCTTTACCTCCGTCGGGTTCCAGGCCAACCTGGCAGTCCTTAAGGAAGGAGGCAAGGACCTGATCGTGTTCCTGCTGCAGGTCATTGTACTGATCATTCTTCAGAACGTTCTTGCAGTCGGCGTATCCCGTGTGCTGGGCGTCAATCCGCTGGTCGGCATGTGTACCGGTTCGGTACCTATGGTAGGCGGACACGGAACAGCGGGCGCTTTTGGCCCGGTCATTGAGGACTTCGGCATCCAGGGCGCGACAACGATCGCCACTGCGGCGGCAACTTTCGGACTGATCGCAGGAAGTTTGATCGGCGGTCCCTTAGGAAACTCCCTGATCAAAAAATACGATCTTCTTAAGACGATCAAAGAGGATGAAGATGTCGAGATCTTTGACGAAGATGAAGAACAGCACGTCAGGCACTTTGACAACTACGCACCGGCTGTCTTTGAGCTGTGCGTCACAGTCGGTATCGGGACGCTGGTCTCTGCGCTTCTTACCAAGACGGGCATGACCTTCCCGGTATACATCGGAGCCATGATCGTCGCGGCCGTGATCAGGAACATCGGCGAGGCAACAGGAAAGATCAAGGTCTACATGGGCGAGATCAACGACCTTGGCGGTATCTGCCTTTCACTTTTCCTCGGCATTGCCATGATCACGCTCAAAATATGGCAGCTTGCGGCACTGGCCCTTCCGCTGGTGATCCTGCTCCTGGTCCAGCTGGCCTTTATGTATGTGTTTGCAAGATTCGTGATCTTCCGCTTCATGGGAGCGGATTATGACGCAGCTGTGATCACAGCCGGCACTTGCGGCTTCGGTATGGGCGCCACACCTAACGCGATGGCCAACATGCAGGCAATCTGTGACAAATATGCACCCTCGATAAAGGCATACCTTCTGATCCCGATCGTCGGAAGCCTGTTTGCGGATTTTATTAATTCACTTGTGATCACATTTTTCATCAACCTTGTCTGATTGGTAGGAGGTATTACGGAGATGAAATCCAAGAAAGCGCTGCATGTGGACAACGATAATGTCGCCGTTCCCGAAGTTCACTCGGAAAGCTTTGACGAGAAACAGAGCAAAGCAGATGAAGAAGAGAACAAAGAACTGAAGAAAAAGGACATTGTCTACGACAATGTGGCGATCCCGGAGATCCACTTTCGGCGCAAGAAAAAGAAATAATAACGACACGGTTACGGGAGAATCACAATGAAAACAATCAGTAAAGGCAAAATGTGGTGTTTTGCAATAGGTCAATTTGGCTGGTCGCTGCTCTCGGCACTGATCACAAACTGGCTTGTCTATTTCTATCAGCCCGACGCGGATTCGATCGCGGCAGGACAAACGCTGTTTATTCCGCAGGGGCGGGTGATCTTCGGGGTCGCGACAGTGATCGGCGGTATAGCTGCTCTCGGAAGAGTGTTTGACGCCGTGACAGATCCCATGATCGCCAACCTCTCTGACAGGTCGCAGAATCCCAAGGGACGAAGAATTCCTTTCATGCAGAAGATCGCCATTCCTTTTGCACTGATCACGGTACTCGTATTCTGGGCTCCGGTCAACGCGATCTCAACAGCGAACTGCATCTGGCTGCTCGTAACGCTTTTGCTGTTCTATCTGTTTATGACAACCTACTGCACCCCGTATAATGCGCTGATCTCAGAACTTGGAACAACGCAGGACACAAGGATCAGCATCTCAACATATATCTCGGTGACTTTCCTGCTCGGCTCCGCCATCGGATACGCGGCTCCTTTCATCTGGGGAGCGATGGAGCCCTCCATGGGAAGGGTAATGGCCATAAGGATCACATTTGCGATCCTGGCAGCTATCGGTCTGGTGGCACTGCTTGTTCCCACTTTCACCATAAATGAGAAAGAATATGTGCACACGGTCCCTTCCGAGGACGACGCCTTTACTTCGCTGATCAAGACTTTTAAGAATGGAGATTTCCGAATTTTCGTCGGCAGCGATGTGCTGTATTTCCTGGGACTGACGATCTTCCAGACAGGTCTTCCCTTCTTCATCACATCCCTGATGAAGCTGCCTGAGACCTTCACGACGATCCTCTATGTGGCCATGACGCTCCTGTCATTTGCCTGCTACATGCCGGTCAACAGCCTGGCGCACCGCATGAACAAGAAGAAACTGGTGCTCATCGGCTTTGTCGGCCTGGCCATCGTGTACCTGATCACGGCGGTCTCCGGACTTCTGGGCGGCTCCGGTCTTGTATTTGGCATCATTATCGTCTGCGCGGCCGCCTTCCCCATGGCGATCCTCGGTATTTTGCCTCAGGCCATCGTGGCGGATATCGCGGAGGCGGATGCGGTCGTGACGGGAGAGAACCGGGAAGGCATGTTCTTCGCGGCGAGGACATTTGCGTTCAAGTTTGGCCAAAGTATAGCAATGCTGGTGTTTACCGCATTTGCCAGTATCGGAACTGAGACCGGCCTCGGTTACAGGATCGCGGCAGTTGCCGCGGCAGTGATCTGTCTGTCGGGCGCGCTGATCCTGTCCCGGTACAATGAGGAGAAGATCCTCGGGATCATTGTTCCCAAAGAGTAAACCTGAAAGGATTCAAAATATCCCCCTGACCATGGTACGGGTCAGGGGGATTGTTGTTTTAAGCGAGCCTTGAATCTGAAGTCCCATCAATCCTTCGCAGTGTTGAGAATATGGAACGACTTATTCTCATAGTCGATTATCCCGTCATTTTTCATTTTTGTCAGCTCCCTTGACAGCGCGCTGCGGTTCGTACACAGGTAATCGGCCATTTCTGTCCTGTTGAGAGGAACAGTGAAGCGTGTGGAGCCGTTTCTGCGAGACTCGATTGAGAGATAGGCGAGGATCTTCTCCCGCAGAGATGATTTGGAAGTGATCTCAATTTTCTCTGTGAGCTCAGCATTCGAATTACTGATCATACGGAACAGGTTTCTTGACAGTTCGTGGTGAAAAGGGCAGGAATTTCTGCAGGGATGCAGGATTCTGTCTACGGGCAGATACATAACGGTGGTCGGCTCCGCAGCTTTGAAAATGATCCCCCGTTCAGCGGAAGGACCACCGAGCAGTACCTCCCCGAAGATCCCGTCGTCTTTTGCATAAGAGAGAAAAGCCCGGCGGCCCCAGACGTCTTCCTGAATGGTGTGGATGCATCCGCTGACCACAATTCCGATCTGCCTGGAATAGAGTCCTTCTGTGGAGATGATCTGCTCCTTTTTATAAGTCTTTTCCGTACATCCAAGGCAGTGCATCAGAGTCTCGCAATTTGTGAGTGAGATCCCCTCGAACATCGGATGCGATTGAAAGGCCTTTATTACCAAATCTTTCATTTCTTTTAATCCCCTTTTGAACCTATATCAAACCGGTCGGACTCATTATAGTATGGATGTGTTGCGTGCGCAACGCTATTATTGCTGTCAGCATGGTATAATTAATAAAATATTATGGATTATTATGGGGTGGTATGTGTAAACTATCCAATTAATGACCGGGAACTGACAAAAAACAAAGATTGGAGGAAACGATGAAAAGAGTGCAATCAACCTGCAATTTCTGCGCGATTGACTGTAATCTGGATTTCTGCGTTGAAGACGGCCGGATCGTCAGGACCATCCCTACCAAGGGATATCCTGTCAACGACGGATTCAGCTGCATCAAGGGGCTTTCACTGAGCAAACAGCAGACGACGGTAAAGCCCGATGCGCTGCCCAAGATCCGGCAGGCAGACGGGACCATGAAAGAGGTCTCCTGGGACGAAGGATTCAAACATGTTGCTGACAAGATCAAGGAGCTTCAGGCAAAATACGGAACTGAGAGTGTTGCCGGTATCAGTACAGGCCAGCTCACACTGGAGGAGTTCGCGATCTTCGGCCATGTGATGAGAAACTACCTGCAGACCAACGTGGACGGAAATACGCGCCTGTGCATGGCTTCTGCAGCGGTCGGCCACAAACAGAGCTTCGGCTATGACGCCCCCGGTTACACGCTCAAAGATCTGGAGCTGTCCGACACACTCATCTTTATCGGAGCAAATCCGGTCGTCGCGCATCCCATTATCTGGGGCCGCGTCCGCAAGAACCAGGTGCCCGGACACAAGGTCATCGTCATCGATCCCAGAAGGTCTGAGACTGCCATGAACGCGGACTACTGGTACGGCTTAAAGCCCAGAACAGACCTGGTCCTGATGTACACCATTGCCAATATGCTGATCGAGAAAGATTGGATCGATCACAAGTTCATCGAGGAACACACAAACAAGTTCGATGAATTCGCACAGTTTGTCAAGGACTTTACACTTGAGAGGGGCGTCGAGACAACGGGACTTAGCGCAGAGCAGATCACAGAGCTCGTGAATCTGATCCACAACGGCAAGGCAGTATCCTTCTGGTGGACCATGGGCGTCAACCAGGGCTATGAAGCGGTCCGCACGGCGCAGTCCATCATTAACCTCGCTCTGATGACCGGCAACATCGGAAAGCCCGGCACCGGCGGCAACTCCATAACCGGACAGTGCAACGCCATGGGCTCCCGTCTCTTCAGCAACACCACATGCCTGTTCGGCGGCGGCGAGTTCGGTGATGAGAATGAGAGAGCAAGGATCGCGGAACTGACCGGGATCGACGTGGACCACGTGGCCAAGAAGCCCACGATCCCTTACAACAAGATCGTGGAAGGGATCAACGCAGGAGAGATCAAGGGCTTGTGGATCCTGTGCACCAACCCCAGACACAGCTGGACCAACAATGAGACCTTTGCGGAAGCGGCCAAGAAGCTGGAACTGTTTGTAGTACAGGACATCTATGACACCATCGAGAGCGCTGAGGACGCGACGGTCTATTTCCCCGTAGTACCGGGAATCAAGAAGGAAGGCACTTACATCAATCTCGAGAGAAGAATGTCCGCCATGAGAAAGGTACTTCCCCGCGGCGAGAACGAGATCTCCGATTACGAGTGCATTCTCGGTGTCGCGAAAGCCCTCGGTATGGGCAAAGCGATCGAGAAGTGGGAGACCCCGCAGATGTGCTTCGACATGCTGCGCGAGATCTCCAAAGGAAAACCCTGCGATTTCAGCGGCGTGAAGTGGGATGAGCTTACCGGCTCACACGGCAGGCAGTGGCCGTATCCCGAGGGAAGAGAAGCGGAGTTCGCGGACGAAGAGAGAAGGCTGTACGCGGACGGCAAGTTCTTTACACCCAATCAGAGAGCCAACTTCATGTTTGAAGAGCCTCTTCCCAATCCTTTTGTACAGAGCGAAGAGTTCCCGCTCGTGTTCAATACAGGACGCGGAACCGTCGGACAGTGGCACACACAGAGCCGCACCAAGGAAGTAAAGTTCGTCGAAGACGTATCCCTCAGCAAAGCTTACTTGTACATGAACACGAAACTTGCTCAGGAGAGCGGCATTCATGAAATGGATCAGATCCGTGTATATTCTGCGAACGGGCAGAACGCGGTGTTCTTTGTCAAGATCACTGACAACGTGCCTTATGACCAGCTTTACGCGCCGATCCACTATATTGAGTGCAATAAGCTGACGCCTTCCAGCTATGACAAGTATTCCAGAGAGCCCAATTACAAGGGCTGTACTTGCCGTTTTGAGAAGATCTGATGTAGTGACGTAGAGGTAAGGAGGGTAATTATGTATAGAATCAAAATTGACCGCAGCCGCTGCATCGGATGTCTCACATGCGTCACGGCATGCGTGGTCAGCCATGAGACGGAAAGCGGCGACGCGCGCAACCGAGTTGTTATTGACAGTGAGACCAAACCGGCTCCTATATTTTGCCGTCACTGCGAGCATCCCGAGTGCGTTTACACTTGCATGACAGGCGCTATGAAGAAGGACCCGGAGACCGGATATGTCACTTATGACAAGGAGCAGTGCGCGAGCTGCTATATGTGCGTCATGTCATGTCCCTTCGGTATTCTGAAACCCGACAGCATTCACTTCAGGGAGATCATGAAGTGCAACATGTGCGTACACAGGAGCGAGGACGGAAAGACCGCAAATCCCATGTGCGTGGAGATGTGTCCCATGCATGCTATCACGCTCGAGGAGGTGAAGTAGTATGAGTAAAAAATATGTCGTCATCGGCTCCTCCGCGGCCGGCGTTAACGCGATCAGAGAACTGCGCAGGCTCGACAAGGAATGTCAGATCGTACTGATCTCCAAGGACAAGGACATCTATTCCCGCTGCATCCTTCACGAGTATCTGGCCGGAAAGAGAACTATTGAGCGCCTTCGTTTTGTTGAGAAGGATTTCGAGACTCTCTACAAAGTCGACTGGATGAAGGGCAGGGAGGCGATCGGCCTCGACAGAGAGAAAAAGGAAGTGATCCTTGACGGTGATGAGAGAGTCTCCTATGACAAGCTTTTGATCGCCACAGGCTCCCATACCTTCTTCCCCCCGATCAAGAACATGGCAGGATCCCCGAACATGATCGGATTCCGCAATATCGACGATATCGAGGTCCTCAAGGAAGTCGCAAAGACCAAAAAGAACATAGTGGTTCTGGGTTCGGGTCTGGTCGGAATAGACTGCGCGACCGGTTTCCTTGAACTGGGCGTCAAGGTCGTTCTGTGTGATTTCGCCGGCTGGCTCCTCAACAAGCAGCTGGACCAGAGAGCGGCGCAGAGCTATATCGACGCGTTCGCGGCCCGCGGCGTCGAGCAGCACTACGGCGTCGGCGTCAACGAAGTTACTGTCAATGATAAGCATGAGATCACGGAAGTGGTCCTTAGTGACGGCACAGTGATCCCCTGTGACTTCTTCGTAGTCACTGCGGGCGTCCGCTCCAACGTTGAGTTCCTCGCGGACAGCGGACTTGAGCTGAGCCGATTCGGCCTCGTCTACGATGAGACCGGCAAGACCAGCGACCCCGACATCTACGGCGCGGGCGATGTCTCCGGCACCAGTCCGATCTGGCCCGTGGCAGTCAAGGAAGGCATGATCGCCGCGGCGAACATGGCCGGATACAACGAAAAGATGACGGATTTCTTCGCGAGTAAATCCACGATGCGCTTCCTGGAGATCAGCACGATGTCTCTGGGCAATGTCAACCCTGATCCCGCGGACGAGACCATCAAGGTGGAGACCTATGAGAAGGGCGGCGTCTATAAGAAGATCGTGCATCAGAACGGAAAGATCATCGGCGCACTCCTGCAGGGAGATCTCGCTTACGGCGGAGTCCTGCAGCAGATGATCGCCAGACAGATCGATGTCCGCAAAGTGAAAAAGCCTCTGTTTGATATTGACTACTCGGATTTCTTCCATATCAGAGACAATACCTATGAGTTCTATTATGACTAAAGAACGATAAATAAGGAGAAAGTTAACAATGAGTCGTTTAGAGAAAATCCCTGTACCCTGCATTGCCACTTTCCTGAGTTTTATGACTCTGAGTAATGTCTACGGAGGCCTCGGTTTTGTCTGGTTCCGTTACCTGGTCATGGCGATCGCTACGATCTTTATGATCTGCTATACGATCAAAATAGCGATGTTCCCCAAGACTTGCATGCAGGAATATGACCTGACGATACCGGCAAGCCTTTACGGCGCTTTCAGCATGTGCTGGATGGTGCTCGGAAGCTTCTATTATGAGATCGGCCTTCCCTTCGGAAGGATCATATGGTTCATCGCGGTAGCCATTCACTGCGTCCATATTATTGTCTTTACAGTCAAGCATGCTTTTGGCAAAGTCATCATTCCGAAGAACTTTATCGCTATGATGCCCAGCTGGTTCGTCACCTACAACGGCTGGATGGTGGCCTGCGTCACCGGCGGCAAGATGGGAGCGGGCCCGATCCTGAAGTTCATCACAATTTACGGCTGCATCATCTATGTCGTTCTCGTTCCCTTCATGATCTGGAGACTGCTCAATGTTGAGATCAAAGCCGCGGCATACCATACCATGGCAGTCCTTCTGGCGCCCTGCAGCCTTTGTGTTGTCAGTTTGATCAATGTAAACGGACAGAATAATGGGATCGTACTAACATTTATGTATATATGTGTACTGGCTTCCCTGTGCTTTATCCTGTACAAACTCCCGGATTTCTTCTCCTTTGATTTCTATCCGGGATTCGCGGGACTCACTTTCCCGATGGCGATCGGCGTCGTGGCATCCCAGAAGATGGCAGGGTATCTGACAGAAAAAGGCAGTGAAGCGCTCGGCGGTGCCTGCACACAGCTTGCCGGATTGCAGATCTTTGTGACCTCCATGCTGGTCGGATACGTAATGCTGATGTTCCTGAGAATGTTCCTCAAGAAGGAGAAAAGGGGATAAGAGACAATAGATTTATGAACGGGCTGTTCCTTATGCGGTATTTCTTAAGGACAGCCTGTTCATGCTGATGATATGCAGCTGACTTTGGCAGCAGAAGGGAGGCTAAAATTGGGTTATATACTGACAAAAGAGGCCTTTGACAAGGCCCTGAAAAAGCTTGCGGAGAAGAGGCTGATCTATGCGCCGGTCCTCAAGGTCGGAGAAGGAAGGTTTACGGATACGGACGTCGTTCGTTACGACTATGTGACGGAACTCTCCCAGATCGAGCTCTCAAAAAAATCGGATTATGCTTTCAAGGAGATCCTCACTCCTCTTTCCGAGACCCTGTTCTTCTTCACTGAGAATGAAGTGAAGACAGCAGACAGAGATCCCCGCGAGGTGATCGTTTTCTTAAAGAGCTGCGATATGCACGCAGTGCGCCGCCTTGACCAGATCTATCTTAACAACGGCATCGAGCAGGATTCTTTCTATAAAGAGATCCGCGACAGAGTCAAATTTGTCCTGATCGGATGTCAGAAATCCGGCGCGGACTGCTTCTGCGTGGATATGGGCACCAACAGGACAACGGAAGGCTATCTTTTCTCCGTTGACGTGATCGGCGATGAGGTCCGCTGCGATGTGGCCTGCGAAGAGTGCGCGAAGATCTTCGCTGCGTGCGGCGGAAGAGAAGAAGCTGTAGAGCCCGCATATGTCACGGAGAACGAGACGCATGTCACGATCCCGGAAGTGATCCCGAACAGTATCTACAAGAATCCTGTATGGGATGAGTACAGCGCGCGCTGCATCGGCTGCGGCCGCTGCAACTTCGTATGTCCCACATGCACCTGCTACACGATGCAGGACGTATATTACACCGAGAACGGTAAGGTCGGCGAGAGAAGAAGAGTCGGCGCGTCCTGTATGGTGGACGGTTATACAAATGTTGCCGGAGGCGGTCAGTACAGAAGGACGAAGGGCGAGAGAATGCGCTTCAAGGTCCTCCACAAGATCTTCGATTTCAGAAAGAGATTCGGCTATGACATGTGTGTCGGCTGCGGCCGCTGCGATATGGTGTGTCCGGAGTACATTTCGTTCCCCGCCTGCATCAATAAAGTGGCTAAGGCAGTAGAGGAGGAGGTGTCAAATGGGAGCAACTAATATGAAGAACAATCCGTATGTGCCCTGGCCTTCCAAGATCCTGGATGTGATCAAGCATACTCAGAAGGAATATACATTCCGCATGGAATTTGTGGGAGATGTCAAGCCCGGCCAGTTCTTTGAGGTATCCATTCCCAAGTACGGTGAGGCACCGATCTCCGTCAGCGGCATTGGTCCGAATTTCGTGGATCTGACGATCCGTAAAGTCGGCCGCGTGACCGGTGAAGTTTTTGAAAAATATAAAGGCCAGAGCCTTCTGCTCCGCGGCCCTTACGGCAACGGCTTCGATACTTCTCTCTATGAGAACGGCGAAGTGATCGTCATCGCCGGAGGCACAGGTGTCTCTCCGGTCCGCGGCGTGATCGATGCGTTAGCAGAGACGAAGGAGCCCAAGGACAAACACGTTATCGTCGGATTCAGAAGTCCCGACGATATGCTCTTCAGAGATGACCTCAGGAGATGGGACGAGAAGCTCGACCTGATCCTCACTGTTGACGGCGCGCCCGAGGGCTATACCGGCAATATCGGCCTCGTCACCAAATACATTCCGGATGTTCCGATCCGTGACGTGACTAAGGCGCAGGCAGTAGTCGTAGGTCCCCCGCCGATGATGAGATTTTCCGTCATGGGCCTTCTTCAGAAAGGGTTCAAGGAAGAGAACATCTGGGTATCCCAGGAGCGCAAGATGTGCTGCGGCCTGGGCAAGTGCGGACATTGCAGAGTCGGTGAGAAGTATATCTGCCTCGACGGACCTGTTTTCAACTACACCGTAAGCAAAGACATGATCGACTGAGGAAGCGGGAAGGAGGAATAATACTATGGGTATGGATGTAAATCTGAAAAAACTGAAAAAGAACGCTTTCCGTTACTCCAAGGTCAGAGGCGAGACGGCATCCCGCGTCCGAATTCCAGGCGGTGTGATCGGCGCCAGGAGCATGCTTCGCATTACCGAAATCGCCGAGAAATACGGAAACGGCACTATTTTCATCACGAACCGTCAGGGTGTTGAGATTCCCGGCATCAAGATCGAAGATATGGACGCCGTCAACAAAGAGCTGCAGCTGATCATCGACGAGTCCGGCGTCAATCAGGAAGTGCACGAGGGAGGCTATCCCGCGTCCGGCACCAGAAACGTTGTGGCCTGCCCCGGCAAGAGGCTGTGCCCTTTCGGCTGCTATGACACAACTGCTTTCGCGCAGAAGATGGACAAGCTGATCTTCCCCAACAACCTGCACATGAAAGTGGCTTTCACCGGCTGCTCTAATGACTGCGGCAAGGTGCGCATGGATGACTTCGGCATCATCGGAATGACCGAGCCCCAGTATGACCCTAACCGCTGCGTAGGATGCGAGCAGTGCGTCAAATATTGCAAGATCCGCTCTACCGGCGCTCTGCAGATGGTAAACGGCAAGGTCGTCAGAGATCCCAACCTCTGTGTGGGATGCGGCGTATGCGTCTACTACTGCCCGACCCGCGCCTGGACCAGGAGCAAAGAGCAGTATTACAGGGTGGTCATCATGGGCCGCACAGGCAAGAAGAATCCCCGTCTCGCAGAGGACTTTATCCGCTGGGCGGACGAGGAGAGCATCCTGAAGATCGTCAAGAACTGCTACGCATATGTAGAGGAATACATTGACAAGAATGCACTCGAGGGCAAAGAGCACGTAGGCTATATCGTTGACAGGACAGGCTACGAAGCGTTCCTGAAATACGTTATGGAAGGTGTGGAACTGCCCGAGAAAGCGGAAGTCGCGTCCAGGATCTATTGGGGCGGCAAACACTACGACAGAGCTAACGAACTCAAATGATCATATGACGCATATGCGCGGCCGGATTTGCATATCGTCATAAGAAATCTTACCACTTTACGGCGGGGGCGCTTTTGGCGGCCCCGCCTGCTGTTTGAGCGCGCGGAAAAGAGACTAGGAAAACGCATTATTTAAAGGTATAATAGGGAAAATGCATAAGAAATAGTGAACATATCTGAACTGACTAGAAAGGAACTGATTATGAAAAAAATGCCCGCACAACAAGGCCCGCATTTTTGGAAGATTGCTGCACTGATCCTCACAGGGATCATGTGCTTCATCCTGGTCACAGGATGCTCTGCGCAGAATGAGAGCGCGAATAATTCTAATGCGGATTCGACACAGGAAGGATCAGGAAGCGAAAAAGAAGCACAGGATGGGGACGCTGCAGTCCTGCCGGCGGATGCCGGGATCGGAATAGTTTATACAGATGGAGGCGAATTTACAGACTTATTTGTCGCGAAAACGGTCGGCTACCTGGTCTCGGCCGGAATTCCGGAAGAGAATATTACGAGAATGGCCTGCTCTGAAGAAGAGCTCGCAGACAATGCGCGCAAGATGATCGCTGATAAGTGTACAGCACTGATGATCGGCGGCGCCGATGAGAAGACCGCGCCGGGCATTACGGATGCGGCTGTGAAGGCGAAGATCCCGGTGGTCTATTTTGGCACAAGCCCCGGAGAGAAGGAGCTGGCACGCTGGGAGAAGAACGGATGGAAAGCCGCGTATGTGGGCAGCACCTATGATGCTGCGGCGGGCAAGAGGGCCGATCTCATTGACTCTACAGGACTGGAGAAGCTGGACCTGGGCAAGGATGACAATGTAGGTCTGGTCGTACTCTATTCAGGGGAAGATAAACCCGGAGACGCTGTGAACAGGGATACGCTCGGGCTCGTCGAGGAACTGGATCTTCCGGTCATTGTACTCACTGATGACGAAGAAGAGGAAGATACCGGGGAAGAGCAGGCAGCCGAAGAAACTGAAAAGGATCAGGATACCGAGGCGCCTGTCGGGGAAGAACTCTCCGAAGAAGAAATACGGCAGAACGCCAAAGAGCAGGTCATCGAGTGGATGAATGATTACGGCAAGGAGCTCGATGTGATCCTCTGTTCTGACGACATACAGGCGCTGGGGGCCTGGGACGCAGTCAGCGAAGAGAAGAAGAAAGTCGGACATGATGTGATGATCATGGGGTTCGATTCCAATACAGAGAGTCTTGAAGAAGTCGCTGCCGGAAACATCAGGAACACTTTCTTCAATGATTTTATGGAACAGTCGGGGAATGCTTCGAATGCTGTTCTGGCTTTTATGAAAGGAATCGAAGTTCAGCCGGTCATGACCAGTGAGTATGTCAGTGTAACCGTCGACAACGCACAGGAAATCCTGGATATTTCTTTGAAGGCGCAGGAAAGCAATTCAGATTCAGACAGCGAAGAGAACACGGCCGAATAAGAAAGAAATGGGGGGTAGCATGGATTTTCAGAAGTTCTACATGGGAGACATGTATGACGCGTACAAGTATCTGGGAGCGCATATTGAGGGAGACTCTGTAGTTTTCAGAACCTTTGCGCCGCAGGCGGAGCGCGTCACGATCATAGGCGAGTTCAATAACTGGCAGGAAGAAGAGATGACTCAGGCCGTCCGAGCCCAATTCTATGAGATCAGAGTTCAGGGTGCTAAGGAAGGACAGATGTACAAATATATCATCTACGGCAGGAACGGACGCGTGGAGCACTGTGACCCCTATGGATTCGGGATGGAGCTGCGCCCGAATTTCGCTTCCATTATTAGGAATCTCGATAAATTTGAATTTACTGACGCCAAGTGGATGAAGAACCGCACGCGGAATTTTAACAAGCCGCTCAATATTTACGAGATCCATCTGGGCTCCTGGAAGAGGAAAGACGCGGACAGGCAGGACGATCCGGACAGAAAAGTGGAAGAGGGATGGTATGAATATGATGAGATCGCGGAGGATCTTATCAAGTATGTCAAGGAAAACAATTATACACATGTAGAATTCATGCCGCTCTCAGAACATCCCTTCGACGGGAGCTGGGGATATCAGAGCACGGGCTTTTTTGCCCCGACGTCGAGATACGGGACGGCCGGTCAGCTGCAGAAGCTGATCAACTCCCTGCATATGGCCGGGATCGGCGCTATCATAGATTTTGTACCTGCACATTTTGCCATGGATTACTATGCTCTGCGGCATTACGACGGCTCAGAACTCTACGAATATCCGGCGTCTGACGTTTCCGACAGCGAGTGGGGAAGCTGCAATTTCCTGTTTTCGCGCAGGGAGGTGGCCTGCTTTATGCAGTCAGCGGCCAATTACTGGCTCACGGAATATCATTTTGACGGACTGAGAATGGACGCTGTGAGCCGTCTGATCTATTGGATGGGTAATGAGAACCGCGGCGTCAACGACTTTAATCTGGACTTCCTCAAGAAGATGAATTTCGGGCTGCACCAGATTCACCCTTCCGTTATGCTGATCGCGGAGGATTCCACGTCCTATCCGGGATGCACGAAACCGGTGGACCAGGGCGGACTGGGATTTGACTACAAATGGGATCTAGGGTGGATGAATGACACGCTGGATTATTTTATGAAGCAGTCCGGAGAGAGGGTATCGGTAGCAAACAAGCTGACTTTCTCCATGTTCTACTTCTATAACGAGAAATATCTGCTCCCGCTGTCTCACGATGAAGTCGTGCACGGAAAGAAGACCGTCATCGACAAGATCTTCGGCAATTATGAGATGAAGTTCCCGCAGTGCAGGGCCCTCTATATGTATATGATGGTACATCCGGGCAAGATGCTGAGCTTTATGGGCAATGAGATCGCAATGATCCGGGAATGGGATGAGACAAAAGAGCCCGATTATTTCCTTCTCAAGTATCCGCTGCATGACAGCTTCCACCACTACATCATGGACCTCAACAAGGTTTACATGAGCGAGCCGGCTCTTTATGAAAGGGACTACGATCCTGAGGGATTTAAGTGGATCGCGATCAACGACATGCAGAACAACGTATACGGGATCCGCAGAAACGGAATGACAGCTTCTGTTGCGGCGTTCTTTAACTTCTCGGATAAGGAGCATGAGTACGTCTACACTCCCGAGCAGGATGAGACGCTGACCATGGTCCTCCATTCTGACTGGGAATGCTATAACGGGACCATACCGAAACCTGCGCGCAGGAAAAAGATCAAGGCGAGAGGGATCGGCGGAGGCCGCATCGCGCTTCCGGCTTTTTCAGCAGTTTTATTTGAGATCAAAAAAGGAATCTGAAAAAAGAAAACGGGGATCTGTGAGCAGATCCCCGAATATATTTACAGAAATAGCTGCGACCAAGATCCGCTAGTCGATCATAACGGGAACACAGACGAGCACATACCTTGCATCGTCGTATTCGTAAGAACACGTGGAAAGGGCTACGATCCCGTTGATGTCATCCGGAACCTGATCGGGAACAAAAGTGGATTTTGACTGTGCAAAAGACAGATAGCTCCTGAGCTGGTCCATGTCGGTGAAGATAGTGTAGACCTCCGCCTCGGCATCTCCTACGTAGCCTGCAGTCACATCAAGCCTGTAGATGTGGTCGGGCGTCAGGTACCAGAGATATTTATGCTTATCATAGAATTCCTGGTCAACATACTGGTGAAGAGAAGCAAACATAGAACCGTTCTTCATGTGATGCCCGTAGATGATCGTGTTGAAGTCGGACAGATCAGGGTTATTGCGGAAATCCATGAAAATACTGCCTGAAGAGTTGTACTGGCCGTTGATCATGTGGTGGAGATAAGTCTCATTGCTGTCACCGCGAAGGACAGGATAATTGATCTGGGTCTCTTCGCTGTAGATCCAGCCGACAACATCGGAATTCTCAGCCAGAAGCCCTTCAAAATCAACACTGATCGGACATTCCTGCGGGCCGTTTTCCGCCATGGTGTTATCGGGATCTTTCTGATGGACGTAATCGTTCGCCGTCTGCTCGTACTGTTTCTCTCCCACATGATATTCGTGGAAGATCGTCCACAGGCGATAGCCGCTAAACGCTATGATCGCCGAGAATACTATGATCAGAATATTGGATATAGCCCTTCTCATTTTTAATACCTCGATAGTAAAAAATTCAAGGCTCGCAGTGCGAGCCGCTGCGCCGCGTGCGGGTTGCCTGAAAGGCAACACCTTCCATTCCGCACGCGTGTGCATCATTTA
>JBGUJH010000076.1:0-42735 GCA_045113775.1 Lachnospiraceae bacterium | reverse complement strand
CTCTTCTCTCGGAGTGGCCGATGATGACATACTTGACACCTGCGTCAACAAGCATAGGTCCGGAGATCTCGCCGGTGAACGCGCCGCTGTCTTTGTCAGAGATGTTCTCTGCGCCAACTGCTACGTTGGTTCCCTTAACTGCCTCAACAACGGGAACAATGTCGATTGCGGGCACGCAGTATACTACGTCCACATCATCGCTCTTTACAAGGGGAGCAAGCATCGCTACGAGCGCCGTAGCCTCTGTAGGGGTTTTGTTCATTTTCCAGTTGCCGGCTACGATTTTTCTTCTTGCCATTGTTGTACTCCTTTGATTATTGCTTATTCAGGGGCAAAACACAGTTCTGCCCCTGTTTTCGGATCGAATGGAAATTATTTGTCGTCAGCTGCTGCTACGCCGGGAAGCACCTTGCCCTCAAGGAACTCAAGGGAAGCGCCGCCGCCGGTGGAGATGTGGCTCATCTTGTCGTGGAAGCCCATCTGGTTAGCTGCTGCCGCACTGTCGCCGCCGCCGATGATGGTGGTTGCATCTGCGTCAGCCAGAGCCTGTGCTACGCACTTTGTGCCGTTAGCAAGGATCGGGTTCTCGAATACGCCCATAGGTCCGTTCCAGACAACAGTCTTGGCATTCTTAATGGCGTCGCTGTAAAGAGCGATGGTCTTGGGTCCGATATCCATGCCCATCTTGTCAGCAGGGATCTTGTCGGCGTCAACAGTCTCTACCTCGATCTCAGCGTCGATCGGATCCGGGAAGGAAGCGGTGACAACTGTGTCGATGGGAAGAAGGAGCTGCTTGCCCAGGTCCTCAGCCTTCTTAATCATCTCTGCGCAATAGTCGATCTTGGTCTCGTCTACGAGAGACTTGCCGATCTCATAGCCCTTAGCCTTAAGGAAGGTGTAAGCCATGCCGCCGCCGATGATGAGGGTGTCGCACTTCTCGAGCAGGTTGTTGATAACATTGAGCTTGTCAGCAACCTTAGCGCCGCCGAGGATCGCTACGAAAGGACGTACCGGATCTTCAACAGCCTTGCCGAGGAAATCGATCTCTTTCTGCATCAGATAACCGACTACGCAGGGGCTGAGATACTCAGTAACACCGACGTTGGAGCAATGAGCTCTGTGAGCGGTACCGAAGGCATCGTTTACGAATACTTCTGCCAGGGAAGCAAGTTCCTTGGAGAAAGCCTCTCCGTTCTTGGTCTCTTCTTTTCTGTAGCGGGTGTTCTCAAGGAGAACTACATCGCCGTCCTTCATTGCAGCGACTGCAGCCTTGGCGTTAGGGCCTACGACCTCAGGATCTGCCGCGAAAACGACAGGCTGGCCAAGGCACTCTGCCAGACGAACTGCAACGGGAGCCAGAGACATCTCGGGCTTGGGCTCTCCCTTCGGCTTTCCGAGGTGGGAGCAGAGGATGACCTTGCCGCCGTCAGCGATCAGCTTCTTGATTGTGGGCAGAGCTGCCACGATGCGGTTGTCATCAGTGATGACGCCGGCCTTCAGCGGTACGTTGAAGTCGCATCTGCACAGGACATATTTGCCCTTTACGTTGATATCATCAACGGATTTCTTATTCAGTCCCATAATATTTTCCTCCTTTAATAGAACAGGGGTCCGGTCCAATTTAGACCGGACCCCTTAGGCTTTTCAGGTCAATAATTTACCTGTCGGTAAGACAGATCAAGCACCGAGAAGCTTGCCGAAGTGCTTGATGGTGCGAACCATCTGGCTTGTGTAAGAATTCTCGTTGTCATACCAGGAAACAACCTGAACCTCGGTTGTGCCGTTGTCAAGAGGCAGAACCATGGTCTGAGTTGAATCGAACAGGGAACCGAAGCGCATGCCGACGATATCGCTGGAAACGATCTCATCAACGTTGTAGCCGAAGGACTCGTTGGAAGCAGCCTTCATAGCGGCATTGATCTCGTCCTTGGTAACAGCGCCTTCAACAACAGCGGTAAGGATCGTGGTGGAGCCTGTAGGTGTAGGAACACGCTGAGCTGCGCCGATGAGCTTGCCGTTCAGTTCAGGGATAACAAGGCCGATAGCCTTAGCTGCGCCTGTGCTGTTGGGAACGATGTTGATAGCTGCTGCACGGGATCTTCTCTTGTCACCCTTTCTCTGAGGTCCGTCAAGAGTCATCTGATCACCTGTGTAAGCGTGGATCGTGCACATGATACCAGCCTTGATGGGAGCCAGATCATTGAGAGCCTTAGCCATAGGAGCCAGGCAGTTGGTTGTGCAGGATGCAGCGGAGATGATCTTATCTTCGCTTGTCAGGGACTGATGGTTTACGTTGTAGACGATTGTAGGAAGGTCATTTCCTGCAGGAGCAGAAATGATGACATGCTTAGCGCCTGCATCGATGTGAGCCTGTGCCTTAGCCTTGGAGGTATAGAAGCCTGTGCACTCCAGAACTACGTCAACACCGATCTCGCCCCAAGGAAGCTCAGCTGCGTTAGCCTTTGCATAGATCTTGATATCCTTGCCGTCAACAGTGATGAAATCCTCGCCCGCGGAAACTGTGTCAGCCTTCTCATATCTGCCCTGTGTGCTGTCGTACTTGAGCAGGTGAGCGAGCATAGCGGGGGAAGTAAGGTCGTTGATCGCTACGATCTCAAATCCCTCTGCGCCGAACATCTGACGGAATGCCAGACGGCCAATACGTCCGAAACCATTAATTGCTACTTTTACTGCCATGTTTCTTTCCTCCTAAAAGTATTTAGAAATGATAATGTAACAAAAAAATGACGAATCACATAGACATTTCCTCTGCGAATTATTCCGCCTGCGCGCGTCACTTCCCGCCGATTCGCGCATGTGATTGCCATACTTTGTCAGCTAACTCATTTTAACGCATGCGGCATACAATTTTCAAGTATCTGATGGTATTTTATACAAATATTAGACTTAAAAGCGAGTGGTTTTAGTAACAATTGATTGATACAAGGCAAAAATACTGCTAAAATGCACACAAAAACAATGGAGGCAGAGAAATGGGCATTACAGCAGATTACCATATTCATTCCGAGCACTCAGGCGACAGCACCGCGCCGATGGAGACACAGATCCTCTCAGGAATAGAGAAGGGTTTGAAGGTCATGTGCTTTACAGATCATTACGATCCTGAGTTTCCTTACGACAATAATCCGGATGTCGCGCCCGGCACCTTTGAGCTGGATTATGACCTTTATAAAAAAGACTTCCTTAAAATGAAAGATAAATACGAAGGACAGATCGATCTCAGATTCGGAGTCGAACTGGGCCTGCAGCCGCATCTCGGCAGTTTCCTTCAGTCCTATGCACGGGAACATGATTTTGATTTCATAATAGGATCCAACCATCTGTGCGCCGGCTTTGACCCCTACTACCCCGATTTTCTTTTTGACCGCACGCAGGAAGAAGCGCTGGAGCTGTATCTCGAAGACACTCTGGCCAATATCAGGGTTTTCCCGGACATTGACTCGTGCGGTCATTTGGATTATGTGGCCAGGTATCTGCCGGACAGGGAACGGATCTATAATTACGGATCATTTTCCGATCTGATCGATCCGATACTGAAGGAATTGATCACTCGGGGGATCGCGCTGGAAGTCAACACCGCTCCTCTCACTAAAGGCATGCCATATTTTAACCCTCTTCCCGACATTATGGCCCGATACAGGGAAATGGGAGGCGAGCTGATCACCGTCGGTTCGGATGCACACGTTCCCGAACGGATCGCAGGCCGTTTTGAGGAGACTGCCGGGATCCTCCGCTCTCTCGGATTCAGGTACTACGCCATATATAAAGAAAGAAAACCTCAGATGCTGCCGCTCTGACGAATATATAAGAGCGGGAAAACACCGAAAGCCTTTACGATCATTTCGGTATTTTCCCGCTTTTTCTCATTGGTAAGAGACAATCCTGCTGCCGGGCCCGCGCTACTCGTTCTCATCCTGAAGGTCTGCATCGGAGCTTAAAGTCTCCTCCTCCGCGGACACAGTTTCTTCCTCAGGCAACTCCGTTTCTTCCTCAGGAATCACAGTTCTTTCCTCAGGAATCACAGTTTCCGCCTCCGGGATCACTGTTTCCGCCTCAGAGACCACTGTTTCCGCCTCAGGGACCACTGTTTCTTCCCCGCTGCTTACAGCGGATTCCTCTTCCCTTCCGCCTTCGGTGCTCTGATCAATGATCGTCTCATTTACAGTCACGGTTTGAGGTGAGGCAGTACTCTCGATCATATCAGGTATCTGCGTGATCTGGATCTCTTCATATGAGATGCCCAGCTGCCTGCGGATAAAATCCGACATCTGCATCATGGACAAGGACTGCGCGTGAGGGATCTCAGGGCATTCCTTCCAACCTGATTTCATCGCGGCGGCAAATGCCGCCATCTCAAATTCAAATTCGCTCTTCTGCTTTCCCCTCTTATAATTCGCTGTTTTGACCCTTCGACTGTCATACACGGTCGCAGACGCGAAGTTCTTGAGGTCCTCTATCACCATATATCCTTTAGTACCCTGGATGACAGCCCTGCTCTCACCATTTCCTCTCGTGGTACACGAAAGTACAGCCATTCTGTCATCTTTATATTGAAGGGTGATACTCAGCTGTCGGTCGACCCGGACGGATGTAAACGCACAGCTTGACTGGATCCGCTTGACCTGGTCTCCGAAGATCATAGAAGAAAAGTTGAGGAGAAAATAGCCCATGTCGCCAAGCGCGCCTCCACCCAGGGAAGGGCGCTGGAGCCTGGGAAGGTTCTCCATGTCAGCAGCCATATTGGCAGTAAGCATCACCGGCGTTCCGACAGCTCCGCTTGATATCACACTTACGATCTGTTTGAAAAATGGAAGAAAACGGATATGCACTGCTTCTACGACCAGGACGTCGAGTGAAGAGGACAGCGAGAACAGGCTCTCCGCTTCCGCCGCTGTCAATGCGATGGGCGTTTCACACAGGACCGGTCTTCCCGCCTCAATGCAGAGCCTCACCTGGCTCGCATGTTCCGATGCCGGAGTCGCGATATATACCAGATTGACCTTTTGATCCGCCAGCATGGCTTCCATCGAATCATAAGCCTTTTTAAATCCGTTTTCTCTGCCGAATGAAAGTGCACGGTCGAGGTCCCTTGAAACGATCGCATAGGGTCTCACGGTGGGAGAAGCATTCAGCACAGCTGCCATTTTTGTCGCCATATACCCGGTTCCAACTACTGCTGCATTAAGTCTGCCTAATCCGAACATATATCTCCTCGCTTTCCTGAGAGCGTTCATTGCTTCCCGCCGCCTTTAGCGGCAGGGTACATCCTCCCGGTGTTATGAGTATTATACAACAAAATAAGACCAGTGTGCGCATTATGGGCACTGCCGGTCTCTTATATTCCTGCCGCAATCTCTCCGCTTGCAGGCTTATCGCCAATCGAGCAGGATACTCCTGTTCGATTGACCGTTGGCCATGGGATGCATCTTCGTGCAAGCACGAGATGCGCCCCCTGGCTTATCGCACAAAAAATGCACCCGACAGGAATCGAACCTGCATTAAAGGCGTCGGAGGCCTTCGTTCTATCCGTTAGACTACGAGTGCATGATTATGACTGAACATGCAGAATTAACTCTGCATGTTCAGCTAAATTAATATAACATACAGGTTCTAAAATGTCCAGTATCAGCTGCAGACAGGGAGAAGTCTGTGAAATACTCCCTTTCTTCTGCTGTAATGATACACTGCGTCAGTGAGCACATCACCGGGAGCGACCTGCGTTCTGTTCACTTCCCTCACGATCTCAAGAAGCCTCTGAGGATCCTGTCCGTTGTCGGTCACGATGATAAGTTCGTTTACCGAACTGGGAAGGATAAACAGATCCTTGTCCAGAGCCATTCCTATGCAGTCCAGGAAACCGGGATAAAAGGCGACGGAAGCGCCTCCCGCGTAATACATGTTGCTGATCACGAAAAGCCCTTCTTCGTCATCAGATTCCTCTTCCATCCCCATGATCTCATTCAGGTCCCTGAATGTGGGCGGCATGAGTTTCGGCGCGTTTTCGATCGCAGTATCAATGACTTCACCTGCCGACACCCCCCACATGTCCAGGAAATCTTTTCTGATCTTGATACACCCCGTTCCGTGGGAATCGTTCGTAAAAATGATAGGCATAAGTGCAAGATCCTCGATCTTTTTATAGACCATTTCCCCCAGATACTCCTTATTGTTCTCTTCCCCGATCACAATGATCCCCAGATTTTCCTTCACGCTCTCATAGTCCTCAATATCGATCCCGCCGGGGATCGCCATGAGATTATTTTCTATAGCGAAATTGATCAGGCTCTGCGCAATATCATCGACTGCTGTTCCGTTCTGAAAAGCCTCATAGAGGTCTTCAAAATAGAACGTCGGGGCCGCCGCCGAATCCGGCATCACCAGAGTGCACCCGTGCAGCTTTTTCCTGTTCTGCTTAGCGATCCTCTTAAATTTGATCTCCATTTCTTCCGGTTTGAGTCTCAAAAGGCTCTCCCTCATATCGTTATAGAATCTGATCATGGTTTTATTAGTCTTCACAATACTCTCCTTTTAATGTTGGGTCTCTGATATAAGAATGAATAATCAGATTTGCTGTTAAGAACCGTCTGCGCATGGCTTCCAATGAGCCTTGCCGGCAGTTTCGCGCAAAAAAAGACAATGGGAATAAAGCTTTCCCATTGTCTTTCAGCATTCTTATGATTTGAAAAGTATGTGAGCCTTGTGCCGGACTATGATCCGGATTCTGTGATCAGGCTCTGGACAAATACTCGCCGGTTCTGGTATCGATCTTGATCACATCGCCGATATTGCAGAAAAGCGGAACGTTCACTACCGCGCCGGTCTCTACTGTAGCGGGCTTTGTAGCACCTGTAGCAGTGTTGCCCTTGAAGCCGGGCTCCGTCTCTGTGATCTCGAGCTCTACGAACATCGGAGGCTCCATATCGAAAACATTTCCGTTGTAAGAGACAAGCTTGACCGTATCGTTCTCTTTGACGAATGTCATCTTGTCGCCGACTACTTCCTTGCCGAGACTGATCTGATCGTAGGTCTCTGTATCCATGAATGTATACAGGTCGCCATCCGCGTACAGATACTGATAATCCTTCCTGTCGATCCTTGCCTGAGGGAATTTCTCAGTGGGACGGAATGTTGTCTCAGTAACACCGCCGTTGATCACATCTTTTAACTTGGTTCTGACAAATGCAGCACCCTTTCCGGGTTTAACGTGCTGGAACTCGATGATCTCCAGTACGGTACCGTCCTTTTCAATCGTAATGCCGTTTCTGAAATCACTTGCAGAAATCATAAAGATACCTCCTGATGTACTTGCGTCTAATACTAGTTTATTCTATACTACAGCGATTCATTTTTCAAGAAGCTGACCAAACAATTACTCTTCCGAGCCGAGGATCTTCCGCAGTTCCTCCATGAACGTCTCAACATCCTTGAATTCTCTGTAAACAGACGCAAACCTTACATAAGCTACAGGGTCGAGTTTGTTGATCTTGATCATGACAAGTTCTCCGATCTGTTTACTGGAGATCTCCTTTTCCTCTCTCTCGAAGATCTCTGACTCGATCTCATCGACGACCTTTTTTATCTGGGCTGCGCTGACAGGCCTCTTATGGCAGGCCCTGAGGATCCCTCCTTCAATCTTGGAGCGGTCATAGGCTTCCCTGTTGTTATCCTTCTTCGTGACCATCATGGGAATCGTCTCGATCTTTTCATAAGTTGTAAATCTCTTCCCGCAGGAGTCACAGATCCGTCTTCTGCGGATCGAGTTGTTGTCTTCGACCGGCCTGGAGTCTATTACCCTTGTATCATCTTTGCCGCAATAAGGACACCTCATGGAACTACCTCTTTTCTATGGCTGTGATCTGCTTCTCGCCCGCCGCCTGCAGAGGCCGGCGGCATTCCCCTTGGTTATAATACCTTATTTCTTTTTTTGCTTCAATTAATAATTCCTTTGACGCCAGCGAAGTCCTTCCTTTGCTGTCCGTACAAGGTATTCAGAGGCTCTGACCGGATAAAGTCCGGAAGCGGACTCACCGGTGATCATTACAGCGGAGGCACCGTCGGCGACGGCATTGAAAATATCGGATACCTCGGCTCTCGTGGGAACGGGCGATTTTTCCATGCTTGCGAGCATCTGCGTGACTACCATGAAAGGTACGCCTGCAGCAAGGCACTTTTGTGATATTTCCTTTTGTACCCCGGGCAGTTCCCACAGTGGTACAGCATTGCCCAAATCTCCTCTCGCGATCACGAGCATGTCTGTAAGCGGCATGATCTCCTCTACTGCTGCGATTCCTGTCCGGTTCTCTATTTTGGCAAACAGGCGGCAGCTGCCGGCGCCTCTCTCCTTCATTGCCTCCCGCACTTCCCGAAGATCCGCGGCTCCCCGCACAAACGGCTGCATTACGTCGGTAACACCTGCACCGGCTGCCCGGCTCAGGTTCAGCAGATCCTGCTGCGTGAGCGTATTTCCGGTGATCGCCATATCCTGTACCGCTATGCTCTTCCTGCTGAGTACCGGTCCTCCTGTGAGGACTTCTGCCGTGATGATCCTCCCGGAATCAGTTTCTGCTGTCCCGACTGCTCTCATTCGGATCTTCCCATCGTCAAGGAGGAGGATCATTCCCTTTTCATAGTGATCAAATATCTCTTCAGGAATCGGGATCGAATCCCCTCCCTCCGCGCCGGAGCCGCGCGGTGTAAGAAGCACCTCATCACCTTCTCTTACCACAGCTCCGGTCTTCACTTTACCGATCCGAAGCTCCGGGCCCTGCATATCGATAAGAAGGGATGGACTGACGCCTTCTGCTTTCGACGCATGATGAAAAGCTTCGATCATCTCAGCGCTGTCATCGAGCGTGCCGTGAGAGAGATTAAGACGCATTCCCGTGATCCCGGCCGCAAACATCTGTCTGAGTGTCTCTGCATCAGCACAGGAAGGTCCCAGTGTTCCGTATATTTCCAGCTCTGTGCTCATATTTTCCGTCACCTCCGGTCAGTTCTGAATACTGTTAACTGTGGAAAACGGCCGAAAGAGGAGCTGTAAAGCACACTCTTCCGACCGCTCGTGTTGTCTTACGCAAGTTATTTAAGAGTTATTCGGCTGAATCCGCCGGATTTTCAAAAATGACCTTATCGCCTTCCTCGGGGACAGGATTTTCGTTTTCAAGAACAACTTCTCCCTTATCGGAAGAACCGACTTCGAGTTTCGACGTATCGATCGTGTTCCCGTTCACGGCTGCGCTCTCATTGTAATCACTCGAATCAATCTGTGTCTCCTTGCCCGGTGTCGCCACTGCAGCGGCCGAGTTCTGAGAATCCGATCCGGCGTCCTGGATGGACTGAGCCACATCAGCGAGCTTATCAGGGAGCGGCATGGGTTCCGCAGAAGGTGCGTTCACGGTCACTTCCTGCTCAATTTCTTTCTCAATAACGGTGTTCGCGATCTCTGCCTCGGAGACGTCATTCTTATCATTGAAAGAATTTACACTCTCCGTCTTGCCGTTGCTGTCGAAAAAGGTCATCTTGCCGTCTTCTTCCGTCCAGCCGACCTGCATTTTTCCGGTTTCTTCGTCAAAATAGTACTTGTTGTCACCGACTTCCTGCCAGCCGTACTGAATGATCCCGTCCTCATCGGCGAAGTAGGAATCGCCTTCTGCCGAAAACAGTCCTTTCTTGAGGATTCCGTCCTGGTCAAGATAATAAAGATCCCCGTCCAGCTCAAGCCAACCGTAATGGAGGCTTCCGTCAGTATAGTGATAAACAGTGCCGAGCTTGGTCTCAAGCCACTGGTCATAGGCATATAACTTATATCTGTTCCAATATGTTCCCGAAGCAAGTCTTCCTCTGCTGCTGGACTGACCGCTTCTGTCAGCAGGCCTTTCAAAGCTGTAGCAGAACTCATAAGCCGCTTTGTATGCGCCGTCAGCAGAGTTCTCCACGTTCATCAGATAATTATAAGTGCTCGGATAATAGCTTCTCAGCTCGTGCGCAAGGTACGACAGCTGTCCTGACATGGATTCGGGATCAAATCCATGATCCCAGCAGTAATATTCAAGTCCGTCCAGGCGGCCGCCCATCCACTGGCAAAGCCCGTATGCTCCGCCCCAGCTGCCTGCGCCCGGATGGAAATTGGACTCGTGGCGAATATTTGCCATGATCCCGCATGCCGCGGCTACATTGAATCCCAATGTATCCGTAAGATAGAAGAACGCTGTGTCCTCACTGCTTGCAGCCTCAGCGGGCATCGCAGGTGCTATCGTCGCGACTGTGATCACGACCGCTGCGAGCCATGCGATTATATGCTTTCCGATCGGGGAGAAACTGGCCTTTTTCATAACAACTCCTTTTCAAATCTCATCTGAGATAACGCCAAAATAATTATAAAGATTAAATTTCTTTATTGCAACGAGTTGTTATTTATTAGAAATCTTTTAATGAATAGTTTGTAATTTTTATAGATATTTTATAATTTGTCCGCCTATACTATTTAACATTCATCTGGTCCTGCTCGTCAGCCGCTTTATCAATAAGCTCCTTAACATCGATGCGTTTGGGGTCCAGGCCCATATAGGTATTGAATTCCACACTGTCCACGACACAGCTGTGGTCCGTGTCATAGACAACAAAATTAAGTCCTATTCTCTGAACGGCGTATTCCACGCCGTTAATCTTTACCGAACAGGTCAGGTATCTTCCGGCACCTCCTCCTGCACCGCTGAGTCCTCCCTGGCTGATCACGGAATATGAAGCTCCGTCGCTCAGTGTTCCGGTATGGCTGAGCTCTTTTTCCGAGAGTTCCTCTGAGAATATGTCAGGTCCGATGATCGCATAATAACTCCATCTGTAATGTCCCCGAAGATCCTGGTTGAGCCCAAGCGCGAAGAGCCTGTCACAGATCTCCGTATTGAGGGAATGGGAGCCGTCATCCCTAAGCGCTATGAACACTGTATACTGCGGGTTCTGCGCGAGCGCGTCCAGATAAGCGCATATTTCAGTCTGCTTGAGGGAGAGATCCCCGGTCATTGTCGCGGTCTTGTACTCCCTCCCGGATTTTCCGATCACTACGGCTGTGACCTCACAGTTTTTGTAGTTAAAGGCGGACAGATCGGCCTCTGCGTAATAGATATCTTCTTCCCCATCCCCCCTATGGGCGTTTACCTTTACATAATTATTTCCGTCTTCTATTCTGAGTTCTACCCTTTTAAAATCCTCATGGATGTTATCGATCTTACTGACAGTAAAAGAGATCGTCTTTCCGGACATATCGATCCCGGTCATTTTGATCTTTGCTTCCGGCAGAAGTCCCTGGGCGTCTAAAAGCTCTTCATCATAAATATCAATATCCGCCAGTTCTATCATGAAATTCGATTTTTTATCCATTTCCGCACTGGCTTCTTCATAACTGTATTTTTCCAGGAGCGTTTCCTCGGAAGAGAACAAGTTCGTCCCCAATCCGAGCCGGTTGCCCTTGATGGTGCATCCCAGAGCCGCAAGTGTTGTCGGGAACTGGTCGAACGTCGAGTAATCCCTGGCTTTGGCGGGATCTTCCGGCTGCACTGCAGCATTGATGTACGCAGTGTAGACTTTTCTGTCATAACTTTCAGGGACATCGCGGCAGAAATCGCTGTCCATTGTAGTGTGATCTCCGCACAGAACGATCGTGGTGTTCTCATAAAAGTCCTGCGCCTGGACCCATCTGACAAATTCCGCGACCTGTCTGCTTGAACAGGCTATTGCATTCGCATAATCATTGCCGGGATATTCATCTTTGCACAAACTGCAGATATAGCCGTCTTCAAAATGCGTGTCAACAGTGAGGAGCGTCAGGTTAAACGGTTCCTCTCCCCCGGCCAGCTCTGTGACCCTGTCTTTGGCTGCGGCAAACAGTTTGCTGTCTTCCATCCCCCAGAAGACATAGTAATCCTGCGGAATCACTCCTTCCTGCACCGCCCAGTTGTAATCATCGATCTCATAGTTTCCATGCTGGCCGAAATACAGGCGTCTGCCGCCGAAAGTCGCGTTTGAACCCAGCATGAAGACGTTTTTGTAGCCCTCACTCTCCAGAATATCCCCGAGATTTGTGACCTTTTTGAAGAAGGAGTCCTGCGTGTTCATTTTGTTGAAGGACCCTCTCTGGTCGACGAATTCCTCCCCGATGTCAACCTTCAGGGGAAGTCCGGCTGACTGAGCGAAGATCCCGCCCATAGTAAATGTAGTCCCCGGCAGTACTCTTCCGCCGTTGAGAGAGCCAGATTCTCCGGAAAAATCCTCCGCCTCCGCAGAAATCTGAGTCAGCTCAGGAATATTATTGTAGGAAAAAGCTCCTCCGGACTGCAGGTCTGAGTAAGTAGCCTCCATAGATTCCAGATATATATAGATAAGATTTCTCTTTTTTTCAGGGAATTTGACTGCGACACGCGCGGGATCTACATAGTTGTCCTCAATAAAGCGGGACTCATCCATCTGATTGCGTACATAGTCGGACAGGTCCAGCTTGTTCCATGCGTAAGCCGCTGATCCGATAATGAGCATGAGCCCTGCAGCCGCACCGCATCGGAGCAGGATCCCCCTCTTACCGCGAGCAAAATACAGGAACACAAAGAATAAAGCTGTCAGACCGACGGCAGGAAGGATACTGCTGAGAACACCTTTCATCACTATCCCGTCTCCTGTCCCTTCGATAGGAGCCTTGAGCTGGAAGATCAGCTCATCCATTCGCAGGCCTGCCCAGGTGGAAAACACCCAGCGGGCCAAAAAGACAAGGATCCCGCCGGCGAGAAGCAGCAATCCCGCCGCAATGATCCAGACTGTATCTGATCTTTTTTTGTTTATGTTTTTATTCTCCATATGTTACCCGAAATCTATATTAAGAAGTAATATGTAACAAACTGTTGCTGACGAAAAAAGCTCATAACATCAAGGCTTTCGGTCCCCCTTGATATTATGAGCTTTAAGAGCAGGTAGCGGGAATCGAACCCGTCTCTCCAGCTTGGGAAGCTGGCATACTACCGATGTACTATACCTGCTTGTCGACGAAATATATTATAACAGAAAATGCGGGCTTTGCAAGTTAAATCGCAAAGCCCGTTTTCAGGATCGTTTCTAAACCATTTCCCGGTCAAAACGCGTTATCGGATCAGGTTCCGATAGAGGATTACCTGCCGGAAGCCTCGATATAAGCTTCTACCTGATCTACGGTGGGCATCACGCAGAGCGCGCCCTTCTTCGTGGTCACAAGGGAAGCAGCCGCATTTGCGAATGTGAGCAGCTCATGGAGCTTCGCTTCGTCGCAAAGTCCGTCGATGCCGTATTTCAGGACGTGAAGCAGTGCGCTTGCGCAGAAAGTGTCGCCCGCGCCTGTGGTCTCGATCGTATCGGGATTGAGGAATCCCTTCTCATAAGCTTCCTTTCCGCCGCAGTAAGCCTTGGATCCGTCAGGTCCGTATGTCGCGAAAACAAGCGGAATATGATACTGGTCGATGATCTTCTGAATACCCTTGTCAAGATCTTCTTCTCCGGTCATGAAGGTAATCTCGTTGTCGGAGATCTTGAGGATGTCGCACTTGGAAAAGCCGAATGCGATCTTCTCTTTGGCCTTCTCTTCGCTGCTCCAGAGCGGAGGGCGGAGGTTGGGATCGAAGGAGATCAGGCAGCCGGCTTCTTTCGCGATCTCAAGAGCCTTGAGAGTAGCCTGCTCGACAGTATCATGCGTCATGGAAAGAGTGCCGAGATGGAAGATCTTCGCGTTCTCAATGAGATCGCGGTGCTTCTCTACTTCATCCGCAGTCAGCATAATATCCGCGCCGGGATTTCTGTAGAAGGAGAAGTCTCTGTCTCCGTTGGGGAGTTTCTCTACAAATGCCAGTGTCGTGTGGACCTCTTCGTCCATCTCCAGTCCGCTCATGTTGATGCCCTGCTCCTCAGTCTTGGCTTTAAGGAGCCTGCCGAACATATCATTGCCGACCTTGCCGATGAAAGCGGTCTCTTTTCCGGCCTTGTTGAGCATAGCAAGTACATTGCAAGGAGCTCCGCCGGGATTGGCTTCAAACAGGTTGTTTCCCTGATCGCTGATTCCGTTCTGTACAAAATCGATCAAAAGTTCACCGAGCGCTGTTACATCAATTTTCTTTTCACTGCTCATATTAATACCACCCTTCTCTTATGCTGCACGCCGAAATGAACACTGCGCTGCACTCCCGACGCATGGATAATCCTATAGACTATATTGTACAACAACAAAAGGGCTTCGTCTACTTCCACCTTATTTTCAAGGTAAAAGCGGAACATTTTTGTGTAAAATACACAAAATCAGCTATCAATTCTTGAAACTGTGAATCGGAGCAGGGATCCTGCCCTTTCTGTTTATGAACTCTTCGCATCCATAAGGATTTACCGGCATTATCGGGGCATAGCCCAAAAGGCCGCCGAATTCCACCTCATCGCCCACGCCTTTTCCGATCACCGGAATCAGGCGCACGGCGGTCGTTTTCTGGTTTACCATACCGATTGCCATCTCATCGGCAATAATGCCTGAGATCGTCGAAGCTTTTGTGTCACCGGGGACCGCGATCATATCAAGTCCCACCGAGCACACGCAGGTCATAGCTTCGAGCTTCTCCAAGCTGAGGCATCCGGCGTTTACCGCGTTGATCATTCCCTGGTCCTCACTGACGGGAATGAACGCGCCGCTGAGGCCTCCCACATAGGAAGACGCCATGACTCCTCCCTTTTTGACCTGGTCGTTGAGAAGGGCAAGGGCTGCTGTCGTACCGGGAGCTCCCGCATACTCCAGTCCCATTTCGCAGAGAATATCCGCGACGCTGTCTCCGATCGCGGGTGTCGGGGCCAGCGAGAGGTCGATTATGCCAAAAGGAACTCCCAGCCGTTTGGAAGCCTCTTTAGCGACAAGCTGTCCCACACGGGTCACTTTAAAAGCTGTCTTTTTTACTGTCTCGCAGAGCGTCTCAAAGTCTTTGCCGTGAACAGATTCCAGCGCTTTTTTGACAACGCCGGGGCCGCTGACGCCGATATTGAGGATCCTGTCGGCTTCTGTCACACCGTGGAATGCTCCTGCCATAAAGGGATTGTCATCAGGCGCGTTGCAGAACACGACCAGCTTGGCGCACCCGATCGATCCTCTGTCAGCAGTCTTCTCCGCGGTCTCTCTTATGATCCTTCCCATGAGCCGTACTGCGTCCATGTCTATCCCTGTCTTAGTGGATCCCACGTTCACAGAAGAACACACCAGCTCCGTCTCGGAAAGTGCCTGCGGGATAGATTCGATGAGCAGCCTGTCTGCTTTCGTCATTCCCTTTGAGACCAGCGCGCTGTAGCCTCCCAGGAAATTGACGCCCACATCGCGGGCGGCCTTGTCCAGCGTCAGGGCGATCTGCGCGAAGTCCTCCGACGACCTGCACGCGCTCCCTCCCACCAGGGCGATCGGAGTCACGGAGATCCTCTTGTTGACGATCGGAATGCCGTAGTCAGTGGAGATCTCCTCTCCGACCTTTACAAGATTGGCGGCGCTTGCGTATATTTTGTCATAAACCTTCTGTCTGAGAACCTGCAGGTCCAAGTCGATGCAGTCCAAAAGACTGATGCCCATCGTGATCGTCCTGACATCGAGATTCTCTTTTTCAATCATTTCATTGGTCTCACTGACCTCAGAGATGCCTATCATATAGCCTCCTGGAGCAGCCCGCAGCGCGGGCTTTGCTTTTGATGTTTTACTTCAGTTGTTCCGGATCAGATCCTGTGCATCAGGTCAAAGATCTCTTCTTTCTGGCACTTGATCTGGACGCCGATCTTCTCCCTGCCCAGTACGGCCAGCTCATCGGCGACCTGCCCGAAAGGCTTGTCCAGAGTCGTCACGTCGACGATCATCATCATATTAAAGTATCCCTGTACGATCGTCTGTGATATGTCCAGGATGTTGATCCTGTTCTCGGCGAGATATGTGCATACCCCTGCGATGATTCCGATCGTGTCCTTGCCTACTACTGTTATGATCGCTCTCTGCATTGTCTCCTCCTAAAAGAATATGGTTCGTATCTCAGATCTCTACGAGCGCCGAAGGTCTTTTTCTGTCCGCGACAAAGATCGGCAGGTCTTCCGGGCTGTAATCCGTGTCAGAGCTCATGATCTCCACCCTGACTGTTTCAAAAGCGAGCTCGGGGAGATTGTTCTCCTTGCTCAGGTGGCCCAGAAAGATGCCTTTCATATGACCGTTTAGCACTCTCGACAGAAGCTGCCCGCTGCTTACATTGGAGAGATGACCTTTATCTCCGAGGATCCTCCTCTTGAGCATGTAAGGATATCTGCCGACCTGCAGCATGTTCACGTCGTGATTGGACTCCAAAAGGAGCACATCCGAGTTTTTCAGGCACTCCACCGTATAGTCCGAATAGCAGCCCAGGTCCGTACAGATACATACTTTCTTTCGTCCGTAATAGACCCTGTATCCGACCGGATCCGCCGCGTCGTGGGAGATCCTCATGGGATCGATCTGCATATCCTTTACGGTGATCTTCTCATCCGGACGGATGATCACAAACCTGTCCGGATCGATGTCCCTGCATTTATCTATCCTCTTGATTGCTTCGATCGTTCCCCTTGTGGCGTAGATCGGCATATCCGATTTCTTAGCGATCATGGGAAGCCCGTCTATGTGGTCGGAATGCTCGTGGGTGATAAAGATCCCGTCTATGTCCCTCAGTTCAAGGTCCAGGTCCTTCAGGGCCTCTACGGTCCTCTTCCTGCTGATCCCCACATCCATCAGAAGATGGGTGGTGTCTGATCCGACATAGATGCAGTTTCCGCTGCTGCCGCTTGCAATACTTTCAAATCTCATACTTGCTTTTGTACCTTTTACCGGGATACTTTACCCGGTCTTCTCGCTTCACATTTTTTCTCGCAGGCGGGAAATGGCCGCGTCCACTTGCCGCGCGGCTCCCTGCTCCGCCATGAATTCTCCCGTGTTGTCGATCACCGTGTCGCAGTGACTGCGGAACACGTCCTCGGAAACCTGTCTCTCCATAATAGAGCGGATCTTCTCATCGGAATATCCGCGGGAGCGCCTCAGTCTCTCGCTCCGTACGCTCTCCTCGCAGTAGATATACCACATGGAGTCCAGGATCTTGTCGTAGCCGTTCTCGATCAGAAGGGCTGATTCCAAAACAAAGAATTCGTGTTCGGCAGCATTTCGCTCGCGGTCGATCTCTCCCAGTATATACTGATTCACTGCGGGATGCACCAGTTCATTTATTTTTTTCAAAAGCTCCGGATCTCCGAAGATCCGCGCAGCCATCTCCTGCTTGTTGATCTCCCCTCCGGGCAGCAGCAGTTCACCGCGCTGTCCGTCCGACGGATCCGATTCACTCAGCAGCTTTACCAGCGGTTCATACAAAACTCCGCCGGGCTGTTCCAAATCTTTGGCAGCGTTGTCCGACATGAGGATCCTGCAGTTATACTTTTCATCCAGATAACTGAGGATCGCGCTCTTTCCGGATCCTACGCCGCCTGTAACTCCGATCGTGATCATGGTCTATGTCCTTTTGTCCTGTCCTTTTGCCTTACCGCTGTTTACTTAGCCATATACCAGTCGCTGCCGCTGTGAGCGTCTGTCTCAAGCGCCACCTTGAGCGAAGCCGCACAGGACATCTCATCTGACAGCAGTTTTTCGACCTGCTCCTTCTCTTCCGGGATCGCTTCGATGAGCAGCTCGTCGTGGATCTGAAGGATAAGGCGCGACTTGAAGTTTTCCCTCGCAAGCGCCTCCCACACGCGGATCATCGCTATTTTGATGATGTCCGCCGCAGTGCCCTGGATAGGCGAGTTCATGGCAACTCTCTCGCCAAAAGAGCGCTGCATGAAGTTGCTGCTCTTCAGCTCGGGGACCGGTCTTCTGCGGCCGTACATTGTCTGGGCGTATCCCTTCTCCTTCGCGTCAGAGACCAGTTTGTCCAGAAATGCCTTGATCCCCGGATAAGTCCTGAAATAGGCCTCAATATATTCCGCTGCCTCTTTTCTGGAGATACTCAGCCCCTGGCTGAGACCGAAAGAGCTGATGCCGTAGACGATACCGAAGTTGACTGCCTTCGCATTTCTCCTCTGAAGAGAGGTAACTTTTTCAAATGGTGTGTGGAACACCTTGGAGGCGGTGATCCTGTGGATGTCCTCATTTTCTTTATAAGCATCGATCAGTTCCTTATCCCCGCTCATATGTGCCAGGATCCTGAGCTCGATCTGGGAGTAGTCCGCATCGACGAATATATCGCCCTCGGAAGGGATAAAGGCCTTTCGGATCTTCTTGCCCATCTCCGTCTTCATAGGGATATTCTGCAGGTTGGGATCAGTAGAACTTATCCTTCCGGTCGCTGTGATCGTCTGGTTGAAGCTCGTATGGATCCTCCCGTCCGACGCGACGAAAGCCGTGAGTCCGTCTGCATAGGTTGATTTGAGTTTAGTGACCGCCCTGTACTGAAGAATATCATCCACTACCGGATAATCCGGCGCCAGTTTCTCAAGAACACCTGCCGCCGTAGAGTAACCGGTCTTGGTCTTCTTTCCCCCCGGCATGCCGAGCTTCTCAAAGAGGATCGCGCCGAGCTGCTTGGGGGAAGAGATGTTGAACTCTTCGCCGCATTCCTCATAGATCTTCGCGGCCAGCGCGTCCGCCTGTTCTCCGAGTTCAGTGCTGTAATGCTTCAGTTCCTCCGGCCGTATGCGGATACCGATCCGCTCCATATCATACAGGATGTAGCTGAGAGGTCTCTCGATCTCCCTGTAAAGCCCGGTCATGCCTTCCTGCTCCAGCTTTTCTTCTACTGGATTTGCAGCCCTGCTAAGGACTGAAGCCATCTGACAGGCGTATTTTATGAGCTCGTCCCGTTTTTCGGCAAGAGCCTGTTTCATCGATCTCTTGTCAAAAACCTGCTTCCAGGTAGGACAGGACTCATTCAGATATTCGGAAGCCGTCATCTCGGGCTGATAGTCGCTCTGAAGAGGATTGCACAGGTAACACTGGATCAGCAGGTCCGAAAATCCCTCCAGACGGATACCGTCCTTAAACTCAGTTGCGCTGTCAATTCCCCAGACAGGGAACTGGTTCTTGAGACCAAAGACAGCGATCGCTGCAGGTTCGGGCCCCTGGCCTCCCGAAGAAGCTCCGGTGCACGCCTTCAGCGCCGTGATCCTCAGAGTCCTCAGCAGTTCCATGAGGCCATCCTGTGTGAGTCCTTTTTCAGGGCCGCCATTATCGATTTCCAGAAATGCGGCCGTTTTTCCCACGCAGAACGCGGCGGCACTGAGAAAGCCGTCATTCTTCTCACCGTAGCGCACAGGGTCCATGACCGGATAGACTCCGATCCGATAAGGCTTCCCGGGATCAGCATTCTTAATGGACTCAAGAAGTGTGTTGATATAGGATCCCGCTTCCGTTCTGTCGGAGATCACTCTGAAAGAGAACTCCTCCGTGATAGTCTGGGCAGCCTTCACATCAAATCTGGGGAGCAGGGCCCTGAAGCCCAGTTCCGTGAAGAGCTTGAACGCTTCCGGCGTATAAAGGTTTCCGATACGCGCTTCGTCCCAATCCTCTGAAATGTCGCAATCTGTCTTGATCGTAACAAGAAAGAGACTCAGCCTTGCCAGTTCCTCGTTCTCACTGAGATTCCTGCGCAGTGCCGGCTTTTTGATCTCATCGAGATGCTCATATACGCCGTCCACACTGCCGTAATCCACGATCAGCTGAGTGGCCGTCTTCTCACCGACTTTCGGTACTCCGGGTATATTGTCGGAGCTGTCGCCCATAAGCGCTTTCACATCGATAAAAGCCCTGGGAGTTACCCTGTATTTTTCCAGCACATCTGCGGCATGGTAATTCTCTATTACAGTCTGGCCCTGTCTGGTCTTGGGGATCCTGATACAGGTCTTATCCGTGGCGATCTGCAAGAGGTCCCTGTCTCCGGATAAAAGCGCCACTTCCATGCCTTCGCCTTCCGCGCGCCTTGCGAGCGTGCCCAGAATATCGTCTGCCTCAAGTCCCGCCTGCTCCCGGATCTGGACGCCCATGGACTGCAGGACTTTCTTGATCAGCGGGACCTGCTCCCTCAGTTCTTCGGGCATGGGCTTACGCGTCCCCTTGTATTCCTTGTAGACTTCATGCCGGAATGTGGGTGCGTGCACATCAAAAGCAACTGTCAGGTAATCCGCTTTCTCCTCATCAAGGATCTTAAACAGGATATTCAAAAATCCGAAAACCGCTCCGGTGTGCAGTCCTGCCGCGTTGGTCAGATCCGGCATCCCGTAAAATGCTCTGTTCAAAATACTGTGCCCGTCTACAAGCACAAGTTTTTTACTCTCCATCCTCTGTTTCCCCTCGCCTTGCCGGCAAAACTTTATTGATAAAACAGCACTACGAACAAAACAATGACAAAAGCCGCCGTCGTGATGATCTCCGAGGCGATCGCGGTCATCTTGATGCCCCGCCTCATTCCCAGGCGCTTCTTCTGCAGCTTCATCAGGTCCGCGAGATCCTTGTCCACATCAAATGTATCGCCGGCCTCAAGCCTCTCCAGTCCTTCGTAAATGAGGTACTGGATGCGAAGCTCATCTCTGCAGTCTTCGCAGCTTTCTATGTGGCCGAGAAATTCCGACAGTTTCATCTCGCTGAGCCTGTCATTCAAAAAATCCTGAATGAGGCTGTTAAACTCTTTACAATCCATAGTATCTCCCAAGGCCCGCCCGGCGGGCCGCAGCTGCTCGCTCTGCGAGCCCCATGTCACCAGTCAAGAGCTTCCGGTCCGAAAGAATCGGGAAGAAGTTCCTCCAGTGTATAGACTTTATAGTCCTGTGTGCTCTTAGCTACGATGACTATAAAAGCGCTGCTGTCACTGAACTCCCTCATGACCTGCCTGCAGGAACCGCACGGATAACTGTAGACATCCGGCGTTTTCTCTTTGCCGCCCGCGATCGCAATGGCCCTGAATCTGTAATCACCCTCGCTGACCGCCTTGGTCATGGCGACTCTTTCCGCGCAGACCGTCAGCGAATACGAGGCATTCTCAATGTTGCAGCCCCCGTATATACGGCCTCCTTCTGTAAACAGCGCCGCCCCCACCGAGAATCCCGAATATGGGCTGTAGGAGCGCTCTCTCATAAGCAGAGCTGTTTCGATCAATTCTGTTATGAGCTCATCACTGAGTGTTGTCTGCTTGACTCCCATAGTCTTCCCTTCCTTATTCAGCACTGCTGTCTTTCCTGATCAGCACTCTGACCGCTTCGATCGCTGTTCTGATGGCGCTGTCTGTATCATGTACGATAGGATTGGGCAGGCCCATCCTGGCCCTGGTCTGATTTGCCATAGTAAGTAGGACAGTACCTGTCCTTACCTTGCGGTATCCTCCCACTATAAAGAGCGTTGCGGATTCCATTTCGGAGGCCAGGCAGCCCAGCTTCAAATAAGCGTCCCATTTCTGCAGCAGGACCCCGCTCTGCGGAAGGAGTTCGGGATTGTGCTGCCCGTAAAAAGCGTCCTTGCAGTGGACTACGCCGATATGGTGCCGCATACCGAGATTCACTGCCGCCTGCTCGAGAGCTCTGAGAGTCTCGTAATCGCTTACAGCCGGATACTCTAAAGGCGCGTACTCCCTGCTGGCTCCATCCATGCGGATCGCGCCGGAAGCGATCACGAGGTCGCCGCTCAGGACCTCCTCCTGCATTCCTCCGCAAGTTCCGACTCTTATAAAAGTATCCGCTCCGCAGTTAGCCAGCTCCTCGAGGGCGATCGCTGCGGAAGGTCCGCCGATTCCGGTGGAAGTGACGCTCACTTTTACGCCGTCCACAGTTCCTGTATAGGTCACATATTCCCTGCTGTCCGCGATGAGTACGGGATCATCAAAATATTTCGCGATCTTGGCGCATCTCTTGGGATCGCCGGGAAGAAGGACATATCTTCCCACTTCGCCCTTCGCCACCTGAATGTGATACTGTCTGTCGGGATCGATCGAGTAAGCCGGAATCATGATGTTTCTCCTTTCTCCTGTAGTAATACAATTTGTAGGTTTATCTAAGGACACGCCTGAGCACATATCTCAGAGTCAGTACATCCACGGGTTTTGTAATATAAGCGTCCATACCGCTCTCGGCCGCTCTGCTGCGGTCCTCTTTAAAAGCGTTGGCAGTCATGGCTATGATCGGAATCTGGGCTCTGCTCCTGTCCGGAAGGGACCTGATCCGCTTTGTCGCCTCGTACCCGTCCATGACCGGCATCTGAATATCCATAAGGACTGCCGAATAGTACCACGGATCCGCATTTATGATCATTTGGACGGCTTTTCTGCCATTCTCCGCCGTTTCCACTTTGAACCCGTCTTCTGTCAGCATTTCCTCTGCGATCTCCCTGTTAAGGGGATTGTCTTCCACCAGAAGCAGCCTTCTTCCCTCGATCCAGCCGACGTCCCCTCCTCCGGTCCTTTTAGGGTCCTCATTGTCCCGGAAGACAGCCATATCGTCGCTGCTGACCTGCCCCGGACCTGTCATTCCTGTCCCTGATTCCCCGGACTGTATCTGTTCGCTGCCGCTGACAGGCCTGAACTCAAGATCGACAATAAACCGGGTGCCTACATTTTCCTCGCTCTCCACGCGGATATTGCCTCCCATCATATCCACGATCCCCTTGGCGATGGACATTCCCAGTCCGCTCCCGTAGGCGTTGTTTCCCGGCCTTCCGGTCTCTCTCTCAAAAGGCTCAAAGACACGGCTGATAAAATCCTTGCTGATCCCGATCCCGTTATCACTGACAATGAAGACATAGCCGCAGTATCTGCGCCCGTCCGGGCACGGCTTCTGGATGATCGTCAGGCTGACTTTGCCGCCCGGTTCTGTGTACTTGACAGCATTGCTGAGCAGGTTGAGAAGGATCTGTGTGACCCTTGTTTCATCGCAGTAGACCTCCGGTTTTGAGACCGTCTCCATATCAACTGAAAATTTCAGGTCCTTTCCGGCCATCTGAGGCGACATGATCCCACGGATGTTCTCCACGATCTTAGTCAGGTCGCACCGGTCCTCGTTGATCGCGATCCTTCCGCTCTCGATCCTGCTCATATCCAGCACGTCATTGATCAGGCTCAGAAGATGATTGCTGGATGTACGGATCTTGTCCAGGGCGTCCTTTACCCTCTCCTTGTCGTCGAGATGCGTGGATGCGATATTGGTAAAGCCTAAGATAGCGTTCATAGGTGTTCTGATGTCGTGCGACATATTTGTCAAAAAAGTGCTCTTTGCCGAGTCCGCGCTTCTGGCCCGGTCGAGCGCTCCCTCAAAAAGCCTTCTCTGCTGCAGTTCCCTGCTCATTTCGTCCTGAATACAGGATACTCCGACAAAGGCGCGCTGTCCCTCATCTGCCTTTATTATCCTCATCCGGAAGTACTCCGGTCCCCTGCTTGTGATCGCCCGGAACACAAAGCTGCAGTACGCGTCACTCTCAAGTCTTGTACGCAGATTTTCAAGAGATACGGCACCGATGAACAGGTCGTAGTCGTAAGAATAGATACATCCGTCCGCGATCTCAAGCATAGTGATCGAAAACTTGTCCCGGAACATCGTCGACATGCTCCTGGCAAACCGGCCGGTCAGCTTGAAGATCTCGTAAGTGTCATTTGACATATCCAGCATAAGAGCTATCTCATATTCCCTGAGCAGCACGTCAAGGATGAGTTTCTGCCTCGCAGAGATCGCGCTGTTCCCTTCATATATATCTTCCGTCCTGAGGACGGATTCTTCGTTTTCTCTCTTCATTTTCAGAGTACCGCTCCGGCTAAAATATCGATAACCGGCTCCTCTCAATTTTGTAAAACCCGCAGAACGAGCCGCTGAGCTGTGTGGTATACAGACATCACAGGTGCCAGCACTTCTTCTTATGATACCATTTTAACTGCAAAAATCTCAACATTGCCGTCAATTTCCTGTTTCAAAATATCAAGAACATGTTATAATAGGCAGAAACAACTGCATCCTTGTATACAATTTTTGAAAATGGAGTTTTTTTATGACTGATTACAATCTCAATTTCCACGACGATAATATACTGGCCAGATTCTTCGGAAGGTCATCCAATTATACAGATATTCCCAACCCGCTCTTCAAAGAGCATAACGTCAAGAAAGGTCTGAGAAATGACGACGGCACCGGTGTACGCATCGGTCTTACAAAGGTCTGCGACGTTATAGGTTACACCAAAGACGAGGAAGGCAATGTCATCCCCTGTGAAGGCGACCTGATCTACCGCGGCTACAGCATCAAGGATCTTTTGATGAACCGCCAGGGACATTACGGCTATGAAGAGACCGTCTTTCTTCTGCTGTTCGGTTATCTGCCGGACCGCACGGAATTCGTCAATTTCAGGAAGTGTCTCTCGGACCGCTACGATCTTCCCGGAGACTTTTTGACCAACGATATTCTCAGGACTCCCTCCCGGAACCTCATGAACAAGCTTCAGTCCAGCACGATCTCACTTTACAATTACGCTCCCGACCCGGACGCTCAGGATGTCTACCAGACTCTGCTCAAGGGCATTGACCTTGTGGCAAAGTTCCCTTCCATCGGATGCTATTCCTACTTTGCGAAAATGCACCACTTTTACAGACATTCCCTGATCATCCACTATCCAAGGCCCGAGTATTCCATTGCGGAGAACATCCTTTACATGCTCCGCACGGACGGCAAATTTACAGAGCATGAAGCTTCCGTTCTCGACGCGATCATGATGATCCACGCGGAGCACGGCGGCGGTAATAACTCTACTTTTACCAACGTCGTCATGGGTTCTACCGGAACCGATCTCTACTCCGCGGTCTGCGGCTCCATCGGATCCCTCAAGGGTCCCAAACACGGCGGCGCCAGCATCAGCGTCAACAAGATGATGCAGCAGATCATTGCCGACACGCACTACTCCTGTGATGAAGGTCTTCTCCGCTCCATTGTCGACAGGATCCTCGACAAGGACTATTTTGACAATTCAGGTCTGGTGTACGGCTTCGGACATGCCGTCTACACACTCAGCGATCCCAGGTGCGAACTGCTCCGCGCTCTCTGCAAGACTCTTGCCGAAGAACAGGGCTGCCCTGAGAGATACAAATTCTATGCCAAGTTCGAGAGCGTCGTCAAGGAGGCGGTCATGGAGCAGCGGGGAAAACCGATCTGCGCCAACGTCGACTACTACTCAGGCTTCGCCTACACCATGCTGGGCATCCCGGAGGACCTCTTCACACCGCTGTTCGCGATCGCGCGCGTTGCCGGCTGGGTCGCCCACAACGTCGAGAACAAGATGTATGACGGAAAGATCATGCGTCCTGCCACCAAGTACATCGGCGAGCATCAGAAATATGTGCCGATGAAAAAGCGATAAAGCATTACTTGTAAACCAAAAAGAGGCTGTCAATTGACAGCCTCTTTCTTTTGGGATGAATATGCTTATTCCCTGCCGTTCCAGCAGTATGTGCACAGCTTGCAGGGCTCAATATTGATCGCTTCGACCATATCATCCAGACGGTGATAATGAAGTGAAGTAAAGTTCAGCTCTTTGCGGATCTCTTCGAGCATTGCGTGGTACTGGTCCGAATCAGGATCGGTATATTTTTCAAGGACAGCTTCACTGAAATCGGAAGTTCCTTCGAGCAGCTCTATTTTTCTGCGAGTGATCAGTTCCTTCTCAGAATCGGATCTTGAGAAGTTCAGATACTTGCATCCGAACACCAGGGGCGGACACGCAGGGCGGATATGTACCTCAACAGCGCCGCTGTTGTAAAGGTATTCCGTGGTCTCCCTGAGCTGCGTACCGCGCACGATTGAATCGTCGATCAGAAGAAGCTTCTTTCCGGCGATCAGCTCATGAATAGGAATGAGCTTCATCTTGGCGATCAGGTCTCTCCTGCTCTGGTGTGTGGGCATGAAAGATCTGGGCCAGGTGGGCGTATACTTAACAAAAGGCCTTGAATACGGAACGCCCGACCTGTTCGCGTATCCGACCGCATGGGCTACTCCCGAATCAGGGACGCCGGCCACGCAGTCGGGATGGATGTTGCCGCGTCTGATATCTCTCTCCGCCAGCTTCTTTCCGCATCCGTATCTCATATCCTCGACGTTGAGCCCTTCGTAAGAGGAAGCGGGAAAGCCGTAATAGATCCACAGGAAACTGCAGATCCTCATCTCTTTGCGCGCCGGGATCCTGGTCTCGTACCCTTCCGGATCAATAAACACGACCTCGCCGGGTCCGAGTTCTTTCTCAAGGGTATATCCGAGATTGAGGAATGAAAAGCTCTCAAAGCAGACACAGTATCCGGTCTCTTTTTTGCCGATCACGCAAGGCGTCCTGCCCCATTTATCTCTGGACGCGTAAATACCCTTGGGCGTCATGATCAGGAAGGTCATGGACCCCTCGATCACTTCCTGCGCGTACAGGATGCCTTCCTCGATATCCTTCTTCTGGTTGATCAGGGAAGCTACCATCTCGGTCGGGTTGATATCGCCGCCGCTCATCTCAAGGAAGTGTGAGTGCGTCCCCCTGAACAGCATATCAGTAAGTTCATTGATATTGTTGATCTTGCCGACAGTTGTTATGGCATAAGTTCCATGATGAGAGCGGACGATCAAAGGCTGCGGCTCGTAATCGCTTATGCACCCGATTCCGAGACTGCCCTTCATTTTCAGCAGATCCTTTTCAAACTTAGGCCTGAAATTAGAACTCTCGATATTATGGATCGCTCTGTCAAATCCCTTCACGGTATCATATACTGCCATTCCGGCGCGCCTTGTACCCAGATGAGAATGATAGTCTGTCCCGTAAAACACGTCAAATACTGCATCTTCGCGCAGCGCGGCGCCAAAAAAACCACCCATGCGGCCTCCTTACTTTCGTGAATTCGCATTTTTTCCATTGAACTACGCTAATATTATCATCTTAAGGCGCAGTTTGTAATCTGTGGGAATACACTAAATAAGGTTTTGCAGATGGGTGGTTTCGGTCAAAATATACAAAAGTGTTATTGTATATTTGTCTATTCTATCGATATCTGGGCTGTATAAAGCAGAGGATGTCTTTGTAGACGATCTCTTTGTCTGTCTCATTGAGGATCTCATGCCTCATATTAGGGTAGAGCTTCAGGATCGCTCCGGTGATCCCCAGGCTTCTGTATTTTCTCCAGAGCCAGACGGGTCCTTTTCCCATACGGCCGACAGGATCGTCCTGCCCGGAAATAATAAAGATTTTCTCGCGGCCGGAGATCTTCATCATCTCCCCGTTTTCCCAGATCCGGGAGAGCCCTTTGAGGAATTCCTTCCAGAAACCTCCCGTATTCTCCTGTCCGCAATAGGGATCGTCAATATAGGCCTGCACATTCTCCCTGTTATAAGAGAGCCAGTCAAAATCGGTCTCGCGATCCTTCACTGCTTTGGCAAAGCCTCCCATTCCCAGGTTCTGCAGCGTAGGATTAGCCTCATACCAGTTATGGTCCAGTACGATGCTCTTGGCGATATTATAACCGGTCTTCATCAGACTCCTCTGTCCGCCGTTGGATCCGCACAGAATGATGCCGCTCGTACTGCGGGGATACTTTTCCAAAAATGCCTGTACCATAAAGGAGCCCATTGAATGTCCCATAAGAAATGTGGGCAGCCCGTTGGCGTCCGCCAATCTGACCATTTGATAAAGAGCCTTTACTGTCTTGTCAAATGCGCCTTCCGGCCAGCGCTCCAGCAGCTTTACAGATGGCGCGTTCAGCCCCTGTCCGAACGCGTCCAGACACCAGACATTGATATGGTGACTGTTCATCCACTCAGCAAACGGCGCGTAGCGCAGCGCATATTCATTCATGCCGGTGATGATCGTAAGATTCGTGACCGGCTCCTCAGCCGGCCAGTGCCACCCCTTAAGGCTCTCTCCGCTTTTGATCCTTACCTCAAATATCTCGGCCATTCTCTCAATTCCCCTCTGATTCCCGGCTGCTGCCGGCTGTTCGTCTTTAGCCGCACATAAATGCGCAGCGTATTGCAAAAGAGGAATTCCCATGTCAGACCTCTTCTGCCACAGCAATTCCTCTTTGAGCTATCACTTTGCCAATATCTTTCTTAAAAGAAAAAGAATCAGTTCTCTTCTGAGCCGGCTTCTGTGCCTACGGCTTCATTGGCGACATCCACGAGTGCGGAAGCGGCTGCTTCTCTCTCTTCCTGAGCCTTTCTGACGCTCTCTTCGACGGCCTCTTTCTCTTCCTGGAGTCTTGCTGCCTTTTCATTCTCTCTGGCCGCCTTTTCCGCTTTCACGATCTTGCGGCACTCACTGCAGATCGTCGGAATATGCTCCCAGCCCTTGTTGATCCTGAAAGTCTTGCCGCATTTAGCGCATGTCCGATCTTCCCAGTTCGCTTTATCTTTATCAAAACATTCCTTGCAGAGATTAGGGATGTGCTTCCACTCCACGTTATAGCGGATCGGCACACCGCAGATCTTACACGGCTTTTCTTTCCATTTAGCCTGTTCCTTGGCGTTTTCACTCTTGAGGTATTCAAGCCTTGCGTTAAATCCGTCCCAGGCTTCCTGCACCTTGTCCCTTAGGATCTTCTGAGTATCAAGTGCTTTGTTAAACGCTGCCCGTGCTTCGTCCAGTTCTCCAAAGCAGGCCTTCTTGGATTCATAGATCTCCGTAAGTTTTTCCTGCATCTGCTGCGCCAGCGAGCGGTGCCCGTCAGCAGCATCACGGTCGCCGTTTGCGCGCTCAGCTCTCATGGCACTGTATTCTGCGTCAATCCCTTTCTTCAACTCCGAAATCTTCGCATTAAATGTCTGAATTCTGCTTCCCGTCTCATTTAATCGCGCCTTGGTCTCGTCTGTGATTTTTTTTGCTGCTGCGTATGCAGATCTTGCACTGCTGAGTGCCTCGCCAAGGCGTGACAGCTCCGGATCTTTACCAGACATGTTTCAAAACCTCCTGTACCCGTAAACATATTATGAATCCTGTAGGACTCTCACTTATCTATTATATTTTTGTTGATTTATCATGTAAATATAAAATTTAAATAAACTTGGATTAACGACCAAAATTAAACCAATCTCTGTTCATGTCAGGAAATTTCCCTTTGGAAAAATGATGCAGAGATCAGATACTGCGAAGGATCGTCTCTATTTTGTCGGCGCCCTTTTCATCAAGCTTGAGGATCAGGGTCACCTCCCCTGTGCGGTCATTCAACGACTGATGCAGAGGGGGAAGCAGTTCGGCGCCTACAGCCAGATACAACAGCTGACATATTATTTTCTCGGAATCAGTCCACTGGATCTTCTCACCGTACGCGTTTACCCGAGTGCGGATCATTTCTACCGGATAAGTCACCGGATATGTCCGCTGGCTGCGGTTCTCGCCGCGCAGATGGAACATCTCCAGCTGTCCCAGCATAAACCGCAGGATCTCTCCCACCTGCTCGCTGTAGATCCTCTCCGCGCTGAGGGCAACGTCCTTAAACCTGAGCTTTACGGGCGCCTCGTCACCAAGAAGCCGGACAACGACCGTTCCGTCATCTTCGGGCCTCACCGTACTTGCACTTTCTCTGCTCGTAGTGCAGTACCGGAACAGTTTCCTTACATTAAGTTCGTTGAGCTCCCAGTGATTCTTCTTCTGTTTCTCGTGATAGTCGTCGAACACTCTTGCGTAGGCAGCCCAGTTCTCTTGTACCGCGGCGCATCTCTCTTCGTTTCTCCCGTATTCTTTCACAGAACCGGTGAGCAGCTCTTCAATGGACGCCGTCCTCTGCCTGTCGTCATGACTGATCCGTCCCAGGATCATATCGACCCTCTTCCTGAGACCGTCATTGGGATAAAATATCGCGTTTTTGAACACGACCGCGAAGCGGAGGGCGTTTTCCGGTTCCATCCCGGATACTGCCGCCAGGAACAGAAGGAACCTCTCGCATTGTATCTGGTTCATATGCCGCAGGTAGCTCACAGGATGATCCAGAAAACGTTCTTCTTCCATGATCCGGGCAAAGGAGCGGAATTCCTGTTCAAAGGCTTCGGTCCTGTTCTCTCCTCTGTGCTCCGACAGCTGCATGAAGTAGTTCTTGCGATCAAAGACCGCGCTGCTCCTGAGTCCTCCGTAATTGAACTTCCAGGATACTGCCGCTTTCTCAAAGAAATCCCGCAGCGCAGCGATCTCTTCGGAGACGCCGGCCGCCCTCCAGCCGCCGATCCTGTGCATGACCTGTCGGGCACCGTCGTTGGAAGGGGTCTCAAGCCACGTGAGCGCCGCGTCCGCAAAGACGGCTGCGTCGTGTTCATCCATTCCGTTCAAAGCCGCGCAGAAGTCCACAAACTTTTCGATCTCATCCCTTTCCATCTCCCTGAGGAAAACGATCGGGTCTTCAACAAAATCAGCGTTTTCCAGGATCTGCGCGAAGTCCTGAAGATCCTCAGGCACAACGTTGTCTGCGATCACATGTCCGTAGGCTTCTTCAAAGGCAGGCCAGTCCGCTTTCACTATATTCCTGCATTTCTTGTAGTTGTATCTCCATTTTGAGACGAGATCCCAGATATCCTGCTCTACGGCATAAGTCCTGTCATCGTCATTTTCATTTTCCCATCCGAAGAAGGAATCCATCTCCGTTGCATGCTCATCAGCCGGATCGGTCAGCCATCTGGTGATCAGATATGCCGCAAGAGCCGCGTTTTCGTGAGAGCTCGATGTCGCGTGAAGCATTGTCAGAAAATGGATGCTCTCCTCTCTCTTCATCTCCTGCCGGAGATATGTGAGAGGATCGTTCTGGAAGTGCTCAATATTGAGCACTGCTTCGTCCGGATAGAGTTCGGGAACAATAGGTTCCTGCCCGTCCTGAGGGAGACTGCGGAAATAGACGCCGTACTCCTCCCATTTTTCACAGACTGCTCTTCTGCAGCCGTTCTGGTTCGTATGCCACATATAAGCGGCGCTTCGCAGATAGTTGTTGAAATAAGTCCTTCTCTTGATATCGTCCTTAAAGTCCCTGCTGTCCATATCCATGTGGACCATGAGCGTCAGAGTCTGGATCTCCGGATCTTCCGGGTATTTCACATATGTATTCAGAAGGTTGCCGAAATCTCTGACAAACTCTCTGCTGCTCTTTACGGAGCGCACAGCGACATTTGTTCCCGCGGCGTGTTCGTATTCGTAGATGCTCTCAGCGATCAAGGCGATATAATGCAGCCGTTCCTCTTCCTGCACGCCCAGAAGATAATTTACCGGGTTCTCCCTGAATTTCCGGTCACCCAGACCGAGATTGTATTTTACGATCTCCTCGGGAATATCCTCCTGCGCCCTTACTGCCGAGATCCAGCGGGCTCTGTACACTGAAGCGGTTTCCTGCCACTCCCTGCGGCACAAGAGCTGGTTATCCCTGAAAAACTGCCCTGTCACGCGGTACCGGTCGTTAAAGAAATCCGTAACTTCCTGCATGGACCGGAAGTTCTGTCCCGAGATCCATAAATTGAGCATGCGGACAGAGAGATCCGATCTTCTGACCAGATACTCGTTGACAGCCAGAATATAATCCGTCTCGAAATAATCCTCAGACCCGTTTTCGATCGCGATCAGAGCCTCCAGAAAGATCAGAAACCATAGCCTGTCCCTCATCTGAGCCCTGCTCAGGAAAAAGGTCGGAGAATCCATGAATTCTTCGCCGCTCGGTGTGGTACCGGAGAGTACCGCAAAGCATCTTTTCTCCGTTTGTTTCAAATGAAGATCATCCATATGTCAATCCAGTTCTTCGAAAAATGAAATCCGCTCCCCGTTCCCGGAGAAACAAAGCTGCTCAGTGAATCTCATTCAAGTCATAAGGCGTCAGCTGGTATACATAATAGTTGAGCCAGTTGCTGTACAAAAGATAGCTGTGCGCGCGCCATTCCAGAAGGGGTTTTTTCTCCGGATCGTCATCGGGGAAATAGTTGATCGGAATAGCAGTCCCGAGCCCTTTCCGCGCGTCCCTGGTGTACTCGTCCCTTAGAGTATTGCGGTCATATTCCGCATGACCCATAATGAAGATCTTCCTCCCGTCCCGTGACATGCACAGGAGCACGCCGGCTTCGTCCGACTCGGCCAGGATCCTCAGATCCTTGCAGCCGTGGATCGCCCTGGCGGGGACTTCCGTATAACGGCTGTGGGGAATAAGGAAATAATCGTCGAAACCGCGGACCAAAGGCTCTCTTCTGTGGCGCACCTTGTGTGAGTATACGCCAAAGAGCTTTTGGGGCAGCATCTTCTTTTGGAGACCATAGTGATAGTACAGTCCTGCCTGTGCTCCCCAGCAGATGTGGAAAGTGCTGAAAACGTTTGTCTTGCTCCAGGCGAATACTTCGCAGAGCTCCGGCCAGTAATCAACTTCTTCGTATTCCATCTTTTCCACCGGAGCGCCTGTAATGATGAGACCGTCAAATCTCTGCTCCCTGAGCTCCTCGAAAGTATAATAGAACTTCTGGAGATGGGAGATCGCTGTATTGAGAGATTTGTGAGAGCTCATGCGCATGAACGTGACATCGATCTGCAGAGGCGTGTTGGAAAGCATCCGCAGCAGCTGCAGTTCTGTCTCCTCCTTCTTGGGCATCAGGTTCAGAATACAGAGCTGCAGGGGACGGATATCCTGGTGGATCGCCCGGTTCTCGTCGACGACAAACAGGTTTTCTTTCTCCAGTATTTCCTTCACCGGCAGGTCATTCTGTATTTTGATAGGCATAGTATTTCCTCCGTATTCTTATCGCTGAAAAGCCGTTACTCTTCACCGATCATCGCAAGAAAGTCTTCTTCCGAAAGAATGGGAATTCCGAGCTCCCTTGCTTTCTTATTTTTTGTCGATGACGAGTTCACGTCGTTGTTGATCAGATAATCCGTTTTGGAAGACACACTTCCCGCGGCCTTTCCGCCGAGACTGATGATCTTGTCCTTAAGCTCATTCCTGTTCGCAAAGCGGTGCACGCTCCCGGTGATCACAAATGTTTTACCCGCCAGGGTCTGCGGCTTATCCTGCGTGCTCTCTCTCTGAAGATGGAGCTCACCCAGAAGCGTATCCAGCGCGGCCGAGAGACCGGCGTCTTCAAAATATTTCCTGATATTGTCGGCCAGCACAGGTCCGATTCCTTCCACTTCCGACAGAGTCTGAGCGTCGGCTTTCCTGATCTCCTCAAGGTCATCTCTGAAGTGAGAGCACAGGATCCTTGCGCCCGACATACCGATTCCGGGAATCCCTATGGCTCCCAGGACTCTGGCAGGAGTCGTCACCCTGGACTTCTCGACAGCCTCAAAAAGCTTGTCGCAGGACCTGCGCCCGAATCCCTCCATATTCTCGATCACGTCTCTGTGTTCACTCAGATGGTAAATATCCGCAAAATTATGGATCAGGCCTGCGGCGATCAGTTTCTCAAGGGTCGCTTCCGACAGGCCGTCAATGTTCATGGCGCTGCGGCTCACAAAAAGTGAAAAGGCCTTGATCTTCTTGGCTGCGCAGTCGGGATTCGTACAGATCAGCACTTCTGTGTCATTGTCCCTTCTGATCATTGTCTCCTGTCCGCAGACGGGACATTCGGAAGGGATCTGCAGTGTGCCCGATCCGGTAAGATTCTCCGCGATCTGCGGGATGATCATATTGGCTTTGTAAACTGTGATCCGGTCTCCGATTCCGAGCCTGAGCTCCCTGACAATACTGATATTGTGCACCGAAGCCCTCTTCACTGTCGTGCCTTCCAGCTCCACCGGCTCGAAAACAGCCACGGGATTGATGAGGCCTGTGCGGCTCGCGCTCCACTCCACACCGGTGAGCGTTGTCTCCATCAGTTCGTCCGCCCACTTGAAGGCAATGGAATTTCGGGGGAATTTAGAAGTAGTACCGAGGGATTCCCCGTACGCGATGTCGTCGAGCGTGAGTACAAGTCCGTCGGAAGGAAGGTCATTTGACGCGATCTTCTTCTCAAATTCCCCGACTTTCTCTACAACATTTTCGGGGGTGACGCGCACAAATTCCACCGTTTCAAATCCCTGCTCCGCGAGGAATTCCATCTGTTTCTGTCTGGAATTGTCAAAAGACAGACCGCCGGCCTGAACCAGGGAAAACGCGTAGAACCTGACTCTTCTTTTTGCCGTGATCTGATTGTTGAGCTGCCTGACGCTTCCGCTGCAGAGGTTTCTGGGATTCTTATAGCGCACATCGCTCAGATCTCCTGTGGCTGCGGCTTCAGCCTCAAGCTCTTCATTTATCTTCTCGAAGTCAGAATACCTTATGACCGCCTCCCCGCGCAGCACGATCGTCTCCCTGCAGGGAATATGGACAGGAAGGTTTCTGAATACTCTGGCATTATCGGTGATGACTTCGCCGATCTCTCCGTTTCCTCTGGTCACGGCTTTGGCCAGCTTTCCGTCTTCGTAAGTAAGGACAACTGTGAGCCCGTCAAGTTTCCAGGACAGAAGTCCCTCGTGACCTCCCAGCCACTGAGCCAGCGCTTCTCGATCTTTTGTCTTATCGAGGGAGAGCATCGGACTGTCGTGCCTTTCCTTGGGCAGCTCGTCCGCGGCAGTATAACCGACGTGAACGGTCGGCGAGCCGGCTAACACGATCCCCGTGCGCTTCTCGAGCGCCGCCAGTTCGTCGTAGAGCCTGTCATATTCGAGATTGCTCATGATCTCGGTATCTTTATTATAATAGGCTTCCGAAGCGCGGTTAAGCAGCTGCGTCAGCTCCTTCATGCGGCCGTAATCCGCCTCGGAGATCTTCCCGGCTCCTTCAGTGCTCCTGACTTCATCCATATTTTCCTGCTGCATTGCTCAATCCTTATCTTTCGGCAAACAAACCATAGTTGACCGTCTTACTTTATCAGTGTCTGTCCCGCTGTACTGTAGAGCTCTTCCAGTTCTTCCCCGCTGATGATCCTCTGTTCCCCCGGCTTCATTGCACCGAGTTCAACATTGAGCACCCTGATCCTCTTGAGCTTCTTGACTTCGTTGCCGACAGCCTTGCACATTCTTCTGATCTGCCTGTTCAGGCCTTGCGTGAGGATGATCCTGAATGTATAATCCCCAAGCCGCTCTACTTTGCAGGGACGGGTCGTAGTATCAAGTTCCTTAAGCCTTACGCCCTTTCTGAAATACTCCAGATCAGCATCCGAAATGCGGCTTCTCACCCGCACGATATATTCCTTCTCGTGCCCGTTAGACCCTTTCATCATCGCGTCGATCAGATTTCCGTCGTTGGTCATCAGAAGAAGCCCTTCCGAATCCCTGTCCAGCCGGCCGGCATATGTCAGTCTGACAGGAAAAGAAAAGGCTTCGTCAAGAGTCCTGTCCGCGTGGCGGTCACTCTTTGTGCAAGTGACGCCGACAGGCTTGTAATATGCAACCACAACTTTGTTCAGAGCGCCTCTGAGAAGCCGGCCGTCGACCCTGACTTCATCCGTGCTCTTAATTCTCATTCCCGGTACCGCTTCGGTTCCGTTCACTGATACCCTGCCCGCTTCGATCATGCGGTCCGCTTCCCTTCGGGAACAGATCCCGCATGACGCGATATATTGATTTAATCTGCTTCCGGTCTGCTTCTGCGCGCTCAACTGTATAACTCCGAAATCTGCTGTACTGCCCTTTTCCTCAGTATACAGTCGCTGTGTTCCCTGATGTAAGCCAGTGTCGTGTCACTGCAGGAAACCATATCGGCGAACTCGTTGATCCTGAGCACAGTACTGTCATATTCTTCCCCGGCGTCGACATCCCTGCTGATCACCAGATAGTAAAAGCCCGATTCCCTGACAAAATAGAGCGAGCTTTTCAGTCCCGGGCACGTTCTGAGAATGCGGCAGCTGGATAAAGTATCCATGATGCTGTAAAAGCGAAAGACGTAAGTACCTGATTTCGAGGTATCCCCGACGGCTTTTTGTGCAGCCCTGTCCGCAGCCTTTTCACGATCCTTACCGCTTCCTGACAGTGATCCGGAAGCGAGATCCTTGTGTTCTTTGATCTTAGATGACTCAACGGGGTCCTGGGAAATCGTGAGGCTGACCGACTGATCGGGCAGGACCGAGATCCTCATCGACGTGTAGTCGTTCTTCATATTCATATTGACGGAACTGGCTGCCTTGAGAATGATCCTCTTGATAAACTCCACAGCGTTCTTCTTGCGGTCAAACAGATCGTCGAGATCGATGCCGTGTTTCTTGAGGTCATCCTGCGTGATGATGCAGTTTATAGTTGTGTCATTGATCTTTCTGAATTTCAAATGTGTTCCTCCGTCCGAAAGTATACTTTTCTTCTGATTTACCATTATACAACACTGAAGCAAATTATACATCATTCGTTAAAATAATTTACGACAACTGAAACAGGCACCGCGGAGATAGGGCGCGGTGCCTGAACGCAGATTCTTAATAAGTTCTGATGCGGATCACTTTGCGGCTGCGTTTACCTGAGCCATAACTTCCTCGGCAAAGTTATCCTGTTTCTTCTCGATTCCTTCACCGGTCTCGAAGCGGACAAACTCTTTGATAGTGATCTCTGTGCCGTTGGCCTTTCCGACCTGGTCAAGATACTGTCCAACAGTCTGTTTGCCGTTTTCTGCACGGACATAGACCTGGTCGAGGAGACAGATCTCCCTGCACCTTTTGTCCAGTCTTCCGGCCGCGATCTTCTCGACGATGTTCTGAGATACTCTCTTATTTTCAGGAAGCTTATTGTTCTCGGCAGCAGCCCGCTCGAGGCAGATCTCCATCTCGTGCTCTTTGTAATCATCCGGGATCTCGGCACGACTGATGTACCCGGGGTTCATAGCCGCGATCTGCATGGCCACATTAGTGAGCGCTGTTTTCACCTCGTCATTGACAACAGCGGTCTGAGCGTCGACGATGACGCCGATCCTGCCCTGTCCGTGAAGGTATGTGACTACACAGCCTTCCTTATCTTCAATCCTTTTGAATCTTCGGATGCTGAGATTTTCTTTGATCACGGCGATCATATCCAGCAGCACGTCTTTCACTGTCTTTTCCGGATCTTCTGCCCAGCTCTCGGCCATAAATGTGTCAATATCACGCGCTTCGCTGTCAAGGGCCTGCCTGGCAGCTTTCTCGACAAATGCGCGGAATTTATCGTTCTTCGCCACAAAATCAGTCTCGGAGTTGACTTCAACAACGGCCGCCTTGACGGTGCCGTCCTTCGCGATCCGGCACAGTCCTTCTGCCGCGATTTTGGTACCTATTTTATCCGCTTTAATGATCCCCCATTTTCTCAGAAGTTCTGCGGCTTCTTTCTTATCGCCGTTCGCCTCGGTTAGAGCTCTCTTGCAGTCCATCACACCTGCGCCGGTCCCGGCTCTCAATACTTTTACCTCTTCCATTGATATCTTCATATTTACTCCCCCTTTCACTGAATTAAAAACAGGCGCCGTACACTAAGTGTACAGCGCCTGTTCTTAAAACTTGTTTTTGCACTGATCGAATTACTTCGCAGCTGCTCCTGCCTGAGCCATAACTTCCTCAGCAAAGTTGTCCTGCTTCTTCTCGATACCTTCGCCGGTCTCGAAACGGACGAACTCTTTGATGGTGATCTTTGTGCCGTTAGCCTTGCCGACCTGGTCAAGGTACTGGCCTACAGTCTGCTTGCCGTCTTCTGCACGGACATAGACCTGGTCGAGGAGGCAGATCTCTTTGAACTGTTTGTTCAGTCTTCCGATCAGCATCTTCTCGATGATGTTCTCAGGTTTTCTCTTGTTCTCGGGAAGCTTGTTATTCTCTTCGATCGCCTGCGCGAGGAGGATCTCCTTCTCGTGCTCTTTGTAATCGTCCGGGATATCAGCCTGGCTGATATACTTGGGATTCATAGCTGCGATCTGCATAGCCACGTTAGTGAGCGCTGTCTTCACATCATCATTGACAACAGCGGTCTGAGCGTCAACGATAACGCCGATCCTGCCCTGTCCGTGAAGGTATGTGACTACACAGCCTTCTGTCTCTTCGATTCTCTTGAATCTGCGGATGCTGAGCTTCTCGCTGATGACAGCGATCATGTCTACCAGTGCGTCCTTAACAGTCTTAGTTGTATCTTCTGCCCAGTTCTCGCCCATGAATGTGTCGATATCCTCAGCTGCGCTGTCCAGAGCCTGCTGCGCGACCTTTGCGACATATGTGCGGAACTTCTCGTTCTGAGCTACAAAGTCGGTCTCAGAGTTGACTTCTACGACTGCCGCCTTGCTGTCGCCATCCTGTGCGATGAAGCAGATACCTTCTGCCGCGATCCTGCTGGCCTTCTTCTCTGCCTTAGCCTGTCCTTTCTTTCTGAGGAACTCAACTGCAGCGTCCATATCGCCGTTTGTCTCGGTGAGTGCCTTCTTGCAGTCCATCATGCCTGCGCCGGTAACATCTCTCAACTGTTTGACCTGTGCTGCTGTAATTGCCATAACTATACCTCTCTGTATTTCAAATAATCTATTGTTGACGGAAAACTGCCGGGAATTAGAGAGTTCCCTCCTGAGCCTGCTCGGCCTCGCTGGCTGCGGACTCCTGAGCAAGTGCTTCCTGCTCGGATGTGTCAACATTCTCTTCACCCTGTCTTGCCTCGATGACTGCGTCTGCCATCTTGCTGCAAAGGAGCTTGACTGCGCGGATCGCGTCGTCATTGCCGGGGATGATGTAATCGAGCTCTTCGGGATCGCAGTTTGTATCGCCGATGCCGATCAGAGTGATTCCGAGTGCATGAGCCTCTGCGATGCAGATTCTCTCCTTCTTGGGATCGATAACAAAGATAGCGTCCGGAATGTGAGTCATTTCCTTGATACCGCCGAGGTTCTTCTCAAGTTTCTCCCACTCTTTGTTCAGCTTGGCAACTTCCTTCTTGGGAAGTACGTCGAATGTGCCGTCCTGGGACATGGTCTCGATCTTCTTGAGACGCTCGATTCTGCCCTGGATGGTCTTGAAGTTGGTCAGCATGCCGCCGAGCCATCTCTCATTAACATAGTACATGCCGCAGCGCTCAGCTTCTGTCTTGACTGCGTCCTGCGCCTGCTTCTTGGTGCCGACGAACAGAAGTGTTCCGCCCTGCTCGGCGATCTCGAATACTGCCCTGTAAGCTTCGTCAACTTTGACAACAGACTTCTGAAGGTCGATGATGTGGATCCCGTTTCTCTCTGTGAAGATGTAGGGAGCCATCTTAGGGTTCCAGCGCCTTGTCTGATGTCCGAAATGTACGCCTGCTTCAAGCAGCTGCTTCATTGATACAACACTCATTTCTTTTCCTCCGTGTTTGGTTTGTTCTTCCGCATTTCCGTAAGCATTTATGAAGGTTCGCTACCACCCTGCCGGGTCAGAGCCCGGGTAGAGCACCGGTATATGCCGAAAATGCGTGCTTAATATTACGCAACATTAGAATATTACCACAAGCAAAAAGTTCGCACAAGTATTTCTTGTGCGAACTTGGGTATTTATTTTGGTGTTTTTGACTCCTTACGCAGTCAGTGACCCTGATGCTCCGGCTCCACCTGTTTTTTCAGTTCTTTGAGCTCGCCGTAGATCGCGTCGTTGAGGACTTTGATATAAGTTCCCTTCATGCCGGATGACCTGGATTCGATGACCCCGGCAGACTCGAATTTCCTGAGGGCGTTTACGACCACGCTTCTGGTGATGCCTGCCTTATCCGCTATTTTGCTGGCGACCAGGATCCCTTCGATCCCGCTCAGTTCCTCAAAGATGTGCACGATCGCGTGCATCTCGGTATAGCTGAGCGTATTGATAGCGGATTTGACAACATTGATCTTGCGGGTCTCCTCAGCATTCTCCTCAGAGACTGCCCTGAGCATTTCAAGTCCGACTACCGTTGTGCCGTATTCGCACAGAATGATATCGTCAATGTCAAAGCCTTCCCCGTCCCTGTAAATAAAGACAGTGCCGAGCCTTTCACCTGCGATCTCAATAGGCGCGATGATTCCGACATTATTGCAGTCCAGTTCTTTGATAAAACCGAGCGTTCCAAGATTTACGTTTTCGTTTGTCGAAAGGACACCCAGAAGTCTCTCGTTAAGAGCGGAATCAATAAAGGTCCCGACCTTGTCGGTGATGAGATCGCTGAGGATCGGGATCCCGTTGTATTCACCAAAACCCAGCACCTTTCCCTTTTTGCTGATCACGAGAATATTGGACTGCAGGACATCGCTCATCACTCTGCAGATATCGCTGAAAACAACCTTGCCTGTGTCGTTGTTGTGCAGCAGTCTTTCAATTTTTCTGGTATTATCAAGCAGTTTCACATTGCCGATCGTCTGAGACCTGTTCACTGTTTCACCTGGCCTTTCCAAAATCAAGGCTCGCCGGGCGAGCCGCTGCGCCGGTCATTCTTCGGGTCTGTTCTCCATATACCCGCATTCTCTGTCCTCGCAGACTAGTTTATTTCCCTTAATAAGCATCATTCCGCCGCACTTGGGGCATTTTTTGTCAGACGGCTTCTGCCAGCTCATAAAATCACATTCCGGATTGCCCATGCATCCGTAATATTTGCGCCCCTTCTTAGTCTTTTTGACAACGATGTCCTTGCCGCACTTAGGGCAGGCCACGCCGATCTTTTCGTAATAGGGTTTCGTATTGTGGCACTCCGGAAATCCGGGACAGGCAAGGAATTTGCCGTGGGGACCGTATTTGATCACCATATTCCTTCCGCATCTCTCACAGACTTCGTCCGTCTCTTCGTCTGCGATCTTCACCTTTTCCAGATCTTTCTCCGCCTGGCTGACGGCCTCGTCAAGATCAGGATAGAAGTTCTCGATCACTGTCTTCCACTTGACGCTGCCTTCCGCGACTCCGTCGAGCAGGCCTTCCAGATTAGCCGTAAATGTCGGGTCCACGATAGAAGGGAACGCCCGCTTCATCATGGAATTGACCACTTCGCCCAGCTCTGTAAGGTAGAGGTTCTTGTCTTCTTTGACTATATAATGCCTTGCGAGGATCGTAGTGATCGTAGGCGCGTAAGTACTGGGGCGGCCTATTCCCTGCTCCTCGAGAGCTTTTACCAGAGAAGCCTCCGTGTAGTGAGGCGCCGGCTGGGTAAAATGCTGCTTGGGATCGAACTTTTCAAGGGTGAGGCGGCTGTCTTTTTTAAGCTCTGCAGTGAGCTTCTCGCCTTTGTCCTCGCTCTCTTCCTGGTTATAAACGCACTGATAGCCGTCAAACAGGAGCCGGGATGTGGACGCTGTAAAAATATAGCTCCCGTCCGCGGCGACCCTGACCTGGGTATTCTCATATCTGGCCGCGCTCATACGGCTGGCAAGAAACCTCTTGTAGATCAGCTGGTACAGGCGATACTGGTCTCTTGAAAGAGAATCCTTGATAGAAGAAGGAATGATCTGGAGATCCGTGGGACGGATCGCTTCGTGCGCGTCCTGGATCTTGCCTTCGCTTTTTCCTGTTTTCTCACGGCTGAGGAGATATTGTTCACCGTAATTGGCGAGTATATACTCAGACGCCATCTCCTGCGCCTCATCCGAAATGCGCGTGCTGTCCGTTCTGAGGTAGGTGATCAGCGCTACCGTTCCGCTTCCCTTGATCTCAACGCCTTCATAGAGCTGCTGCGCGACTCTCATCGTTTTCTGTGTTGAAAAGCCCAGTGTGCGGCTTGCCTCCTGCTGCAGAGTCGATGTCGTAAAGGGCAGGGGAGACTTGCGGCTCCTCTCGGATTTTTTAACTTCAGTGACTTCAAAGGACGCGTTTTCAATGGCCTGTGTGATCTCTTCGACCTGATCGGAATTCTCAAGTTCCTGTTTGACAGTTCTACCGTCTTCCTCGATCCTGCCATAGTAGTGGACCGTGAAGGGCTCCGAATGTCCTTCCGCGCTCAGGAGCGCGTCCAGTGTCCAGTATTCCTGAGGAATGAAAGCATTGATCTCTTCCTCTCTGTCCGCGATCATGCGCAGTGCGACCGACTGTACTCTTCCGGCAGATAATCCGCGCTTTACCTTCGCCCAGAGGAGCGGCGAGATCTTATATCCCACTACTCTGTCCAGGATCCTTCTGGTCTGCTGTGCGTCCACGAGGTCAATATTGATGCTCCTGGGATTTTTCAGCGATTCCGTGACGGCTTTCTTCGTGATCTCGTTGAATGTGATCCGATAGATCTCTTTGTCGGTCATCTCGTCCAGTTTGAGGGCTGCTATGAGGTGCCACGAAATTGCCTCTCCTTCGCGGTCAGGGTCCGTCGCGAGATAGATCCGGTCCGCTTTCCTGGCCTTCTTTCTGAGGTCAGCAAGAAGCTCTCCTTTGCCGCGTATCGTTATATATTTGGGCTCGTATCCGTTGTCGACATCGATCCCCATTCTGCTTTTTGGCAGATCTCTGACATGTCCGTAACTGGCTGCCACTTCGTAATTGGATCCCAGAAACTTCTTGATCGTCTTTACTTTAGCAGGGGACTCCACAATGACCAGATTATGTTTGCGCTTGCGTGCTGCTGCCATTTTTACCTCTTACTCATCCTGAAGTATTTGTTTGTCCCGAGTTTTCACACATTTCCATAATATCGTTACAATTTACAAACAATAACGAATTATAAGGACAAACTTCGGGTACTATAACACAATTGTGCCTCAATTTGCAAGACTCATTTTTCAAGTAGCATAAAGCTCCTTGAATGAAAAACTAAATTCTACCCTGCGCCGGAACTTAGTCTTTCACAAATGTGCCGATTCCTGTAGCATGTCATATTGTCTC
>JBGUJH010000075.1:0-6048 GCA_045113775.1 Lachnospiraceae bacterium | reverse complement strand
TTTATCTTCATCCACAGTCGGGGAACTGTGGCAATATTTTGTTCCATAATCCAGCCTGCTCACGCAGCGCCAAACGATCCGCTTTTTCCCGTTTTTCGCCCAGGTCGTGCGCTTATAGCGGGTTCCACACTCGCCGCAGTAGACACGGTCGGAGAGCGCATATTTGCTGGTGTAGCAGGATTGACCTGTAGGAGCATTCTTCGAGGGGCTTCTGAGCGCCGCTCTTCTGGCCATCTCTGCCTGTACGGCGTCGTATGTTTCGCGGTCGACGATTCCTTCGTGATTGTTCTGCACCAGGTACATTGGGCGCTCACCGTGGTTCTTCACGGTTTTGTGTGTGATACAGTCGGTGGTATAGGTTTTCTGCATCAGCACATCTCCGCAATACTTTTCATTTATGAGGATGCCCTTGATCGACCCATGCGTCCATTCGGTTTTGCCCTGAGCGTTGGCAAATCCGTTTTTGGTAAGCCACTCCTGAATCATGCGCAAGCTTGCGCCGGCGAGGTATCTGGCATAGATCTCTTTCACAACCTCAGCCTGCTCTGGAACGATCTCCGGCTTGTCATCAGCGCCGCGCCGGTATCCGTACAGCTTTTTATATTGAATACGGGTCTTGCCTTCACGCATAGATTGCTGAACGCCCCAGGTTACGTTGGCGCTGATGGACTCGACCTCCTGCTGGGCAAAGGCGCCGTGCAGGGTGATCAGGAATTCACTGTCCTCCTGCAGCGTGTTGATATTCTCTTTCTCGAAACTCACTGCCACACCCCAGCTTTTCAGCAGCCGGATATAGTGCAGACAGTCCACCGTATTGCGGGAGAAACGGGAGATGGACTTAGTCAGGATCATGTCGATCTTGCCTTTTTTGCAGGCTTTGATCATCCGCATGAAGTCATCGCGTTTTTTCGCCTGAGTACCGCTGATCCCTTCATCGGCAAAGATACCCGCCATGCTCCATGCTGGATTCTTCATGATTAGATCTGTGTAATACTTACACTGGTTTTCGTAGCTGTTCTGCTGTTCCTCTTCCTCTGTGGATACCCGGCAGTAGGCAGCGACCCGTTCCTGGCGGATGGAAGATTTGCGAGCCAGCTCCGGCTTAATGGGGATGACGGTTACATTCTGCGCGCTCACAATTGATCACTCACTTCTATGATTTGATGGTTTTTCAGAGTCAGCTGAATGGCCTTTATCTCAACGCTGATTTCCGCAACTGTTTCCTGCAACAGGTCAGCGGAAAGCTCTTCCATCGGGTCTATGCTGCGGAAGAGCCGCCGCAAACGTTCAGTTTCATATTCATTGTTTTCGATCAGGTCATATTCCGACTCGGCTATTCTTTTGACCAGCGCAGCCGCACGATCCTCGTCGATGGGTTGCTGATCCATTACCATGTCCAGCTCTCTTTGAGCGCGAAATCGCTGCGTGTGATCCGGGGCGGCAGGCTCCGAGCACTGGATAACGTCGGGATTCTGTATCAGATAATTCATGGTAGCTAACACACCGGCTTCCACAGGTTTGCTCACCCTGCCGCCGCCTAAGATTCGGATCATTCGTTGCGCAGGCGATTGCCTCTTTGCGTGGCTGCGAGCCTCTCGTTGTCGCTGCACGTTTTGGGAGATTTTACTGGATATGATCTCCGGGTACAGGCTGTCACCGCAGTACCTCTGATCCTGAAGAATGCGGTCGATCATGTTTTTATTCCAGTCTGCAGTTTTGTTGTACCGCGTTCCCCCTTTGAGATTTAATTCTTTGGCAATCTCGCTGAGGGAGGCCCCCTCAAGATACGTCAGGAAGATCCATCGTACACAGTCTGACTCTTTGATATTAGTTCGGATTGCTCCGTTATGCAGTTCATACCCGAAGGGCAGCTTCCGGTTTTCCATTACCGTTTCATCCTCTCCACGGTTTCTCTGAGCCTCAGTCCGTTTTTCAACTGGAAGGCAATATGTTCGCCATCCTCAACAATGATTTGATTTACGAACTCTTGAAACAGTTCACTATTGAACGCCTCTATATACATCGGTCCTTCGGTCAGCGCATCAAGAATGTCCTGTGTCTGTTGAACCGTCTGATCGCCCTCAGCCTCCAGGATGCTGCTTTTCTCCAGTTTTGCTTTGCGGAGCTGCTCTGCGATGGCGTTGCCGCGGGATATAAATAAATCAGAATCAACCAGTCCCTGCTGTTTCAGCATGGCCAAGAGTTGATTCTGATTCATCAGATCCGCTATTTTTTTGTTCAGTTCGATCACATCAGGGCTCCACAGCATCCTGCGGCTCTTGATTTCCAGATGGGTAGCAATCATTTGAGACAGGATCGGTTCGCCTTGATGCTTGAGTTTATTATAAAGCCGGCAGAAAGCTGCTTCGATTGCCTTCGTTGCTATGGGAGGCATATCGCAGGCAGTGCTGTTTTCATACCGACTGTTGCATACCCAATACTCCGTATCTCGCGGCTGCCTGCGCCTGTAGTGTGCGCCGCAGCAACCGCATATGATTCTCTTGTGAAGAGGCTGCCCTATATGAGAGCGCTGCCGTAAAACCCGTCTGCGCTCTGAAAGCGCCTGGGCTTTTCCGAAGGTCTCCGGGTCTATGATCGCAGGATTGCTCCCCTCCACATAGTATTTCGGCTTTTCGCCGTGATTTAATGTTTTCTTGCGCGGGAAGGAATCTGTCGTCATAAACTTCGCCAGCAATGCATTCCCGCCGTATCTCTCATTTGAGAGGATATAATATACTGTTGAGCCTTTCCATTCAGGTACATCCGCCCTGGTTGGTGTATTCTCATTGCAAAGTTCCGCCGCAATTTCTTCTCTGTTCATTCCCGAAAGGTAGTTGCTGAAAATCCTACGGATGACTTCAGCCTCTGACTCCTCGATGACCAACTCGCCATTAATCAATCGGAAACCGTAGGGGGCTTTGCAGGTGTTGAACTCGCCGCGCTCCATGCGTTTCTGATAGCTCCACCGCATATTCCCGCCGATGGATTCGCTTTCCTTCTGGGCGAGAGAGGCCATAACCGCTGTGATCATCTCGCTGGACATAATAGCGGTGTCGATCCGCTGTTCTTCAAAGTACACGCTGACACCGATGGATTTCAGCTCTCGGATGGCTTCCAGGCAGTCTTTGGTATTCCGTGCGAAGCGAGAGACGGACTTCACCAAAATGCGGTCAATCAATCCTCGGCGGCAGTCAGCCATCATGCGCTGGAAATCGTTGCGTTTCTCTGCGGATGTTCCGGTGATTCCCTCGTCCGCGTACAAATCGACCAGTTTCCAGCCCTCGTGGGCGGAGATCAGGTCTGTATAGTATCTGTTCTGCGCGGCATAAGAATTGCGCTGCTCGTCTGATTTCGTGCTGACGCGGGCATAGGCGGCAACCCGGAGTGTGATGGTCTCCGACTTATCGTTGGCCGCAATGGTAATGACACGGCGCTCTCCCGGCTGGACGGCCAGGTTACCGTCGTTCTTCAGCATTTTCTCCATGGTTCCACCTCCTCTTCGCAGCAACACACAATACCACAGTTCCCTTGAAATAGCTATAAAAAGATGCGGAAAATCAGAGAGAAATAATCAGGTCTGCTCCGCTTTCCGCGGCAATACGCCTTGCGATTTTTTCAATCTCCTGGCGGGTGAATGCTTCACTGGAAAGAAGTGCACGGAGCAGCGTGATCACTCCGCAGTAGTCGATTCGTGTATTCATTTTTTACCCCGCTTGCAAAGGGCCGCTCTATCTGTTGAGATAGAACGGCCCAGTTTCCGTTATTGAGATTTTGCTTGCCTGTATTCGACACTACTCCCCCAGGCTTGGGCGGCTGGCTAAACTGTGGCTGGCGCCACACTCCGGGACTTTCACCCCTCCGAGGATCTCTCCGAGCTGTCCGTTTGGACAGGGGTACCATTATAGGCAGAGAAGTCATGGCGAAACAGCCTGCCAAAGCTGCTTTTGGTTGGGTTGAACCGCTCATCACCTTGTTGCCGTTCATTTGATGCGGATATCATTTTCCGCACAGGTGGTCTTGGCGTACCTACCGGATCGCTCGTTCCTCTGCTGATGTTATTTAGCTGCCGGCTGTGCACTTGTCAAGGAGCATTGACGAGAACAAACGCTCTCATATAGGAATGGGATAAAAATATCATTTTTCACAACCTCTTTTTAACAGTTTTTTTATCTTTCTTTTAGCACTGTATTCTTGCTTGGACACAAGTTGCTGGGTACATTGTAATATTTCTGCAGTCTCACGCTGAGAAAGCTGATAAAAATAGCGATAGTATAATATGGCCTGCTGTTTTTTCGTAAGCTGTTTAAGCGCTTTGTGAAGTTGGACATCACTGATACAGTCAAGCCAGTTTTCAAGGGAGTGCCTTGACAAGTATTCTTCGAATTCTTCTCCGTTCCCATTTGTTGCATGTAAGAGAATCTTTCGGCGCACGTTGGAATTATTGTCTTTCTCCAACATTTGCTCAAGAGAGGAATTCATCGATTCATACTTGTTTTGTTCTATGTGTTCATGTAACGCTTCCTTTGCAAGGTATCGGTTAAAATAGTGCTCTCTGTCTATGATTTCTTCCGGCTTTGTTTTTCGCCGTGACATATTGCTTCCTCCATTCATTTTTGTTAGTTAATGAATGGGAAGAGGCGGACCACGGCAAAATGGTATAATGCTGGCAAGGAAACGAATCAGACTACTGAAAGGTTCTGAAGTGCATATCCTTTACTGCATAAAAAAACTTCACACGGCATCGCTCTACCATGTGAAGTTCCGTTAAATCTTTATATCTTATCTAAAAGAAGCTTCATAAACAGCAAACTATATTGAGCACTTTTTCTTTAATCTTGTTTCCCTAAGTGTTCAACCTTAGAGAAAACCTGACGGTAATAAACCGTCAGGTTATGCTCTTATTAAAGTCAAAGTGATATCAGTTAAGATGCCTCATCATAGTCATCAACAAGATATTTTGAGTTAACCCAACCCGAAATTGGAATATCCTCTTTTTTCAGAAATATGATACAAGAATAGTTTCCTTCTTCTGCAAGTACTGTCACTGGTGTTTTTTCATATACATAGTGGTTCCTTAGTGTATCCCCACCTTTCGGGGACCAATATAAATAGATGCTATCGCCCCTGCCTGATTTAACATATTTCGTACAGTATTCCGGCAGATAGGAACGACTCTTGGGAAGCACTATGTCATTGGGATAGCTGTCATTCTGGTTTACTGCCAGAAGATCAGCTTCGCAAGGTGTCTCGGAAACAGTAGTTCCAGGAACCGGTTTATTATTTGGGGTCGGTTCAGGGGTTGGAGAAGGTTCTGGGCTCACTGTTGAAGGTGGAGTATTTGAAGGTTGTGGTGTTGCGCCTGGCCCCAGTTTCTCCGAGCAACTCTTGCAGCATAGAAGTATTAGCCCTACAACGAGGCCTACAATGATTCCTTCGATAATTCTTGAGATCGCTGCAACCGTTCTAGGCTTCCATTCGCCAAAGATCTTTACGAATAATGCAGGAGCCTTTCCCTCGTTGATAATGTGGGAAATCACCCCCACCAACACTCCTATCCCGATTGAAATAAAGATCTGAATATGCTTATCCATCTTAAGCCCTCGTTAAGTCTTATATTTTTATTAATAATAATTATATAACTCATTCCTGTGCATGTCAATCTTTGCGTCGGATTGTTTTCACCAAAAAAGGAGTAGGCACTGTATAACCACACAATGCCTACTCCTTTATGATATTGCCTCTGAAAATGACCTTTGTTTAATTACTGCTTCCGGATTCTTTGCTTTCCATCGCTGGACAGCACTTCCCCTCACATCTGTCGTTCGAGAGTGATAAATGATTCTTTTGTAGATCTTATATCCATTCAAAGCGCCGTGAAACAAAGCAATGCTTGTTTCTATTTGTTTAATCGCTCTCTCAATGTCCGATCCTTTCAACTCGATATAATATGATCGTTTCTCTGCGTCATTTAAGAGTAAATAATCACAACGCAGTGTGTCTGCATTTTTATCTATGACTTCCCCATCGACCTTATATTGCCTTATATGA
>JBGUJH010000074.1:0-2320 GCA_045113775.1 Lachnospiraceae bacterium | reverse complement strand
GCTAATTGGCCCATCCCCATATATCCAAACAGCTTGTCGATGTAAGTAACCAATGCGCTCACATTAATTAAAGGTTTCCCAATCTGCCGTACTATACAGTGACGGCAGATCAGGGATTCTTCCTTGGACGCCCTCTCGGACGTTTCGGTTTTTGCTCCTGCGGTTCCTTCTTCGGCCGACCGCGTTTCTTCGGTTCCGTTCCCGGAGCCGGTATTGACAGACCAAGGGCTTCAAGCTCCTCGAACACACAGGTAATGGTATGTACCCAGAAACCGTCATCGGATCTCGGCGGTGCCGGGGAATCTACCATTCTCCATGCTGAACTCAGATCGTCCATGAGATCTTTGTAGGACATCTTGTTCAGCAGTCCGGCTTCCCTCGCTCTGGCGATCAGCCGGCACGTAGCGACAGTGGCTATAAAGTTGATGAACTCGGAGCCAATGAGGGAAAAATCCCCCTGTACATTGGTCCGGTCAAGACACTGGTCGTTCTTATACTGCCGGAAGACAAGCTCCAGCATCCAGCGCTCATCGTAACAGAGGTAAGCTGTTTTCGGGTCCATATCAAGATCCGATTCGAATACGATAACGCCAAAGACACTGCGTTTGTTTTCATACTTTCCGGCGGCGAAGTCTTTGTTCTTCTCCCGGCGTGAAAGGTAATCGGCTTCCTCGATGGCAGCTTTCCTTGCGGATCTGTATGCATACAGGTAACGGCCGCCCTTGATGCAGGCCTTTTTGTAAAGCACATGGTCACCGATCCCTTCAAGGACACCGTCAAAGGTGAGCATGTCGTTGTTGCCGATCCGGACATCATTCCTCTTGATCGGCGTGAGAAAATGGAGATCCGGGCGGTCACCCAGCTCCTGTATGATCCGTACTGGCGGGAAACCCTTATCTGCGATAATGATGCCGCTCTTGATGTCATTATCCAGGATAAATGAGCGGTAAGAGACCGCATCGATGCTGTTGCCGGGGAATACTTCCGCGCAGATGGGCTCCATGGCTTCGATGTCGTATGCATAGATAACGGACACATCCCTGCAGCCTTTGATCCTTGCCTTATAAGAAAAGGCCGAAAGGTCATTAACGGTGCTGGTATCCTGTTTGAGCATACCGTCGATGGCGACATGGTGGTCAGCAGCCACCTTCATGGCGCGCTTTTGATAGAACAGGCGGCGTTTTGTGCCATCCTGGCCAAGATGCTGCAGAAAAGCGGAGACCGTATTCTGCGACATCCCGATACCGGGGTAGTCTTTGCAGACAAAGGTGCGGTTATATTCTGATGAGAGCCTGCTGTTCACAATGGAAGGCTTGATGATCCGCAGCGTCGCTATCGCCATGATGGTATAGGCATCCTTGATGGCGTACACCGCCAGAAGATCATCCAGCATATCGCGGGTAACGGATCTCACGAATGCAGATGCGCCATAAGAGAGCATGTCCGGAACGCTGGAAGCAACCGGCTCCTGCTTTGGGACATACTTCCCATCACGGATATGTCCTATGACCTTGCCATTGCGAGGCTGAGGATTGCCGCCCGGGACGTATCTTGTGCTGATCCTTTCGCGGACAGCAAAACGGTTTGGACCTTCGCGGCCGTTATCCTCAACAATAGTGTTGACTGGCCGCGGGACTTTACGGATATGATCTGGAACTGCCATAATAATCACCCCTATATATAGTACTATTGTACAATATTCAGTACTATATATCAATAATTTTATTGATAATTTTTCAATAATCAGAGGCAGTTTTTGCATCCGCAGAACGCTGAAAAAGCGTTAAAACCGCTGTTTTTTAAGGGACCATTGACGAACGCAAGGCGTTCAGGCACTAAATCATATCAATTCCGCCGATTTGTATAGTACGGCGAATTGGGAAAGTATTAATTAATTGCGGATGATAAGGTTCCGTGGGGATCTCCCACATCCGCTGAATTGGCTGATTCTTTGGCGGCTGAGATTGGATATGAATGTGAAGAGCAGAGGGAAGATAATGCGCTGCAGGAACTGCGAGAAGACCGTCAGGTTCTGGTCAACCTTTACGGCGCTGAAAAAAAGAAGCCGAATCTGCCGGAACTGTATGGGGAACTGAGCAAGCTGCTGCGGAAGTACGGCCTTTTTGATGAGGAGGTTGTTCTGCTGGAAGAAGCTGTTGCGTATGGACACTTAAGCGGCGCAAATCTTGCTATCGTAAAGGACAAATTAAAGAGCGCCCTGCGGCTTCGGGAAGCGGATGATGCGAGTTTGTCTGAGTCTGAGTGGATCGAGGCGCAGCTGCGCAGGGCTTTGCGGAAAAGGCCGCTGAACAGAGAAGAA
>JBGUJH010000073.1:0-6853 GCA_045113775.1 Lachnospiraceae bacterium | reverse complement strand
CCGATCCTGCGCTCCTGAAGCGCCTCCTGGACCAGGATCATATCGCTGATGCTGCCTCCGCAGATCGCGTCGTTGAGGTCGCCGACAGTACTGATCTTGACCAGGTCTCCCCATTTTGTCGAGAGATAGAGCTGCTCAAAAAGGCTCTCCTGGTCCTCAAATTCCTCGAGTTCGAACGGGTTCTCCTGTCTGGGAAGGATCAGAAGGAGGCCTCCGTTATAGGCCTTGATCTTGAAAAGATTGACATAACCCGCAGAAGGAAGCATATAACCATAGAAATAGTCATAATACCCCTCCATGCTGTATACATTAATGGTCGATCCGCGCCGATAGTGGAAAAGCCGCTCTTTGTCGCGCATCCCCTGTCTCTTGAAGAGCTCGATCGCGTCATCGATCGGATATGTCTTTTTGACGATCGGTACATTCTTGTCTCTGAGCCTCTTCATCTCATTCTCAACCCGAAGGGCAAATTCATCCGTAACGCGTACTCCGTCATGGACAGAGCAATAGATCGCATTTCCCAGGGCGAACTCTATTTTGACATGGACAGCGTTTCCCTGCTCTTTCAGGATATCCCGGACAGCTTTGACCAGAAGCATCTGTGCTGTCCTTACATATGCGTTATGCCCTGCGCTGTCTTTTGTAGTGATAAAAGAAATTACGCCGTCTCTCTCAAGACGCTTGTTCAGTTCTTTCATCTTCCCGTTGAAAAAAATGAGCGCGATCGAGTTATTGTACTGCTCCTGGTATTCCTTGACTATGCTCTCGAAGGTAACTCCCTTATCATACTGATGGATCGCTCCTTTTATCATTACGGTCGGCATTGAAATCCCCCTCTCTGTGGTTAAAGAATATTGTGTTTCTGAGCTGCGTACAGTTCTGTTACGTCTCCGAAAAAGGAGCCCCTGTGTCACAGGATATGATCCGGATCTCGGGCATCTCTCTTTCCAGGTACTCTTTCATATAAGGAATAAAGATCTTCTCAATGCCGTAATGTCCGGCATCTATGACCGCGATCCCTTTCTCAACGGCATCTATACCGTCATGGTGTGAAATATCACCGGTTATATATACGTCGGCGCCGGATTTTACAGCGAGATCGATCTCTCCCTTTCCCGATCCGGGAAGGATCGCGCAGGTTACCAGCATCTGTTCGGGATCACCGTAGTATCTTACATGATCGATCCCGAACGCCCTTGAGACCAAGGCTGCGCATTCGGAGAGTTTCATGGGCTCCTTGAGGGTCCCGATCCTTCCGATCCCCTCCACTGAGAGCTCATCCTCATAGGTGACTTCAAGCACCTCTCTGTCCATCAGCTGCAGCAGGTCTGCAGAGGCGTCCGCCATACCGAGCACGTCAAAATTTGTGTGCATGGCGTAGCAGCAGATATCTTGCCGGACCAGATTCAGGACTCTGCTTCCGACGTAATCACTGTCAGTTATCCTCTTGACGCCGCCAAAGAGGAGCGGATGATGGGTGAGGATCAGGTCAGCTCCGTGAGAAGCTGCTTTCGCGATCACTTCCGACGTCGCGTCTACAGCGAGCGCGATCGTTTTCACTTCTTTGTCCGCATATCCCACCTGAAGTCCGACATTATCCCAGGACATAGCAAAACTCCGGGGGCAGAATTCCTCAAGCAGCTGCATGATCTCTTTCAGTTTCATATCCGGCTCCTTTTGTCAATAATGGTCAAAATATTCAAGTGCAGTATTGATCAGTTTTTCTTTGAGGAGGACCTGCGCTTTCTTTTCTTTGATTGCGCTGCTTCCTGTATCATTCGCCCGTGAGAGGGAATGAAGGATTCTGTCATTGACGCCTTTCTGCCACAGAAGATAACTTCTGAGCATGCTGTCCCGATCTCTTATGAGAACCGGACCGAACAGATCCTCCGCCTGAATATACAGCTCTTTTTCATCATAACTTACCGGCTCTCCCGCAGACTTCCAGGCCGGTCCCTTTTGACATTCATGTACCACGTGCATCACGGGGTAATACTTGTTGTCTTCAAGAACGATCATTTCCCGGTCTATATAGAGCCCCAGCTCCCTGACCGCTCTCCTGACAAATTCCGGATCTGCCTGAGGCTGCAGGATGATCTCTTTAAAATCCCGTGTCTTATCAGGCTCTCTCAGAAGGATCCTGCTCATGATCCTTCCTCCCATGCCCGCGATCACCAGTCCCTGTGCCTCCCCGCTCCTGTACGCGTCGAGGCCGTCGGAAAGCCGCAGCATGATTTTATCCGAAGCACCGTAAAGCGCTGTGTTTTCGCGCGCTTTCTCCAGCGGTCCTTCGATGACGTCCATCGCGATAGAGCGGTCTATAATGCCGTCCATAAGGAGCCTGATAGGAATATGCGCGTGGTCTGTGCCTACATCGCACAGACAATACTCTTTCTGCTCTGTTTTGTCATGCTGACCGCCTCCCGTCACCATCCCTGCGATCGCAGTGAGCCTTTTGGAAAGTTTTAAATCGGCAGCCATCGCTCAGTCCAGATAATCTTTGAGCTTGCGGCTTCTGCTGGGATGACGGAGCTTGCGCAGAGCCTTGGCTTCGATCTGTCTGATCCTCTCTCTTGTGACATTGAATTCCTTGCCGACTTCCTCAAGAGTTCTCGCCCTTCCGTCATCGAGTCCGAAACGGAGCCTGAGCACTTTCTGCTCTCTCTCTGTGAGTGTCCCCAGCACTTCTACCAGCTGTTCTTTAAGCAGGGTAAAAGCTGCCGCATCGGCAGGAACAGGCACGTTATCGTCCTGAATGAAATCGCCTAAATGGCTGTCTTCCTCTTCGCCGATAGGGGTCTCGAGGGAAACGGGTTCCTGGGAGATCTTGAGGATCTCGCGCACTCTCTCAACAGGGATCTCCATGCGCTCCGCGATCTCTTCGGGAGTGGGTTCTCTGCCCAGTTCCTGAAGAAGCTGCCTGCTCACTCTGACCAGCTTGTTGATCGTCTCTACCATATGAACAGGAATACGGATCGTTCTTGCCTGATCCGCGATCGCTCTCGTGATCGCCTGGCGGATCCACCATGTGGCGTATGTGGAGAATTTGAATCCCTTATTGTAATCGAACTTTTCGACTGCTTTGATAAGTCCTAAGTTGCCTTCCTGGATCAGGTCAAGGAAGAGCATTCCGCGGCCGACGTAGCGCTTTGCGATACTTACCACGAGACGAAGGTTCGCCTCAGCGAGCCTCTTCTTGGCATCTTCATCGCCGTTTTCCATTCTCTTGGCCAGTTCGATCTCTTCCTCTGCGGTAAGAAGCGGAACCTTGCCGATCTCCTTGAGGTACATGCGGACAGGATCCTCAATGTTGATGCTGTCCGGGATGCTCAGGTCGAGCAGGTCGGGCTCCTCTTCATTGCCGTCATCCATCATGTCGATATCATCATCGCGGACATCTGCGTCGTCATCATCCACGACCTGAAGGACATCTATATCGTTTTTTTCAAGGACACGCACGATCAGCTCATACTGGTCATCGGTCAGTTTCATATCTCTGAACTCAGCGCGTATTTCAGATTCTTCAAGAACCCCTTTTTTCTGCTTGCCGGAAGCGATCAGATCCCCGATCTTCCTCATGAACTCTTCCTGGCTCAATGTTTCATGATTCTTGTTTTCCGCTTTGCTCATTTTCCTGTTCCTCCGTTCTTATATCTATAAATAGATCATAGTGATCCTATTTATCATGTTTAGGTTCGAAGAGCGAACCGCTGTGCCGGTCACTCCTGGGCTGAAACGCTCCTTAGAGTAAATCTGATCTTACTGAGTGCCTGCAGTTCTTTTTTGGTGCTCAGCATCCTGCCCAGCATCTCAGCTGACGGCTCCTGCATAGCCTCTTCGAACTGCTTTCTCTCCCTTTCCGCGGCAGCTTTTCGGATCGAGATCACTATGTCCTTGAGAGCTTTCTCCCGTTCCCTTGTGTCGGTCAGACCCTTAAGCCGCTTGTTGAACATGGCAGCTGCCTGTTCCTGTTCCTGCTGCGTCTCGAACATGCCGATCACGGAAGCGGGGTTGCCGCCGCCTTCTTCCTGCAGGATCTTCCAATACCCTTTCGCCGCCTGCCTCGCAACGCCCTCATGGAAATGTTCCGGCCGGATATAAGGGGCGATCTGTGCGAAGATCTCGGGTTCATCTGCCAGCCAGGTCATAAGGAGCTTTTCATTCTCCTCGATCCTGTCCTCTTTTGCAGGTTTACCGCGGCGGTTCCTGCCCTGTTCCTGAGCGGATCCTGCAGGCTCAGCGCCGTTATTCCAGACAGTCTGTGCCGATCCGGACCTTCCGTAAGAAGCTACCAGCCTTTTCAGGCTTCCTTCGTCGATATAGTAGCGCCTTGCCGCTTCCCCGAGATAATTGTCTCTCTCGATCTCATCTTCGATCGAGCACAATTTGGCAGCAATGGCGTGATGGAACTGCGTTCTCTGGGCAGGGTCGTCCATCGAGTACTCCCTCTGCATCATGCGAAGCTCGAAGAAAAAGCTGTTCTCGGCATTTCTGATCCTCTCAAGAAACGCGTCCTTCCCGTTCGCCTTGATAAATTCATCGGGATCCTTCTGAGGACGCAGGTCGATCACTTTTCCTTCAATCCCGGCCTTTTTCAGGATGCCGATACTTCTGAGCGCTGCCCTTACACCGGCTCCGTCGCTGTCATAAGCGAGCAGGACCTGCTTTGTATATCTCTTTAAGAGAGCTGCCTGTCCCTCTGTAAAAGAAGTCCCCAGAGAAGCGACTGCCTCGGGAAAGCCTGCCTGGTGCATGGAGATCACGTCCATGTACCCTTCGCAAAGGATCTTATAAGGAGCCTTCGATCTTTTGGCAATGTGCAGCCCGTACAGATTCCGGCTCTTGTCAAAGATCTCTGTCTCCGGAGAATTGAGGTATTTGGGTTTTCCGTCTCCCATTACGCGTCCGCCGAATCCGATCACCTGACCGCGAACATCCATGATAGGAAAGATCACGCGGTTCCAGAATTTGTCGTGCATGCCTCTCTTCTCGTCGAAAGCGGCAACGCCCGCCTCCAGGATCACGTCGTCGGAAAAGCCTTTGCTCCGCAGGTGCGCGCACAGATCGTTGTTCGAGCCGTCGGCATATCCGAGACCGAAGTCACGCATTGTGGCAGGATCCAGCTTTCTCTGAGCAAGGTATCTGAGCCCCTTCATTCCTTTCTGTGAACGAAGCAGTTTATAGTAATAGACGGCAGACTCTTTATTGACTGCTCTCAGCAGTTGCCTCTTTTCTTCTTTTCTTTTTGCCTCTTCACTGTAATTGACTTCGGGAAGTTTGATCCCCGCCCTGTCAGCCAGCGTCTGCAAGGCTTCCTGAAAACTGTAGTTTTCATATTTCATCAAGAAGGTCGCCGCGTTGCCGCCCGCGCCGCATCCGAAGCAATAGAACATCTGCTTCGGTTCCGAGACGGAGAATGACGGGGACTTCTCGTTATGGAAAGGGCACAGGCCAAAATAGTTGGCGCCCTTCTTCTGTAAATGGACATAGGTTCCTACGACATCCACAATGTTATTGGCGCGAAGGATCTCCTCCACTTTATCATCCGGATAATACATATTCTGAATTCCTGTCAGATCACATCCCAGTTCTTGGGAATGTAGATCGATTCAAACATTTTGATCGCATATCTGTCTGTCATCGCAGATATATAGTCACAGACAGCCCTGTATACCGGAGTGCCGTCGTCGATCATTTTCTTCTGAAGCTCCGGAAGGTCACCGGGATGGTTCATATAATAATCATACAGAACTTCGATCATGCTGCAGGCTTTTGACTCCTCCGATTTGGCAAGAGGATTTGTATAGACACTCTCAAACATGAACGCCCTGAGATCGCGGAACGCCTGTTCAATCTCCTCAGACATGGAGATCACAGGCTTTCCCTGGCTGGTCGTGATAATATCATGGATAAAACGGTCGAGACGCTGCCCCAGCGTTCTGCCGACGACAGAAGCGATCCTCTCCGGAACATCCTCTTCCTTTAATATGCCGCCTCTGATGGCGTCGTCCATATCGTGATGAATATAAGCGATCTTGTCGGATAACCGCACGATCTGTCCCTCCAAAGTGAAAGGGAGTGTATCCATCTGATGATTCAGTATCCCATCCCGGACTTCCTGTGTGAGATTCAGCCCGGCGCCGTTTTTCTCAAGTATATCCACCGTTCTGAGGCTCTGCTCAAAGTGCCGGAAGCCTTCGGGACAGATCTTGTTCAGTGCCCGTTCCCCGGCGTGACCGAAGGGTGTGTGCCCCAGATCATGTCCCAGTGCGATCGCCTCGACCAGGTCTTCATTTAGGCGCAGCGCCTTTGCGATCGTTCTGGCATTTTGTGAAACTTCCAGAGTATGCGTCATACGCGTTCTGTAATGGTCGCCGTCAGGGGACAGAAACACTTGTGTTTTGTCCTTTAGTCTTCTGAAAGACTTACTGTGGAGGATCCTGTCCCTGTCCCTTTGGAAAACAGGACGGATATCACATTGCTCTTCGGGCACGGTCCTGCCCTTTGAATCAGCTGAAAACGCAGCCCAAGGAGCAAGGATCTCTTTTTCTCTTAATTCCAGTTCTTCTCTGATCGTCAATGGAAGGCCTCTTCTTAACCTGTGAATACCGAAATGAAAGCAGAATTGCGAAACCGGCCTGCCTGAAAGGAGGCAAAACCGAGTCTAATTTTAATATTCTTCGTCTGTTCTCATTTTCCTTTTTTATTAAAAAAATTATTTCAAATTTATGTTGACATTTGAATATATAACTAATAAAATAACATTTGTTCGCAGGAGTGGCGGAATGGCAGACGCGCAGGCTTCAGGTGCCTGTTATGGCAACATAGTGTGGGTTCAAGTCCCATCTCCTGC
>JBGUJH010000072.1:0-36133 GCA_045113775.1 Lachnospiraceae bacterium | reverse complement strand
ATATGATGCACACGCGTGCGGAAAGGTAGATGTTGCCTTACAGGCAACCCGCACGCGGCGCAGCGGCTCGCTCTGCGAGCCTTGAATTTAGAAAGAAAGCGATCGGCATGCAGTCAGAACAGCAATATTTGCAGAACTACGACCCGTCTCAATATGAACATCCTTCTGTGACGGTAGATATATTGATCTTCACAGTGTCGGACAAAAAGCTCCGCCTGCTCCTGATCAAGCGAAATGAATATCCTTATCTGGGAAAATGGGCGATCCCGGGCGGGTTCCTGCGCATGGACGAGTCCGCAGACGATGCTGCCGCGCGCAGGATCCGGGAGGAAGCCGGCGTAGAACAGATCCATCTTGAACAGCTCTACACCTTCTCCGCTGTTGATCGCGACCCGAGGACCAGGGTCATTTCCATCGCCTATCTGGCCACGGTCCCGCAAGGAAAACTCCACTACCTGGCGGGTGTCGGAGCCGATGACGCCGCGCTCTTTGAGATCTGCGGTGTGACCGGACAGAGTGTTGATGACAATCCCGAATGCGGCCATCCGGCAGATGAGGAGAACTACCTGCTCAAAGGACCGGACGGCGAGGTGATTTCGTCGAGGGATCTGGCTTTTGACCACGGCAGGATCATACGCACCGCGATCCTCAGAATGCGGGGAAAACTGGATTACACGGACCTTGCATTTGGATTTGTGGAAGATCCGTCTTCTTTCACCCTAACCGAGCTGCGGCTCATTCACGAGGCGATCCTGGACCATCCGCTGGACATCGGAAACTTCAGGCGCACGATCAAGCGAGAATATGAAGCCGCAGGCCGTATCGAGGAGCGCGGACTGGAGAAGGGGTCGGTAGGACGGCCGGCAATGCTGTACAGATTTACAGAAAGATAAAGAGACTGCTGAAAGGGCTGCCGCATCAAGCGCCGGATGAGAATCCTCCGCTTGATGTGGCAGCCCAAAATATTACTTGAGTGTCTTTAAATACTTCTTCTGCTCTTCCGTGATCCTGTAACTCTCCACCGATTTCTGAATCGCCTTCCTGTGCGTCCAGTCGTCCAGACGGCGTCCTTCGATGAACGGCAGCACCGCTTCATACTGCTTGGCGAGAGCTGTCGCGAAGTACCAGGCCTTCATCATATTGACGTAGTACTCTTCCGACCGAATCTGTGCCACCAGTTCCGGGTGCTCCGGGTCAAAATCGTCATCCAGGAAATACTGCATCAGCATTCCTATTCCGAATCTCACCGTGTAGGTATCTCCCGACCCGATCCATTCACGAATCTGCTGCAGCAGATCCCCTTTATTTTTCCCGAATACTTTCGGAGACAACTGATCGCAGGTCGCCCAGTTGTCCACGTAAGGCAGGAATGCGCGCACATATTCCATGCAGCGCCCGAAATCCTTCAACTGCGAGATGATGAATGCGTGCAGCTGATTCTCGTCAAAATACTGATGCGGCACATCTGCAAGAAACTCCCCGATCTCTTCCCGCTTTGCCAGTTCCTTTGCATATTTACGCAGGGCCGGCGTCCGGACGCCGATCACCGAATCGGGCGTCACATTCGGGATGAGTTTGATCTGGAACTCTCTGTATTTTGAATCCTGGAGCCTATAAAGCTCTTCTCTGATTTCTTCTGTGATCATAGTTTCTCCCTTTCTGTATGCTATATTATTATAGAGTAAACGGTGAATCAACCGTTTCTGATCAGTCAATTCTCTTCCGTTCAGATGACCTGCTTTAAATCGCAAAACAGGAGAACCCGATATGAGCGACGATAAAAAAAGAAATTTCGGTTTTGGCGGCGGATTCCTGGGAGACGCCCTGAAGGATCTGCAGTCTGAATACTCAAGTGAGATCGCTTCCAGAAATAAGAAAAAGTCTCTAAGATCCAAGACCAATACAAAGCCGGCAAATAAAGAACATGAGCCTGTAACTGCAATTCCTGCGGAGCATATGGCGGACTATCATCCCGGCGACATGGTCCTGGATACTTATCGCGTGCAGTCCGAAGCTATTCGCGGGGGAATGGGCGCGGTATGGCGCGTCAGTCACACCGGATGGAATATGGATCTGGCTATGAAGAGACCGAAAGCGGAAGCCTTTCAGACGCCGGAGCAAAAAGACAATTTTACTGCGGAATGCAGACATTGGATCAATCTCGGTCTTCACCCCAATATTGTCTCCTGTTACTACGTGCGTGAGGTCGAGAACGTGCCGACGATCTTTTCTGAGTGGATGGAGAACGGAAGCCTGGAAAGCCATATAAAGAACGGCACTCTTTACAAAGGTACAGAGAAAGAAGTTCAGGAAAGACTTCTGGATATCGCTGTCCAGTTCGCCCGCGGACTTCATTACGCTCATGAAAATCACCTTATACATCAGGATGTCAAACCGGACAATGTGCTTCTGTCTAAAGACTGGACAGCCAAAGTCAGTGATTTCGGCCTTGCCAGGGCCAGGACTAATCTGACATTCCTGGAAGGTGATGCCACAGAGCCGGACTTTGATTCCGACAGGACCGTCGTATCTCCTTCGGGCGGGAGAACGCCTGCGTATTGCTCTCCCGAACAGGCTGCCGCACAACTTCTCACCCGTCGCACAGATATCTACAGCTGGGGCGTCAGCATCATGGAAATGTATCTGGGCAGAAAGCCCTGGGCACACAGCGGGCAGCTGACCGGCCCTCTTGCGGGGCTCGCGTGCAGGGATTATTTCGAGATGTGTACAGATTATCCGATACCGGAAGCTTTTCAGGCGCTTCTGGCACAATGTATGGAACATGATCCGGATTTGCGCCCCGATGATTTCTCAGTAATTGAATCGGAACTGCTCAAAATATACAGAAGCATAACCGGCACGTCTTATTCCAGACCTGAGCCTAAAGCAGCGCCTGATACACCGGATTCACTTAATAACAAAGCCCTCAGCTATCTGGACCTGGGCCTTTATGAAGAAGCGATGAAATGTTGGAAAGCGGCTAATGATAAGGATCCCACCCATGCTGCCAGCATCTATAACAGCGCTCTCCATATGTGGCGAAGCGGCGAGATCGATGACCTTACGGCGCTTCGGCTTGTCCGAAGTGATCTGGTGGATAAGGACCACAGATATCTTGCCGCCCGTATTGAACTTGAGCGTGGCAACGGAGAGTTCGACAGGGAAGGAGCCGATGAATGCGACCTTGAAGCGGCAGAACTTCTCCCCTCTTTAGATGAGCGGACTTACGCGCTGAAAAGATTTTATCTTACAGAGAAGCCGTGTCTTGAGGTTTCACCGGATGAAGATCTGATCCTTGCAGGCGGACACGGAGCAGCTCTGTTTTCTCTCAAGGACAAAAAGAGTGTATGGACCAATGTAAACATAGAGCTCGATAAGGGTTCGGCCGTAAATTGGGAAAAAGGAGAAATATGTTCAACGCGGCGCCCTGCAAATGATCAAAAAGGTTTACAGGGAATAGCTGTTGACCGCACTCTGTATTTTTACAGGCTTAATAACGGAAGGCTGAAAGGCAAAGCCGAAATAAACGGTCATCCGGAGGCCTGCACCTATAAAAACGACCGGCAGTTATACGTTACAGCCTCCCATTTGAGTCAAAGTCAATACAGTGTAAGGCTCCTGGATTTATCCACTCAGCAGCCGCTGAAAGAGAGATCGATTCATAAACAGGATTTTACTTTTGGTGAAAAGATAGATGTACTTTTCAACAATGACGGATCATTGATTCTTTCCTATTGGAGACCGAAACAACAGGGAGAGATCACCTATTACGATGCCGAAAACTGGGAACCTGTAAACAGCTTATTTCTTGATGGAGAAGCAGTTTCTTTACATTCAGGTGAAACAAGCGACAGGATCTGGTGCCTGTCCCGCAATATATATACCTGCGATCTTAAAACCGGAAGTCTGCAGATGCGTTACAAAGCTCCCGATCCTATCGCTGATTTTAATATCTGCGGTAAATACATTGTCGCGGTAACTAAAAACGACTGTTTACAATTCATAGAACCGGGCACCGGGCGTATTATTCGCTCGATACCGCTGCCCGGAAGCTGCTATTCCGACTCGATCAGGATCGGAAAAAATACGGTTTATCTTCTGCTCTCCGACAATGATCTGTATCATGATGAAATCTATACAGTCAACATTCCCAAATTCGGCTTCAGAGCAGCCTGGGAACTGTGTAAGATCCAGACATCCTCACGGCGGCTTGAACTGGAGCATAGGTTCAGTATGATCTTGCTGGAAGCCGAAGAAGCCCTTCAAAATAATGATCTGAGGAAAGCCGAGCTTCTCGCGGCACAGGCCATGGGACTGGATCCGAGCATGCAGAATGACCCGAGAGCAAAGAGCCTTCTTCATACGATCCAAAGCAAAAAGATCAAGATTAAGCTGAACAGGGCTGTTCTTGTCCGCGCTGTCGCGGCTGACGCGGGCAGCATCTCATTTTCAGAAGACTCCGGAGAATTACTGATCATCGAGAAGAACGATACCGGCAGTATTGTGAATCTTGATACAGGTGAGATGCTTTACGGACTCAGCAAAGAGAGATGTCTGCCGCCGTCACATCACAAAGAGAAGAAAAAACGCGAGTTGGTCAGCTCGATGCTCCCGTCAAAATATGGAAAAGTCAGACTTGCCTTTGACGCATCTGAGGACGGAAAGAACGCGGCAGCGATCGATATAAAAACGATGGGCACACCGCCGCAGTGCACACTCAGATTGTACAGTAAAGAAACAAGTCCCGCGGAGTGGTCAACAGATCTTGATCTGTTTTATACGACAGACGACACCTTACACTTTCTGTCAGACGGCAAAACTCTTCTGATGACCCGGCGAATGGCAAAGATTTCAACGAATCTTGTGGTGCGGTTTTCTTTCTGGAACGTTCCGGAACGCAAACTGTTGAGAGAATTCGATATCATGGGCGGTCCCCTGGTCAACTACTTTAAGTTCTACGTTGCTCCCGATGAAAAGGGCGCTCTTATTGAGTATAAGATTCCGGACGGACCAAGAAATTCCCTGCCCGAAATAACAAAATATGAGTATTGGTATGTTGATTTTAAAACAGGGCGAAAAACAAAAGCCCTTAGAAAAGAACCGAAAGAGCTGAAGATTCACTTTGATGTCAAATTATCAAATAAACTTCGTTTTTCCGGTGTAGACCGGCAGATCGTCTATATTAAAGATCCTTATACAGTTGCGCTGACTCCCTTACACCCGGGAGAGAAAGAAACAGAAGCCGTCAACGATTTTAACATTCCTGCGGATTTCGCCGTTTCCCCGGATGGTTTATTCCTCGCTGTTGCAGGAGGCGAAGGAAAAAACACCGTTTATATTTATAAGCTGGAATGGGATCTGCAATATCCGGAAGTACAGAAATAGCACAAAGAAAAAGCAGGGCATCACTGCCCTGCTTTATTAATTCATTCATGGGAGGATGTCACAAAGACATACTCTGTATCTGAAGAGAGGTCCTCCCGAAATTCATATCCGCTCCAGTTAAACTGCTTGACCTGCTCCGGTTCCCTGATATCATTGACCGCCATGAATCGGACCATCTCGCCCCGCGCCATCTTGGCATAAACTCCCTTCTGGATCACACGCGGTTTCCCGGATTTCTTTTGATCCTCTGATACCTCTCCAAATACGCAGGTAATGAACTTATCCCCCGGCTGCAGGAACGCTTCTACACATTTGGAGTACTCTTTTGATGCCAGATTGATCACGGTCCGGCTCTCATCCATCACTTCGCGGTAAATCTTGTCTCCCCAGAATTCATATAGATTATTGCAGCCGTCCACTTCTGCCTTGGCCTGCATCTCCAGGCGATATGGCGTTACGCCGTCCATCGGCTTGAGCACACCGTAAAACCCTGACAGGATCCGAAGATGAGTCTGCACGTAGTCGAACTCGCCGTATTCAAAGACCGAAGGAGCCATATACTGATACTGGATCCCGTCATAAGCCAGAATAGCCGGAGTCAGATCTCCTTTCAGATTCATATTGTGAAACCTGCGGTAGTTTTCTTCAGCGATCTTGTCACTGCAATCCCACATTTTTTTTGCATCAGCATAGGGCAATGCCTGGATCCACTTCATGAGTTTTTCAGTCTCTTCCAGAAAGACAGGCTTTTCTCTTCCCGAAAAAGTGTCTGTATCCTCCATCATCTTCTTGGCCGGTGAAATAATGATCTTCATAGAGTTCCTTTCAAGTACAAGATATCTGTTTTTTTCGATCAGGCACGCTCCGTTGGCCGATGTCATGTGCAGGCTGTCCACAAAGACGCGCTTCTCCCTGAAATTCAGGTACAGAGCTCCCCTCCTGATTATAAAACGTGCAAACCCTGTAAGGGAATAGTCGGGAAATGTAAAATGTTTGTAACCATGGTTCCCTGTCACAAGCGCAATGTGTTTTTAAAACCCTATATTGGTGGAATAACCACCAGTATAGGGTTTTGAAAAGGCATGGTTTGAAAAATCAGTTCAATAATACCGGCGCGTGAAACAGCTAGTTCTGTGTCAACCTCTCCTCATCGCTGCGACCTTCTCCGACTCCAAACCCTTTGTAGTTCATAAGAGCATATACCAGGCAGAGGATCATATCGTCGACAGGACCCGGCGCCGCATCCATCGGAGAAATTACATAAATCAAAAGAGCGATCAGGGCAATGACCTTTATATTCTTATTCATCTCATCTCTCTCCTTTTCTAAAGCAGCTCTCAAAAGCGGAGCTTGTTTGCTTTCCAAATGAATATACGTGCAATGCCGTTTTGTTCCACCTGTAATAGCACAAGCTTTTTAGTCCTCACTTTCCGAAGCCTCCAGTATCTTCTTTCTGACGACCAGCATTCGCCGGTCCAGCTTAGTACTCTCCTCCGCGCAGGATTCAAGCTCCTCAGCCAGCTCCTTGAGCAGGGCCGGTCTTATATGTTTCTTATAACGCAGTTTGTGCTCAAGACTTGCCCAGAAATCCATCGCGATCGTTCTAAGCTGCACTTCCACGTACATGTCTTTTTTGCCGTTTTCTGTGTAGATCGGGGTCTGAATGATGAGGTGCAGGCTCCGGTATCCGCTCTCTTTGGGATTCTCTATGTAATCCTTGCGGGTCACCAGCTTTACGTCCTCCTGATCAAGGAAATACTTCTCTATTGTGTAAATATCATCGATAAAGGAGCAGACCACACGCACCCCGGCAATATCGAAGATATTCTCCTGTGCGGCCTCCAATGTCATCGGAAGGCCCAGTTTCTTCATCTTCCGAAGGATGCTGTCCGAGGACTTGATCCTGGTCTTGATCGACTCGATCGGATTTGCCTCACCCTTCATAGAAAGCCTGGTATTGAGGACTTTAAACTTTGTCTCCACCTCGAGGGCTGCACATTCGTAGTCCGCGATCATCATATTTACAGGATCCAGTTCAACATGCAGCATCGCGAGAAACTGCTCGATGTCTTCTTTCTGTTCCTGCCTCATCCCGAATAAACTTCTCTGAAATGCCTCTTCTGAAAAGCTTCTTTTTCTGATTTCCATATCCTATCTCCTCGTATTCTTTGGTTTCATTTTACCTGTAAAAGAAAAGAGCCGGGGAATTGCCCCCGGCTCACTGACTTTTTAATAAAACTTCTCCACTTCCCCGGTGATCCCGTAAGTCCTCTTGAAGTCTTCGAGGTCTTTAGGGCTTTTGATCAGCGCGATCTCCTCAAAATGTCCTGACCGCTTGTTGAGAAATCCTGCCACCTGCTCTCCGGTGCAGATACTGCAGCGGATGGCCGGTTTTGTCTTCTCCTTGTCATATGTTTTGGCAAAAGAGCGTCCGGCCCCGGTTCCCTCTTTCTTATCATCTTTTCGGAAAAAAAGTCCCATCTTCCATACCTCCTTCCGCAAAAGCGCGCCGCGAACGATCACTTCTTATCATTGGTAAACTGAATGGAGCTCTCGATCGCGTCGATCACTACGCGCGCTGCCTGGCGATTCTCCTTCAGCGCGTAAGTGTAGAGCGTGTAATAGCAGTTCACATTCTGGAACACAAGTACTTCGCCAATCTGATCCACTCCCTCCAGCACATATTCGTAAGTGAATCCATTCGCATTACGCCCGCTTACCTTCTTGCGCTCGAAACCTCCGAATTTGTAGCGGCTCTTATTAAGCGATGTCTTCATCTTATGCTCCACACTGTCCGCGATCGTGCTCGGTCCTGTGATCATGGCAGTGATCATATTGGTCCGGTTCCAGAGGACAGTCACCAGCATATGCCTCTTCTCGTCCTTGATCCCCCATCTGTTGGGGTTGTCGTCGAGAAAAGCCTCTTTCAGGGCTTCCCTGTCCATCTCCTCAAAGCCTTCCGGGTAAGAAAGTAATACTTCGTTGTTAATGACTGCTTTTACCATGGTTACCTCTATGTCCTTAAAAGAAATATAATGTTCGACTAACAGTATACCATATCAATGCCCCTTTTCTCCCCAAAAAGTCACTTTTTCTCCCTCGTTTAAACCGGCAGTTGCTTTTCATTCGCCCGCTATCCTTTATAATCTAATGATAAGCTTAGCGATAGTACGCTTTACAGAATTGTCAGAGCACTGATGATGCCGCCGTGCTCTGCCATTTCAACTCAGGCGGGAAGTCTCCCGCTGAGTTATACGATGCACACGTGCGGAAAGGAAGATGCTGCCTGACAGGCAGCCCGCACGCAGCGCAGCGGCTCGCGCTGCGAGCCTTGATTTACGGAAGGACTTCAGAACATGGATTTAAATGATTACTTCAGCAAATTGTTCAATATGGGAATGAGCATGAGCAGGGAAATGAGCGCCGCCGGTTTCAAGACGCCGCCCGACATGATCACCGAGACCAAGGACTGGCGCGTGCTCTTCGACCCCGACACCGTCTCTAAGGGCAGCAACGAGATGTACCAGCGTCTGGTCACAGACCTTCGTTTCAACGATTATTCCTGCACAGGCAGGGTGCGAAGCGGCAGCTCCCATAACTTTGTCAAAATATCGCGCGTGCCGATCAGCAGAAAGGACAGCTGGAAGAACGCGGTGTTCAATTGTACCTGCCGGGACGCCACCTATAAAGGAGCTTACTGCGTCCATATGGCCGCAGTGATGTGTGCGTGGGAAAAACGGCATGGCCCCTGGGTATTCAGGGAGAGCATGTACGAATATGAAAAGCGCAAGGAAGAGGAGAAACGCCAACGTGTCATAAAACGCAAGGAAGAACTGCGCAATGAGCACGGGACAAACCCTGTTCCGGCGGCTCCCTTTTTCGACAAGCTGCCCCGCATGAAAGGTCTCGTTTTCTATGACCTTGAGACAGCAGTAAAAGGATGTATCACCACCCCATATGCCCTCGCGCGGACCGCGGACCTTCAGGAGATCTGCCTGGGCGGCTCTGAGAGATTTGAGGAGGCTGATGAGCGGGACGGAAAGTCGATCGCCTTCTCCTGCACTTTCAAGGACGAACCCGAATGGATCACCGCATCCGGTACCCTGAAAGGTGGCAAGCTCCTGAACCTGAGTACAGTAAGCTATCACAGTACCTTTTTGCCTGCTCACGTGCAGACTCCGTTTGACCCTGACGTCCCCCTGGATGAATACCAGCTGCAGACATTAAAGAAGCTGTGGGAGCACCTGCTCTCTTCCGGTTCAGACGACCAGACAGACAACGCTGCCCAGACTTTCTTCAATGCCATGGACAGATTCTCCGCTCAGGCTGTCGACGAGTCGCAGCAGGATTCCGATGCGCAGGTGTCGAAAGACAGAGTACTCACACTGTTCCCCAGGATCATTGTCGAAGACGGCAAAGCTTCATTGAGCTTTAAAATGGGCAGAAAGGGATCCCGCCTCTTCATCGTGCGAAATCCCTCCGCGCTCGTCTCCGCTTATCTCAACAGTGAGCCTGATTTCAGCCTGACCAAGAAGGAGACCGTCGATTTCAGCAGGCTGGATTTCTGTGAGGAGTCCGAACCCCTGATGCACTTTATCGTGCGCAGGGTCGGCGAGATCAAGGATGTCAACAAACAGCTCACCAGCAAGAACAATTATTACTACACCAGAGTCAGCACTCTCTCCGTGTCTTCTTCCATGATCCTTGAGGGAAGCCTGCTGGACGGGTTCTACGACATCGCGGAAGGCGGGAAGTGCGAATACCAGGACAAGACCAACAATATTTCCGACAAGATCATACCTGTCGGGCATCGAAACCTGAAGATCGACCTTAAAGCCGACCGTCTCTCCGACGCCAGAGGTGCATTTGCAGGCGTTGAAGTCTCCGGACTGGTCCCTGTTATGATCAGGGGAAGTATTGCGAACTATATTTTGAACGATAAGGGGCTCAGCAGGATCTCCCCTGAAGAAAAAAAGGTGCTCGAGCCTTTCCTGCGAGTGGCGGACGCGTCCGGCTTTTTCCGCTTCCGAGTAGGTATGAACAGCCTGCAGGAATTCTATTACCGGGTCCTTCCGACCCTCCTCGATAACCCCTATGTGCGCCTGGAGGACAATGTCGGCGGTGAACAGGAACAGTATCTGCCGCCTGAACCGGCTTTCACTTTCCTGATCGATTACGAGGAGCTCCGGCTCATCTGCAGGGCGCGGGTCAGCTACGACGACAAAGTGCTGGATATTCCCGAATCCCGCACGCGCGGGACCGATCGCGGGCAGTACCGCGACAGGATACAGGAGACCCGTGTGGTCAGCCGCATAGAAAAGTGGTTTCAGGATTTTGACCCCGACAGATGGGAATATGCGAGCAAAGTAAACGATGAGAAACTATACGATTTCCTGACGAAGGGAATAGCCGATCTGGAGCAGTTTGGCACCGTCAAGGGAACGGCACTGCTGGCCCGCCAGAGGGTCCGCACAATGTCCCCGGTCCGCGTGGGCGTCTCCATTCAGAGCGGAGTCATGGACCTGTCGGTCACTTCCAAGGAGTACACGCCCGACGAGCTGCTCGATATTCTCGCAAGTTACCGGCGCAAAAAGCGCTATCACCGCCTCAGTTCCGGCGACTTTGTGGACCTGAGTGATGACGGCGGCTTTGAGGAGATCGAAAAGCTGTTTGAAGGACTCGATCTCTCCCCCGAAGAAGCCATCGAGAAGGGAATATCTCTCCCTTTGTACCGTGCTCTATACCTTAACAAACTCATGGAGGAGCACGATTCAGTCGCCCAGAACAGAGATCGTCAATTCCGCGGCCTGATCAAGAATTTCAGCAGCATCCGGGATGCCGATTACGAGATCCCGGCATCTCTCGAAGACACTCTCCGCCCCTACCAGGCTTACGGCTTCAAGTGGCTGAAGACCCTCGAGGCAGCCGGCTTCGGAGGGATCCTCGCGGACGAAATGGGCCTTGGCAAAACACTGCAGATGATCAGCGTGATCTACTCCGACAAAGAATTCGGAAGTCCGAGGCCGTCCCTGGTCGTGTGCCCCGCTTCCCTTGTCTACAACTGGCAGGAGGAGTTCAGGAGATTCGCGCCGTCCCTGAATACGCTGGTCCTGAGCGGCACACTTGCGTCCCGCAAGACTAAGCTCGAAAAGTATATGGATTACGACGTGTGTATTACTTCTTACGACACTCTCAAGAGAGATATCGTGCTGTATAAGGACAAGTACTTCCAGCACTGCGTCCTGGATGAAGCGCAGTATATCAAAAATCCGAAGGCCGCCGTCTCCAAGGCCGTCAAGACGATCTCCGCTGACCACCGCTTCGCGCTGACGGGCACCCCTATTGAGAACAGGCTGAGCGAGCTCTGGAGCATCTTCGACTTCCTTATGCCGGGCTTTCTTTACACCCTGGACGAGTTCACCACGCGCTTTGAGCTGCCCATCGTCGGCAAAAAAGACGAGGAGGCGGCCGAGAGGCTCCGCAAGATGACCGGCCCGTTTATCCTCAGACGCTGCAAGCAGGACGTTCTCAAAGATCTTCCCGCCAAGCTGGAAGAAGTCCGCTATGCGCGCCTCGAGGGCAGACAGCAGCAGGTCTACAACGCCCAGGTCGTGCGCCTCAAGGGAATGCTGGCGAATCCGTCCTCCGGCGGTAAAGACCGCATCAAAGTCCTCGCGGAGCTGACAAGGATCCGGCAGATCTGCTGCGACCCGTCGCTCCTTCTTGAGGATTACAAAGGCGAGAGCGCCAAGCGGAGCGCATGTCTGGAGCTGATCCGCTCTGCCATCGACGGCGGACACCGGATGCTCCTATTCTCTCAGTTCACGTCCATGCTGGACCTTCTCATGGCCGACCTGGACAGAGAAAAGATTCCGTATTACGTGATCACGGGTTCCACGCCCAAGGAAAAGAGGCTCTCCCTGGTACACGACTTCAACGAAGGGGATGTCCCAATCTTCCTCATTTCCCTTAAAGCGGGCGGAACCGGTCTCAACCTCACAGGCGCCGACATGGTCATCCACTATGATCCCTGGTGGAACCTGGCTGTCCAGAACCAGGCCACGGACCGCGCCCACAGGATCGGCCAGACCCGGCAGGTCACTGTTTACAAGCTCGTTCTTAAGGATACGATCGAAGAGAGGATCATTGAACTTCAGGAAATGAAGAAAGACCTCGCGGACGCGATCCTTGCCGGCGAGTCCGAGTCCATCAGCCAGCTCAGCAATGAAGAGCTGCTGGCTCTGCTGGATTAAAAACCATTCTACAGCCAAAAAGAAAGGCATCCCCTGCCTGTCGATCAGCAGGGGATGCCCCTTTTTTCACCATTTTAACACTCTTCTCTTCATCTCTTCGACTTCGAGCACACCGTACGCGAACCCTTTTCTCACCAGTTCCTCCGGCACGAACTCGTCGTACTTCGCAAATACGGGAACTTCGCCGGGATATACCAATTCAAGCGGATCGAACTCAACAGACGCCTCTTCCTTAGTGATCTTATAGAACTCTTCCTCCGTGACCGACATAGTGAACTGCATGAAATACGGTCTCGACGAACTCAGTCCTTTCAAGCCCAGCCGCTTTCCGCACCGGATCTTAAGAAATCTCTCCAGCGCCAGAAAAGCGTAACTGCCGAGCCACGGGAACAATGCCCACATCTTTCCGCCCAAATGGATCAGATAGCGGCTTTCCATGCCGGCACCCACAAACGTTTTTCTCGCGTCCTGAAGCCTGCAGACTGCATGGCTCATCAGATAAGGATAGCCTTTCGTCTCGCTGAGCACCCCGAACATCCTCTCCAGGATCCTTGTATGGATCTCCCCGGCCACATCTCCGAAGTAGGCGGGAATATTGCCCTTTACAAGCGTGCAGTATACCTCCCGCTTCTTGTGGTCCACTTCGTCAACGGCCCAGACCCTTCCCGCGATGGCGATCTTGTCCCCGACCGGCGGCGGCTTGACGATCGTTCCCAGCTCCTCGGAGCCGGCATGGACCTTGTACTCGATATTTTCCTGAAAGACCGCATAGAATTTGTAATTATTTGTGACCCGCTCTCCCGTGATCCCGACGATCAGGCCGCCGTTCTCCGTGCGGTTGATGTGGTCGATCTCCAGAAGATGGCGTAAAAGGAGACGGTAATCATCCACTGTGACCCTGTGGAAGCAGGCGAGGGGCAGAACTCTCGACGCCAGCTCTCCGGCTGTCATCTCGCCGCAGGACGCCAGCGTGCTCATAGTCTGGTGGTACAAAAGGCTGTAAGGCAGTCTGTCCATCCGGGGCGGTTCCACGAACCGGTCCTCTATGTAGAGCTGCACCAGCGCGATCCCCTGGATCAGATACCACGGGATCAGGTCCGGCAGCATCGCTCTGGCCTCCGCGTGGTCCTCCCGCATCACGAACCACATCTCCGAGGGCTCGCCTCTGCGCCCGGTCCTTCCCAGTCTCTGCAGAAAACCCGACACCGTAAACGGTGCGTCGATATGGAAGGCCCTCTCCAGCCTGCCTATATCGATGCCAAGCTCCAGAGTCGCCGTGGCGCATACGCTCATCAGCGAGTCGTCGTCCTTCATCTCCTCCTCCGCGCTCTCGCGGTAGGACGCAGACAGATTGCCGTGGTGGATCAGGAAGCGCTCCGGCTCATGGTTGACCTCGCAGTACTGCCGCAGGCACTGGCACACCGACTCGCACTCCTCCCTGGAATTAGTGAAGACCAGACATTTTTTGCCCCTCGTGTGTTCGAAAACATAGCCGAGCCCCGGGTCCGCCGCCTTGGGAGCTGAGTCCGTCGGTTCTTCGGAGACCGGCATCGCGGAAACTGTATCCACTCCCTCGTCAGCCTGCGGATCTGTGCTGAAGAAGTGCTCCATGGACAGTCTCCACAGCTCTTTTCCGCTGTCGAATTTGGGTATGATCGTCCTGCGGCCGCTGCCGGCAGCGAGAAATTCGCCTGCCGCCTCGGGATTTCCGATCGTCGCGGACAACCCGATCCGCCTGGGACTGCAGCCGGCCAGCCGGCACATGCGCTCGATCAGGCAGAAAGTCTGCATTCCGCGGTCTCCCCGCAGCAGCGAATGGATCTCGTCGACAACAATGAACCGAAGATCTCCGAACAGGGACGGGATCTCCATATGTTTGTTGATCATCAGTGATTCCAGTGACTCCGGAGTGATCTGCAGGATCCCTGAAGGCTTTCTGAGCAGTTTCCTCTTCTGCGACTGCGACACGTCCCCGTGCCAGCGGTAGACCGGGATCCCGGCCTCCTCGCACAGCTCATTCAGTCTCCCGAACTGGTCGTTGATCAGCGCCTTGAGGGGCGCGATATAGAGCACGCCCACGCTCTGCGGCGGCTCTTCATCCAATAAGGTCAAAATAGGGAAAAAGGCCGCTTCTGTCTTGCCCGATGCGGTCGAAGCCGTCAGAAGGACGTTGTCGTCCGTACCGAAAATGGCTTCTCCGGCTGCATTTTGCACGCCGCGCAGCGTCTGCCAGCCCGAGCGGAAAATGTAGTCCTGTATAAATGGCGCATATCGGTAGAAAACATCCATTGATCAATTCCTCTTACATTTCCTCTTGTCAGATCTCAAACTCAGCGTAATTCTTCTCCGTTTTGTCTGAGACCGCTTCTGACTTGGCAAAGCTGAAGTCCTGGGACTCCATCAGTTCACTTATGCCTGTCCCGGGATTCTGGTACATGATGTCCAGAAGTTCGATAAAGTCGCGGATCACTTCGCGGGGAGTGATATTTTGATCCGCTCCTATGCGTCCGTATTCCATCTTGATGAAAGGCACCAGGTCGTCCGTTGTCAGGATTCTCTGATAACCGTAAAGGTCGGCGTGCATGTCAGCCAGCTTCTCGCACAGGACCAGCATCTCCTCCGCCGTCAGAGGTTCCAGGCGGATGACGGGAGCCAGAAGGTCTCTCGCGCCGGGTCTGGAGAACTTACCCTCTGCCAGGCGGGAGCGCAGCGCCTCATAGCTGTATATGCCGCGCCTCTTGTCCTCCAGCGCCTGCGGAGTTGCGCCCATGATGATCCCCAGATAATGCGCTTTGCCCTGCAGCGTATCGTTGTACATGGTCAGCATCTTCTCGTAATTGTACTGGCGGGTGATCGTATTCGGGATCTTATAGATGTTGACCAGCTCATCGATCATGATCATGAGCCCGGAGTACCCGGCCAGCCGGAAAAAGGTCGCGAAGATCTTCAGGTAGTCGTACCAGTCGTCATCGGTGATGATAATGTTGATGCCAAGCTCTTCCTTGGCTTCGCGCTTAAGCGCGTATTCTCCACGGAACCACCGGACGACCTTCATCTTCATGTCGTCATTGCCATCAACGTAGGCGTGAAAATAAGTCGAAAGAAGCCTGGCGAATTCAAACCCGTGCACCAGTTCGCTGACCGCTGAAGTGACCGCGTAGATCTTGGCGTCCACTGCTTTAGTCAGAGTGGGATCCCCGGGCATCAGGCCGGTCTCTCTCGCCGCCTCCATCTGCACACTGTTGATCCATCTGTCCAGGACCAAAGTCAGCGCGCCTCCTTCCGGCTTAGTTTTCGTGGAAAGATTCCCGATCAGCTCGCGGTATGTAGCCAGGCCCTGCCCCTTTGTACCCTGCAGGCGCCTCTCCGGCGACAGGTCCGCGTCCGCCACGATGAAATTCCTGTCCATGACGTAGTTGCGGATGGTCTGGATGAGAAAGCTCTTGCCCGAACCATATCTTCCGACAATAAAACGAAACGACGCGCCGCCCTCCGTGATGATATCCACATCGTGGAGCAGCGCCTCGATCTCACTCTTTCTTCCCACTGTAATATAAGGCAGGCCGATCCTCGGAACGACGCCGCCCTTGAGCGATCCGATCACGGTCTGCGCGATCCTCTTCGGCACTTTCTTTTTCTTTTCTGTCATTAACCCTCCCCGTTAAGAATAAGAGTCAGTTCTTCCCTGTAGTCCTCAACTAAAGTGATCTCATCCCCGTCGCATTCAAGGACATTGTCCCCGATCTCGTCAAATAGCGCCTCGTTGATCGCATCTGTGACGACTGAGGGCATGAGATATTGCTCCCTGATCAGCTCCGCTGCCGATTCTCCCCGCATGAGCGCCAGAAGGACCTGAACATAAGTCTCGTCCAGCGAAGGAATCTCTATTGTAACAGGACCTGTCTCTTCATGAACAGGCTCTTTGCCATTTTCAACTGATAGTTTAACCATCTCACCGGCATCCGACACCGCCGGTTCTCCTGGATCCGGCGCGGCCATACGTATCTCTTCAGCCGGCGTCTCCGGAGCGCTTTCCACGGTCTCCTGCTCCCTCATTTCATCTTCTGTTAGCAGGCTGTCCCGCGTGATCTGCGCGTCCCGTCTTATCTTATCCAGGCCCGACAAGTCGATCGTGATCCTGGGTCTGGCCGCTTCTGCGACGGCCTCTTTGTCCGCTTTGATGACCGCCTCCACATAGGGAGCGATCCACTCTTCTCCTGCTTTCTCACGCAGGTAATGCCCCGTTTTCAGGTAACGCCGAAGCTGTCTGTCCGCCTCATGCATGATCGCGCTGATCCTGTATTTGTCAAAAAACAGCTCGTCATACCTCATCTCGGACCACTGCCCGTGTTTAAATACAAACTTCCGGCAGGCGTTTATCTCATACACCGTCTCTCCGCGCTCCTCCCGGTCCATGTAGACCGCGTTGGCTAGCGGATGCCACGGGAACTTCTTCATTTTTCCGAAGCAGGCCGTGAAGATGTCCCACCCGTCGTCCATGTAGTGCACAGACATATGGCGCCACACCTCGGCAAACAGGTGCCTGCCTCTCTCCGGCTCCTTGAGGATCACGGAGGATTTCTCTGTTTTGCCGCCTGATAATGCGCTCAGCGCCCCGTAGACCTCCTCATCCGTGTATTCTTCCGGGCTGCGGAGCACCTGGAGCTTTCGATCACGTTCAATCAGGTCGGGAACAATAAAAGGCAGTACCTCCTCTGTTGAGGAGCCGTTCAGCACGGCATATTCCATCCTCCAGCGCCGCAGGTTCTCGCGCATGGAAGGATCTCCGACCCCGGAATCCAGATAACCGACCTCAAATTCCTTCATTTTGCGCAGGCTCTCTTCAGGAGACGATACCCCGATCCCGTTCAGCAGCTCATAGAGATACATGTAAGCGAGCGATGTCGTGATCCGGCGGAATACGCCTCTGCGCACCTGCGTCCTCCAGGCAAAATATCCCCTCAGCTGGTTCAGGTTCAGGTCGTGATACGTCGTAAAATAGCGCCTGTACTCGCCGCTCCAGGGGGCGTCGTCCTCATAGTCCTCCATGAACTTGCCCTGCCGGTAGAAATTCCTGCACTTGTGCTCGAAAGTACTGCTGCCGTATTCATAGAGCTTCATCATCTCCAGAATGCGCGGCGGGATCTGATCCGCAAGAGCGCCCGGAGTCGGTACTTCGCCGGCTGCACTGCCTCTTCCCAAAAATGATGGAGTAACGAAGGCTCCCGGGCGGCTGCGAAGCGCGCTGTCGATCTGCACAGCTCTTTCATGCTCTTCAGCCGCCCTTCTGCGCTCCTGTGCCTTTCTTTTTTCTTCCGCCTCTCTCTGCGCGAACCTGCGCCTGTCGTAATTGCCGCGCATGGATTCAAGCGGCAGCAGAGTGTCGCTGTATTTCTTACCGGTGCTGCCGTCTCCGTCCGCCGGATCCAGGACAATATTGAATCCCCTCTGTGCCAATGCGCGAACCGCCCTGTCAAACAGTTCAAATACGACCTTGGGTTCAGTCGTGTCGTCGAAGATCACGCCGACCCATTTATTGCCCTTCATCCGAAAGGCATTTGTGACATAGGGTACATGAAATTCAGCAATACACTGCCGGCCGCACTTTATGTCGCATCGGAGAAGTTCTTCCCCTCTCTCATAGTCCCAGCGGCGCATCAAAAGAGCGGCCCACTTGCCGGTCTGCGGGTCCGCCAAAACAGAGAAGCCCGGAAATTCCGCCCATTTGTGCTCCTCTTTGATCTGATATTTTTCTTTGGCATAATCCGCCAGCTCAGACAGCAGCAAGTGCAGTTTCCTCCAGAGATCCGGGCCTTTCCCCCGGGATTTGTGAACAGTTATCGCTAACGAAAATAAAGCGCTGCCCCAAAAAGGGGTAACGCTTTAATTATAGCACGTATCATAAGATTTTAAGTAAACTCCCGGTTAATTCATTGACCGCATCGAGAGCCGCCTCGCAGTTCACGCCGCCTGGTCCGCAGCCGCCGCCTGCTCCATATAGAGCTCGACCCTGTTCTGAACATTTTCCTTCAGATTCATGAAGAAGAACTGATAATCGTAAAGGTGGTATGCTCCTTCAGGGAATATGTCGAGGACAGGAGGATAATTCGCCGGATCGACGTCGGTCACTTTAAGCACCCCGCGTTCCTCATCGATATAGCATCCGCAGAGCCCGGTGTACTCACCGATGATCTTCCCGTTAGATTTCATAAAACGGGAGCCGATATTCAGAGATTTGTCCGCAGGAGTCGAATCTGTTTTCCAGTTAAGCGGGTTAATGCTGTACGCCTTGCGCCCGGCGGGATTAACGACCGTCTCCGTTACCTCCGGAGCTTCGCAGTCAAAGCTGATCACAACGCCCAAGTCATCCGCGGACTGGGCAGGTTTGATCTGAGGATACTCCTTCACCATATCCTCCGTGCAGGCCCAGCCGATCGCATAGGCTGCCACAAGCTTATTCTGCATCTCTTCGTCGCCAAAGTATTCCTCAAGGAGCCTGTATACCATATCTGATCCCTGGGAGAATCCCGCCAGGATGATCGGCCTGCCGTTATTCTCGTTTTCCAGATAGTACTTAAACGCATCGGAAACATCCTGATAAGCGAGCGCAAGGCGCCGGTCTTTCTCATCAATGTCCTCGAGCTTATAACCGTTCAGGGCCATCTGGCGGTAATAGGGAGCATACATTCTGGCGCTCTCTTCGTACATACCGCGCTCCATCTCCAAAGCGCCTGAGAAGTACTTTCTCATGACCTCGTAGTCGAGGGACATATTCTCTTCGTCCAGTGTATCGACTGTAGGGCCGACCAGGAACAGATCCGCGTCCTTGTCATCCCCCACTCCGAAATATGCCCAGTTTGCCGTGTCAGCATAATCAACCGCAGAAATTTCCGCGTCCGCGGTGTTCTCAGCGGATTCTCTCGTAAACTCAATAGGCTCTGAGTTTTCGTCCGTGGAATCTGTCAGATACAATGAATCCCCTTCAACATTGTACTCATAGATCTGCTCACCTGACTCTGCGTTCAATACTTTGCCGTCGCGGCTGTACCAGATAACAGATATATCGTCCTGCATGTGGATCACACCGGTGTGGTCCTCATTGAACTGTACATAGTACTCTGTGCTCTCTTCACCCTCAATACCGTCTTCGGCACTTGTCACATACTTGCCGGGAACATATTGGCTGTAGGTCTGAGGCTGCTGGTCGATCAGCTCAAAGGAATCCACGACAGCTGCGAGCGCGTCGGACACCTTTATTCCTGCGGCTTCATCTGCCTGCTTAGTCGTTGTGATCTGTAAAAGAAGAGTGCCTCCATTGCGTTCGACTGCAATGAAATCATCGATGGCATTGGGGAAGTATGCGGACTCCATACTGGTCCTCAAAGCCCATACGTCAGTCCTGCCTGCGAAATATCCCTCGCTCCTTGTGTGGTCGGGCATCTCATTGTTGACAGACATAACCGCGCCCAGCACTTCGTCGGGCATCTGGTCAGGATAATACATAACGCCGATCTGGTTGGTGCCCTCGGCCTCTCCCTTGTAGCTGAAATATACAGCGTCGTCTTCGATCACTTCGATGTCCGCGCTGTTATAGGAAGCATTCCATCCCGCGCTGCTCTCATATTTGACGATCTGGGGAGCTGCCGCTTCCTGCGCGGGCTCAGCTGCCTGCTGACCTGCATCAGCAGCCGTTCCCTGCTCTTCGCCGGTCTCCTGCTGCGCCTGTACAGTTTCAGCATTCTGTGCGGCCTCCGGCTGCGGATTCGAGCCGGCATTTCCTGCGCATCCTGTCGCCATGAGCGCGGCGATCAGCCCCATTGTTACCAGAATTTTGTTTTTCATAATCTGTATTCCTCCGTTGGTCAGACTTAAGTCTGCTTGTTTGCTCAAGTCTGCTTGTTTGCACTTGACAATACCATATACGCAGACTGCCAAGAACGTCCATATATTATTTTACACCTGTTTTCGGGCATTTCACCATACGCAAGTGGAATTCACAGCGTTCAAACGTTATTATTTATATTAGATCAAAAATATACGCAGTCAAGGCTCGCAGTGCGAGCCGCTGCGCCGCGTGCGGGTTGCCTGAAAGGCAACGTCTTCCTTTCCGCACGCGTGTGCATCATTTAACTCAGTGGGGGCTTGTCTCCCGCCACTGAGTAAGGTTTGTTACAAACTCGCCCCTATAGAGGCGGGAGACTTCCCACCTGAGTTAAGCTGTCCGAAATTATGCCAGATTGAGCCTCCTGTCCAGAAGGATCCAGGTGATCGCGCCGAAAAAGGCGATCTGCACAGCCATGAAGAGGATGGTTCCTCCCTGCGCCAGATAGAGGGCACGTATTGTGTCAGACTCAAAGATCTGCTGAACAGAGTCTAAGAAGCCGGAATATATGCCGATGCTGCTGCAGATGCTGGACAGGGTCGTCCCGATGACGTTAAAGCCGATCAGAGCTACGACACTCATGAGGATCGGGTGTTCGCCGAACTGGTGGCCGATCGCGATGCCGGCATAAATGCGTGTGATGGATGCGGCCGCGCCGAGGATCATCATTACGAGGAACAGGAAAGTCGCGGTGAGCCCGGTTCCGAAGTTCTGTATAAATTCGGGCCTGGTGAAGAAATCCCAGACATCCCGGAACGGTTCGATCCCGCCGGCGCCCAGTACCGTGAGAGCAAAGGCCAGCACTCCCGTGATCGTGCTCAGGGCGGACCAGATGACTACACTGATGACCTTTGAGGCGATCAGTGAGCCCGTGTCGGTAGGAAGGGAGAACATAAGGTAGCCCTCTACGCCGAGAAGATTCTTATAAAAACGGGTGACTGACAGCACGCAGGTCATGATGATGATCGACATCATCAGTACGCCGTAGAGCATGAAGATCAGTACGCCGGGCAGTCCGCTCGTGAAATCCTCAGGCATGAAGCGCAGGCTCAGCCCGGTAAAGAGCGCAAAAGCGAGCATAGCCCCGTAAAGCGGCAGCATGATGCGCCCGAAAGCTTTTGTTTCATATCCGATCAATTTCCCCAGCATCTGTATACCTCCCGGAAATACCCGTCGATGCTCAAGCCGGTCCTCTCACGCAGCGCATCGGCGTTCTCGTGCAGTGCAATTGTTCCGTTCTGCAAAAAGACGACTTCGTCCAGGATCGGTTCCACATCCGTGATCAGGTGTGTGGAGATCAGGACCAGTGCCTCCTCAGAGTAATTTGTCAAAATAGTGCGCAGTATATACTCTCTGGTAGCTGGATCGACGCCTGCGATGGGCTCATCGAGCAGGTATACCTTGGCTTCCCGGCTCATTGTAAAGATGAGCTGGACCTTCTCGCGGGTTCCCTTGGACATATTTCCGAGGGGCATCCTGTCGGGGACGCCGAGGGAAGCGAGCATCTCGCCCGACTTGGCCGGGTCAAAATCCGGGAAGAAGTCCAGATAAAAATCCGTAAGGCCCTCCAGATTCATCCAGGGCGGAAGAAAATCGCGGTCCGGAAGATAGGAGACGATCGCTTTGGTCTGCGGGCCGGGAAGCATGCCGTCGACGGTGATCGTACCGGATGTGGGCGTCAAAAGGTGCTGGGCCAGCTTGATCAGGGTAGTCTTTCCGCTGCCGTTGGGGCCGACAAGGCCTACGATCCGGCCGCTGTCGAGGGAAAGATCAACATTTTGCAGTGCCTGTACACGGCCGTAATTCTTCGACAGTGCTGTGCATTCAAGAATACTCATGTCTGTGGTTCCTCCTTGTGGTCGCGGGCGATCCGCTCCTGTACGGCAGACAGGATCTGTTCGTCACTCATGCCGAGGCCGCGAAGTTTGGCGACAAGCTCGGCGACTATAGTTTCGCTCATAGTGCTTCGCAGCTGTGTGAGCGCGGCGGCGTCTTCGGTCACGAAGCGTCCTGCAGTGCGCTGTGAGCAGACGAGGCCGGTGCGCTCGAGCTCCGACAGAGCCCGCTGCATTGTGTTGGGATTGACGCCGGCCTCGAGCGCGAGTTCACGGACAGAGGGCAGCCGGCTGCCCGGCGGGTAAACGCCGCTTGCTATTCCCCTCTGCAGGCTGTTGACGATCTGCAGATATATGGGGGCGTTGTCATTAAAATTCCATGTCATGGTTTCCTCCATGTCGATGTTCGCCCGGCGATATTTGCCGGGGTACTGTACTATTGTAATATTGTATTAGATGACTAGTACAATATTACAATAGTACAAGGGTGAAGTATTGTCAACAGGAAAATTACAATTGATCAGAGAAGAGTGGAGAGCTAAATGAAAGAAGAAAAGATCGTACATCCGATTCCGCCCCTTTACAGGCCTGATTCTGAAATCCTTATATTAGGCAGCTTCCCGTCGGTAAAATCGAGGGAGTCGGCTTTTTTCTACGGACATCCGCAGAATCGTTTCTGGAAAGTGATGGCAGCAGTGTTTGAAGATGAGATTCCCGAGAATGTTCCGCAGAGAAAAGGGTTCCTGATCAGAAACCGGATCGCAGCGTGGGATGTGATCCACTCGTGTACGATCCGGGGGTCGTCAGATGCGAGTATAAAGGACGTAGTGGCCAATGACCTGACAGTGATCCTCGACAATGCGCCGATCCGGCAGATCTACGTGAACGGGAAGACGGCGGAAAAGATGTATAAGAAATACATTGAGCCAAAGATCGGGCGAAAAGCGGTGTGCCTGCCCTCGACCAGTCCGGCCAATGCTGCCTGGACGCTTGAGAGGCTGACAGAGGCCTGGAGAGCGGTGAGAGAGCAGTGAGAGCGCGGTGAGAGAGCGGTAAAACCGCTGTATCAATTGCTGCTGTGATCCTGTCTGAGTCCCGTTACAAGCAAATAGATGAATATCGGCTGCAAAAGGAACAGGAAATACACGTACCGGAAGCTGAAGGCGACAGGCGTCGCGACCATGACAGTAGCCCAGCCGGTGAGGGCCGGGGTGAATGGAATCAGGTACTTGTACTGCCTTTTTTCAAGCAGGATGACGAACATGAGGAGTACAAGCCAGAAGAGCGCAGCGTAAGAGATGTATTTTTTGGGGACAAGTATGACAGCTATGGGATAACCGAAAAGTTTCTTAAAGTAATCGGTCTGTTCCATGTGTTTCTTGATGAACATGCGGACGCTGATATAGCCGTTGCCCGTTGTTTTGGCGGTACTCCAGAAACCGAAAGTTGCCAGGCAGTATGCTTTTACAGCCTTGACGGGGTTGTCGCGCACAAGGCGGGCGTAGACCCTTAAAAATTCTGACGAATTCCGGTTGAGGAATTCCGAATCGAAATCTTTATGCCATTTGGTCCCATCTACGGAAAGAGGGGTGTAGGCCTCTTTGAGTGATTCTTTGGGGATAAGCTGGTCCAAAAAAGCCTGGTCCTGTGCGGAGATCTGCCCGTCTGTCACATCGATGAACGCGGCCTGCTGGAGCGGAATGCCGTAGGATTCGACTTTTTCATCGACATTGAGCCCGAAGCGGTCGTAGACGGGACCGGTGATGACCAGCGCGAAGCCCAGGATGACCGCAAAGACCGCGGTGAGAGGAAGGAGTTTGCGGGGACCGTATTTTGACAGGAGATAGAGAAGGATGATCACCGACGAGGCCGCGAAGATGTAGAGCCCGTTGTTCCGCAGAAAGATCATGAGAAGAGAGGAGACGGCAAAGGAGACAAGGTGACTGAGCGGTACCTTGTCTGCGGAGTAGATCGCTTCATGAGAGCGGACGACGCCGGTCATCCAGAGCGTGTAGGCAAAGAGGGCCAGGCAGAACAGCGTATCCTTCCAGAGGGAGGCGACGTAGAGGGGGACCAGGGGCACGAAGGCAAAAAAGAGCGCCGACAGGACAATCAGACGCCTGCCGGCGTTCAGTGCGCGGAGGCGGAAAATACAGTAAGCGTATACAGCGGCGGCAGCGAGCTCCTGCAGGATAGAGAACAGCTTGAGGTAGAAATCTCCCGGGCGGAGCAGATTTCCGATCTTGTAGATGGCGCGCCACATAAACGTGTAGAGGACCGGATGGTGATTGGTCAGAACCTTGTCGCCGGTCGCCTGGCGGATGACGGAATCGGTGTCAGAGAAGACTCCGAAAGGCATAAATGTAAGCGTATATGGAAGCCAGGAAATGATCAGAAATGCGAATACAGCCAAAAAGAACATAATACCGGCGGTCGTTTTATGCCGCGAAGTGCCGGCGGCCGCATCGCTCCGAGGTCTGTCATCGGTATTCGAGTGATCCGGACCCGGCGCAGGGCAGGAAAGACCCTTGTTCAATACAGAGACGGCAACTGTCAGTACTGAAGATATAAGAACAGTAAAAGCCAGCCATGCGGCGAGATCGAACCAATGAAGATCGAAGATCGTCACATCCTTTATATGCGCGTCGAAGGCGCTGTCCGTTCGGAGCACAAAATGCTTTGAGAAGATCAGCATGCCGGAAAAGAGAGCGGAATACAGGAGCAGAAAGAAATTGTTTTTAATATTATGTAATAATCTCATGAAGTAGTCTTCCTTGATATTTGAGTAATGACACACTCGAGTGCAGAAGGGAGAGCGCTGCTTCGCAGGAATTCTGTGCGCGGAGCGGCGTCTCGCTCGGGGTGCTTTGAATAGTCAACATATTATATCACAGGTAAAGCAATAGAAGTCGGGGAAATGCTGTCTCTTGATTTCCGCGTACAACAGGTATATAGTATCTTTGTGTTCATTAAAAATGATATGGAGGTGTTCGTGAACATTCAAGAACGCGACATTATGAAAATATTGCTTGCCGGACCTTTCGTGAACCAGCGCGCGCTGTCCGAGGAGTCCGGGCACTCCCTGGGCGTGGTGAACCGGTCTTTAAAGAATCTGGCGAAGGAAGGTTATCTGGACGACGCTATGTGTCCCACAGCTAAGGCGAGAAAGCTGGACGAAGAGACGCGGCCACGCAGCGCGGTCATTCTGGCAGCCGGTTTCGGCATGAGGATGGTGCCCATTAATCTGGAGACGCCCAAAGCATTTCTGGAAGTAAAGGGTGAGGCGCTGATCGAGCGCCAGATCCGCCAGCTCCGCGAGGCGGGGATCACGGACATCACCGTCGTGGTCGGTTTCATGAAGGAGAAGTTTGAGTACCTGATCGATGAGTTCGGCGTCCGGCTGGTCGTCAACAGGGACTATTCCTCGAAGAACAATCTTTTTTCCATGAAACTTGTGGCGGACCGTCTGTCCAATACCTATATTGTTCCCTGTGCCATCTGGTGCCGGTCGAATCCTTTTAGTGCCCACGAGCTCTACTCCTGGTACATGGTAAGCGACCGCGAAGATCCCGACAGCGATGTGCGGGTAAACCGCAAGCGGGAACTGGTGGCAAACAGCGCGGCCGGCGGCCGGACGCCGGAGTCCGGGAACGCAATGATAGGGATCGCATACTTGGATCACGCCGACGCGCAGAAGGTCTCTTCCCGCATCCGTCAGCTGTGTGCCTCTCACGGACATGACGGAGATTTCTGGGAAGAAGCCCTGTATGAATCAGGGCGCGGTGAAAAGAGCAGGATGATCATTTCGGCCAGGGTCGTACCTGACGCAGACGCTGTAGAGATCAATACATATGAGCAGCTCAGGGACCTGGACCACGGCTCGAGCCAGCTAAGGTCAGAGGTGCTGGACGTGATCGCGCAGGTCTTTGGCTGCGGGATACAGGAGATCACAGAGATCTCGGTCCTCAAGAAGGGCATGACAAACAGGTCCTTCCTCTTTTCCTGCAAGGGCGGCAAGTATATCATGCGGGTGCCCGGCGAAGGGACAGACAAGCTGATCGACCGCAGGCAGGAAGCGGCGGTCTACGCGGCAATCTCCGGCAAAGGGCTCTGCGACGACCCCGTCTATATAGACCCTGCCACCGGCTACAAGATCACGCGCTATCTCGAAGGGGTGCGCGTGTGTGACGCGGGCTCCACGGAGGATCTTCGCCGGTGCATGAAGAAGCTCCGAGGCTTCCACGAGATGGGCTTGACGGTAGGGCACGAATTCGATATTTTCGGACAGATCGAGTTCTATGAGAGCCTGCGGGAAGGGCGTCCGTCCGTCTACAGGGATTACAGGGCAGTGAAGGAGCGTGTCCTTTCGCTGAGGCCTTTTATCGAAGCACATATCGGCGTCAAAACATTGACCCATATAGACGCGGTTCCCGACAATTTCCTGTTCTATAAGGGGGAAGACGGTGAAGAGCAGCTGCAGCTCACGGACTGGGAGTACGCCGGCATGCAGGATCCGCACGTGGATATCGCAATGTTCTGCATCTACAGCATGTACGACAAGGAACAGGCAGACCGGCTGGTCGGCATCTACTTTGGAGAGGAAGATGGAATCGGTGCGGTCCCGCGGGAAACGACCGCCAAGATCTACGCCTATATCGCGGCCTGCGGCCTTCTGTGGAGCAACTGGTGCGAGTACAAGCTGAGCCTGGGCGTGGAATTCGGCGAGTATTCGCTGCGGCAGTACAGATACGCCAAAGAGTACTACAAGTATGCGGCGGAATTGATCCGCGGAACATGATGCACACGCGTGCGGCGAGGAAGATGCTGCCTTTCAGGCAACCCGCACGCGGCGCAGCGGCTCGCTCTGCGAGCCTTGAATGTAAGCATGGCGGGATTTGAAAGGAGACATAAATGCACAAGGCATCGAGGGCGATCATCATGGCGGCGGGCAGGGGGGAGCGCATGCATCCCCTGACGGAGAAGATCCCCAAGCCCCTGATCCAAGTCGGCGGAAAGAGAATGATCGAAACTGTGATCGAAGCGCTGCACGCCAACGGGATCTATGAGATCTATGTAGTTGTAGGCTATCTGAAGGAACAGTTCGAGCCGCTGAAAAAAGAATTTCCGGGAGTAACGCTGATCGATAATCCGTATTTTGACACATGCAACAATATCGCGTCTCTGTATGTGGCGAGAGATCATCTGGAGAACTGTATGATCCTGGACGGAGACCAGATCATTTTCGAGCCTTCAGTCCTGGCGCCTGAGTTCGAGCGGTCGGGTTACAACGCGGTCTGGACCGAAGAGGAGACCACAGAGTGGCTGATGACGGTGGAGGACGGGATCGTGACGGGATGCTCGCGGACCGGCGGGAAGCGGGGCTGGCAGCTCTACAGCATCAGCAGGTGGTCGGCTGAGGACGGCGCGCGGCTGCGCGGACACTTGGAACTGGAATTTGAGGAGCGCGGCAACCGGCAGATCTACTGGGACGATGTGGCTATGTTCTGTCACTTCGACGAGTACAGGCTGGGAATCCGCCCGATGAGGGAGAGTGACTGCCTGGAGATCGACAGCCTGGAGGAACTCAAGGCGGCGGACCCGTCTTACCGGTGAGCGGCGCAGCGGCCCGCTCTGAACTGAGTATGGAGGATATTATGGACCAAAGACGAATTGACCCGGCAACTACAATTTATCCCTTCGCGGCGATATTTGCGCTGTGTCTCTTCTTTATCATAGACCCGGAAGGTTCGACCGGCGCCCTGAGCGCGATCAGGGGTTTTCTGGGAAATGAGATGGGAACTTATTATCTTGCGGTCGGGCTCGGCGTCCTGATCGTGTCTTTGTGGGTGAGTTTTTCTCCCATCGGACAGATCACGCTGGGCAAGCCCGGGGAAAAGCCGCAGTACAAGTTCTTCACCTGGGGAGCCATGGTGTTCACGTGCGGGCTGGCGGCGGACATTTTGTTCTATTCTTTCTGCGAGTGGATCTCCTACGCGCAGGAGCCGCACATCGCGGACATGGGTTCCATACAGGACTGGGCCAGCACATACCCGCTCTTTCACTGGGGATTCATTCCGTGGAGTTTCTACGCGATGCTGGCTGCCTGCTTCGGGTTTATGCTTCATGTCAGAAAGCGCACCAAGCAGAAATACTCGGAAGCCTGCCGTCCGATCCTGGGCGAGGGGACAGACCGCTGGCAGGGGAAACTCATCGATGTCCTGGCAGTGATCGCGCTGATCGCGGGGACCGCGACGACCTTCTCAGTGGCGACGCCGCTCCTGTCCCTGGCGCTGACGACGCTGTTCGGGATCCCCGGGTCAAAATTCATGACCATCGCTATTTTGGCAGTGATCTGTCTGGTGTACACGGTGGCGGTCATGAAAGGAATGAGCGGCGTGTCCTGGCTGGCCAACGCCTGCATGGCGCTGTTCGGGGCGCTCCTGGCTTACGTTCTGGTGCTGGGCGGCAAGCCGGTGTACATCATTGAGACAGGGTTCTCGGCGCTTGGCAACATGATGCAGAATTTCATCGCGCTCAGCACTTGGACAGACCCCTTGCGGACAACAAATTTTCCCCAGAACTGGACGATCTTCTTCTGGGCCTACTGGATGGTCTGGGCGGTGGCGTCGCCCTTTTTCATGGGCTCGATCAGTCGCGGGCGCACTGTGAAGCAGGTGATCCTGGGAACTTACATATTCGGCGTGGCGTCCACTCTTATCTCCTTTATCATTCTCGGAAATTACGGGCTGGGGCTGCAGCTGCACGGGACGTTCGATGTTCTGGGGTTCTTTACGCAGAGCGGGGGCGACCTCTACGCGACAGTGATCGAAGTGATCAAAACACTGCCCTTATGGAGGATCGTCCTGGTGATCCTGGTCACGTCGATGATCGCCTTCTACGCGACTTCCTTTGACTCCATCACGCTGGTCGCCTCGCAGTACAGCTACAAGGAGCTGCAGGAAGGGCAGGAGGCGAGCAAGCAGATGAAACTCTTCTGGGCGATCCTGCTGATCATGCTGCCCATGGCGCTGATCTTCAGCGAGGGCTCGATGAACAACCTGCAGACAGTGTCAATCATCGCGGCGTTTCCCATAGGAATTGTCATCATTCTGATCATTGCCAGTTTTATTAAGGACGCGCAGGTGTATTTGGAGGAGATGAACAGCCGCTGATTGTGTTACAATAGAAGAAGCAAAGACAATCAACAAGCGGGGGCGCATCGGCCGGGGATTCTTAATTGTTTGGATCAGGCATGGGCTGCGAAGCCCTCCCGCAGCAAAGGGGGGAAAACGATATGCAATATATAGAAAATGACCGGATCAAAGTCGCTGTCGCCGATCACGGCGCAGAGCTCTGCGGCATCTATGACAAGAAGCGCGGCCACGAGGTGGTCTGGCAGGCGGATCCCAAGTACTGGAACCGCCACGCGCCGGTCCTGTTCCCGTTTGTGGGCAAGGTCTGCGGCGGCCGGTACCGCTACAAGGGCGTGAGCTATCCTATGGGGCAGCACGGTTTTGCCCGCGACATGGATTTCACACTGGTCGGGACGACAGATGATTCCATTACCTATGTACTTAAGTCCGATGAGGCAACTCTGGCAAAATATCCCTTCGCCTTCGAACTTGAGATCACGCACCGCATCGAGGGCAACAAAGTCTATGTGGAGTGGAAGGTGACGAACCCTTCCGCGGATGAGCCGCTGTATTTCTCCATCGGCGCGCATCCCGCTTTCAATGTGCCGGTTCTTCCCGGGACGAAGAAAGACGACTATTATGTATATTTTGAGGGCAAAGACGAACTCGAATACGTCAGCCTGGACCCGGTCGCGGAAGCGGCGGACGCCGAGCACCCTCACAAGCTCGTTATGGACGGCGGCTTCCTGCCTGTTACCATGGACCTTTTCGATAATGACGCGTTCATCTTCGACTTCGGCCAGGTGGAGAAGGTGGCCATCCATTATCCCGACAAGACTCCTTACGTCACGATCGACTGCAAAGGTTTCCCTTCTGTAGGCGTCTGGTCCAAACCCAAGACCGACGCGCCCTACATCTGCCTGGAACCTTGGATCGGCAGAGTGGACAACATGGGCTTTACCGGCGAGCTGCCTGAGAAGTTCGAGGAGCAGTGCGCGCAGCCGGGTGAGAGCTTTAAGGCTGTTTATACCATCACGGTGGACTGATATCGCGGTGAACACTCAGTGTCTCTGAGGTGCTGCACCGGTAAATGCCCCGCGTCTCTGATGCTTTGCACCGGAGGCTGCGGGGCTGTTTCATTTATGTCATTTGTACGGAAGTGAGTGATATTTTGCCCGCATAATGGTTCATGCTGTTTTCGGTACAGTTTGTGACAAGACGGGATTATGACGGACAGTTTTGCTATAATAGTATCGTAACTGTACTTTACTTATAGGGAGGGAAAAGTATGCTGTCTATTAACATGAGTGACGTTATGAACGTCATCAATTCCATCAAGTCTTACTTGATAGCGATCGGCATCATCATCCTCGCGGCGATCATTATCCAGATCGCGGTGAGCAAGATGGCAAAGCCGGGCAAGCGCCTCATCAGGGGAACTGCATTCATTGCAGCGCTGGCAGGCATCTGCGTCTGCGTGAATATGATCTGCACAGGCCCCATGAGCACCATGCTCGACCTGATCAGCGGAAGCGGCACGATCTCTGAGGAGACTTCCACGGAAGCCTCTGCACTGGCAATTGAGATCGCCGAGGAGGGCACGATGCTTCTGGAAAACAACGGGGTTCTTCCTCTGGCCGAAGGTACGAAGCTCAATGTCTTTGGCTGGGCTTCCACGAATCCTATGCTGGGCGGCGGAGGATCCGGCGCGCTGAACGAAGCTTATGATTCTGTCAGCCTTCTGAAGAGTCTCAACGACGCAGGCATTGAGACAAACAAAGAGCTGAGCGATTTTTATACCGCTTACAAGCCGGACCGCCCGGTCTGCGGTATGTGGGCACAGGACTGGACGCTGCCTGAGCCTAACGTCAACAAATACACGGACGATATGATGGCGAATGCCAAGGCATTTTCCAACACAGCCATGATCGTGATCTCCCGTCCCGGCGGAGAAGGCGCAGACCTTCCGACCGACGTTCAGGCGATCATCGACGGAACTTATCAGGACGGTACGACCTACAGAGCAGCGACTTATGACGATACCCTCAACGAGGGCAACGACTGGAATGCAGGCGATCACTATCTGATGCTCGACAACCGCGAGAAAGAGATGGTAGCGTTGGTCTGCCAGAATTTTGAGAACGTAATCGTAGTCTACAACGGCTCAAACGCCTTTGAGTTCGGCTTTATCAGAGATTATCCTCAGATCAAGGGCCTCATCTGGGCAGCTCCCGGAGGACATATCGGCATGACAGCCCTGGGCGAAGTCGTATCCGGCAAGGTCAATCCTTCCGCCAAGACTGTCGATACTTTGGTCTATGATCTGAAGTCTACACCTTGGTGGAACAACTTCGGTGACTTCAACTACACCAACATGGACGAGTTCAAGTACACCTCCGTCGGATTTACCGGCACAGAGTCCACCTCCATTCCTTCTTTCGTCAACTATGTAGAAGGCATCTATGTGGGATACCGTTTCTATGAGACAGCCGCTGTGGAAGGCCTCATCAACTATAATGATGTTGTCCAGTATCCTTTCGGCTACGGCCTGTCCTACACGACCTTCACGCAGAAGATGAGCGAAATCAAGGACAACGGCGAGACCATTTCCTTTACTGTTGACGTCACTAATACCGGCACAGTCGCCGGCAAAGACGTAGTAGAAGTTTACTCCAATCCTCCGTATACCAACGGCGGCATCGAGAAGGCTTCCGCTAACCTTGTACAGTTCGAGAAGACCGGCATGCTCGAGCCCGGCGCTTCTGAGACCGTGAACATCGTGATCAGCAAAGAAGAGCTGATGTCTTATGATGACAAGAACGCCAAGGGCTATGTCCTTGAAGCGGGAGACTATGAGATCTCCATCAACTCCGACTCACACACCAAGCTTGATTCCAAGATCTTCAATGTCGCGGCAGCCCAGGTCTACAACGGCGAGAACAAGCGCGGCAGCGATCTGATCACAGCCACTAACCAGTTTGATTATGCGGCAGGCGAAGTTACATATCTGTCCCGTGCGGACAAGTTCGCCAACTACGCGCAGGCAACGGCTGCACCTGCAAGCTATGAGATCTCTGCGGATGCTAAAGCAAGCTTCTACAACATCAGCAACTATCTGACTCCGGAGGCGACTGCGGCAGACGAGGATCCGAACGCGGCAGCAGTGACAACAGGAGCATCCAATGGCCTTAAGCTCGTCGACATGCGCGGCCTTGAGAAAGACGATCCCAAGTGGGACCAGCTGATGGATGAGATGTCCCTCGACGACATGAACGCCGTGATCTCCCTCGGCGGATACCAGACCAACTCTGTCGAAAGCATCGGCAAAGTCCGCACCAATGACTGCGACGGCCCTGCTTCCATCAACAACAACTTCACAGGCGTAGGCTCCATCGGTTTCCCTGTCGGCGTTACCATTGCCGCCACCTGGAATAAGGATCTGGCTTACAGATTCGGCGAGAGCATCGGCAAGATGGCCAATGAGATGGATGTCTCCGGCTGGTATGCTCCTGCTATGAACAACCACAGAACTGCTTTCGCGGGACGTAACTTTGAGTATTATTCCGAGGATCCGGTCCTCTCCGGATACATCGCGGCTAATGCTGTCAAGGGTTCCCAGGACAACGGCGTTTACGCTTACATGAAGCACTTCGCGCTGAACGATCAGGAAGGCAACCGCTGCGATATGATCTGCACATGGTCCAATGAGCAGGCGATCCGCGAAATTTACCTCAAACCCTTCGAGAAGTGTGTCAAGGACGCAGGCTGCCTGGCAGTTATGTCTTCCTTCAACTACATCGGCAACCGCTGGGCAGGCGGCAGTGCTTCCCTCTGCAAGACGGTCCTCCGCGACGAGTGGGGCTTCAAGGGATTTGTTGAGACCGACTACTTCGGCGTTTACGGCTACATGAGCGCCGACCAGGCCATCCGCAACGGCACGGACCTTATGCTGGTCAACTATCCTACAGAGACCAACGACGTGAGATTCCGCGATACAAACGGAGCAAAACAGGCAATGCGCGACGCGGCTAAGAACATCCTCTATGTCGTCGCCAACAGCCGTCAGTACGATCCTGCAAACCTCAACACAGGTATGGCGAAGTGGAAGATCATGATGTACGCGGCGGATGCGATCGTCGCGCTCATCTGCCTCGGACTGTTTGCCAAGTTCCTGGGCAATTACAAGAAGAGAAAAGCCGGAGAGATGGATTGATCCGTAAGTGACAGGCCTTGTAATCAGAGCGAATTGAAATAACGGACAGCCGCACTGAGGAAACCGCGTTTCCCGGTGCGGTTGTTTTGCGCACCGGGAAATGCAAGTTCCGCAGTGCGGCTGTTTTGCGCACCGGTAATTTTGAACTGATTTTTCAACCAATGCCTTTTCAAAACTCTATATTAGTGGTTATTCCACCAGTATAGGGTTTTATAAATACATACCTATACATTACAGAGGTATAGGTACCCTTTTACTTTTCCCTATATTGGTGGTTTTTCCACCAATATAGGGTTTTGAACGCACATTGGTTGATATTTTATACTGTACCCATTAGTGTGGACACTTTAGAAAATAGGGGGCCATATAAATGCCCCCCCAAAGTTGGTGTAACCTTTATATTTGACACGGCATTTTGCACCCCTAAAGTACAGCGCTTTTTAACGGTTGGATACGGTCCGGCTGCATGCAATCGAGGAACAATTTCTCCCCAATTCACACCGGTTTGTGGAATTATCCACAACGGCCTTTAAACTGGCAATTGAGTTCCAGGGAAGAATGGGCCATAATACCCCATGTGTTGAATAATCATTATGTGGTAAATAAAAAGAATGCTGCCCGGGAGGGCGGCGGAAACGGAGAAAATCATGTTATACGCATTACTTGCAGCTGTTCCTTTTTTGCTGGCGCTTGTGCTGATGGTGGGATTCAAGTTCTCATCGGGCAAGTCGCTGATCATCTCACTGATCGCCACGATCATATTGGTCCTGACGGTGTGGAAGATGGATTTTCACACGGTGCTGGCATATTTTGTCTACGGCGCGTTAAAGTCGCTGGACCTGCTGCTCATCATAAGCGGCGCGATCCTGCTGCTCAATACGCTCAAGCAGACAGGGATCATGCAGGTCATCAATGACGGCTTCCAGAAGATCACGCCCGATCCCAGGATCCAGGCGATCATCATTGCATACATGTTTGGAGCTTTCATCGAAGGCGCGGCAGGATACGGAACACCCGCGGCGCTCGCGGCGCCTCTCCTGGTAGGGCTGGGATTCCCGCCCGTGGCAGCCTGCGCGGTCGCGCTGATCTCGAACAGCACGCCGGTGCCTTTCGCGGCAGTCGGTACACCGATGCTGACTAATATGACCAACCTGTCCAGCGCTGTTACGGAGCAGCTGGGCATCCCACTGGATCAGTTCACTGCGGAAGTTACGCACAAGACGGTTCTTTATCTGGGTCTGGCAGGATTTATCGTGCCGATCCTGCTGGTCGTGACGCTGGTCATGTTCTATTCGACGGGAAGAAGGATGAAGAGTATCGTGGAGATGATCCCGTTCTGCCTGATGGCGTCCTGCTCCTTTGTGATTCCTTACTATTTCCTGGGAACTTACCTGGGACCGGAATTCGCTTCCATTATCAGTGCCTGCGTCGGCCTCGTGGTGACAGTGCTGGCGGCCCGCGCCAAAATCCTGGTGCCTAAGCACGTTTGGTATTTCTACGATATCGAGCACGACGAAGTGATCATGCCCAAGGAGATCTTCGGAACGGTCAGCCGCAGGAAACTGCTCAAGGCCTGGCTCCCTTACCTGATCATCGCGGTGGCGCTGCTCCTGACACGTATTCCGGCTTTTGGCCTGAGGGCGCTCCTCAATTCCGTATCGATCCACGTGCAGAATATTCTCGGCGTGGAAGGTCTTAATTATGACTTCGCGCTGATCTACAACCCCGGCCTGACACCGTTCATCCTGGTGGCGATCGGAACCATGATCGCAAACCGTAAGAATCTGAGCAAAGAAGATGTGGAGCACGTCTTTGGCGCGACCGGCAAGCAGGTGCTGACGATCGCGATGGCACTGGTCAGCGGTATCGCGATGGTGCAGATCATGCTCGGTTCCGGACTCAACCACTCCGGACTTGAGGGAATGATCACACAGATCAGTACGACGATCGTGGCCAGCATCGGAAGGGCCTTCCCCTTCATCGTGCCGCCGCTGGGTGTATTCGGAGCTTTCGTGTCCGGTTCCTGTACGGTTTCCGGTGTCATGTTCGGCCCCCTGGAATTCCAGACAGCACAGATCCTGGGCTTCCCGGCAGCTTCGATGATCGCGCTGCAGATGGCAGGCGGAGCGATCGGCAATATGATCTGCATCCACAATGTCGTTGCAGTTTCGTCCACGACAGAGGCCACAGGCAATGAGGGAAAGATCATTTCTATGAATATTTTGCCCTGCGCTGTGTATGTAGTGCTTGTATTGATCGTATACTGCATATTCGGATAAGGAATGATCTATTATTGACAACAATTCTGCAGAGTCACGATTAGAGGTGGCTCTGCGGTTTTTTGTGTATAACACAGGGGGATGTCCCCCGCCTCTACAGGCGGCGGGTAGTAACAAACTTTCTCAGCGGCGGGTGACAATCCCCCGCTGAGT
>JBGUJH010000071.1:0-2576 GCA_045113775.1 Lachnospiraceae bacterium | reverse complement strand
GTTTCGCACAGGCAAAGTGAACACAATAACGCTGCTGCGGCGCGGACCGCATGTCGCTTCAGTCTGTCAGGGAGCGGATAATCTGTCATAACCACAATCCTCCTTTACGCTCATCTTAGCATGAAAGCATCGGAAGAAAAAGCGGGAGGAAAGAATAGCATCCTATGCTGTTTTTGTGATATAACACAGGGCAGGAGAGACTTATATGAAGAACAGAAACAGCACCCCAAACCGCTATGAATACCTGACACAGACCCCTGTGCTGAAACTGATCAGTACTCTGGCAGTGCCGACGATCCTCAGCATGCTGGTGACAGGCATCTACAATACCGCGGACACATTTTTTGTGGGAAGGATCTCGACGCAGGCAACGGCAGCAGTCGGCCTTGTGTTCTCCGTGATGGCCGTGATCCAGGCGATGGGCTTCTTCTGCGGACAGGGTTCGGGAACCTATCTGTCCCGAATGCTCGGTGCAGGCAAGAAGCAGGAGGCAAATGAAGTCGCCGCAACAGGGTTTGCCCTTGCGCTGATCCTCGGCGTGATCGTCGCAATCCTGGGAAATGTGTTTGCCAGACCCCTGGGATATGCCCTGGGGGCAGGAGATACGACGATCCATGATAGGGTGCAGAAGTCTAATACTTTTGGCTTATTTTCTCCGTTTTTACAGGCATTTTGAGCAGAACCCTGAATGACTCCGGTTTGCCTGAACGCTATCATAAAATACACGAGATAATCGCACGCGTGCGTTTTCGTGCGTTTATATCACTTCATAATGTGCTGCTCTCCCGCTTCCTGCGAGGGTAAGTTTTCCCTTTTCGGTGAGTTTTTTAAGTATTCTATACGCCTGCGACGGGTTAATTCCCAATAGATTAACAACATTCTCACGGGTTACAGACCCATTTTGGGTGACTGCCAGTTTCATAATCAGTTCTTCGTATTTTATTATATCGATGCCTGTCTGCCTGACGTAGCCAACCATATTATCCTGCTCACGATAGACTTTGGAACTTAAAATGTATGTCCTGGCAGTTGTGTTGCCTATTGCTTCTACAAGACCTGCCTCAACCAGTTTCTCAACATTTGCTTTTGTCCGAACTTCGCTAACGTGAATTTTATCTGCCAGTTCATGTAGCGACGCTCTCCGAACAGACTGAAGAGCAGAGAGGATCAGCAATGAGTTTATAGGAAGTGATCTCCCCAACCTGTTCTCTTCATTTGAGATCATTCTCGCAAACGGCAGATCAGGTTCGGCTCGCTGGATGAAGAGCTTTACGTTATTCCCGGTTGTTTCTGAATAGTCCGGCAAAGGCCTCCCATAAATAATAGAGCCTTCATAGATGCGATCAATACCACGTCCGGTTTTTTCCGCCAGACCGATACGTTTCAATGCATCAGCGAGAACCGGGTTTCTGCTGCGAGGCTCTACCGTCAATAAATTCTCTAAAGTAATGCCTTCTATAAATCCACCCGGACTGCTAATGGTCAATCCTTCGTCTTCAATGGCTACACGGACTGCCTGCAGCACAGTATAATCTCTGTGGCAGAAAGCATTTACCAATCCTTCTCGAAAGGCTGCTTCAGAGAACTCCGGGATTGGAATCCGAAAGAGTCCATACTCCATTTCGCGCTCCGGATTCCAGGCTTTCATATATCCCTCAAATAATTCAAATGTGGCCAGCAGAGGTTTGGAATATTCCTCATTTACCCTGACTTTTGTACCTTCCAGGACCTGAAAGGCTTCTTTAGCAGTGGGGATATATTCTCTGATTTTCTCTTCTTTTCCAATCAGAAGAAGTCCGGTGATTGTTGGTTTTAAAGCACCATGATCTTCTTTAATCAGCTGCAGTGCCTTATCCAGTTCTTCATCAGATAAGTCTGTCAAAGTACGGTCACCTTTTCGGTATTTAATAATATTTCTTAATCTGATTCGCTCATTCGGATCCAGATCATCTATACTTGACTCTTCAATAACCTGAGCAGAGTAGTCCAATAGATTCAATTCCGAGAGTCTGCCCGGAATCTCAAAAGGGTAGAGTGGTACATTTTCAGGTGTTCCGTCAAGCTTTAATCTTCTTTTTAATATCTTTCCATCTGTTGTTGCAATGATCGTTCTGCACATAGGTATTTCTATTTTCAGAACGGATAGGCCTTCTTCCTCTATGATTTCCGCCCTGACGGACACAGATGGAATTGTTTTATTTGCGATCAGTGCCATAGCACCAACCGGATCCTGCCTCTTTTTGCCTACACCTGTGATTTCACCATCGTCCTCGACACCCAGATATAAATCACCACCCTGCGTGTTTGCCATTCCAACTATTTCATCAACCAGATCCGCATCGCTGTATCCGGAGCGATCGCTCTTAAACTCAATAGTCAGTGACTCCTTTTCGGGAATCGTTCTCATAACATGCACCTCCAAACACACAATAACATATTCCGTGTGTTTAATCAACAAAAAGAAACGCACGCGTGCGTTTCTTTTTGTGTTAGTTTCAACTAGCCTTGCTTGTTACATTACCATTTCAGTTCACCATCACCGCCCATTAACCTGGTCATTTCTTCAATCCGCTCCA
>JBGUJH010000070.1:0-29551 GCA_045113775.1 Lachnospiraceae bacterium | reverse complement strand
GAGATTGAGATCAGGTCGCGCACCGCCTTGCGGATGGTCTGCGGCGTGATGCCATGCTCCTCGTTGTACCTGGTCTGGACCGCCCTGCGGCGCTCCGTCTCGTCGATCGCCTTGCGCATGGAGTCGGTCATGTTGTCGGCATACATAATGACGTGTCCGTCCGCGTTTCTCGCGGCGCGTCCGATGGTCTGCACGAGAGACGTCTCGGATCGGAGGAAGCCCTCCTTGTCCGCGTCCAGGATCACCACCAGGGCGATCTCCGGTATGTCCAGTCCCTCTCGCAGCAGGTTGATTCCCACCAGCACGTCAAAAACGTCCAGCCTCATATCTCTGATAATCTGCGACCGCTCCAGCGTGTCGATGTCCGAGTGCAGGTACTTGACCCGGATGCCGGCCCCCGCCAGGTAATCTGTCAGGTCCTCCGCCATCTTCTTGGTCAGCGTCGTGACCAGCACCTTGTTGCCTTCCTTGACCGTCTTCCTGATCTCTCCGATCATGTCGTCGATCTGGCCGTGCACCGGCCTGACGTCGATCTTGGGATCAAGCAGTCCCGTCGGCCGGATGATCTGCTCGGTCCTCATGAGCTCGTGCGCCTCCTCGTAAGGGCCGGGCGTCGCGCTCACGAACATCATCTGGTCGATGTGCGCCTCAAATTCCTCAAAATTCAGCGGCCGGTTGTCCAATGCCGACGGCAGGCGGAAGCCGTACTCCACCAGCGTCTGCTTGCGCGACCGGTCTCCGTGGTACATGGCCCCGATCTGCGGGATCGTCATGTGTGACTCGTCCACAATGATCAGAAAATCTTCCGGGAAGAAGTCCATCAATGTCAGCGGCGGCTCCCCCGGCTTGGCAAAATTCAGATGCCTGGAATAGTTCTCGATCCCGCTGCAGAATCCCGTCTCGCGCATCATCTCCACGTCAAAATTCGTCCTCTCGGAGATCCTCTGCGCCTCGATCAGCTTGTCCTGGGACTTGAAGAACTTCACCTGCTCCCTCATTTCAGCTTCAATGTTGTCGCAGGCCTTGTTGATCTTCTCCTGGGGCACCACATAGTGGGAGGCCGGCCAGATCATGACATGGCTGAGGCTCGCGTGCACCCTTCCGGTCAGCTGCTCCACCTCACAGATCCTGTCGATCTCATCGCCGAACCACTCAATGCGGATCAGATACTCGCCGCCCTGCGCGGGATAGACTTCCACGGTATCCCCTCTCACCCTGAAATTGCAGCGCTCGAGGGACAGGTCGTTCCTTGTATACTGTATAGCGATCAATTCTTTGATCACTTCGTCGCGGTCCTTCTCCATGCCCGGTCTCAGGGAAATGGACATCCCCTTGAACTCTTCGGGGCTGCCCAGACCGTAAATACAGGACACGCTGGCCACCACGACCACGTCTCTCCTCTCTGCCAGAGAAGCCGTCGCCGAGAGCCTGAGCTTGTCGATCTCTTCATTGATCATCGAGTCCTTGGCAATATAAGTATCGCTGGAGGGAATGTAAGCCTCCGGCTGGTAGTAATCATAATAGGAGACAAAATACTCCACGGCATTCTCAGGAAAAAATTCCTTCATTTCACCGTAGAGCTGTCCTGCGAGCGTCTTGTTATGAGATATGATCAGTGTCGGCCGGTTCAGGGCCTGAATGACGTTGGCCATTGTAAAAGTCTTGCCGGAGCCTGTGACTCCCAGCAGCGTCTGAAACTGATTTCCTTCCCTGAATCCCTTCACCAGGTCATCAATGGCCTGCGGCTGGTCTCCCGTGGGCTGATATTCAGAATGCAGTACGAAATGATCCATAGACTTGCTTCCTCCAAGTTCGGACGGTCTGCTTTTGTGAATTGGTGATGCCCCGGTGAGCATTTATGCAGCCCACCGAGGTTATCTAAGAAGTATAGCACATCATTTTTAATAAGAACAGATATTTTTTAGAACAAATGTTCTTATTTCTACTTCTGCACCTTATTTCTCGTCTCCAGCGTGCGCACATAGCGGTCACCATGCCGCCGCAGCTTCAGCGAGCCTCCGCTCGCTATATAGGCTCCGGCCGAATGGCTTTTGGCGACCGGTTTCATGCTGCTGCTCATCATCGCGCCTGTGACCGCAGCTGCAATAAAGGCGACTACTCCGCTGATGATCATGCTGTCGCCGTTCTGCTTCAGAATCAGGAAGTGCATGAGCGCAAAGACTGCCGCAAATACTCCGATGACCCAGGCCGCCAGCTTGGCTTTAGAGATCGGCAGGTCTCCGATCATCTTGCCGCTCTGCCCGTTCATGGCAAAGAGATAGTTCTTTCCCTGGAAATTGGAGCTGAGAAGCCATACAGGGAGCATACCGTATTCCGCCTTTTCGGGATGTATCTTTTCGGTCTGCTGCATGACTTTGATGTTGTTGTAGTTTTTGACAGAATCTTTGAGTGCCGCCCGGAAGGACTGCATTGCCCTGTCATCCGCGCGCCCGCGGCTCTCTTCTTTGGTGACGTCGTATTTGTTTGCCAGATATCCGGGCATGTATTCCATTGCAAAGGGGCGCATTTCTTTGTAGTCGAAAGGCTCAATGGAATCCATCAGGTCGTCGGGCATCTTGGTCGAGGCGTCGACAGGGATCTTCTCGAAGCTCATTTCGCCTTCCCTGTACACCTCATAGTATTTCCGGATGGTGACTTCTTCATCGCGGTCCCGTCTTTTGCTCTCTTCGTATGTCTCGTACTCCGCGCTTCCTTCGATCCGGCCGGAGAACATCCAGAACGGGACATAGACGCCCTTGATCTCCTCGATGTGGTTTTCGGACTCGAAGGACGACGGAAGAAGCAGCTTACCTTTGTAATAATTCTTGAACGCATCTACAGCCTGCTTCTTTTCGACCTTGAAGGGGATCACGTAGTCGGGGCGGTCGACGCCGGCAAATTTTCCCGGAATCACCGTGTTGTTGCCGCAGTAAGGGCAGCTCGTCGCCGCGGTCGTGTCGTCGCAGAGCAGCTCCGCGCCGCATTTGGTGCAATGATAGGCGCGCATGCGGGCCGCGTCGCTCCCCCAGCCGGAAGCTCCGCCGGCATTGCCCGCATAGCCTGCTTCCTCAGCCGATGCTGCCGATGCCGATGCCGCAGCTTCCGCTTCCGCTTTATCCGCCTTCTTATGTGCTTCTTTATCGGCCTCCGCGGCCTTCTTGTTCTTCTCCCTGTAGAAGTCCTCGGCTTCCTGCAGCGTGAAGGCACTGCCGCAATAATCACATTTCAGTTTTCCGAGCTTTCCGTCAAAGTGAAGCGGTCCGGTGCAAGCCGGGCACTGGTATACCGTAGTTCTCTCTGCCATTTTCGTTCTCCTTTTTAGTATGTTCTCAGCAGATCACCGGGTACAAATTCCCGCAGGAACACAGAAATCCGGCAATAGATGCCGGATTTCCGATGTTCTTGGAATAATCAATTTGTTAAGGTTCGCAGGGCGAGCCACTGCTCAGCACTATTTCTCACGGCTTAGGAGATCCGCACTCGCCGCAGAACTTGCCCTTATTGCCTTCGTGGCCGCACTTAGGGCATGTCCATGTCTCGTCTTCCACCGGCTTGGGCGAACCGCACTCGCCGCAGAACTTACCCTTGTTGCCTTCTGTACCGCACTTAGGGCACTTCCAGCCTTCTGCCGGCTTGGGAGATCCGCACTCGCCGCAGAATTTGCCCTTATTGCCCTCGGTACCGCACTTAGGGCACTTCCAGCCGGATCCGGCCTGCATCTTGGCCGCCTTTGCTGCCTGCTGCTGCTGACCCATTGCGTACAGGGAAGCTGCGTCTGTTCCGCCGCCTGCTGCCTGCTGAGCCATTCCCATTCCGAAGAAGCCCATAGCCGCTCCGTTGGGGTTCTTGGCCGCGTCCATCATAGCCTGGGACTCTGCATTGACCTTCATAGCGCCGGCCATGCTGCCGTCTCTGAAGACTGCGGTCTTCTGCAGTTCCTTGATCATCTTCTCGTCTTCCTCAGAAGCCTTGAGGCTGCTGATGCCGAAAGCGGTGATGACGATGCCGTATTTTGCTCCCCAGCTGTCGGAGAGAACTTCGTTGAGGGCGTTCGCCATATCTGTTGTGTGGTTGACAACTGAGCTGTAACGGATGCCCATCTCGGAGATCTTACCGAACGCGGGCTGCAGAGCTGTCAGGAGCTCTGTGCGCAGCTGGTTCTCGATGCGGTCCCTGGTATAGTCGCTGTTGACGTTGCCGCAGACGTTCTTGTAGAAGAGGATCGGATCGCTGATCCTGTAAGCATACTCGCCGAAGCAGCGGATCGCGATGTCTACGTCGAGACCGATATTGGTGTCGACAACGCGGAAAGGAACCGGATTAGCTGTTCCGTACTTGTTGCCGATAATGTCCTTGGTGTTAAAATAGTAAATCCTCTGATCGTGAGCCGTCACGCCGCCATATGTGAAACGGGCCTTGAACTGCTCAAAGCTTGCCGCCAGGCCTGCGCCGAGGCCGCCCGTGAACACGCTGGGCTCTGTGGAGGTGTCATAGGTGTAAGCACCGGGCTGCGCGCAGACATCTACGATCGCGCCCTGGTCAACGATGATCATACACTGGCCTTCATTGACAACGATCGTGGAACCGTTTGTGATCACGTTCTCGCTGCCGCCTCTGTTGAGAAGACCTGATTTGCCGTTATGACGCTGTCCCTTCTTCACCAGAACGTCAGCATCCATCTCCGGGCAGTAAAAATATTCCTTCCACTGATCGCCCAATACCGATGACAGCGATGCACCCGCTGCTGTAATAAGTCCCATAGTTTACCTCCTTGTTTTTACATTTGACTGCGTACCACCAGGTACTCATCCCCGTTGCGATAATAAGGACACTGTGAATGCCTGTCCGACAAAAACCTGATATAGTCGTCCTCGTCCATATCTATGTCGCAGACATATTCCCCGTAGTCCTCATCATAGCCGCAGTAGGCACAGGTGTCGCAGCTGTTTGTCATAGCCAATGTTGGTCTCCCTTGAACATTTCTTATTCAGCACTTCCGCGTCCCAAACGCTTCGCATTTCGGTGTACTGAACAAATACATTTTATCATAATATACATTAAATCAATCAAAAAACGTGGCTTAGACACAGTTTTTTTACAATTTCGTAATCCCCGGCGCCCCGGTTCGCACTTTCGTAATCCCCGGCGACCGGTCCGGATCAATTCATATCTCCCTTCAGCACCTCGATCGCCTTGTCGAGCTGCGTATCCGTCTTGTCCTCCAGGTAAGCGTCGCTGTCCAGCTCAACTTCCACATCCGGCTCAATGCCCTTGAGGTGAATATCGTTTCCGTTCCTGGTGTAGTAGTTGGCGATCGTGATCTTGATGGCAGAGCCGTCTTCAAGCCCGATGACGTTCTGAACGATTCCCTTGCCGTACGTCTTCTTGCCGACCAGCTTGCCGATCCCCGCGTCTTTGATCGCTCCCGAGAGGATCTCGGATGCGCTCGCGCTGTATTCGTTTACCAGGACTACGAGCGGCAGGTCAAAATCCGCCCCTTTGCAAGTATATTCCGTTCTCTCGCCGTTCTTATCCTCCATGTAGAAGATCAGGCCTTCGGGCAGCAGCTGCTCCGCGACTGCGCATACTGTGGTTACGCTTCCGCCGGGGTTGCCGCGAAGGTCTATGATCAGGCCCTTCATGCCCTGTTCCTTGAGGCTGTTAAAGTTCTCGTTGAACTGTTCGATGGTCACGTCGTCGAATTCCGTGATCTGCAGATATCCGATCCCGTCATCCAGCATCTCGGACTCAACGGTGGGCGTATTTACCTGGGCTCTGGTCAGCTCAAAATCCATTGTCTCCCCGCTGCGGATCACCGTCAGTGTCACCTTGGTCCCCTCAGGTCCCCGGATGTGGGACACCACTTCGTCCAGCTCCAGCCCTGTCATGTCCTCTCCGTCGACCTTGTAGATGATGTCGCCTTCCATAAGGCCTGCCGCCTCTGCCGGCGAATTCCTGATGACGCCCGAAATAGTGCTCGCCCCGGTCTCGACATCTTTGCTCACATAAGCGCCGATCCCGTAATAAACGCCCTGGGTCTGCTCCATGAGCTGCTGATATTCCTCCGGCGTGTAATAGCAGGAATAGACGTCGCCCAAGGACTCGAAGAGTCCCTTGTACATGCCGTTCTCCCGGTCCTCTTTCGAGACTTCCGAGGACTTGTAGTAATAGTAGTCTATGTACTGCTCAAGGACGCTCAGTTTCCCCATCGACTCGTCGTTGACCGCAGAATCCGCATTCGTGCCCGGAATGGCTCCCGCCGGTTTGCCGCCCGATACCGCAAAAAAGATCCCGACAGCAATTAACGCCGCCAGGACGCCTATGATCAGGCCGGGAATAAAGCCGCCCCTGCGGCCATTCCTGTTCCTTCTTCCGCCGTCACTCTCACCGCCGGAACTGATATATACCCTTCTGCCGCCTTGGTTTTCTGTTTGCTCTGCCATTTTTTACCTTGTCCCGAAACAAGCGCCCTTTCGGGCGCCTGCTTCCGAAAATCCTTTCTTAAGTTCTGTCCGCTTCAGTATTCGAACTGCTTCAGTATTCGAACTGCTTCATATACTTCATGTATTTGACGACCATCAGCGCGATCTTGAACGTGATAGCGTCTTCAAACACCCGCAGATCGAGTCCTGTGCTCTTCTGAAGCTTGTCCAAACGATAGACCAGCGTGTTCCTGTGGATGAACAGCTGCCTGGATGTCTCGGAGACATTGAGGCTGTTCTCAAAGAACTTGTTGATCGTTGCCAGTGTCTCCTGATCGAATTCTTCGGGATTCTTGCCCTTGAAGATCTCTCTGATGAACATCTTGCACAGCGGGATAGGCAGCTGATAGATCAGCCTGCCGATTCCGAGTTCGTTGTACGCGATCACAGTGCGGTCTTCGAAGAAGATCTTGCTGACGTCCAGCGCCATCTTTGCCTCTTTGTAGGAGCGGCTCACTTCCTTGATCTCGCCCACTACAGTGCCGTAGGCGATACGCGCTCCGGTTATGCCCAGTTTCTTCAGGTGCGCGTCGATCGCGTTCGCGGTCTTCTCGATGTCCTTGATCCGGCTTCCGTCCGTGAGGTCCTTGACCACCACGACATTGCTCTCATCCACCGCTGTCACAAAATCCGTCGTCGTTGTGCCGATGAATTCCTGCACGACTTCAAGAACGTTTCTGTCGCGCTCAAGGCCTGTCTCTATGATCATGACGACCCTCTGGGCGTCCGATGCGATGTGCAGCTTCTTGGCGCGGCTGTAAATATCGATCAGCAGCAGGTTGTCAAGAAGCAGGTTCTTCATGAAGCTGTCCTTGTCATAGCGCTCTTTAAAAGCGCTCATCAGTCCCTTGAGCTGGAACGCCGCCATGCGGCCGATCAGAAGCGAGCTGTCCGTCTCGCCGTAGACGACGATGACATACTCGAGCTGCTGCTCGTCCATAACTTTGAAGAACTGATAAGGTCCCGCCGACTGACTGTCCGCCGGCGAATTAGCAAAATCCGGGATCGCCGCAGCTGCATTTGCAAATACCGGTGCCGTAACTGCTACTTCTCTCCCGTCGGAATCCATGACTCCGAGTTCGAGATGCGATATTTCTTTTATACCTTCTATAGTATTCTGTAATACCTGATTTGAAACCATGTCCCCCTCACGCTTTCGTAATCACCCCACGTTGTGCCTATGCGGAAGGATATCCGCTCTATTTTATTTTAGACCATAAGCTGACAAAAATCCATAAAAAACGATGAATTTTTTGTGTATTTTTTATAACAAATCACAAAAAGCCATGCGAAAACGCATGGCTCTTGGTAGTATTTAACACATTTGTTCTTACAATTTTTTAAGTCGGATGTTGTCTGCTCCGATCTCTATTTTGCCCAGCTTGAGCAGGTGCCCGACCGCTCTCTTGAACTCGTTCTTGCTCATCTGCATCTGCTCGCGGATGATCTCCGGGGCAACTCTGTCGTTAAAAGGAAGAAATCCCCCGTTCGCGTTCATCCTGGCCATGATGCGGTCCATGTCGCGGTCCATCTGCAGGGGCGCCTTTTCGCGGATGCTCAGATCGAGCTTGCCATCCGGTTTGACGGACGTCACTCTGGCGCTGACGACATCACCGACGCGCAGGTCCCTGACCAGCTCACGCTTGGGGATCAGCGCCGAGAACATGCTGTCCACAGCTACAAAAGCGCCGAAATTGCGGCTGGTCTCATAGACGATGCCTGTCACCTGATCGCCCGTTCTGTAAGGGCTTTCCTTGCTGAGATACGGATATACGTTCATCGTCGCGCACAGTCTCTCGCTCTTGTCGAGGTAGACGGCCACAAGAACTTCCTGTCCCTCTTTAACTCTCTCTCTGGGCTGCTCGTGGAACGGCAGCAGCAGATCTTTGTCCAGCCCCCAGTCAAGGAAAGCTCCGATCCTGCCCACCTGCAGCACTGTCAGGTACCCCACCTGGTGCAGCATGAGTTTAGGCTTTCTGCGGGTCGCGATCATTCTGTCCTCGGAATCCTTATAGAGAAAGACCTCCAGTTCGTCTCCCTCGGACGCTCCCTCAGGCACTTGTGAACGAGGCAGCAGAACGCGGCCTTCCTCCGGATTCTCTCCTGTCAGATAAACGCCAAATGGCACTGTTTTTTCCACTCTCAGTGTCTGAAGTTCTCCAAGTTTCATAATTTCCCTTCTTTCAGCAGCGTCATTTCCACTACTGCGTATGGTTTTCCGTCCTCGCCGTTCATGCTCACGAGGACCACGTCGTCGGCGGTATGATAGATCACGGGCTTAATATGGTCGCCCAGCATTGCCTGCTTCTTGTATTCGACGCGCAGCTCCCTGATCTCCGCCTCCGCGGGGAGATACATCACCGCGAAGTGCACGTACTGCGCGTTATTCATGTGCTGATTGGTATCCAGATGGTGACTGAGCACCACCAGGTCCCTGCTCGTCTCGCCGCCCTCCTTCGGAACAGCGATCTTTCGCGGTTTGTAGTCCATATCCAGCCTGGGCTGCGTCTTATACTTCGCGATGAGCTCCTCCGGGATCCGCATCGGATACATCTTGTCCATATCCAGCAGGCTCCACACGGAATTGGCGGTGGCAAGGCGCTCCCCGTCCTGAGTCTCCATCATGAAATTTCTCAGTCCCAGGATGCCCTTGAATTCGTAAGGCTGCGTGCCTGTCCGAACCGCTTCTCCCATCACAGGGCGTCTCTCGAACCGGATCTGCCAGTAATTGATGACCCAGGCAAAATGGTTCTCGCTCATGTAGTCGAGCCCGACACCCAGGTCCTCCGACTGAAAGGAGGAGCAGTCCTGGAAATAATCGATCGTCTTTTCCACTGTCAGCCTGCGGCCCGCGTCCACTTCGCTGTATCTGATTCGCCCTTCAAAAGTATACATCGTCGATTTCCTGAATATTTTGGCCCGGTCTCACATCAGCCGTTCAAAACACCTTCCGAGTTGAAATAGTAGATCTTGTTGTTGATATCCCAGTAACCGGTCGCTGCTCTTCCGCCTGCGGAAGGGCTGAAGAAATACTTCTTGCCGCCTACGGTGACCCATCCCAGTGTCTTCTTCCCGTGTGAGTCAAAATAGTACTTCATCCCATCGATCTCGGTAAGCCCGGTCTTCATGGTGCAATCGCGTCCAAAGTAATAGGTCTCGCCGTCAATATTTTTCCATCCGGAGACCGCGTAGCCGTCGGAGCACATGTAGAATCTCTTATTTTTGCCCTGTACCCAGCCGGTCTTCATCTTGCCCTGGTCTGTCAGGTAGAACAGTCTGCTGCCGAGTTTGAGCCAACCGGTATGCATAGCGCCGGACTTCTCAAAGTAATACCAGGAACCGCCGATCTGCTTCCAGCCGGTCGCCATCTTTCCGTTGTCAGTGAGATAATATGTTTCGTCCTTATAGTTGAGCCAGCCCTTTACCAGGTCGCCCGATGAAGAATAGTAATACCAGGAACCTTTAATCTTTTTCCACTTTCCGTTCTCAGAAGTGGAAGAGCTGCTGTTTCCGCCGGCAGAACCATTGCCGCGAAGCTGGATCGTAGCTCTCTTTCCGTTGCTTCCCAGAGACCATGTCGCATGATAGTGGTCGCCGGTGTGCGCATCGATGATCGGAGTGCCGGAGCTGTTCTTGCCGACGCAGATCGCCGTGTGGTCATAAACGCCGTTGCTGTTCCAGTCGTAATATACCGGGTTGCCTCTGAGGACATTTCCGTTGTTGGCACTCATAAATGTGCCGTAATTCTTGAAGTTGTCGATCGCGCCGCTGCAGTTGATCCATGCGTAGGATGCCGGATACCAGCTCTTGTTCTTGGGCATGCCGCCCGCGTACAGGCACTGTGAGACAAAGTTGCAGCAGTCCACGCCGGGATACTGTTTATATTCGGGATTTCTGGAGGTCGCCCACTTGTCCGCGTAAGCGATCGCTTTGTCAACGTTATAAGAATACTTGCCGTCTCCATAGACCTTGAGTGTGGAGCTCTTCATACCGGCATTCGCGTCATTGTCAAGGTATACTGCGCTGCTCTGCGCGTCTGCCTCTGTTTCCGCGGCAGTTCCGCTCTGCTGCACTTCGGCATCCTCAAGCCAGCCAAAGTTCCGGTCTGTATTTGTTACATCAACTACATCCCAGTTTCCTGCGGCGTCCTGTTCCAGAACAGCTGTGTAATAGTAGCGGTACGCGGATACATTTTCAATATCCTGGTCGCCTTCGGTGTAACCTTCGGTCATCCACTCATCGACGTCGATCTCGACCGCGCCGTTCACTTCCTTGCAGGAAGTAACAGTGTAGCCGGGGATCAGTCTTGTGAGATTTTGCGCAGAAGAAATACCCATTGCTGTGTACTCATTCTGTCTGTCCCACTCAGCAACGACAGCGTCATCTGCTTCCGCAGCGCCGCCAAGCATATAGGAGACCTTCTGCTCCTCATACTTCGACAGTGTATTAATTATTCTGTTAGCCTGCTCAGCGCCGAGCTCATCGGCCACGGCGGTGCAGTCAGGTTTCATTTTACGGGCAATATCGAGAATTTCCTGATCTGAAATAGAAGTGCTGCGCGCATAAAGTTCTGCGATCGCTTCATCATAAGAAATACCGGCGCTCTCGTCGATTTTCTGAGCATCTTCCTGTACCTTTTCATTTGATACATTTGAAGAACCCGACGGCATTCCCACTGCTGAAAGCGTTCCTGCAGCGATCACTAATGCTGAAGTTAAAGCGACGACGGTATGCTTTTTCATAGTCCCCTCCGATCTCTGTGACGACGGTAATCATTTTCGCAATGAATTGTAACATCTACAGTAATTATGTTAACATTTATTTAACATTTTGTCACTATTTTTTTATACAAATTAATTATTTAGTAGATGTGCACAGTTTGACCATTGGAATTTTGTCAGATATGCTCAAGGAAATTGAAGACTTGTATCGAATTTGTTAATTTATCCGGGATTTGAGGGGCAGGTGCGAGGGCTTGTGAGCGGCAGCGCGGGACTTTGGGCGGCGACTGCCGGGCTTTGGGCGGCGACTGCCTGGCTTGGGGCGGCGACTGCCGCCTGAGTGCCGCTGGAGGGGCCTTCGCCGGCACTCGCGCGGCAGTTTCTTCGTTCTGGCCGCTGATTAACGCTCGAGTGCCGCTGGAGAGGTCTTCGCCGGCACTCGCGCGGCAGTACCTGCCTTATGGATCCAGCATGTTTACTTAGTAAGTTGACTAGTTTATCCCAGTCAGTACTGCACAGATTACTGCACTAACCGACATAAAAATGGTGTCATTCATTGATATTATTTAATATCTTACAGCAAAGAACATAGGGAATAAGTGCCGGAAAAGCTGATAAATAACGCAAAAAAAAGGCACCTGACAACAATTGTCAGATGCCTGATTTTAATCACAGGGCTAGAAGGATTCGAACCTTCAAGATGACGGAGTCAGAGTCCGCTGCCTTACCGTTTGGCTATAGCCCTTTATATATGTAAACGACTTTATGTCGGTTACGAATTGTTATTATAGAGGATGCCCTTCGTTTTGGCAAGCCTTTTTTACAAAAATTCTTAAAAAAGATTTTGCAGTGCATTTGCCCCTTCAATGGCTTCTGCACTGTCTCCTCCGCTCCAGGCGTCAGTGCTCCTGCCCTTTCATTGGCTTCCGCACTGTCTCCCCCGCTCCAAACATCAGTGCACTTGCCCCTCCAACAGCTTCTGCACTGATTCCGCCGCTTCAGGCGTCAGTGCTCCTGCCCTTTCATTGGCTTCTGTACTGACTCCCCCGCTTCAGGCGTCAGTGCTCCTGCCCTTTCATTGGCTTCTGTACTGACTCCCCCGCTCCAGGTGTCAGTGCTCCTGCCCTTTCATTGGCTTCTGCACTGATTCCGCCGCTCCAAGTGTCAGTGCTCCAACCCCTTCAGCAGCTTCTGCACTGACTCCCAGCAGCTCGCAGCCCACTCCTGCCTCCACAAGCATAACTCAGCCCCACGGCTCTCGAAAATCTCCAGAACCGTGGGGTTGATAAGCTCAAATATGGGCCGCGTCATCATCGCCTGCAAGATTCGCCTGCAAGATCCTCCCGGAAGGCTCCCCTTCCATCACAAGATTCACCTTCCCAACATCATCAGGCATTCTTCCACACCGCAGGAGTCACCAGCATGAGCATAGGATACAGCTCAAGGCGTCCCGCAAGCATATCGAACATGAGGATATACTTGGTGACCGGCTGCATGATGCTGAAGTTACAGGTAGGGCCGACCTTGGAGAGGCCGGGTCCGATGTTGTTGAAAGTACAGGCCACGGACGTAAAGATAGTCTCGAGGTCGTAGTTCTCGAACAGTGTGATCGCCAGGATCGACAGGAAGAACAGCAGCATGTAAGTGGTCAGGTAGACGCTGACGCTGTGGATGGTGCTTCTGTCCATGGTCTTTCCGTCCATAGTGACGTTCGTGACAGCGCGGGGATGCAGGTATTTCTTGATCTCGCGGTAGACTGTCTTGAACATGATCATGATTCGGGAGACCTTCATGCCGCCGCCGGTACTGCCGGCGCAGGCGCCCACGAACATGATCAGGACGAGCAACGCCCTGGAATACTGAGGCCACTGGTCAAAGTCCGCCGTCGCGAAACCGGTCGTCGTGATGATCGATCCGACCTGGAAAGCCGCGTGATGGAATGCCTGGTAGAGCGACGGGAACATGTGGCGGATGTTGATCGTGATCGTGATGATCGCGAACGCGATGATGCCGAAATATCCCTTCAGCTCGCTCATCTTGAACACTTCGCCGAATTTTCTCCTGAGGATGAAGAAATAGGCGTTGAAGTTGACGCCGAACATGATGATGAACACCGTGATGATGCTCTGAAGCAGGCTCGAGTACCCTGCGCAGCTGTCGTTGCGCACGCCGAATCCGCCGGTACCGGCACTGCCGAAAGAGAGGCAGAGCGCGTCGAACAGCGGCATGCCCGCGATCTTCAGGATGATGATCTCCGCTACTGTGATTCCGAAGTAGATGGAATACAATATTTTGGCGGTGTCTTTCATACGCGGGACGAGCTTGCCGACTGTAGGGCCCGGGCTCTCTGCGCGCATCAGGTTCATGTTGTATCCGCCGGTCATCGGAAGGACCGCGAGGATGAATACGATGACGCCCATTCCGCCGACCCAGTGCGTAAAGCTGCGCCAGAACAGGCCGGTATGGCTCAGCGCCTCGACGTCTGACAGGATACTGGACCCGGTCGTCGTGAAACCGGATACAGTCTCAAAAAGCGCGTCGGTGAAGCTCGGAATATCATGCGTAATCACAAGCGGGATCGCGCCCAGAATACTGATGACGATCCAGCTGAGTCCTACAATGACAAGTCCTTCTCTGGCGTAATAAGCGTGGCTGCTGAGTTTGAGTGAGGCGATGATCCTTCCGATGACAAAATATGCCACCGCCAGAACTGCATAGACGATCGCCTGTTTCTCCATGTAGATCAGGCCGCAGATAGCCGGAAGGGCCAGGAAAGCACCGGTGAACTGGATCACAACGCCGAGTATTCTTCGGATAATGGAATAGTTCATAGTCGCCTCCTGTCCGTCACTGAAGAATATCCCTGATGTCTCCGAATCCGAGGTGGGAAGTGACTACGATAACGCTGTCGCCTTCTTTGATTCTGGAATTACCGTTAGGGATAATGATCTTACCGTCGCAGCTGATGCATGCGATCAGGACACCCGGCTTGACTTTGAGCTGTGAGAGCGGAATCCCTATTACAGGAGAATCCTCCTGGATCTTGAACTCAAGGGCTTCGACCTTGTTCTCAATGATCTTGTACAGCGATTCCACATTGCTTCCGATTGAATTCTGCAGCGCGCGGACATAACGGAGGATATTGTCCGCTGTAATGTTCTTGGGATGCAGGAGGGTCCCCAGGTCCAGGCGCTTGATGATCTCATCGAAATCCATCCTGTCAACCTTCGTGATGACCTTGGCTTTGGAGCACTCCTGGGCAAACAGGGACAGGAAAAGGTTCTCCTCATCCATTCCCGTCAGAGTGACGAAGGACTCGCATTCCCGGACTCCTTCTTCCATTAAGATGTGCTGATTTGCCGCGTCGGCGTTGATGACCACGGCTTTGGGCAGGGCTGCGCAGAGCTCCTCGCAGCGGTCTCTGTCCTTCTCGATGATCTTGACGCGGATACCGTTCTCGATCAGCTGCTGTGCCAGATAAAACGCGATCTTGCCGCCGCCGATGATCATGCAGTCCCTGACCCTGCGGCTCTTGAGACCGATCCTCGATACAAAATCTCTTGTGTTCTGTTTGGACGCGACGATACTGATGACATCTCCGGCCTTAAGCACAAATGATCCGTTGGGAATATCGACCTGTCCGCCTCTCTCCACCGTGCAGATCAGCACGTCCGTACCGGTCCTCTTGTGGATCTGCGCCAGCGGGCAGCCGTCCAGCACGGAGCCGTCGGGAATCCTTACCTTGATGATCTCAACCTTGCCTTTTGCAAATGTCTCGATCTGAACTGCCGAAGGGAAACGCAGGACGCGCGCCGCTTCAGTTGCCGCCGCCATCTCGGGATTGACGGTGAGCGAAAGCCCCAGTTCTTCCTTGATAAAATCAATCTCGCCGTTGTAAACGGGATTTCGTACTCTCGCGATAGTATTGCAGCCACCGGCCTTCTTCGCGATCAGGCAGCAGAGGAGGTTAAGTTCGTCGGAATCCGTCGCCGCGATCAGAAGGTCTGCCGATTCAATCCCGGCTTCCATCTGTACGGCGTGACTCGCTCCGTTTCCGACAAGTCCCAGCACATCATAATTATTCGATATGTCCGTGACTACTCCGCTATCCACGTCAATAACAGCAATGTCGTGCCCCTCCTGGCTCAGCTGAGCCGTGAGGGCCGCGCCGACCTTGCCGCAGCCTACCACTATGATTTTCATTCTCTCTTCCCCTTTTTTTTGATTCGCGGCCGGAATCCGTCAGCCGCGGCGATCCTCAGACGACAGCTCTGAGAATATCGCCGGCTTCCACATCCGCAGCCGCAGTTTGATCAGCTTCCTGCACCAGCTCGAGATCTATGATCTCTTTGGGATGAGGCGCGCTGACCACTCGCTCTCCACTTTGATTATACATGGATTTAACGATAATCGGAATATCCCTTCCGTCGGGTTTCATAATCTCTATCCGGTCTCCGACGCTGAATTTGTTCCTCTGCATGATCCGGGCACGCCCCTCGGGCGTGATCTCCTCGACAATGCCCAGAAAAACCGCTTCATTGACATAGGTGTTGCTGTCATACACCATGGCGCTCTCATCCGGCCTTCCGTAATAGAATCCTGTGGTGAACCTCCTGTAGGTGCACTTGCGGATCGCGTCCTGATACTCCGGAATCCTGGACTCATAGAGTTCCTCGCTCTCGAAGTAATCGTCCAGTGCCTGCCTGTAGGCCCTGGCGACCGAAGCGACATAGAGCGCCGTCTTCATGCGTCCCTCAATCTTGAGGCTGTCCACGCCTGCTTTCAGAAGGTCCGGTATGTGCTCGATCATACACAGGTCTCTGGAGTTGAAGACGAAGGTCCCTCTCTCATTTTCCTCCACCGGCAGATAGACGCCGGGTCTCGACTCCTCCATGACTGCGTATTTCCAGCGGCACGGATGCGTGCAAGCCCCGTGATTGGCGTCCCGCCCCGTAAAGTAGTTGGACAGAAGGCACCTTCCCGAATAGGAGATGCACATGGCGCCGTGCACGAACGCCTCGATCTCCTTATCCTCCGGGATATGATCCCTGATCTGTTTGATCTCCACAAGGCTCAATTCCCTCGCGCAGACCACCCTCTCCGCTCCCATCCTGAACCAGAAGTTGAAAGTCTCGTAGTTGGTATTGTTAGCCTGGGTCGAGATGTGCAGCGGGATCTTCGGACATGCTCTCTGCGCCAGAGTAAACATTCCGGGATCCGCCACCAGGATCGCGTCGGGCTGCAGCTGCGCCAGCTGGCCAAAATATTGCTCCGCCCCTTCCAGATCCGCGTTATGCGCCAGAATGTTGGCAGTCACATACACTTTTACCCCTCTCTCATGAGCAAACTGTATGCCCTCTGCCATATCCTGAGGCGAGAAGTTTCTCGCTTTGGCCCGCAGTCCGTAGGCTTCACCGCCGATATAGACGGCATCTGCCCCGTAGCGGACCGCCGTCTTGAGAACTTCCAGGTCTTTGGCCGGAAGAAGAAGCTCTGTTTTTCTTCTGTTTGCGTTTTGTTCCATATTTTATTCTATTCCTCGCTGTCGGAGACGTCAGCCTGATCCATCGCGCCGCTTTCGCTCAGTTTCCCGGATCTGTCAATATTTTGCCTGCGCACTGAGAGCGCTGTCCCGTCGCCGGTCTCCAGGAGAACGGTCCTGAGGCGCGGATCCTCCGAGAGTGCCGCCAGATACTCCCGCATTCTCTTGTGGATCGTCCTGTTGCGGCGCGTGACCGCGAATTTGGACTCCAGGATCTCGCCCTCCTTGAGGACGTTGTCGGACAGGAGCACCGCGCCCGGCCGCAGGAGCCTGATCACTTCAGGAAGGAAGCGGATGTACTGTCCCTTGGCCGCGTCCATGAAGATCAGGTCGAAGGTCCCGTCCAGCTGCGGCAGGACTGCCGCGGCGTCGCCTTCCAGCAGGGTGATCCGCTTTGCGCCGAACTGCGCAAAATTCTGCCTGGCCTGGGCCGCTCTCTGCTCATCCCGCTCAATCGTGACGATCTCGCAGGGCGCCGGCGCGTAAGTGTACATGACAAGCGCCGAATAGCCGACAGCCGTCCCGATCTCCAGGATCCTGCGCGGCGCCAGCACCTCCAGCAAAAACTGAATAAGGCCCCGGGTGTGGGGCCGAATGATCGGTATTCCTTCCTCCAGAGCCTTTCTTTCCAATATTCGCAGCTCGGGAGACTCTTCCGCCAGCAGGGATTCCGCAAATACGGCGATCCGCTCCCCGAGCTCTCTCTGTGCGGCAAGTTTATCCAAATAATCTGTCATAATCCCATGATCAGCAGACTGATCACTCCTCTTCGTCCTCTTCTGAGCCTTCCTCTTCGGAGTTCTCTTCTCCGCCGCCTTCTTCGGTCTGCTCCTGCGCGGGTGCTTCCTGCGCCGGGGCCTCCTGGGCCGGTTGTTCCGGAGTGGCAGCCGGCTGCGCCTCAGGCGCCGCTTCCTCCTCCGGAGGTGTGTAAGGTGACGGCTCCGTTCCCGAGACCACTCTCATGATCTCTTCCGTCGTCATCTCCGATGAGAGCGCGTAAGTGCCGGGGACATATTTGCCCGAGTAATCGGAGACTTTCTCCTGGATCACGAAGAGCCTTGCGGACTCTATGATCCCCTCTGCTTCGAGCTTTTCACCGATCTTGATTGCTGTCGCCCCTTCTTCCACAGTGAACATCACGACTTTGCCGGTTCCTCTTGCATCTTTTCCCTGCTGGGAGAAGACTCCGTAGCCAACATCATAATAGTGTTTGGCCTGTCCGATCATGAACAGGATCGCTCCCGCGATCAACGCGTAAATGATCAGGCTCCCGAGGGTATCGATCACAATTCCTATTGTGGTGCGCACTTTTTTCACTAAACGCCTCCCGTACTGCCGTCCGCTGTACTTTATTCCTACATAATCAATATGTATCCTGCTTAAAATGTACCTTTGTCGATATCAATGATGACCGGAAGGATCATCGGTCTTTTCTGGGTCTTTTTCCAGAAATAGTCGCTCAGGTTATCCCTTACCACAGCTTTGATGCGGTTGCGGTCGACTGTTCCGCGCTCCTGGCACGTGAACAGAACGCCCTGCGCGACAAGATTCGCGCCGTTCAGGAGCACATCCGATTCTTTTGTATAAACAAAGCCTCTGGAAGTGATCTCCGGAGCGGATACCACGTGTTCGGTGCCGCTCTCCATGGCAAACGTCACGACTACGATGCCGCTTTCCGCCAGATGCTGGCGGTCCCGCAGGACGATGTTTCCTACGTCGCCGACTCCCAGTCCGTCCACCAGGATATTGCCGACCGGCACCTGTCCCACGATCTTGGCTTCATCGGGCTGGATCTCGAGCACCTTTCCGGACTGGAGGATGAAAATGTTCTCCTTTGCCATCCCCAGTTCTCTCGCTATTTTGGCCTGTGCCTTAAGATGACGGTATTCGCCGTGCACGGGAACGGAATACTTGGGCTGCACCAAAGTATAGATCAGCTTGATGTCCTCCTGGCAGGGATGCCCGGAAACATGGACATCCTGGAAGATGACGTCCGCTCCCTTGACGAGGAGCTTGTTGATCACGTTGGTGACCGCTTTCTCGTTGCCCGGAATGGGACTGGAGGAAAAAATAACGGTATCTCCCTGCCCGATCGAGATCTTGCGGTGACTGCTGTCCGCCATGCGGCTGAGCGCCGCCATGCTCTCGCCCTGGCTTCCCGTCGTGATGATGACGGTCTGCTCGGCAGGGTAATTCCTCAGCTGGTCTACGCTGATCAGGGTGTTCTCCGGGACGTCGAGGCAGCCGAGTTCGGAAGCAGTCGCGATGATGTTGACCATGCTGCGGCCTTCCACGACGACCTTCCTGTTGTATTTATAGGCGGAATTGATGATCTGCTGCACTCTGTCCACGTTGGAGGCGAAAGTCGCAATGATGATCCTCGTGTCACTGTGCTCCTGGAAGAGCTGGTCGATCGTCTTGCCGACCGTCTTCTCCGAGGCCGTGAAACCGGGTCTCTCCGCGTTGGTCGAATCGCACAAAAGAGCGATGACGCCCTTTCTTCCCAGCTCCGCGAATCTCTGCAGGTCGATCGCGTCCCCGAAAACAGGTGTGTAGTCGACCTTGAAGTCACCGGTATGGACCACAATTCCCACCGGTGTATAAATAGCGAGAGCTGCCGCGTCCACGATGCTGTGGTTGGTCTTGATAAATTCCACTCTGAAACAGCCGAGTGTCACGGAAGAACCGAAAGAAACCACCTTTCTCTGGGTAGTTTCCATCATTCCCCGCTCCTTGAGCTTGTTCTCTATGATGCCCATCGTGAGCCTTGTGGCAAACACAGGGACATTGATCTTCTGCAGGACGTACGGCAGCGCACCGATGTGGTCCTCGTGTCCGTGTGTGATGACAAAACCCTTGACTTTGTCGATGTTGTTTTCAATATAGGTGGTATCCGGGATCACCAGGTCGATCCCGAGCATGTCGTCCTCGGGAAAGGCCAGCCCGCAGTCCACAACAATGATACTGTCTTCATACTCGAAGGCAGTTATATTCATACCGATCTGCTCAAGTCCTCCCAGAGGAATAATCTTGAGGCCGGAAGGTTTCTGTTCTTTATTCGAATACTTCTTCAAATTATATCCTCTGAACTTCTTCTTTTCTTCGCTGTTCTTTCTTCTTAAATTCTTCTTTGTTAATGTCTTCTTAATTGATGTCTTATCAGCTGATGTCTTATTGGCTGATGTCTTATTAATTGATGTCTTCTTAATTGATGTCTTATTAGTAATAATCTCTTCGTACTCTTTCTTTCTATAATTATGTCTTTCTTATAATGTCTTCCTGAAATTGTTCCGGATAATGCGGTCATTCCTCGATCAGGATCCCCAGCTCTTCCAGCTTGTCGCTCAAGAGAAGGAGCACTGCGGAGAGCTCATTTTCGTCCTCCACGACCGTATAGAGGCTCTCCTCAGAGTCTTTTTCCGAGTCGTCCCGCAGAATCAGGCACATGCCGTCCCCTTCTTCTTCCTCTGTCACGAGCAGATACATCTTTCCGCCGAGCTTTACCTCGTCCAGCACATAGAATTCTTCCGCCTGCGCGGAATCCGTCGATACTAAACTGATCTTATCCATTCTTTTATTTCCCGTCCTTCATCTGCTCGATTTCGCCGCGGTGGTTCTCCATATATTCCTGAAGAATGATGCTGGCCGCGATCATGTCCACATAATGCCCCCGGTCCTCCCGGCGAATTTCCATTTTATCCATAATTTCATAGGCCTCCACAGTCGTGAGTCTCTCGTCTGACATCACGACCGGCAGACCTGTCCTTCGTTCCACGTCTTCCCGGAACTTCAATGTGTCCTCTGCGCGGAATCCTGCAGAGTCATCCATGTTGAGCGGCAGCCCGAGCACGATGAGCGCGACGTCATAGCTCCCGCACAGCTCTTCGATCCTCGAGAGCGTCTTCCGAAGCTTGTTCGTCCTGTCGCGCCTGATGATCTCCAACGGCTGGGAGGTCATGAGCAGTTCATCGCTTAGTGCCACTCCGCATGTCCTGGAGCCAAAATCCAGTCCCATCAGTCTCATAGCGAATACTTCTTACTGTTATTTCTTTTTCCAGTGGTTGAACTCGATGTAATCGTTCATGATCTCTTCTACGAGCTCATCGCGCTCCACCTTCATAATGAGACTTCTGGCGCCCATGTAGTTGGTGATGTAGGTAGGGTCTCCGGACATGATGTAACCGACGATCTGGTTGACGGGATCGTACCCCTTCTCCAGCAGTGCCTCGTAGACGACGGAAAGAATCTTCTTCACGCCGGTCTCCTGGTCAGGCTGTACCTTGAAATACTGTGTGTTCCCCAAATCCATTCCGGGCTTTTTGTTAGTGTTCTGATCCATAAATAATAACCGACCTCATCCTATACCTGTTTACATTTCCCTGAAAACGGGCATCCCCTTGGGAACATCCGTTTACATCCTCTTATGATACACTGTTTTTCCATCCAGTTCAATATCAGGCGCGAACATCAGTCCCTCCGCGCCTTCCGCCATGGACGTAAAAACGCCGGAAACGAGCTGTCCCTCCTCCATCCGGGCGTCAAAACCGCCCTCGCAGGGGATATACCCCTCCACATAGCGCTTGGTGTGTCCTCTCCAGCACAGCCCGAAAGGCATCTGCGCTTTCTCCTCGAGGAGGAGCTCCTCCTGTCTCCCGACAAACCGAGCTCGGAAATCCTTTGACTGCTTTGCCGTCATTTCCAGCAAAATATCGCTCCTTGCACCTTTGACCGGTTCCGGGATCTGCACCGGCATGGCCGCGGCCGCCGTCCCCTTCCGGATCGAATACTTGAAGACGTGCATCTCATAAAAATTCACCTTCTCAAGAAATTGCACGGTCTCTTCGAACTCGGCGTTAGACTCGCCGGGGAATCCCACGATCACATCGGTCGTAATGGCGGGATCTTCATAATAGCGGCGCAGGAGCTCTACGCTATCCATGAACTGCTCCGTCGTGTAGTGGCGGTTCATGCGCCTGAGCGTTGCATCGCAGCCGCTCTGCAGAGAGAGGTGGAAGTGCGGGCAGACCTCAGGCATGGCCGCGATCCCTTTCACAAATTCTTCCGTCATGATCCTGGGTTCAAGGGAGCTGAGCCTGATCCGCTCTATACCGGGGATCTGTCTGATCCTGTCCATGAGGTCCAGCAGATATGCTCCGGATTTATGGGGGTCAAACTTCACTGCGTCGGTCTTCGCGTCCCACTCCAGGCCGTAAGAACTGACATGGATCCCGGTCAGGACCACTTCGCGGATCCCTTTGGCCGCCACTGTCTGAATCTCCCTGAGGATCTCGCCCGGCCTTCTGCTCCTGATCCTGCCTCTGGCATAGGGAATAATGCAGTAAGTGCAGAACTGATTGCAGCCGTCCTGTATTTTGACATAGGCCCTTGTGTGGCCGGGGTCTTCGAGCTGCATGTCCTCATATTCGGGCCGGTGCGTCAGGTCCGACATGGTCCTGCCGCCCAGCGTGCGCCTGCTCAGGCCTTCTCTTCCGCTTCTGCCGGCGGAGCCGCTTTCGCTGCCGCTGCCTTCGCTGCCGGTTTCCGAATTGCCGCCGGTGTCCTTTTCACTGCCGATCCCGACAAGGAACTCTTCGAGCAGCTCCGCGATCCGCGCCTTGTTGTTGTTTCCGATGGCGAGGTCGATGGCCTTGTCCGTTCCCACGCGCTCGGGATCCGTCTCCACATAGCAGCCCACTGCGATGACCACCGCGCCAGGGTTCTTTTTCTTCGCTTTGTGGATCATCTGACGGCTCTTTCTGTCCGCGATATTGGTGACGGTGCAGGTATTTATCACATAGACATCCGCTTCATCTTCAAAAGGGACGGGAGTATACCCGAATTCCTCCATTTTTTGCCGCATTATGTCCAGTTCATAGCTGTTTACCTTGCATCCGAGGTTGTGAAATGCTACACGTTTCAATGTTTTAGACCTCTTATTTTATGGTTATACGACATTGACTTTTCACTGACCAGAATTTACTATTAAATCATATCAAGGTAAGCAATAAGGAGGTAATCATCTATGAAAACCGTTATGATCTCATTAAACTCTATCGATAAAGTCAAGTCGTTCGTTAATGATATTTCCCGTTTTGACTATGATTTTGACCTGGTATCCGGCCGCTACGTGATCGATGCCAAGTCCATCATGGGAATCTTCTCTCTCGATCTGAGCAAGCCCATCGAGCTCAACATCCACGCCGAGGAAGGCGCTGACGAAGTGATCGAGAAGCTTAAGCCTTACATCGTCTGAGCATAGTTCCGGCGGGAATCTCCCGCAGCATGCTCCGGCTCTGACAATGATCAGGTCCAACGCTCAAATGAAACAATAAAGCCCCGAAGCCATCGCGGTTTCGGGGCTTTTTCTGTCAGATCAGACTTCCAGCTGCCCGTCTCTTGTCTTGACGATCCTGGTCTCGTTCGCTCCCACGATCATGATCTCATCTGTGGCGATCGCTCTCTCCACCATCTCGTCGATCTTCTCGTCAAGGTTCTTCTCGTGGCGCTTGATGACGTCCAGGCGGGGCTTTGTCACAGGGTGTTTGGCCACGAAGATCGTGCAGCAGTCCTCATAAGGCAGGATAGAAGTCTCAAATGTCCCGATCTTCTTGGAGACCTTCACGATCTCCTCCTTGTCAAAGCCGATCAGCGGCCTGAAGACAGGGAGCGTACAGACTTCGTTGGTCACGCCGAGCGCTGTCAGCGTCTGGGACGCGACCTGCCCGATGCTCTCGCCGGTGATAAGGCCCAGGCATTCGGACTCCTTAGCCAGTCTCTCCGCGATGCGCATCATAAATCTCCGCATGATAATAGTGAGTTCATCGTGCGGGCACTTCTCGTAGATGTAGAGCTGGATTTCCGTGAAGTTGATGTTATGCAGCCAGATCGGCCCTGTATAAGCAGCCACCCGGCTGGCCAGGTCGACGACCTTCTGCAGCGCTCTCTCGCTTGTGTACGGGGGCGCGTTAAAATATACCGCGTCCAGCTTCACGCCTCTCTTGGCGATCATGTAGCCGGCAACGGGGGAATCGATACCTCCGGAGAGGAGCAGCATGGCCTTGCCGCCCACGCCGACCGGAAGTCCGCCCGGTCCGGGGATGATCGTGGAATAGATGTATATTTTCTCACGGATCTCGACGTGCAGCATGATCTCAGGATCATGCACATCCACTGTGAGGTTGGGGCAGGCCGCGAGGACCGCTTCGCCCAGCTCCTCGTTGACCTTCATGGAGTCAAGCGGATATTCCTTGTTCAGCCTCCTGGCGTGTACCTTGAAAGTGGAAGTTTCAGTCGGATACTCTTCCTTCATAAAAGCAGCCGCCGCGTTCCTGAGCTCCTCGATGGGGATCACTGGAGTCTCCACGATCGGGCAGATGCCGGAAATACCGAAGACGCGGCTGAGCGCTTCGGTGACTTCGCTGTAATCATACTCCGACAGGCACTCCACAAAGATTCTGCCATAGGTCCTGTGCACGGCAAAATTTCCCTCGCAGGGCTTGAGCGCGTGCTTGATCTGGCGCACCAGCGCCTCTTCAAATATGTGGCGGTTCTTGCCTTTGATGCCGATCTCCGCGTACTTGATCAAAAAAGACTGATATTTCATAATTCCTCCGTGCTGCGCTAGTGTCTGGTGTATTTTCTCAGGAACGGAATAGTCTCATGGAGAGCTGTACTTGCCTGCAGGATGTCCTCTTCGGTGGTCATCTCGGAGAGGCTGATGCGGATCGTGTTGTCCAGATAAGCCCTGGGCAGGCGGATCGCCTCCAGTGTCGCCGATGTGTGCGGCCTGTTGGACGCGCAGGCACTTCCCGAAGAGACGTAGACGCCCTTTTCTTCCAGCGCGTGCAGGAGCACTTCCGCGCGCACGCAGGGTACCGTGAGGCTGATGATGTGCGGCGCGCACTTTTTTCCCTTAGGTCCGTTCACCCGCAGATCGGGAATATCCTTTATCTGCTCAAGGAATAATTCGCGCAGCCCATAAAGCCTGTCAATACTCGCGTCAAAATCCTGATACAGCATCTGCGCCGCAAGCCCCATGGCTGCGATCCCGGCCACGTTCTCAGTGCCGGAGCGCATTCCGTTCTGCTGTCCCCCGCCGAAGATCAGGTTCTTCACCTTGACCTTATCAGCTATATACAAAAATCCGATTCCCTTGGGCGCATGGATCTTGTGGCCGCTCACGGAGAGCAGGTCGACTCCCCATTTCTTGGGGTAGATCTGCGCCTTGCCGAATCCCTGCACCGCGTCCACATGGAAAAGCGCGGAGGGATTCTTGGCATTGATGCGCTTTGCGATCTCCTTTATGGGCTCCACCGCTCCGATCTCGTTGTTGGTGTGCATGATGGACACCAGGATCGTGTCATCCCTGACAGCTTCTTCCACCAGGTCGGGGGATACGATTCCATACTCGTCCACGGGAAGATAAGTCACTTCAAAGCCCTGGGATTCCAGATACTTCATAGACTCGGTGACTGCGGGGTGCTCGATCATCGAAGTGACCAGATGGCGCCCTCTTCTCATGTTTGCCAGCGCACCGCCGATGATGGCGATATTGTCGGACTCTGTACCGCAGGAAGTAAACACGAGGTTTCGCTCGTTGACCTTCAGGATCTGCGCCAGGTTTTTCTTCGCCTGCGTGATATACTTCTCCGCTTCCACTCCCTTGTGGTGCATGCTGGAGGGATTGCCGTACTCTTCCAGGTATATTTTGTTCATCAACTCCACAACTTCCGGAAAGCACCGGGTCGTGGCTGAATTGTCAAGATAAGCTTCTCTCATGGATCTCCTTAATCGGGGCCCGCAGTACGGGCCGCTCCCAAAACTGCCGTAACAAGCATGATAACATAACGCCACGCCGACTGCAAACTGTAATCTAATTTGCCGTAAACGTGCCCTTATGGGGCACTATAACGGCATATTTACAGCAGAAGCTGCCGAAACCCTTCGGTTTGCATTAAATTTCAAACCTGTAGATCAGCCAGGACAGCACTACCAGCGCCGCTGTTTCCGTCCTCAGGATCCTCTTTCCCAAAGAGATCGGCAGGATTCCTGCCTCCCTGGCTTTTTCTACTTCGCCGGGCTCAAAGCCGCCCTCGGGTCCGATAAAGACCGACACCGCGCTTCCGCTCTCGATTCCATCGAGCAGTTCCCTTGTGCTTCCGTCCTCTTCCTGCAGCTCATAGGGCAGCAGGCGCGTATCTGTACAGCTTGCCGCGTAACGGATCGCTTCCTCCATGGTCATGGGTTCGCGGACCAAAGGTACCACTGCGCGGCGGCTCTGTTTTGCCGCGGCTTCCGCAATGGTCTGCCAGCGCTGTACTTTTTTGGCCGCTTTCGCGCCGTCCAGCTTTACGATGCTGCGGCGCATCTGGACCGGTATGATCTCGGTGACGCCCAGTTCCACCGCTTTCTGAACGATCAGTTCCATTTTGTCGGCCTTGGGCAGTCCCTGGAAGAGATAAACCTTGACCGGAAGTTCCACGTCCGACTCCTTGACAAAGCGGAGGCGGCAGACTACCTCGGAGGCCGTGAACTGCTCGATGCCGTAGCGGTATTCCCTCTCGTCCTGCCCGGTCCTGACGCTGATCTCATCGCCGGGCCTTAAGCGCATCACGTTTTTGATATGGTTGACATCTGTCCCTCTCACATACAGGAGGTCCCCCTGCATCTGGGCGGGATCTACGAAAATATGCAGCATATCCTACTCCCTTATCCGGCTCCCTTACGCCAGCGGCTTGCGGCCGACCACGCAGCGCCACTCGCCCTGCGCCGTCACGCTGACTACTTCAAGGCCTGCCTGTCTCATCGCCTCGGCGACACTGTCCTCGCGCCCTTCCAGAATTCCGGAAGTGATATAGTACGCGCCCGGCTTCATTGCCGGCACAACATGGGGTGTCAGCGGGATCAGGACGTCCGCCAGGATGTTGGCCGCCACAATGTCATATCTCTCCGTTCCGACCTTCGCCTGCACCTGCGGGTCGTCGATCAGGTTTCCGAGGATCACTTCAAGCTTCGACGGATCCACGCCGTTTGTCTTCAGGTTGTCTTCGATCGCCGGCGGCGCGCAGGGGTCCAGATCTGTTCCGACTGCGCTCTTGATCCCGAACATGAGCGCCAAAATAGCGAGGATCCCGCTCCCTGTCCCGACGTCGAGCATCACTGTCTCAGGTGTCAGGTATTTGCGGATCTGGCGGATGCAGAGCTGCGTGGTCTCGTGCATGCCGGTCCCGAAAGCTGTGCCGGGATCGATATGAAAGACCAGTGCGGGCTCTCTGTCGGTGATCTCCGGCTCCTCCCAGGACGGGATTGCCAAAATATCGTCGATCCAGAACTGGTGGAAATACTGCTTCCAGTTGTTGATCCAGTCCACGTCCTCGGTCTCCTCGATGGTGACGGTTCCGTCGCCGATGTCCGAATAAGTCCTCAGCATGGCAAGTTCCTCGAGAATAGCGGCCTTCACTTCCTCCGGGGTCATAGGCTCATCGTTAACAAGCACATGCCCGTCCTCTGTCTCCTCAAGGAAGAAGCTGAGCACCGCGGTGCCGTCGTCTTCTCCCGCGTCGGGCAGGATATCCACGAACATCTGCTCTTTCTCAGCAGCTGTCAGCGGCACGTGATCTTCGATCTGCGCCCCGTACAGGCCGATGTCCTGCATGGAACTGATGATTATGTCTTCCGCCTCGGATTTCGTGCGGACCCTGAATGCCATCCATTTCATAAGTTTGTTCCTCTCTGTCTGTCATGCCGGATGCCCTGAACGGGCCCCCGCTATGAACGCGCCAAAGCCGGCAGCGCTTTTCAGCGCTGCCGGCTAATGTTATGTCAAGGCTCGCGAAGCGGGCCTCAGCTTAGTTCTTCCAGAATTTCTTCTTCTTGGACGTCTCTTTTTTGCCTTTGACTTCGCCGGTCTCGCAACTGGCCTGATTAAGGGAATCCCCGGTCAGGGCGTCGAACTGTTTGAGGAGTTCCTTGGCTTCTTTGCTGAGTTTCTGAGGTGTCTCCACCACCAGCGTAACATAGTGATCGCCTCGGATCTGGTTGTTGCGGACCGTCGGCACTCCCTTATTCTTTAAACGGACCCTTGTGTCGGTCTGCGTGCCCGGTTTCACATCGTAGACTACTTTGCCGTCTACTGTATTGATCACAATACTGCCGCCCAGTGCCGCGACCGCATAGGAGATGGGCACTGTTGAGAAAATATTGTAATCCTGGCGCATAAACTCGGAATGAGGCTCCACGATCACTTCCACAAGAAGATCTCCTCTGGGACCTCCGTTCACGCCGGGCTCTCCCTTGTCGCGGATGCGGACGCTCTGTCCGTTGTCGATTCCGGCAGGAATAGATACCTTGATGGTCTTTGTATTAGAGACATATCCTGTGCCGCCGCACTGCGTGCACTTGTCCTTGATGATCTTGCCGCTTCCGCCGCAGTCCGGACAGGTCTGCACGTTTCTCACAGTCCCGAAAAACGACTGCTGCGTGAATACGACCTGGCCTTTGCCGCCGCACTTGGGGCACATCTGGGGAGTCGTCCCGGGCTTGGCGCCTGTTCCCGAACAGGTCGGGCAGGGATCCTTGAAGTTCAGCGTGATCTCCTTCTCAACGCCGAACACCGCCTCGAGGAAAGTGATCCTCACGCTTGTACGGACGTTGGCTCCCTTCATAGGGCCATTGGCAGGTCCTCTTCTTCCGCCTCCAAAGAAATCTCCGAAGATATCTCCGAAAATATCACCGAAATCAGCGGAGCTGAAATCAAATCCGCCGAATCCGCCCGAGCCGTCAAATGCCGCATGTCCGAACTGGTCATACTGCCTGCGCTTGTCGGGATCGCTCAGAACGGCATAGGCTTCGGAGGCCTCCTTGAATTTGGCCTCTGCTTCCTTGTCGCCCGGGTTCATATCCGGATGATATTTCTTGGCAAGCTTCCGGTATGCTTTTTTGATGTCCTCCTCGGACGCGTCCTTGGCGACACCTAATACTTCATAATAGTCCCGTTTTTGTTCTGCCATAGTCCTCTTGTCTCTTCTTCGCTCTCATATATGAGACGTATTTAATCCAAAAGTCATCCGCCCGGGAGCATGCTCCCGGCGGACGACTTCCGTTTAACTGTGCATGGTCAATTGTTCTTTATTGTATTTGCGACTTATAGATTACACTTCACGATAGTCGCCGTCAACTACATCATCGTCACTTCCTGTCGTGCCGCCGTTATTTCCGCCTGCATTGGAAGCGCCTGCGCCCTGGTTCTGCATGTTCTGATACATCTGTGTGAACAGAGCCTGGGAATCGTTCATCAGTTTTTCTTTGCCGCTCTTAAGAGCATCGATGTCAGCGTCGCTGATATCGGTCTGATCCTTGGTTCTCTCGAGAACTGCCTTGAGCTCTGCGATCTCCGCCTCAACAGTTGCCTTGGAGCCTGCATCGATCTTGTCGCCGACTTCCTTGAGGGCCTTCTCGGTCTGGAAAACGATGGAATCAGCTTCGTTTCTGGCGTCTACGCCTTCTTTACGTCTTCTGTCCTCTGCCTCGAACTGTGCAGCTTCCTTGACTGCTCTCTCGATATCCTCGTCGGACATGTTGGAGCCTGCAGTGATGGTGATGTGCTGCTCCTTTCCGGTGCCCAGATCCTTAGCGGATACATTTACGATGCCGTTCGCGTCGATGTCGAATGTGACCTCGATCTGCGGAACACCGCGCATTGCGGGCGGGATTCCGTCCAGTCTGAACTGGCCGAGGGACTTGTTGTCTCTTGCGAACTTTCTCTCACCCTGAAGGACGTTGATGTCAACAGCGGTCTGGTTGTCAGC
>JBGUJH010000069.1:0-15417 GCA_045113775.1 Lachnospiraceae bacterium | reverse complement strand
CGGGAAGGTCATGAATGCCGATATCAACGGAGCAGCCAATACCGGAAGGAAATATGACAAACGGATCTTCCCGGAAGGAATGGACTGTAGGTATCTGTATGGAACAGTGAAGGCTGTGACCTATAAAGATATCCTGTGTGCTAACTTCAGAAGAAAGAAAAGTAATCCCAGTCAAACGGGACAGCGGGCATGTGTCTGCCCTGTGACCGCGTAAGCGGCACGAAGCCCCCGCCTCTTAGCGATTATGCGTAGGCGGTGGATAGTTCACGCTCAAAATGCTAACCTCATATTAACAAAAGCAAACACCGACCGGCAGTACACAGACAGTCACGCCGGCACTTATGAATGAAGGGGTATGACAATGAAAAGAGAAAAGATTGACCTGAATGCTTATATAAACAGAGAGATTCCCTGCTCCTGCGGGCACACACATTTTTCCGGCGTCAAACTGATCGACATCGACCGCGGCGCTGTCACAAGACTTCCCGGCCACATCCGTGACCTGGGCTACAAGAAAGTCTTTATCGTAGCGGACATCAACACATGGGAAGCGGCCGGAGCCAGGGTGGCAGTGGAACTGCGTGCGGCAGGAATCGTTTTTGACAAAGTGGTCCTTGACTATGAGGAAGTCATTCCTGACGAGCAGGTGATCGGCGAGATCATGACAGCCTATCCTATGGGATATGACCTGGTCCTGGGAATCGGCTCGGGAACCCTCAACGATCTGTGCAAGTTCGTGAGCCATAGGCTCGGCATCGATTACATCATTTTCGCCACCGCGCCTTCCATGGACGGCTTCGTGTCGATCGGCTCCGCCCTGATGCTGCACCACGTGAAGACCACACTGGACTGTCAGGGACCTGTTGCTGTGATCGGCGACACGGATATCCTAAGTGCCGCTCCGATGAAACTGATCGCCGCAGGTCTTGGCGACACGCTCGGCAAGTACACCTTCCTTCTTGACTGGAAGCTCGCCCACCTCATCAACGGCGAGTATTACTGCCAGGAAGTGGTGGACATGGTGGAGACAGCCCTTGAGACCGTGAAGGAGCAGAGCGCGAGAGTGCAGACCAGAGACCCCGAAGCGGTCAAAGCAGTGACGGAAGCACTGGTTCTCACAGGCGTCGCGATGAGCTTTGTAGGCAATTCCAGACCGGCTTCCGGATGCGAACATCATTTCGCGCACTACTGGGAGATGACGGCACTCATGGAAGGCAGAATGCCCGCCAACCATGGAACGCAGGTCGGAGTCGGCATGATCCTCGCCATGAAGCTCTATCACAGACTGGCAAAAGAGCAGCCTGATTTCGAGGCGGCCATGAACCGCCCCTTCGATCGCGCGGCCTGGGTAGCCCGCATGAGAGAGTGCTACGGCATCGCGTCAGACGGCATCATCGCACTGGAAAACAAAGCCGGCAAGAACGATATTACAAAGCGCGACCAGAGGCTCGTCGTGATCAGAGATAACTGGAAAAAGATACAGGAAATGATCGAAGAGAATCTTCCCGAGACAGAAGAGATGGTCGCTCTTCTTAGGTCCCTGGACGCACCGACTGAGCCGGAGGAGATGGGAGTATCCGAGCAGAGAGCCCGCGAGGCGGTGGAAGTCGCCAAGGAAGTGCGCGACCGCTATACACTGTTGCAGCTGCTCTGGGATCTGGGGCTGGCAGCACAGTACGCAGAGAGCATTTAACAATTTGCAGTGACATCATAACAGGGGCTTTGCATCAGACGATCAAGATGCGGAAAGGGGTTTACAACAATGGCTAAATATTCAATCGGACTGGATTACGGAACACTCCCGGCAAGAGCGATCCTGGTGGACATCGAGACAGGCGAGACCATCGCGCAGAGCATCTATGAATATTTTGGCAAAGGCGGAAACGACGTGATGAGGAGACTGAACCAGCTGCGCAGGCAGTAATGCGCTTGCACTCCGCCGGACAAACTTCAGTTGTTGAACCAGCCCGTGCTTGTGAGCAGCCGGATGAGATGAGAAAATATTAGTGAGAGGAATCGTCCTTCATTCTTCCTTGTAAAGCGGGAATGAAGGACGATTTTTTTGTTATAATAAATCTGTACAGGCAGGAGAGAACGTTGAAAAGGAAGTATGACAGCAGAAAGGAGAGATGCTTCATGACAGGAGAAGAAATGATTGCGGCTGCGAGATTGATTTCGAAACTTGCCCACAAAGGACAGGTGGACAAGGCCGGAAATGACTATTTTTCACATCCAGAGGCAGTAGCGGCTATGCTGGATACGCCTCAGGAGAAGATAGTAGGTTATCTGCACGACACCGTAGAGGACACGGATGTCACGGTAGAGGATATTCGGGAGATCTTCGGGGACGAGATCGCGGACGCCGTGGCGCTCATGACGCACGCGGACGGCGTGCCTTATATGGATTATGTGAAGGAGATCGGGAAGAACCCGCTTGCGAGAAAAGTGAAACTGGCGGACCTTACCCACAACATGGATATCCGCAGGATCAGGAATCCCCGTCAGAAGGATTACGACCGCATTGAGAAGAAGTATAAACCCGCTTACGAATATCTGAAAGGAGAATGAAATGGAAGAGAACCGCTTGGAAAAGGCCAGGGAATATGAAGCAAAATATGGAAGCCGGATTACTGAGGAGGAGAGACCGGTTTTTCATGTCACGCCGACAGTGGGATGGCTCAATGACCCGAATGGCTTTTCCTATTATAACGGGCAGTATCATTTGTTTTATCAGTACAACCCTTATTCGACGCACTGGGATTCTATGCACTGGGGGCATTTGGTCTCAGAGGATATGCTGAACTGGAAAAGACTGCCGGCGGCGCTTGCGCCTGACACCTGGTACGACAACTTCGGCGTCTTTTCGGGCAGCGCTCTGACGGCGCCGGACGGAAGGCATCTGCTCATCTACACCGGGGTGGAGGTGACAGGAGAAGCGAGAGGGGAGGAGGTTCCCTGCCGCCAGACGCAGTGTCTGGCTTTTGGCGATGGAATCAACTATGTCAAATACGAGAACAACCCGGTCATTACTCCGGAAATGCTCCCGGAAGGATACAGCGAAGAAGATTTCCGCGATCCCAAGATCTGGTATGAGGAGAAAGAGGGACTGTACTATTCGATAATCGGCGCGAGCACCGAAGAGAACGACGGCGCTGTCGTCCTGTTCCGGAGCCCGGACCTCTATAACTGGGAGTATGTGTCGACTCTCGATAAGGGCGGTGGTGACTATGGGTATATGTGGGAGTGCCCGGACCTGTTCCGGCTGGGAGATACGGATTTTATTCCGATCCTGCCGATGAAGATGGTCGCGAAAGGGAATGAGTTCCACGCCGGCAACAACGCTGCTTATTTGGCCGGTATTTATGACAGGGAGACGCACACCTTTACGCGCAAGGAAATTCGGTCTATTGATTACGGTATTGATTTCTATGCGCCCCAGAGTACAGTCACTCCGGATGGCAGAAGAGTGATGGTCGCCTGGATGCAGACGCCGGAGACCATGCGCAGGACGCCTCCGGGAGCTAAGTGGTTCGGACAGCTCACGATTCCCAGAGAGCTTTCTGAGAAGGACGGACTCCTGATCCAGAGGCCGATCCGGGAGATCGAAGCGTACCGGAAAGATCCGGTTTTCTTTGAGAATGTGCATGTCAGGGAGCGCACGCAGCTTACCGGCGTCGAGGGACGAAGCCTTGATCTGACAGTGCGGGTGAAGCCGGCAGGCGGCGATTTGTATCAGAAATTCACAATAAAGGTGGCGGAGGATGAAGAGTTCTACACCTCTATTACTTATGATCCCGCGGACAGCATGCTGTATTTTGACAGGACCTATTCGGGATTTATGCACTACATCATCTCCGAGCGGAAGGCGCACGTGCGTGATCGCGGCGGTGAGATCCTGCTGAGGCTCATGATCGACAGGTTCTCGGTGGAAATTTTTGTCAATGACGGGGAGCAGGTGATGTCAAACACGATCTACACGAGACAGTCGGCGGATGGGATTTCCTTTGAGGCAGTTGGCGGCGCGGCAGTGATCGATGTGGAGAAGTATAAGATTGAGATGTGAATGTGCCAGGGGACGGCTCTTCTGACGTACCACTCGTGCCGGGCGAGACAGCCCCTCGAGAAGGCAGATGATTGTATTTCGGGGGACTAAGCTCAACACACAAAAGATGTAGGTGTTTTAAAGAGGCTGGCGCCCTGAGAATGATTCTCAGGGCGCCAGCCTCTTTGTGTGCGTGGGTCATAACGGCAGGATGCAGGTGGGTTTGAACACCTGCATTTTCATGTTCAGAAGTGTCAACTTTTCATCGCGGCGGTCAAACCGCAGTGCCGTGATGAGATTTGAATCCTGATTGGCGACCAAAAGGTGGACGTCCTGATCTCCGGAGTCATCACTTTCGAAGAGATTGAAGTCTCTGGGTGTGATCCCCCCGCACAGGCGGCGATCGACAAAAGTCAGCTTCCCATCGGGATCACAGCGGAACGCCGAGATGCTCTGGTAGCCCAGCCGGCTGGAAACAAAGAGATACTTGCCATCTCCGGTGAATCGGATCGCGCACCCGATACTTCCGTTGTCAGCCGTGGCGGGCTGCATGAGAGCAGGATCAGACGGGCTGGCACCAGATTTGCCGTCGTAAACAGCAGAAATCTGCTGCACAAGCACATAGTTGTCACTTGAAGGATCAAATCTGTAAGTGAATATCGTATTAGCCATTTCTGTAAGAACAAAAAGCATGTCGGGATGTTTGTCGCTGAAAGTGAGATGTCTGGGACCCGAACCGTCCGGCAGGCGGATGCTGCGGTTTGTCTCCCGGAGCTTTCCGGATTCGCGGTCCAGCTCATAAACATAGGTCATATCAAGGCCAAGATCACAGACCAGGACTTCATCCCGCTCTGTATAAAAAACAGCAAAATGCGCATGCGCCCCCTTCTGCCGGTCCGCAGAATCATAACCGACACCGCTATACCGGCGGAAGTCGCAGAGAGAACGGAGCCCGCCATCTGAATTCAGGTCATAGAGGGAGACCGTTCCGCTGCCGTAACCAGCGACCAGAAGAAATTCACCGTGTTCATCGACACTGATATGGCAGGGACCTGCGCTGGCGCATGGCAGGCAGTTCAGGACAGTCCGATCCCGAATCGCGTAAACAGACACGCCGGCGGCATTTTTCCCGAAAGTATACAGTATTTTGTCCGGGGAGAGCGCGAGGTAGGTGGGGTCAGAGATTTCCCTCATTGCGTGGAGCGCAGTGAATACTTCTGACTGGAAATCGGCTTCGCAGAGACAGAGGGAATCCTGTCTGGCGGAAGCATGTGTGCCAATATAAAAGCGAAATGATCTCATAGTGTTCTCCTTTCCTCAATAATGGGATTCGCGATCTTGGATCGAGCAGAGGGCTGCTGCGCCGCACGGGGTCGCCCCCAAAGAATCATTTCTTGGCGCGACAGCCCTTGTCAATCTATGGTATCTATTCCGTCGGGATCTCCGATTCCTCCGCCGGTCTGGCGCTCCCAGAGGTCCGCGTATTCGCCGCCGGCGGCGATCAGTTCGCTGTGCACGCCGTCTTCGACAATCTCGCCTTCCCGCAGTACCACGATTCTGTCCAGGCTGGCCACAGTGGAGAGGCGGTGCGCGATCACGATCGAGGTGCGCCCTTTCATGAGGTTCTGAAGCGCAGCTTGAATCAGCTGCTCGCTCTCAGAGTCGAGAGCGCTGGTGGCTTCATCCAGCACAAGGATCGGCGCATTTGTCAAAATAGCGCGCGCGATGGCAATTCTCTGCCGCTGTCCGCCTGAGAGCTTCACGCCGCGTTCACCGGTGATGGTCTCAAAGCCATCGGGCAGCTTCTCGATGAATTCCAAAGCGTTGGCGTCGGCAGCCGCCTGCCGGATCTCTTCCGGGGTGGCTTCGGGGCGCCCGTAGGCGATATTTTCGGAGATGGTCCTGTGGAACAGGAGCGGTTCCTGCGGAACGTAGGCTATCTGGCGGCGCAGGCTGACCTGTGACACCTTGGAGATCTCCTGTCCGTCGACGAGGATCTGCCCCTCCTGAATATCTACCAGGCGCAGGAGGAGACGAGTCAGAGTGGTCTTGCCGGAGCCGGATTTACCCACCAGGCCGATCCGCTGACCGGCCGGGATGTGCAGGTCAAAGTGCTCAAAAACTGCGGTGGGATGACCGCCGTCGGTGTACCAGAAACTCAGGTCGGAGAAAGAGATGTCGCCCTTTCGCACGACTAGCGCCGGCGCGTCGGGAAGGTCAGCTACAAGGCGGGGCTCATCCAGGATCACTGTCATGTCGTGGGCGTCTCCCAGAGCGTGGTTGATGCTCTGCATGACGGAAGTAAGCATGTTGAAGCGCAGCGTCAGGTTGTTGGTATATGTGAACATCATGACCAGCGTGCCCGCGCTGATTCCGAACCAGGCGTTGCCGCCCGCCAGGAAGAAGGTCAGGATCGCCATGATCACAACAATCATGGAAGAGGCGACAGCTCCGGAGAACAGAGTTCCCCGCATGCGGCGGGAGTCGTTGATATAGACTTCCTTGTTGATCTGCCCGAACAGATCGCGCTCGTACTGTTCCCTGCCGGAGGTCTTGACAGCGAGAATGTTTGTGATGCTGTCGGAGAGCTCGCCGGAGAGGCGGTTCTGGGCGCCGGCCGTCTCGGCGTTGAGCTTCTGCAGTTTTTTGAACAGGTGGTAGACCACCACGCAGTAGATGATCAGGAAGATGGCGACAATGAGCACGTACAGGGGGACCAGCGGCAGCAGGATCACAATAATGAACACGACGGTCGCAGCCGCGGGAATCACGGAGTAAGTCAGCGTCTGCATGAGCTGGTTGTAAGCACTGGTGAACTTGCTTGTCTGACTGACAAGGGAACCGCCGTAGCGGTTGTTGTGGAAAGTCATGGACTGATTCGCCAGCACGTCAAAGCACATGGAAGACAGGTCGTAGTAGACCAGGATCTGCAGCTTCCACAGGCTGTAATCCTGGAGCTTGCTGCAGACCTGCCCCAGAACGTTGCACATGATCAGCGCAAAAATATGCGGGCCGAAAACAGGGAAGACCTGGTCGGCCGTGACATGTGAAGTATTGATCCTGTCAATGATCCTGGCGATGATGAGCGGATTGCCGAAGGTAAGAAAGTAGGCGTAACTTGTCGATGTGAGAAGATCTAGCAGGAAATAGGGCCAGTGTCCGAGGGTCGCTCTGCCAAAATAGTAGAGGGTGCGTCCGGTGACGGACGTTTTTTTATTATTGTTGTTCGTAGAAAACACATCCTTTCCTTTGGGGCGGTATAGGCTTTTCCGGGCGGCACAGGCTTTCGAAAACACATAGGCTTGGCACCTGTCAAGCCTCCCGTATCCTCCTGTTGAGAGTGTTCAGGACCCGCTTCTTGTCCGCACTCCACTGCGGCGCGATCAGCAGGCGCTTGGGCCCGTCCCCGGTGATCCGGTGCACGACGGTCTCCGGCGGCAGAAGGCGCAGGCAGTCGACGACCAGATCACAATAGGAATCCAATGTAAACAGAGGGAACGGATCTGCCTCGTACTCACGGGCCAGTTCGGTCCCTTTTAATATGTGCAGGAGCTGGAGCTTGATGCCGTCCGGCGGCGGCGTCAAAAGAGAGAGATACCGCACAGTCTCCAGCATATCTTCACGGGTTTCGCCGGGAAGTCCCAGGATGACGTGGATAATTACTTCGAAGCCGGAGGGATAATATGGAGCAGACTTTAATTCTGCCGATTCTTTCCGGCCGGCGAGTTTGGCGGCCTCTGCGCAGGCTGCCCCTTTCAGGCTGGCAGCGCTGCCCGGTGCGCCAAACGGCTCCTTGAGCCTCTGATACGCATCTTCAAACACCGGAAGCTCATAGCCGCGGCGGACGCGCCGCGCCGTATCTTCGTGGATCGTCTGCAGGCCAAGTTCAACCCAGACGGGTTTCCCGGAAGTGATCTGAAGATCCCGGAGCATCTGCACCATTTCGGGAGGCAGGCAGTCGGGGCGCGTGCCGATATCCAAGGCGACGATCTGAGGATTCGCCAGAGCTTGTGAGTAGAGAGCGCGAAGCCGGTCAACGTTTCCGTAAGTGTTTGTATAGGACTGGAAATAGGCTATATAGCGGCGGTCCTGCGGTGCAATAGAGGAGGGAATTTTGGCATCCACTCGCTTTTTTGCCTCCTCGATCTGCTCGCCGATGGGCAGGAGCGGCGTTGCAAAATCGCCGGAGCCTCCCTCCGAACAGAAGGTGCAGCCGCCGGTTCCGATCGTCCCGTCGCGATTCGGGCAGGTGCAGCCGCTCTGCAGGGACAGGCGGTAGACTTTGGTGCCGAAGCGTGCCCGCATGGCCTCGTTAAAAGAGAGATAGTGCATGGCTCATCCCTTTCTTCATGCCCTTATTTCATACGGGATTCCGAACTTGCCATCTTTTACCGGGACCGCATAGACTGCGCAGTTTCCGATATATTTTGACCAGTACGCGCCGTTTGAACCGGGCGTCAGGTATTCAAGGGCGCCCTTCATGGCGATCGCGTGCGTCGAGACGAGGATCTCCTCCGCCGCGGCTCGCTCCCGGATCTCCTCCAGAAAAGCGCCGATGCGCGCCGTCACTTCCGAGAGCTGCTCCATCCCTTCGGGGGCCGGATTGTTCACGAAGTCGGAGAAGAATTTGATGATCTCCGGCGGAGGCGTGCGAAGGTCAACTCCTTCGTAAGGCCCGTACTCCATTTCGATCAGCCGCTCATCTATAATGGGCAAAAAATCGCCGCCCTTACCTGCGGCGATCCGCCCTGTATCTTTTGCCCTCTCAAGAGGACTGCTGTACACGGCATCGAAAATGATCCCATGGTCCGCGAACCATGCTCCGGCTTCCTGAGCCTGGAGGACGCCTGTCTCATTGAGGGGGTGTTCACTGCGCCCCTGCAATAGGTTTGCTTTATTCTTTTCCGTCTGCCCGTGTCTGATGATGTAGATCATATTTACCCCTCGAATCAGGTTCGCGATGAAGTGCCTGACATAACAAATTACGCTGCCTCATGGGATAGTATTACATAGTTAACAAAGAGGAACTCCTGTTCACATTCTAGAACAAACAGGCATAAGTTCGCAATTGACTATTTCCAAATGCGGGATATAGTTGTAATAACCGTTTTTGTCTGTTAAATACTGAACTTATGGCACAATTTTCAGAAAAAAGGAGGGCTGTTATGTATCCGATGCTTTGTGATGGGGTAAAATTCCGGACCGGTTGGGAGGGCAGGTCCGAACTCTTTTTTGTTCAAAATGATGACGGCGATGAGTTCATGGTTTCGCACCCGGTCTACAAGGCATTGCGGAGCTGCGACGGGACAAGGCCGCTGCGCCTGCCCGATCACGGAGAAAGCCTTCTGCCGGAACTGAAGCGCTGCGGACTGGTGCGCACGTCCCGGTGGGTAAATGGAGGACTGTTCAATCGATTTATTCTTTTCCCGGTCGGTCACAGAGCCAAAAAATGGAGGCATATATGCAGGATCATTAACAGTGAACTCTCGTCAATCTGCTTTGTGGTCATTATGATCGCGTTTTTTATGTTCACTTCCGGAAGAGTATGGTTCGATGTGAACGACTTCAATATTGGGGTATACTGGGGAATTATTTTCCTGTCTATGATGCTCCATGAGTTCGGCCATATGATCGCCGGTATTGCATATGGGTATCGGATCGATGAAGTGGGGCTTCTTTTCCTGACAATAATTCCGATCGGCGCTTATGTGGCACACGATGACAAAGCAGACAGGGTAAAGAACGAGGAGCTGCAGTTTACGATGGCCGGAATTGAGGTCAATGCGATTTTGGCAGGATTATCTGTTATCGGAGCCGCGGCGTGTGAACCGCTGAGCAGTGCTTTCTTTTCTGCTGCACTGGGTAATATCCTTCTGATCATAGGTAATCTGATTCCGAGAGAGATCATTAAAGTGGATGGAACAGTCGCTTTAAACACACTGTTCGAGGTCGACAGTATTTTCAGGCTGGCGAGGAAATGCCTCAGAAACAGAAAGCGCCGCCGGAAACTTCTTCGCTGCGGACTCTCCGGGGCGGCAGGCCTGGTATTGTCGGTGCTTGTGCTGGTCACAAGATATATCTACTACATGATTATTATAGGCGTGAATGTTTACGCTCTGTTCTTGTGACAGGATTGTACCGGGGGAGCGACTTTCTGGAGAGAGGGCGGCCTCCGGGGCAGTTTGTTTTCTGTAAGGTGATTCTTATGTTATCTAAGGCTCATTTAGTGGTGTACAATAAATAACAGGAATAGCAATTCTGACTTTTGGAATACGAAAGAGGGTGATTTCCATGATCCGCAAGAGAATAGTGTTTAGCGGATGGGTGCAGGGCGTCGGGTTCCGATACCGCGCCCGTCACGCAGCCGAGCTTTTAGGGGCAACCGGGTGGGTCCGGAACGAATACGACGGTTCCGTTACGATGGAGATCCAGGGAACGGAGGAACAGATTGACTGTGTCATCCAGGCGATCGAACGCGGAAGATATGTAAAGATCGAAAACATGGATGTCAGAACAATCCCTGTGGTTCCTCATGAGCAGGGATTTTGGACAAAGTGGAACTAAGGCGGAAGCATAGGTATCAACAATGAGTTCATACAACGGTAATGCATTATACGGAAAGAAATGGGCAGTCTGCGGCGACAGCTTCACTGCGGGCGTGACGGGACCTTCCACAACAGCCTTACGGACCCGGAAGCCGACTGCTATTACCGGAATATCCCCGAAGACGTCGACTATATCACTATATATCTGGGTATCAACGATTCCCATCATGAACACGGACATCGCAGAGGAAGTTAAACAGGCCGTGAAGATCAAGCAGGCCGCGGACTATCCCACTAACACGCATCCTAATGACAGGGCGCACGAATTTGAGTCCTGGTTTATTGAGGACTTTTTGAGAAGGATCTGAGGACCACTGTCACAGCGGCTCGCTCTGCGGGCCTTAACAAAGAACGAAATTCCATAGCAGCCTTTTACAAATTTCGGAAAAGAAGTATGATTATCTGAAGGAGACAGTTATCCATTGAACTAACAATAATGCACACGCATGCGGAAACGAGGTGACCACAATGACACCCCATGGGAAGAAAATGATCGCGCCTATAATCATCACGTTCGTCTTTTTGATGTATCTGCTTTTCTATGGCGCGCTGGTGATGACGGCGGCTTTGGAACAACCGCTGGTCATTTTGCTTGGAATACCGCTGGTCCTGCTCGGAGCCGGCATGGTATATGTATTAATTACCCGGATTCGGGAGATAAGGAGTGGAGAAGAAGATGATCTTGACAACTACTGAAACTATTTCCGGAAGAGAACTCGAGACACTGGGACTGGTCAAAGGAAGCACGATCCAGACAGTGAACGCGGTGCGCGATATCGGCGCCGGGCTTAAGACCCTCGTCGGCGGAGAACTGACACGCTACAATGAGATGATGAATGACGCAAGGGCATTGGCCACCAAGCGCATGGTCGCGGAAGCGGAAAATCTGGGGGCGGATGCTATCGTTTGTGTCCGGTACAGCTCAGCATCTGTGATGCAGAGCGCCGCTGAAGTAATGGCGTACGGAACTGCCGTGAAGTTCCTGAATTGAGAGCTCGGCGCAGCGGCTCGCGCTGCGAGCCTTAACATTATCGCTGTTGGATTATAGGAGTTGTTTTTGCGCAGCTGCCCCCATTGCAAATGGCGGGATTGGCAAAATAAGTGCTGATTTTTGCTCGGTTTCTGCAAAGTTGGATCAAAATAAAGAATTCTGAAGAGATGGACTCCATTACAAAGCATGCGGCTGTATGCAAATGGAGGCCATCTCTATTTAAGTCTTCGATTAAATCCAACTATGCAGAAAAATGGCAGAAAAATGCACACATCTCGTCTGCGCTGCTTTTTTCTGTGGGGGCAGGCTGATCAGAAACAGCTCCCATGGCCCAACACAGGCAATTCTCTGATATAATGGTTTGCAAAGTAAAGGAAGCAAACTCGGTGAAATGGGAGGATATGTGATGTCTATAGAAAAAGCGAAGAAATATCTTGAGGAAAAAGGCTTCCTGGACCGCGTCATAGAGCCGGATGTGTCAACCGCCACGGTGGAGCTGGCAGCTGCCGCGATCGGCGTGGAACCGGGCCGCATCTGCAAGTCACTGTCCTTTCTAATCGATGAGAGACCGATCCTGATCCTGGCGGAGGGAATGGCCAGAGTGGACAACAAAAAGTACAAGGCTCAGTTCGGTAAAAAAGCGAAAATGATCCCGCGCGAAGAAGTTGAGGGATACATCGGACACGAAGCGGGCGGCGTCTGCCCGTTTGGTGTGAATGAAAAGGTCGAGATCTACCTGGACGAGAGCCTGAAGAAGTGGGATGTGGTGTACCCGGCGGCGGGCAACGCCAACAGCGCGGTGAGACTGACACCGGATGAGCTGCAGGCGCTGGCAGGCGCCAGGGGATGGGTGGACGTGTGTAAATAAGAAAGGAGCGGAGCTCCCGGACAGAAGAGTCAGAACTTCTGCCGGGAGCTTAGTTGTTTGTCATTGTGTCGTCAGCTGATGCTTACCTCTCCGGCAAGGATCCTCTTGTAATCAGCAAGATTCTTTCGCAGAAGTTCCGGAGTGTCAAGCTCATAGGGACAGCGCTTCGTGCACTGCCTGCAGCCAATGCAGGTCTCTATTTTGGCCATCTTTTCCTGATATGCCTCGGAGAGCCATCCGGCGGAGGGCGCGCGGCGCACCATCAGGGACATGCGGGCGCAGTTGTTGATCTCGATGCCCATGGGGCAGGGCAGGCAGTAGCCGCAGCCGCGGCAGAAGTCGCCGGCGAGCTCATCCTGCTCGCGCTTTATGTAGTCGGCGATCTCGCCGGTCATGGACGGAGTCTCGTCCATATAGGAGAGCCACTCCTTCAGTTCGTGTTCACGCTGGATGCCCCAGATCGGAACAAGATTGTCGAACTGCGTCATGTAAGCCATTGCGGCGTCGGAGCGGGTGATCAGGCCGCCGGCCAGCGCTTTCATGCAGATGAAGCCCATGTCTTTCTCCGCGCACGCGCGCACCAGCGCGATCTCCTTTTCTGAGGATAGATAGCTGAAAGGGTACTGCAGGGTCTCATAGAGCCCCGACTCGATGATCTCCTGCGCCACAGCCAGCTTGTGGGTCGTGATTCCGATGTGGCGGATCAGCCCTTTCTCTTTCGCCTCCACAAGACATTCGTACATCCCGGTGCCGTCGCCGGGCCGGTAGCACTGCTGGACCATGTGGGGCTGGTAGATATCGATGTAGTCGGTGCGGAGGTTCCTCAGTGACGTCTCGAGATCTTTCCAAAAGGCTTCCGGTGTTTTGGCAGTGGTCTTTGTGGCGATAAACACCTTTTCGCGCATGCCGTCAAAAGCCTGTCCGACCTTCTCTTCGCTGTCGGTGTAAGCCCTGGCGGTGTCAAAAAAGCGCATCCCGCCCTCATAAGCCTCCCGCAGAAGTTTTACTGCGACTTCCGTGGTGTCGCGCTGGATCGGAAGACATCCGAAGGCGTTCTGGGGGATGATGATTTCTGTGCGGCCGAGTCTGACTGATTTCATATGTTTACCTCCCGGATTCCTTTGCGGTGGGCAGCATTCCCTTATTTCACCCAGCTCACGCGCCCCGGTACTGCCGGCGTCTCGTAGAACCGGGCCGTGCGGTCGCGGTCGGTATCGTTCCACTTGTCGAAGCCGAGGGGGCTGATGTGGCTGCCGTAGGTGCAGTTTTCAAAGCGGCTCAGGCCGTAGTCGCGCCAAGGCCTTGCCAGGAAGATGATTTCGTCGTCGACAGCGGGCTCCGCCGTGAAGCGGCAGTTCCTGAAAGTAAAGCCTTCCGTCTGTTCGAGAGCGTGAGCGGGAGCCGCGGCGTAGCCCACTTCGCGGACATCGTACAAAGAGCGGATCTCGCAATTATCGAACAGCGCCTCGCCGCAACCGAAGATGAAGTCAACGGTGCCCTCGATGAGGCAGTTGTCAAAATACTGACGGCATCGCATATCGCGGCGGAGATGATCCGGCAGGAAGCCGTCGTAGCGCTCTATCAGGTCTCCGGGGAGCGGTCCCAGAAATAACGTATCCTGGGTGGAAGTGAGGCGGCAGTTTTTCATGTGAAAATCATCCGCGTACACGGTGAGCGCGACCTCCTGGCCTTTGGTCTCGGGATGCAGGGCGTCGTTTACCACGGACAGGTCTTCCATAGTCACGTGGTCGGCGCAGACCGCCAGAGTCCAGGTCCTGAAGGTGTTGTATTCCTTTCCGTCGGCATGGATCTTGTTAGCGTAGTCATCCCATATGATGCGTGTTTTATCTCTTCCGGCCCCGCAGATCGTGATTCCGGGAACGAAAATCGTGGATTTTATACGAAAATCACCCTCAGAAAGTTGAATTTTGTCACCGGGCACGGCTGAGTCAAAAACGTCTTGAAGATTGCCGAATGGAGCCGAGATATTGTGTATTTTTGCCATAATTATCCTCTAAATTTCGCGTTTTTTGTCAGAATAGCTAATAGTTTCGCTCTTCTATGATTATACCCGGAGTTTCTGAGAATTAAAGGAAATATCCGAAAAAGTCGGTTTTGTGTATAAATAACCTTATTCTGTCCATGTACTTATCTCTTTTATGTACTATATAATTTAAACATCTGTTTTAGGGAAATTTTATCTAATTTTAACAAATTTTCATTATTCGAATGAAAGGAATGAACAGGGTTTAACGTGGGAAAAAAGCGAAGTTGGAAACAATATCGGGCGATCGACCTCGCGATGTTCGCGGTCATGCTGGTTGTCTTCGAGTTTATCATAGTGATGGCGGCAAGGTTCTGGTTTCCGGGGCAGCCCTTTACGGTGTCCCTGGTGGCCGCGATCACGACAATTGTTTACATGCGGTGGGGATACTGGGGAGTCATTCACGCAGCATTGGGGGGAGTTGTCTATAGCTTCATGTCAGGAGCGGCAGCTCATCAATATCTGATCTATGTAGTGGGTAATATCTTCTCACTGATTTCTGTATTTGTTTTGAAAAAGGTCGGCAAAGAAAAGGTTCGGACGAGCACTATGGGAATGCTGTATCCGATCTTTGTTCTGCTGCTCATGCAGACCGGAAGGGCGGTCGTGGCTCTTCTTCTGGGCGCAGAACCGGCGAACATTGTGGGGTTCTATACGACAGACAGCCTCTCAATGCTCTTTACATTCGTGATCATCTGGATAGCCCGTAGGCTGGACGGGGTCTATGAAGATCAAATACATTACCTGCTCCGCATTAACGCGAAGGAGGGAACGGAAAAGGAGGTAAATTATGAAAGCTAAGGCGGCGGATTTCCTCGTCTACGACCAAGAGTCGGGGACCTATCGGGAAGATCCGGAACAGGCCGT
>JBGUJH010000068.1:0-4257 GCA_045113775.1 Lachnospiraceae bacterium | reverse complement strand
ACAGTGAGGCGTGATGCGGTCGATAGTATGTGTTCGCTGCCCGGAATGGTTCGGGCTGAGCTTGGTGTAAGCCACCATCTTGCTGTTTGAATACCCCATTACTGATCACCATCCTTTCCGGCACGGTCATGAAGCTGTTCCAGAACAGTCTTAAGCTGCTCCGGGATCGGAAGTCCGAGGTGACCGGCATTCTCCAAAAGGCTGACACCTTCATTGGAAAGATAGAAGAAGATAACGGCTGTGCGTAGGATTCCGACCTGTCCGATCACCTGTACATCGATGATGTTTGCAATGCCGACGAGTAAAAAAATGAGCACCTTTCTGCAGATGCCCTTGAATCCCACGTTGCTTGACAGCTTCTTGTCGGCTATTGCACACATGACGCCAGTCAGGTAATCGACTATAACGAAAGCGATAAGTGCATACAATAGACCATCACATCCTCCCAAGTAGTAACCGATCCAGCCGCCGAGTCCTGTGAACACGGCCTGAATCATCAACCAAAATTCCTTCATAGCAAATTCCTCCTTTACATGACTTTCCATTCATCCTTAGACTTTGGCTCTTTCGGCCAGATGTCTTTTGTAACAAGGCAAAATAAAAGAGCCCAGCCCAGCGGAATGCCGAGGCAGACTCCTGCGAGTAAAGCGATTATGCAGTTCAATTTTACGTCCTCCTTTATGCAGTTCGTTTCCAGACATAGACGGCAAGATACGGCGGCATGTTTTTTCCTGCTGCAGCTACACCCGTGCTTGCAGCGGTACCTGTTACAGAATGAGTGTGTGCTCCGGCAGATGCTGTGCTTTTTGTCGTAAGAGTTCTGTTTGATGTCTTCATGTAAGCGGAACTTGAACCAGAGCCGTCGCTCCACTGTTTATTCATGCTATGCGTATGAGCACCGTTTGATGCAGCCGTACCCGTGACGGTATGTGTATGGGCTATCACGGAAGCATCAGCGCTGCCTCCTGCACTTCCTGCTTCATATGAGGAGCCAGCGGCCAGTAAGAACTTGTCCTGTATCTGCTCCCATGTTCCTCCAAACAGGGTGCCCGGATTTGTTGCATTGACGCTCATATATATTGAGCCGACCGGATATATAAGATTGAAGATTGTCCCGAAGTCACTGTTTACATTTCTGCAATGCGGAATCCCGTCCAGCCCCACAGAAAAAGCCTTTTCTCCGGATTCATCATTTATGGCGATAGGGAAGCCGGATATCAAACCATTATCTTCGTCATCTACAGCCGTTCCAAAACCGATCGCTGTGCCATCGGTATTAACATCTATGATGTAATAGGCAGCGGCTATGTAAGTGTGTCTTGAAACAGCCGTATAGCCTTCAGCCTCGATCACGGCGATGATGTCATAAGCTTTCTCCGTATCAAGGACAATACCTGTAATAACGGCATCGACCAGCTCGTATTCGCCTTCCACGCTTACATAGGTATATTCATCTTCATCAGTTGCTTTTATGCCTATTTTGATCGTGTGAGAAAGTTCCTCATAATCTTCATAAGGCACAGAGTAGTTGAATTTCACGTGCGCAAGGTTTCCGTCGTCCGTTTCAACATATTCTTCATCAACAAGAGCCACCCTCGTAGCTGTCAGGTTGCTTAACGTAGGTGCGATGTAATTGGATTTCCAAATAGCATAAAGCGTTGCAGCAGCATTTCCTGTGTATGCTGCACCTTCAAGATAAATCGTGCCGCCAGATTCACTTGTTCCCCAGCCTACGAAATCGTAGCCCTTTCTGGTAAAAGTGTTATTTGGCAGATATGCGGTCTCGCTGTCCCATTTTGTAAGATCAGTTGGTGCTGTACCACTTCCTCCATTGGCGTTGAATTTTATGGCGTAACTTGTCTTTTGCGGAACCGTAAGATTCACTCCAACATAGGACGAGTTTGATGTGGTGGCCTCCGTCATTATAAGGCCAAGCCAGCTTATGAGGCTGTATGCCTTAACAGTTACGACCTGCGATCCGGTCTTGCTCTTATCAAACGTCAACGTCTTAGATACAAGCTGCTTTGTAGAGCCTTTTGAAAGTGTGAAGGCTTTCTGATTGCTGTCATAATCCGTGGACTGGTACGATCCCGTATAGATACCGCACATTACGGAGTCGACGAGCATAGCACTCGTATCGATGGATATCGCTTTTGTCGTTGCCTTTATTCCGGCTTTTGCTGTAACAGTAAATTTACTTCCCGTCTGGGATACAGAATAATCAAGATATACCTGTTCTCCGTATCCGTCACCTGTGTATGTGTTTCCGTATACTGTTGCCATTTATATCATCCTCCTTAGCGACAGGTGGCCATTTGATCTCATGACCCACCCGACTTTTCCGACACGTTCTCTGGTTGCTGCATTCGTTGTCTGCATGAATAAATTCGTCGCAACAATGTCCGTGCTATAAAGACGTTCTCCGCTCAAGTAGGCTACTTCGTTTCCGTTGTTGTTAAGGGCGAGCCTTGATCCCGTGATCGTTACGTTATTTTTGCCTTTCTCGCCAATATATGCTTCATCAACACCAAAGGATGATACGACCACCTCACGGCTCGTATCTACGATGTTCATCCCGATCGAAGTAATATCATTTCGATATCCACTATCAGCGCCAAGGATATGGGAGCCGTTTGCATCATGCCAAAACCACTCCTTCTGCTCGTCTATATCACCCTGTGCCGCCTCTGCCGCAGCCTGTGCAACCGATGCTGCAACACCTGCTACTCTGGCGGATTCTGTTGCTGTGATCGCCTGCGTTTTTGCCTCGCCTGCATATGTGGTGGCGTTTGCGGCCTGCGCCTTCGCATTCGTCGCCGCCTCATTTGCTGTCTTAGCCGATGCAATTGCGCTTTCTGCAGCGGATGCTGCCGACATTGCATGCTCCGTCGCGAGAAGTGCCTGCGTATCATCAGTGGGCGGAGCTGAAACATTCCCCATAAGCCATGCAGATCCGCCCGATATCCGAACTTGCACGATATCTCCCTCTTTGGCATTGATCGTTCTTTTGATCGGTGTCTCATCGACTCCGCCCGGAATATGTACCCATGCGGTCTGGCCTTCCACCCTTGTAACAGTGGCCTGCGTATCATAGGGCTTGGTCTCTCTATTTCCCGATGACTTTATGACATCGACAAATTCTTTTTTTATACTCATACTGCCTCCACTTCCTCTGTTGTTTTCGCGTTATACCCAAGTTCGACGTTCTGGCTTTTGATCCTGAACAGTCCGTCTAAGCCCTGCACCGGGTAATGGAGCCTGATCAAATCTCCAACCAGCACGTCCGGATGAAAACGCCTGTCATATTCTGCTGTAAGCTTGATTTGCTGAAGCTCCCTAAGTCTTCTGACAGCATATTCACTGATGGATTCTCCCGTATTAAAAGTGCAGGAGGTTTCTTCAGACCAAACTTCTCGGCCTCGTCGTATAGTCGATAGTGGACTATCTGGTGAATCGTCTCGGGCGACAGCAGACAGTTCTTCATGCACAGCCCTGAACACATTCGGACAAGAATACCAATCATATTTGACGGTGATCGTCGGTTCGAGGACATCTTGTTCTATAGGATCAAATCCTGTGGTATCGACTGAGGCTTTTTCACATAGTTCTATTGTTCCATCACCATATATTCGTATACGCCAGTCGATAGCTGCGAGCACCTTCTCTGTCATAGAAAGATGAGTTTCACCATCCTCTGCGATAATGGATGACTGAAGCGATGGAGAAGTACTATTTGTAATAACAGGTGCCGGACAGCAGGAGAGAAGTTCACGTATCACTGTTGAACCGTCAGTACCTGCTGGGACGTAATATCCCCGGTCAAGGAGAACGTCATCGGCAGCCTTTAAGACGGAGTAGCATTCAAGCGTGTTCTTCTCGAAATACCCGTCAATATCCCTCGATGGACTTGTGGCAAGGCCAGTAAAAAGCGGCTCATGAGAAGCCGCTCCGTTCTGCCACGCATCAAGGTAGACGCGTATATATTGTTCCTTCCCGTGCTCGTATGCCTTGCACTCGATATCGGCAGATTCTCGCAGGCCGTCTTCCGACCTGCTGATACTGCCTCCTGTGATCTCGATCCTTTCTTTTTCCCTCCAGCTTACCGGATCGATGATGTATGCATAATAGCTTGCGCTATATCCATTATTCCATTTCATTGCATCAGACCTCCTCGCTTATCCATTCGGCGTAGGTCAGGCCGTCCAGTTCCTCCGGATCAACGCGTGTGACTGACAGGCTGTATTCAGCGCGGATTGT
>JBGUJH010000067.1:0-199032 GCA_045113775.1 Lachnospiraceae bacterium | reverse complement strand
GGTCTTTACGCGAACGGCACAAAGATGAACAAGGTGGAGAACAGGTTCCTGAAAGAACTGTTCGACATTGTGAGCAAAGGCTGGAATTACCTTCCGGTCTGAGCTTTACAGAAGAGACAGTCCCGTCCGGTTGGATGGGGCTGTTTTTTATGTTGGAGCACTCTGAAAGTTCAGACCGCAGCAAGAAATGCGCTGGTATTTGAAAGAAAAACAGACAGAGAATGGAAATAGCATTAAAAGAGGGACCCTGTCGCGTGGTGCGAACGGGATCCCTCACATAACAGGGCACCGGTTCAGTATCCTATCATCAGATCTCTTCGGAACCTGCGGAGCCTGGATTATCTTTTGTGAACTCGCTTCTTGCATCTTCTGCAAAATTGCTGGCTTTTTCCAGGAAACGGTTGGGCTTCTCCGTGTCCTGTGAGCCATCGAAAAAATACCCGACCCCAAAGAACAGGGCGATGATCATTACAGGAATGAAAAACTGCCAGAAGAACAGAATAAGCAGGGCGAACACGACGGTCGGCATTGTAAAGACATCTTCACCTTTTCTGGTAACGACGAAAGTTGTCTCTTTGATAAAGCGGATGATTTTCATAGTGTTACCTCCATATGTTTTGTGATTGCATTAAACGTTTTCGGCGAGTTATGGACTGTTCGTTTGTTCCATCGTTGTAACTAAAGGATATCGCATGAACTTAAAAGGATCCTGAGAAGAAGATTAAGACTGCATTAAGTTTTGGGTGGAAATGGATAAGATAGTTAAAGTCGACATGATGGGAATCGAACCCACAATGGCCTTTGGCCGCTGGCTTCTGAGACCAGCCTGTCTTCCAGTTGCAGCACATGCCGATATTATTATAATGAGCGCCGCACACAGGACTTGAACCTGCAAGCCGGTATAACCGACCAGCTGCTTAGCAGGCAGCTCCTCCACCATTTGAGGGACTACGGCATATAGTCGGCAGAGCAGGACTCGAACCTGCAAGCCCGAGGGCGACGGTTTTACAGACCGCTTGCTTCATCCAGTTTGCATATCTGCCGTTATTGTAATGAGCGCCGCTCCCGGGTCCCGACCCCGGATGCCGGACGAGCCGGCCCCTGCTTAGCGGGCAGGTGCATTTGCCAATTCTGCCAAAGCGGCTTAATAGCGGGGATGGAGGGATTCGAACCCCCAGACCCTTTCGGATCACCTGTTTTCGGGACAGGCTGCCTGCTCGATTAGCACACATCCCCATAAGCGCCGCACACAGGAGTCGAACCTGCAAGCCGGTATTGCCGGCCCACTGCCTTCCAGACAGCTCCTCCACCATTGAGGGACTACGGCGTATAGTCGGCAGAGTTGGACTTGAACCAACATGGCCCGAAGGCAACGGTTTTACAGACCGCTTGCTTCACTCTATTTGCATATCTGCCGATATTGTATGAGCGCTGTGAGAGGGATTTGAACCCCCAGCCCGTTTCCACGGATCACCGGTTTTCAAGACCGGCCCGGTACCTGTTGCGGCATCACAGCGGAAAGTACCCGGGCGGGATTCGAACCAGCAAGTCCTTTCGGACACATGGTTCTGGGCCGTGCCAGCATAACCATTTCCATGCACCCGGGCAAGTATTAAATACAGGTGAAGGGAGTTGAACCCTCAGGACCCCGCGTTTGAGACGGGTACGTATTCCAGTTCCGTCACACCTGTATGAATGTCTCTGGCGGGACTTGAACCCGCAGTGGTATTCCCGGCCCGGGTTCTTAGCCCGGCGCATATTCCGATTCTGCTACAGAGACAAATTCTTTTGTGGTTTCTCAGCCATAGGGTGAGACTGCGGACATACCGCACAGTACTCCCGGAGAGGTTCGAACTCTCGCTGAACCGGGTTTAAGCCGGACTCCTCTTCCAATTGGGATACGGGAGCAGAGCAGTGGGCATACAAAAAGGCCGCCTGCGCGGAGTTCTCCGGACAGGCGGCCTGTAATAGATCCATGAACTTACTATTATAAAGCTCACTTACGCCATTGTTTTTGTCGGAGTATTCTCGCACGCCAAAAGGACCTTGCTGCTGGAGAGCAGAAGGGACAGATAGAGAACGTATGAGCTCGATAAAACAGTGTTGCGTGTCATGGTGTTGATCCTTTTCCTTTCGTAGATTTCTGAGTGTTATCCGGGGATTTCTCCCCTGTCATATTTAAAATATACGTCGAATAGCGCATGTTGTCATTCTACCCGTAGTATAAAGCAAGCTGGCCAAAAACATGGCCAGCATGTCTGGGGACATGTTTTTGTTGGTGAATGTGGAGACGATCAAGAATATAATGAAGATGGTCAATTAATGAGCATATGAATTGACTATAACCGGTATCGTTCTGATGTATCATGCTCTGAAAAGAGGTGAGAAAACCACGAAAAAAATTGCCTACGAGATCTCAGATCTGACCTGCCCTGAATGCGGTAACCGGTTCCCGATACCGAGAAGATCAAACAAGTTAAGAAAAGACGGGCACATTAAAGATATCTGGTGTCCTTTTTGCAGCAAAGAAACAAAGATGGTGGAAGGAAACCGGGACGGAAGGAAAAGAGTCAGATAGTCAGTAATTTTCGGATACAGAGAAAAGTAAGAACACCATACTCTTAAAGAGGGAAAGAACTATGTACGGCAGAGATAATCTCAAATTACGATTCAAGCAATGCATACATAATAAGTAAAGGAGACCAGTAATGGGTAAAATAATGGTAACAGGAAAGGCTGAACAAGAATATGATGCTGACATTTGCAATATAAACATTGAAATTGGATCTGTACGAAAAAAAGCCAGCGAAGCGTCACAAGTATCCAGTGAGCACTGCGAAGCTCTGTTATCAAAGCTGCAAGAGCTGGGGATAGAGCCGAACAGTGTTGAGATTCAGTACGACCATATTGTCGAAAAATCTGACTATCGTTCTAATGAGACAAGCTATGAGTCAAAAAAATCGTTGTGGCTCCATCTTCCAGCAGATATGAAAATGATCAATGCTGTCCGCAGTATTATAGAATGCGGTTTTGAGGACGTCTCATTTGCAACTATTTATTCTGTTTCAAATGAAATAGAGCTGAACAGGGAGCTGCTTAAGAAAGCTATTTCGGATTCGCGCTCAAGAGCAGAATTTTTAGCTTCTTCTATGGGCCTCCAGATAACCGGTGTTGACTCTGCCAACCTGTCGGGAGATGGAAATGTATATGATCTTGCTAAGGACGACGATGACGAAGAAGAGGAAGCTTATCAGTGCAACTATCTGAGAGCACCTTCTTCAAGATACCCACTCTCAGATAAGCTAAAGCCAGATAAAATGGAATTAAGAGCAGAAGTGAGAATCGTATGGTTAATCGGATAAAGGAAAGTTTATGGAAAAGAATTTATATCTAACTCAGGATGATATCACCGAAGATGTTGTCATTATAAAGATCAATCAGTCGTATGACCTGCATATGTCCGCACTCCAACTGTATGACATCACGCGTGGCTGCTGGAGAAGAAAGATCGAAAGTGTTGAAAGCGCCAAGTATGCCCTTGCTACATATAAGGGTGAAGTTGTTGAAGTCTATAAAATTGATTACTGGTGCCATGCTTCAGAACTCAACAGGGAGACCATACCTTACAATCCGGAGAGACAGCATAATAGGATCGGTTTTTCAGGTTCTGTGGCGCCCAAAGAAATTCGGGATAAGTATATTGGAAAATCAGTGAAGACTTTCTTCAAATGGGGAGAGGCGGATCCGGTCAAACTGATTAGGGCTGAAAAAACGAGTAGTTAATGTATTTGTACAGGAGGAGCCAGACTTGTCCGACAACAAAATAGTAATGAAGGCAAAATATTTTGACGAACTTTCCACAAAAGAGCTGTATGAGATTCTGAGAGCGCGGGCAGAAATATTCGTTCGAACAGAAATGTGTGTACCAGGATCTCGATGGAATCGATTATGAAAGCCTTCATGTGTTCTTTGAAGAGGACGGGATAGTTACAGCATATCTAAGGGCCTTTCGCAAAGACACTGATATCGTACAGATGGGCAGGGTGCTGACGCTGTATCACGGTTCCGGCCTTGGCGGGAGGCTTCTTAAAGAGGGTATAGCCCAGATTAAGGCGAAGATGCAGCCGGACATGATCTGCATTGAGGCTCAGTGCTACGCGATAGGTTTTTACGAGTGGGAGGGCTTTCGGATCTGTTCAGGGGAGTTTCTGGAAGACGGGATCCCGCACGTACAGATGGTCTTGCAGGCAGGTGAAGTATGATCTTATGGACAATCCAACCAATAGAAGTTTATGAACTAAGGAAACGCTGATTTAATCGCATTTCCAATGAAAGTAACGCACCATTACGATACAATATAGATAAAGATATCGAGAAAGGTGGTGCACCCTATGCAACAACAGACTTTCACTGATGTTGAATACTCGAGGCGGAAGAAGAAAACCCGCCGTGAGGAGTTTCTCAATATGATGGATAAGATAATCCCCTGGAATGAGTGGATTGATCTTATCAAACCGTACTATCCTTCAGGCAAAAGAGGCCGTCCCACCAGAGGGATCGAAACTATGCTCAGGATGTACCTGATGCAGAACTGGTTCAACCTGTCCGATGCTGCTATAGAAGACACCATCTATGACAGCTATGCCATGAGATCCTTCATGCACATCGACTTCTATAAGGAACAGGTTCCTGATGCAACCACTCTCCTGAAGTTCCGGCATCTTCTGGAAGAACATCACATCGGCGAGCAGATCTTTGCGGATGTCAATGCGCGTCTGGAGAAGGCCGGTTTGATTATGCACGGCGGAACGATCGTGGATGCAACGATAATCAATGCACCAAGCTCAACAAAGAATCAAAGCGGCAAGCGCGATCCTGAGATGCACCAGACCAAAAAGGGGAACCAGTGGTACCACGGAATGAAGATTCATTCCGGTGTGGATGCCGGGAGCGGTTATGTCCATACGATTACTGCAACATCAGCAAATGTACATGATATAGACGAAGCCCACAAACTGATCCGGGAAGACGACTACGTGATGTATGGCGATTCCGGATACAGCGGAATGGCGAAACGCCCTGAAGTAAAAGAGAACAAGCACCTTTCCGAAGTGGAGTACCGCACCAATGTCCGTCCCAGCAGCCTGAAAACATCAGACAGCTATAAAGGAATCAATTGGGACAAACAGATGGAACATCGGAAGTCGTCTGTCCGCTGCAAAGTGGAACATCCGTTTCTGATCGTGAAACGGCAGTTCGGGTATTCCAGGGTGGTTTACCGCGGAATTGCCAAGAATTTTCATCGCTTCAATATTCTGTTCGCAAGCGCGAATCTCTTAATGTGCGCACGAGCCGGGCGAATAGATGCCTTCTGCGGGGTGTAGTGCGCCCTTTTCCGGAAAATCCGGAAAAGAGATCTCCACAGAAAGTAGATATAGAGCCATTTCTCAGAGATAATCTGTCTCTGAAACTATTAATTGGATAACGGCTGCTTTAAAAAGCGGTCTTAATCAGAGTGAACGCAGAATACGGTTAATTATTCAGCGTTTCCTTAAATGTGACAGTGTAGATCATAGCTGCCGCGAGCCTCCTTAATCGACGCCTGACGGGTGCATTTGGATACAATCAGTTTAGCATTACCTGACAGGCAAGTCAACAATACGTACATTTTGGGGCAATATTTTGGCACTAAATAGGTAATTATGCACAAAAATGAGAAGAATGATGATCCAATTAGACAAAACGAACTTGCTTGACTATAATGAAAATGCCAAAAGAAATACATGTAGATCGGAGAGCATAATGACAATCAAAGACATGAAGATCGGTGAGAGCGCCATAGTGACCAAAGTGGGCGGCAAGGGCGCTCTTCGGCAGCATTTTCTTGATATGGGCATGATCCCCGGGACAGTGGTCAAAGTAGTGAAATACGCGCCTATGGGAGATCCCGTGCAGCTGATGATCCATGGATATGACCTGACGCTCAGAATTGCGGACGCGGCGAAGATCACTGTCTCTTCGGTGACAGCGGGTGAGCTGATAAGCCCGGAGGACGAATCTGACGGGAATGAAAGTGGGAAAAAGCAGGACGATGAAAAGGGGATGGCGCATGAGCAGGTCGATCACCCCGGACTGGGTGAAGGAGGCCGCTATCATGATCCGTCGAATGAGAACCCGCTGCCGGAAGGCACGCAGCTGACTTTTGCGCTGGCAGGGAACCAGAACAGCGGCAAGACGACGCTTTTTAACCAGCTCACCGGATCCAATCAGCACGTTGGCAATTTCCCCGGCGTCACTGTGGACAGAAAGGACGGCGTGATCCGCGGACATGATGACACGTTGGTCACGGACCTGCCGGGAATCTATTCCATGTCTCCATACAGCAGCGAGGAGATCGTCACAAGACAGTTTATCCTCCGGGAACATCCCAAGGGAATCATTAATATAGTCGACGCCACGAACATCGAGCGCAACCTGTACCTCACGATGCAGCTGATGGAGGTCGGCATTCCCATGGTCCTGGCCCTCAATATGATGGACGAGATGCGCGGTAACGGAGGCAGCATCAGGATCAACGAAATGGAAGAGATGCTGGGGATCCCTGTCGTTCCGATCGCGGCGGCGTCCAATGAAGGCATTGATGAGCTGATCGACCACGCCATCCATGTGGCGCGCTACCAGGAGAAGCCGTTAAGGCAGGACTTCTGCGGACCGGATGATCACGGCGGGGCGGTGCACCGATGCATTCATTCGATCATGCACCTGATCGAAGACCACTGTGAAGCGGTCGACGCCCCGGTGCGATTTGCGGCGACCAAGGTGATCGAGGGAGATAAGAGGGTGATCGACGCGCTCAGGCTCGAGCCGAACGAGCTGGAAGCCTGTGAGCACCTGATCATTCAGATGGAAAAAGAGAGAGGCCTGGACCGCGCGGCGGCGATCGCGGATATGCGCTATACTTTTATTCAGAAAGTGTGCAGCGCGACAGTTGTGAAACCGCACGAGAGCATAGAGCGAATCAGGAGCATCAAACTGGACAAGATCCTCACGGGGAGATTTACCGCGATCCCCTGCTTCATAGGCATCATGCTGGCCGTTTTTTTCCTGACCTTTAATGTCATAGGAGACGCGCTGCAGACACTGCTTGAAATGGGGATCGAGATGCTCACCGATAAAGTCGATGCGGCTCTGACTGCGCTCAACGTGAGCGCGGTCCTGCATTCCCTGATCATCGACGGTATATTCAACGGCGTGGGGAGCGTGTTGAGTTTCCTTCCCCTGATCGTTGTACTTTTCTTCTTCCTGTCGATTCTGGAAGACAGCGGATATATGGCGAGAGTCGCGTTTGTCATGGACAAGCCGCTCAGGAGGATCGGACTTTCCGGAAGAAGTATCGTGCCCATGCTGATCGGATTCGGCTGTACCGTCCCCGGCGTCATGGCTACGAGAACGCTCCCTTCGGAGAGGGACCGCAAGATGACGATCCTGCTCACTCCTTATATGAGCTGCAACGCCAAGATGCCGATCTACGGACTTTTTGCGGCGGCGTTCTTCGGCGGGAGGAAAGCGCTGGTCTATATTCCTCTGTACATACTGGGAATTCTGTGCGGACTGGCGATGGCATGGGTGACCCGAAAATTCTTCTTTAAAGGCGAAGCAGTTCCCTTTGTCATGGAACTGCCGAATTACCGGATGCCCACACCTTCAAATGTAGGAAGGCTTCTGTGGGAAAAGGCAAAGGATTTCATTGAAAGAGCGTTTTCGGTCATTTTCATCGCGACGATAGTGATCTGGTTCCTTCAGACTTTCAGCCTCCGGCTGAATATGGTGACGGATTCCAAAGACAGCATACTGGCCGCTGTGGCGAATCTTATCACCCCTGTCCTGAAGCCCCTTGGGTTTGCGGACTGGAGGATCTGCGTCGCCCTGATCGCCGGATTCATGGCCAAGGAGAGCGTCGTCTCAACGCTCTCAGTCCTGTTCGGCTCCGTAGCTGCTCTTCAGGCGGCTCTCTCGCCGGCGGCAGCGGTCGGGCTCCTGGCGTTCTGCCTGCTCTATACGCCCTGTGTGGCAGCAGTCTCCTCATTTAAGAGAGAGCTGGGCGGAACATGGGCTTTAGGGATCGTGGCTGAGCAGTGCGTTGTAGCCTGGATCGTCGCGTTTATCATCAGGCTCATCAGCCTTGCTCTGGGCTTAGCATGACCAGGGGTTTGCTGAAGCCGTTTGGAACAGCGAAAGAAGAGAATTCATTTTTATCATGCGCGCCGGCATCGGGGGATGATCCTCGGCCGGCGTGTTCTGCGTCTGTGCCGGGCGAAGGAACTCTGCGCGCGGCCATCAGGTCGTACAGAAACTCTGCCCGCAGCTCTTCGCCCAGAATGGCGTAAAGTTCCGGGGGCAGTATCTTCCCGGCTTTGGAGAGCTTGTCCAGATACGGGACCGCACAGGAAGAAGTTATGCTGCGGATGAGCGGAGCGGCGCTTCGCCTGAAGCCGATGGGGCGGATCCATCCGCACAATCCGTGATCTTTGTCAAAACGCTCCATTGTCCGGGAGGTCATTCCCAGGAGAATGTGGAGCAGAGCCCTTGAGATCCTCGTATAAGTGTAGTTGCGCGTCTTCACATGGCTGCAGAACTGAGAATAGGACCTGAAACAGGGCAGCTCGTTCACGATCCTTGCGGACAGGTCTTCGGACACGTCGAGAAAGCCTGACAGATCCCCGGCGGGACCGGCGCTGTAGAGTGCGTGGAGGAGCAGGTCTGAGAAATCGTCTCTGCACAGATAAGGGTCACTGTCCCCACGGGAGCGGATCATCTGTGCCCGTATATCGGAGGCGGATCTGCAGTCAGTTCGCTTAACGGCGTGGGCTTTGATGCGGCTTCCTCCCGCTATCAGTGCGCGCAGGTATTCGGTGCCGAGCAGGTCGTTAGGCGTGGCGGGAAGTTCTGCGTCCCTCATCGCTGCCGCTCTGGCTCTGGGGTAGGAGAGTCCCTCCCGCAGACCCTCGCGAAGGTTTTCCCGGAATTCCAAAGGCTCCTGAGCCAGGATCCGGGCGGATTCGGAAAGGGAAGCCAGATCGCCGGATTCAGATCCGAAAGCAAGATCGGTGACCACTCCCAGGCTCTCCATGAGGGCAACCGCTCCCCTGGCAAAATAGTCCGCGCCGGAACAGGCCGCATAAAGCGGGATCTCCACAACGAGGTCGGCGCCTGCGCGCAGAACTTCCAAAGTCCTTGTCTCACGTGAGAGGACGGCAGGGGCGCCCCGCTGTACATAGTCTCCGCTGAGGGCGACGACGATATAATCGGCATCGCACACACTGCGGGCTTCCCTGATCAGATATTTGTGTCCCTCGTGGAGAGGGTTGCATTCAGCTATAATGCCTGTCACTTTCATTTCAGAGCCTGATCCTTTTGCTTTTGACCGCGTCAACGCGGGATGATGACTGTTTACCATTCTTTCATATCATATAAGAAACAAAAGTTCCATTGCGGATTCATCAGTTCATACAAGTTTTGTTTTAAAAAAGGGGCAGTTCTTGTTCCCGTCGGAATAAAGTGTATAATAGATAATAGAGCAGCATGCGGCGTCAGCCGGGTTTAGTTTTATAGGAAACGGAGAGAGAAAAATGAATATTTTGGTAATCAACTGCGGCAGTTCCTCACTGAAATTCCAGGTCATCAATGCAGAATCGGAAAAGCTTCTGGCCAAGGGTCTGTGCGAGAGAATCGGTATGGACGGATCCTGCATCACTTATGAGAACAAGGCAGACAATACAGGCAAGGAAGTCAACGAGATCCCTATGCCCGATCACAACAAGGCAGTCAGCCTCGTCCTCGACGCTCTTACCAATGAGAAGACCGGTGTTCTGAAGTCCCTGAGCGAGATCGGTGCTGTCGGACACAGGATCGTCCACGGCGGCGAGAAGTTCACATCCTCTGTTGTCATCACAGATGAAGTTATCGAGGCGATAAAGGAAGTGTCTGATTTGGCACCCCTGCACAATCCCGCAAACCTGATCGGTATCGATGCCTGCAAGGCTCTTATGCCCGGCACACCCATGGTAGCTGTTTTCGATACGGCATTCCATCAGACGATGCCCGAGAAGGCATATATGTATGCGCTTCCTCTGAAGTATTACAGAGATTACAAGGTGAGAAGATACGGCTTCCACGGCACCAGCCACTCATTTGTTTCCAAGGAAGCGGCTAAAGTTGCCGGCAAGCCTTACGATGCATGCAAGACCATCGTATGCCACCTCGGCAACGGCGCCAGCATCTCCGCAGTCCTGAACGGCAAGTGCGTAGACACTTCCATGGGCCTGACTCCACTTGAAGGACTGATCATGGGAACCAGAAGCGGCGATCTCGATCCTGCGATCGTAGACTTCATCGCAGGCAAGGAAGACCTCACGGCTGCACAGGTAGTCAATATCCTGAACAAGAAGTCCGGCGTCTTCGCTCTGTCCGATGAGCTGTCCTCCGACTTCCGTGACCTCGAGGACGGATACAAGGGCGGCAACAAGTATGCCAAGCTCGCAGTAGACGCTTTCTGCTACAGAGTAGCCAAGTACATCGGCTCCTACACAGCAGCTATGAACGGCGTTGACGTGATCGCTTTCACAGCCGGTATCGGTGAGAACAGCGCTTTCGTACGCGAGATCGTCATGTCCTATCTGGGCTATCTGGGCGTGACATGTGACAAGGAAGAGAACGCTAAGAGAGAGGATATCCACAAGATCTCCACAGACGACAGCAAGGTCCTTGTATACTCCATCGCCACAAACGAAGAGCTCGCGATCGCCCGTGAGACCTACGCTCTTACGAAGTAATTTATGAACATTTTGAGTCCCAAAGTCAGCTGAAAAAATTGTTGACAAAGGGAATTACCGCAAGTATAATACCATTTGTGTGACTACTTGAACGGTAAGGAGGTGTAACGATGTCTATCTGCCCTAAGAATAAATCATCCAGAAGTCATAGAGATAAGAGAAGAGCAAACTGGAAGATGACTGCTCCGACTCTTGTAAAGTGCAGCAAATGTGGTACTCTTACGATGCCCCACAGAGTGTGCAGAAATTGCGGCTCCTATAATAAGAAGACCGTGATCGAAGTCGACGACTGATTGGAATTTGATTTAGAACAATGATTTGATCTAAGCGGATGCTGTATGGCATCCGCTTATTGTTGCGCAAAAAAGAGATGACAGCCGGTATCTGTATAAGGAACAGCTGTCAGAAGGGAACATAGAGTGCCATACTTGCATTCTATCAGTCCATTTAGTATATTTAGTTCGTAGCAGTATTTTGTCTGTAGACTATGAACAAAGCGAAATCAGGAAGTATTATGAGTGAATTTGTACATGTTGCTGTAGATGCAATGGGAGGCGACAACGCGCCCTCTGAGATCATCAAGGGAACCGTGAACGCCTTGAACAGCTGCCCTAATCTGAAGGTGACACTGGCCGGAAAGGAAGAGGCAGTGAAAGCGGAACTGGACAAGCTTCAGTATCCGGCGGACAGGGTCACGATCCTTAACTGTACGGAAGTGATCGAGATGGCGGAGCCTCCGGTGGACGCGATCCGCAACAAGAAGGACTCTTCGATCGTGAAGGGACTTCGTCTGGTAAAAGACGGAGAGTGCGACGCGTTCGTCACGGCCGGCAGTACGGGAGCCGCTCTTGCGGGAGGACAGCTCCTGGTCGGAAGGATCAAAGGGATTGAGAGACCGCCGCTCGCGCCGCTCATCCCGTCTGCAAAGGGTCCGGTCCTGCTCATAGACTGCGGCGCCAACATGGATCCCAGAGCTTCCATGCTCCTTCAGTTTGCGCAGATGGGTTCGATCTATATGCGCAATATGACGGGCGTCAAGAATCCGAGGGTAGGTCTGGTCAATGTGGGCACCGAGGAAGAAAAAGGCAACATGCTCGCTAAAGAAGCTCATCAGCTTCTCAAAGAGTGTCCCGGCATCAATTTTGTAGGCAACATCGAGGCGAGGGATATCCCTGAAGGCGTAGTAGATGTCGCGGTCACAGACGCTTTTACAGGCAACGCTATTTTGAAAACATACGAAGGGGTCGCCGGCGTGATCCTTCATGAGCTCAAGGGCGCGCTTATGTCGAATATCGTGAGCAAGATCGGAGCGCTCCTGATCAAACCCGCATTAAAGGGGATGATCAAGACTTTCGATGCTACCGAGTACGGCGGAGCGCCTATGCTCGGCCTCAAGGGCCTGGTCGTAAAGACGCACGGCAATTCCAAGGCGGCGGAGATCCAGCACGCGCTGGAACAATGCATTACATTTAAGGAAAAGCAGATCAACGATCTTTTCCGAAACGAGATGAAACTGGACGAGCTCGCAGCCGCCCGCAAAACAGCTGCGAAGAAAACAGAATCTTAAAGGAGACAGAATATGGACGAAGATTTCAAGAAACTGTGTGCGATTATTGCAGATGTACTTGGTATTGATCCCGGCGAGATCACGATGGATACAACATTTGACGATGACCTCGGCGCAGATTCCCTGGATGTCGCTTCCATTATCATGGGGATCGAGGATGAATATGACGTAAAGGTCGACACGGAAGTCGCCAGCAAGGTGACCACCGTCGGAGAGGCTCTTGCTCTGATCAAGGGAGCAACAGAAGGATGAGGAATACTTCACTGGAAGTTCTGGAAGGACGTATAGGTTATCATTTCAGAGACAGATATCTCCTGGAATGCGCTCTGACCCATACGTCCTTTGCCAATGAACAAAAGATACACCGATATAAGGATTATGAAAGGCTGGAGTTTCTCGGAGATGCTGTTCTTGAGATGGTCTCCAGCGCTTTTCTGTATAAAGAGTACCCCGATAAGAGAGAGGGAGAGCTGACCAAACTGCGCGCGAGCCTGGTGTGCGAGCCGTCTCTGGCGGACTGCGCGAGACACCTGGGCATACCGGAATTCCTGCGTCTTGGAAAAGGCGAGGAAGCCGGCGGAGGGCGCGAGAAGGAATCGATCCTCTGCGACGTGGTGGAAGCCGTGATCGGGGCCATGTATCTTGACTGCGGGGAAATAGAGCCTCCTCGCCGTTTTATCATGCAGTTTATTTTATCAGACAGAGACAGAGTGTTCTTTTATGATTCCAAATCCATGCTTCAGGAATGGGCGCAGGGCAGAGGAGAGACGCTGCGCTATGAGATCCTCGCTGAAAGCGGACCTGAGCATATGAAGACATTCAAGATCGGCGTATTTGTCGGCGATGAGCTTCTGGGGACCGGAGAGGGCCGCTCCAAAAAAGCGGGGGAGCAGCAGGCCGCTTACGCCGGGATCAGAAAAGTCCGGGAGATGAAGCAGAAGCGTTGATTTGGAATCATGAAAGCAGGAAAAGGTATAAATGTATCTAAAGTGTATTGAAATACAAGGCTTTAAATCTTTTGCCAACAAGATCAGATTTGATTTTCATAACGGGATCACGGGCATCGTAGGACCCAACGGAAGCGGAAAGAGCAACGTCGCGGACGCCGTGCGCTGGGTACTGGGCGAGCAGAAGGTCAAACAGCTGCGCGGATCCTCCATGCAGGACGTAATCTTCGCCGGCACGGAGACCAGGAAACCGATGGGATACGCGTATGTGGCGATCACGCTGGATAATTCCGACCATAAGCTTCCTACTGATTATAAAGAAGTCACTGTGGCGAGAAGGATCTACAGGAGCGGAGAGACAGAGTACCTGATGAACGGCGCACCCTGCAGGCTCAGGGATATTAACGAACTCTTCTATGACACCGGTATCGGCAAAGAAGGCTATTCGATCATCGGACAGGGACAGATCGACAAGATCCTCAGCGACAAACCCGAGGACCGCAGAGAGCTCTTTGACGAGGCGGTCGGTATTGTCAAGTTCAAGAGACGCAAGGACATGACCCTGAAAAAACTCGCCAGTGAGAAGGAAAACCTTGTCAGGATCAACGATATCCTGGCTGAGCTCGAGAAGCAGATTCCCACGCTGGAGAGACAGTCGGAAAAGGCAAAGGTGTTCTTCAAGGAGAGGGACGCCCTGAAAGCCAGGGACGTTAATCTGTTCCTGTTAGAGAACCAGAAGAACATCGCGGAACTGGAAAAGGTCAAGGAGAGCGAGGAGACCATAGAGAGGGACCTCGGCCAGGCTAGGGAATCTTATGAGCGAGCAGGTCTCGCGTATGAGAGCGGCCAGGCAGGACTGGGCGAACTCGAGAGAGAGATCGAGTCGATCCGCAATAAGATCACGAACGCGAGCGTCGTCAGAGAGAAGATCGAGGGCGAGATCAAGGTCATCGAAGAACAGGTGCGCGCCGCAAACGCAAACGCTGAGCATTTCAGGACAAGACAGGAATCCGTCTCTGCCGAAATAGAGAGAGGCCGCAGGGAAGAGGAGGAGATCCTCACAAGGAAAAAAGAGACCGACGGAAAGCTTGAGGAGCTTCGCAGGGAACAGATGGGAGCAAAGGAAAGCGCTGCCTCCTGCGCGGATCAGATCATCCGTTACTCCAGGCAGATCGATCTGGGCAAGAATGAGATCCTGCGGATCCTGAGCGAGCGCGCCACGATCAAATCCAATATTGCGAGCATCACCGCGCGGCAGGAGGATAACGAGCGCAGAATGCAGGAGCTGTCAGCCGGGATCGAGCAGGCCCAGTCCAATGAGACCGAGCAGGCGCAGATCATCACAGACCTGCGGAAGCAGTTCGGGGAGATCGCGGCCTCTATCAAGGCGCTCCAGGAGCGGCAGAAAGAGATAGAGACCACTATTTCCGGCATGAAGAAAAGGCTCGGAGATGAGGACGAGCAGCTGCGCGAGAGCCAGCTCCGCTACCATCAGGAGAAATCCCGTCTGGACGCTCTGGTCAACCTGACCCAGAGATATGAAGGATTCGGCACAAGCGTCAGGAAAGTCATGCAGAACCGCTCGTCAGAGAAGGGCGTGATCGGTGTTGTCGCGGATCTTCTCAAGACGGACAAAAAATATGAGACCGCTATCGAAGTCGCACTGGGTGGAAATATCCAGAACATCGTGACGGAAGACGCGGAGACAGCCAGACGCATGATCGAGCTGCTCAAGAGAGAGAAAGCGGGAAGGGCAACCTTCCTTCCGCTGAACGATCTTGGAAGACCTCAGGAATTCAAGAATACCAAAGTATTGCAGGAGCCCGGGGTGATCGGCCTGGCGGACAGTCTTGTGCGCTGTGATGACAGGTATCGCCCTGTGGCGGCTTCCCTTCTCGGGCGCATCGTGATCGTGGACAGGTTCGACCACGCGGCGGCTGTCAACAAGAAATACAACCACAGCGTCCGGATGGTGACTCTCGAAGGAGAGCTGTTCATGCCGGGCGGCGCGATCAGCGGCGGCGCTTTCAAGAACAGCAGTAATCTCCTGGGAAGACGGCGCGAGATGGCGGAGCTGCAGGAGCGAGTGGGCGTGTATGAGCGTGAGACGCGGCAGCATGAGCAGGCCATTGAGGACATAAAGTCGGAGAGGACGAGCCTCAGAAAAGAGCTGGAAGAGAACCGGCAGGCGCAGCAGGACGCTTTCCTTCGGCAGAATACAGTCAGAATGAGCATTGCCAGCCAGCAGGAGAAGAAAAAAGAAGCGGCCGGCAGCGCGGAAGAGATGGCAAAAGAGCGCAGGCTCATAGAGCAGCAGAAGAAGGACCTCGAAGCAGACCGACGGGAAGCGGAAGAGAGGCTGGCTTCCTCTGCAGAATCAGAGCAGAAAATGAACGATGCCGTCAGCGAGCTGGAACAGAAGCTTGCGGCGCTTCGCAAAGAAGAAGGCGTCCAGACTCAGATACTGGCCAAGTGGGACATGGAGATCGAAAAGATCCTGCAGCAGCAGTCCTTTGAACAAAAAGACCTGGACCGCGTACAGGAAGACCTTGTCAGACGTGGCAGGGAACTTGAGGAGATCAGTACCGCTATCGCCCGGGGCGACGCAGTGATAGAGTCCGGCGCGGAGAGGATCCGCTCACTTTCAGAACAGCTGGCAGGTTCCGAAGACGCGCAGGACGACGGCAGGAAGGCGCTCATCGCCAAAAACGAGGAGAGAGACAAACTTAAAAAAGCGATGCAGGAACAGATCGCGGCTAAGGAATCTCTTTCCGAACAGATCCACGCCCTCGACAAAGAGAGCGTGAGGCTCCACAACCGCCGGGAACGTCTCCAGGAAGAGGTGGACAGCCGGGTCGCTTATATGTGGAATGAATACGAGATCACACTCAGCGACGCGGTGAAACTCAGAGATGAACAGTTCCGGGACATCGCGGCCCTCAAAAAGGAGATAGCCGAGATCAAGGCCAGGATCAAAGCCCTCGGCAGCGTAAATGTGGACGCGATCGAGGAATACAGGGAACTGATGGAGAGGTATACTTTCCTGAAAACGCAGCATGACGATCTCACACAGGCGGCAGAGAGCCTTGAGAAGATCATCGCGGAACTGGATGCCTCCATGCGCAAGCAGTTCCAGGAGCAGTTCAGCAGGATCCAGGCGGAATTCGACAAGGTCTTCAAGCTGATGTTCGGCGGCGGAAAAGGCCGCCTTGAGCTGATGGAAGACAGGGATATCCTGGAAGCCGGCGTGCGCGTCATCGCGCAGCCTCCGGGCAAAAAACTGCAGAATATGAACGCTCTTTCCGGAGGAGAGAAGGCGCTGACGGCGATCGCTCTTTTGTTCGCGATCCAGAACCTGAAGCCTTCACCGTTCTGCCTGCTCGACGAGATCGAAGCGGCTTTGGATGAGAGCAATGTCGTGCGCTTTGCGGAGTACCTGCACAAGCTCACGGAATATACGCAATTTATAGTGATCACGCACAGAAGGGGGACCATGCAGGAAGCGGACCGCCTGTACGGGATCACAATGCAGGAGAAGGGCGTCTCCGCGCTGGTGAGCGTGGACCTGATCGATGAGGAAGAGCTCGTCTCCTGATCATATACGAAGCGGCGGCCCGCTGCGCGGGCCATTGATGATCATATTAAAGAGGTGACTATGGGTTTATTCGACCGGCTCAAACAGGGCCTTAGCAAAACAAAAGCAAACATCTCCGACAACATGGACATCATCTTCAATACCTACGGGTATGAGAAGGTCAGCGAGGATTTCCTCGAAGAACTGGAAGAGACGATGATCATGGGAGATATAGGCGTCCAGACTACGGAAGAGCTGCTGGACGACCTGAGGCAGAAGGTAAAGGACGAGCGGATCAAATACTGTCCCGACTGCCGTCAGGAACTGATCATGGGGATCAGGAACAAGATGAAACAGGGCAAGGACGCCTACGATTTCGAGCAGGGACCTGCGGTGATCCTTGTGATCGGCGTGAACGGCGTGGGCAAGACTACCTCCGTCGGAAAGCTCGCGGCGAATTATCGCAAGCAGGGCAAAAAAGTGCTTATCGCCAGCGCGGACACCTTCCGCGCGGCAGCGAACGAGCAGCTGTCCGAGTGGGCGAAGAGAGCGGGGGTCGATATCATCGGCGCAGCAGAAGGGTCTGATCCCGCAGCCGTCGTCTATGACGCCGTACAGGCCGCCAAAGCAAGAAAGACAGATATTCTTCTTATTGATACGGCGGGACGCCTTCACAACAAGAAGAACCTCATGAAGGAACTGGCCAAGATCGACAGGATCATCACCAGGGAGTATCCCGGGTGCTTCAGGGAAAACTGGGTCGTTCTGGACGGGACCACAGGCCAGAACGCGATATTCCAGGCGAGGGAATTTGCCAGCGTCACAGACCTGACAGGCATTGTGCTCACTAAGATGGACGGCACTGCCAAGGGCGGCATCGCGATCGCCGTACAGGCAGAGCTGGGCATTCCGGTAAAATTCATCGGCGTCGGAGAAGCGATCGAGGACCTTCAGAAGTTCAACCCCGACCAGTTCGTGGACGCAATCTTCTACTGAGTCAGATTCTGCGCATCGGGGACGAAGATGCGCGGGATGATATGCAATACAGTCCATGAAAGGATGTCAAAATGGGATTGAAAGATAAACTGACACTTGCGAAATTTGAGGAAGCCTGCGAGACCGTATCGAAAGTTACACGGGATACCAGCCTCATCTATTCGGATTATTTCAGTGAGAGGACCGGGGGCAAGGTCTATCTCAAACCTGAGAACAACCAGAGGACCGGCGCTTACAAAGTCAGAGGCGCATACTACAAGATCAGCACTCTTAGCGCTGAAGAGAGAGAACGCGGGCTGATCACGGCGTCCGCAGGAAACCACGCGCAGGGCGTTGCCTATGCGGCAAAACAGTTCGGGGCCAAGGCAGTGATCGTAATGCCGACCACGACGCCTCTGATCAAGGTAAACCGCACCAAAGCGCTCGGAGCGGAAGTCGTCCTTTACGGAGACGTATATGATGAAGCCTGCGAACATGCCTTTAAACTGGCCGAGGAGAACGGATATACATTCATCCATCCCTTTGACGACCCCGACGTCGCCACAGGACAGGGCACGATCGCCATGGAGATCATCAAGGAACTTCCTCTTGTCGACATCATCCTTGTGCCCGTGGGCGGAGGAGGCCTCGCGACAGGCGTCTCAACGCTGATGAAGATGCTGAAGCCGGAAGCCAAGGTGTACGGCGTGGAGCCTGAAGGAGCTGCCTGCCTGAAGGCTTCTCTGGAGGTGGGAGAGGTCGTCACACTTCCGCAGATCAACACAATAGCAGACGGCACAGCCGTCAAGACGCCCGGAAGACAGATCTTCCCGTATCTGCAGAAGAACCTGGACGGTGTGATCACAGTGCCGGATTCGGACCTGGTCGTCTCCTTCCTCGACATGGTGGAGAACCACAAGATGATCGTCGAGAACTCCGGCCTTCTGACGGTGGCGGCACTCAAACACATTCACTGCAAGGGCAAAAAAGTGGTCTCGATCCTGAGCGGCGGCAACATGGACGTGATCACGATGTCCAGCGTCGTGCAGCAGGGACTTATCCTGCGAGACAGGATCTTCACGATCTCCGTCCTTCTCCCCGACAAGCCGGGTGAGCTGCACAGAGTTTCAGGTATAATTGCCGAAGTAGGCGGAAACGTGATCAAACTTGAGCACAACCAGTTCGTATCCATCAACCGCAACGCGGCTGTGGAACTTCGGATCACAATGGAAGCATTCGGAACCGAGCACAAAAAACAGATCATCAAGGCAATATCTGACCATGGATATAAAGTCAGACATGCGGCTGTGAGCATTTAAAGGGATTATCCGAGCAGAGTTCTGAGGACATTTCCGGGAGCATTGAAATGGAAAAAAGGGAAACTGATAAATCAAATTCGAATCACAGGAAGGTGTTCTATTTTTTGAACATCCTTTTTATGTGCATGATCACAGCGGCTTCTCTGGCAATGACGGTGATCCTGTTCGTTCGCCTTGAAAGGATGCGAAACGAGACGAAGGTCGAGGGAACGGTCTACACGGACGGACAGATCGAGAAGATCAAATATGAGGCGGCCCAGCAGGAGCGCAACAGGATCCTTCTCGACATACAGTCTTCCTTTGAGTCCGGCAACAGCACGATCTCCATGCTCCGCGACCTGTTCCCGGGAGATCTTGTCGTCATGTGGGAAGGCAGGTACTATTTCTATCCTGTAGACAGAAACCTGCAGACGAATCCTTTTTCTGCCACGGATTTCAAGCTCGTTGAGAACGGCGGAATGGAATACATCGGAGAGGACCCGAACGTTAAAGTCAACAGAGGCGTCGACGTCTCTTCCCTGAACGGGGAGATCGACTGGACCAAAGTGGCGGAGGACAGGATCGCGTTCGCGATGATCCGGGCCGTTGTCAGAAACAGCGAAGGAGAACTTGAACAGGACGAACTGTTTGAAGAGAACATGAAAGGCGCCAAGTCCGTCGGGATCCGGACCGGATGCTATGTGGACCTGGACGCGGCGAAAGAAGAGGACGCAGGGAAGATCGCGGATTTTGTTCTGGAACATCTGGGAATGACGCAGCAGGAGATGGGAGCGCCCATCGCGGTGCGCGTGCAGATCCCCGACAACTCCAGCTCTCTCAGCGGCCATACAAGAGAAGAGTGGACGCAGGGGGTCAAGGCTTTTTGTTCCAAGATCAAGAAGGCGGGATATGAGCCCGTGATCTATGCCAATACGGCGGCTTTCCACATGCTCCTGAACATGAGCGAACTGGAGGAGTTCGACAAGTGGATCGCGGACTACGGCGATTACCTGTATTTCCCCTACAAATTCAGATGCTGGCAGTACAGTCTGAAAGGAACTGTAGACGGTATTGAAGGGGATGTGGCGCTGGATCTGAGCGTAACTGCGGAATAGAATCCGGCATCACAGTCCCAAAATGCTTTGCATTTCGGGACTGTGGCGTCCGAAGGAGCTTCGCGAGTAAAGAAAAAACACTTGACACTTCGCTATTGTGAATGTAATATAGGTCAGGTGATGGAAAAGATCGTTGAACAGGGCCTTCTGTACGATTTTTACGGCTCGCTTCTCACCGGGCATCAGCAGAAGATATACGAGAAGGTCGTCTATGAGAATTTATCATTAAATGAGGTCGCTGAGACGGAAGGCGTCAGCAAGCAGGCGGTGCATGATCTTGTGAGAAGATGTACGGTGATCATGCGCGAGTATGAGAAAAAGCTCGGTATGATCCGGCGTTTTGACAGGATCAGGGAGTCCGCCGACAAGCTGAGGAAAATGGCCTTCTCAGGGGAGATTCCCCAGACGCAGGCCTCAGTGCTCCTCGGGATCGCGGAAGAGATCTGTAAAGATCTGGAATCCTGAGCTGCTGAAGGCAGAACCGTATGAGCGGCCCCTCAAACCACACATATTCAGAGGAACGTCTATATGGCATTTGACAGCTTAACAGAAAAGCTAAACAGCATATTCAGCAAACTGAGCGGCAAGGGAAAGCTCACAGAGAGCGATGTCAAGGCCGCTATGCGCGAAGTCAAGATGGCTCTGCTCGAAGCAGACGTCAACTTCAAGGTGGTAAAACAGTTTGTCAACTCCGTACAGGAGAGAGCAGTCGGCGAAGAAGTCATGAGCGGTCTCAACCCCGCCCAGATGGTCATCAAGATCGTAAATGAGGAGATGACCGAGCTGATGGGGAGCGAAACCACTGAGCTCCAGCTGCAGCCCGGCAAGCAGATGACAGTCATCATGATGGTCGGTCTGCAGGGTGCAGGTAAGACAACGACTGCCGCGAAGATCGCCGGCAAATTTAAGCAGAAGGGCAAGAAACCCCTGCTGGTCGCCCTTGATATTTATCGCCCGGCAGCGATCAAACAGCTGCAGGTCAACGGAGAGAAACAGGGCGTCGAAGTTTTCACGATGGGCGACAGGCACAAACCCGCCGACATTGCCAAGGCGGCGATTGAGCATGCAGCCAAGAATAAGGAGAATCTCGTCATCCTCGATACTGCAGGACGTCTGCAGATCGACGAGGAGATGATGAAAGAGCTCGAGGACATCAAGAAGGCGGTCACAGTACACCAGACGATCCTGGTCGTTGACGCCATGACCGGTCAGGAAGCCGTCAATGTAGCAAAGACTTTCGATGACAAAGTCGGCGTAGACGGCGTGATCCTCGCCAAGATGGACGGCGACACCAGAGGCGGTGCAGCCCTGTCGATCAAGGCGGTCACAGGCAAGCCTATCCTGTACGTAGGTATGGGCGAGAAGCTGTCAGACCTCGAACAGTTCTATCCCGACCGAATGGCGGGCAGGATCCTCGGCATGGGCGATGTGCTCACTCTCATCGACAAGGCCCAGCAGGCACTTGACAAGCAGGATGAGCAGGAGAGCCGCGACATGGTGTCGCACCTCAAAAAGGGAAAGTTCGATTTCAACGACTACCTCAACAGCCTCAAGCAGATGAGGAAGATGGGCGGTCTTTCCAGCGTTCTGGGAATGCTTCCCGGTCTCGGGATCAAGAAGGACCAGCTCGAGAGCATCATCGATGACAAACAGCTCAAGCGCACAGAGGCGATCGTCCTGAGCATGACGCCCGAGGAGAGGATGAATCCCAAGCTCCTCACGCCCCAGAGAAAGTACAGGATCGCCAAGGGTTCCGGAAACGACATCGCGGATGTCAACCGCTTTATCAAACAGTTCAACCAGATGTCCAAGATGATGAAGCAGGCCGGCGGCAAGAAGGGAAAGAGAGGCAGGAATGCAAATCCCTTCGGCGGTATGGGCGGCATGGGCGGTTACGGCGGAATGGGAAGAAGAGGGGGATTCCCCTTCTGATCTCCCGGTCAGCCCGTATTCAATAGTATGAATCAGAAGTTATTCTGTTCAAAATATCGTGTCCTGCACTGATAAGACAAAGGACACATCAAAAAAGCATTAATTTTCTTAAGGAGGAAATCAAAGTCATGGCAGTTAAGATCAGATTGAAGAGAATCGGCGAGAAGAAGGTACCGATGTACAGAATCGTGGTAGCTGAGGCATCCACACCCAGAAACGGCAGAGCAATCGAGGAGATCGGAACCTACAATCCCAATACTGATCCCGCAGAAGTAAAGGTTGATGCTGAAGCAGCAAAGAAGTGGATCGCCAACGGCGCACAGCCCACTACTGTTGTTAAGAAGCTGTTCAAGCAGGCCGGAGTTAAATAATTGAGATCATTTGTAATGATCACTAAAGTTCGGACCTGACAGTCGGAAGGAATATTTATGAGAGAATTAGTTGAATTGATCGCCAAGGCGCTTGTCGATCATCCCGATGACGTTGTCGTCACGCAGACGCAGGAGGGCAAGAACATCCGGATCCAGCTTCATGTCGCACCTTCTGACATGGGCAAAGTCATTGGCAAACAGGGCAGAATCGCGAAAGCGATCCGTTCTGTCGTCAAGGCTGCAGCCTCCAGAGAGGATATCAGAGTGGATGTGGACATCGACTGAGCAGCCGATTGAATAGCTTATTGTGCGGCGGCAGCGGTTAATCGCTGCCGTCTTTTTATCTCAGAAGGAACCCTTCTATAATAAAAAGCAGGGTGCCTGAAAAAAGGAAAACATGGTATCAAGATTTAGAGTAGGCGTGATCGCCGGAACGCACGGACTGCGCGGAGAGGTCAAGATATTTCCTACGACAGACGAGCCGAGGAGATTCCTGGACCTGAAGCAGGTCATCATGGACACAGGGCGCGAGGAGAGAATTCTTAAGATCCGAAGCGTCAAATTCTTTAAGAAATTTGTGATCCTGGGCTTTGAGACAATGGACAGGATCGAGGATGTCGAGAGACTCAAGGGAGCGGAGCTCCTGATTCCGAGAGAGGACGCGTACGAACTTGAGGAAGGGGAATATTTTATCCCCGATCTGCTGGGACTTAAAGTCACTGCGGACGACGGCAGAGAGCTGGGCGAGATCAAGGACGTGATCGAGACCGGCGCCAATAATGTATATGATGTGCGCGGCGATGGGGGAAAGAGCATTCTGATCCCTGCTATCCCCGACTGCATCCTCGACGTAAATCTGGAAGAGGGAACAATGAAAGTTCACCTTCTTCCCGGACTGGAGAATCTATGAATTTTCATGTTTTGACTCTTTTTCCGGAGATGATCGAACAGGGACTGGGCACCAGCATAACCGGCCGGGCTATGCAGAAAGGACTGGTCAGTCTCAACGCTGTGAATATACGGGACTACGCTGCGAACAAACACAGGAAAGTGGACGACTACACGTACGGCGGCGGAGCCGGCATGCTTATGCAGGCGCAGCCCGTCTATGACGCGTGCATGGCGGTTCAGAGCGGTCTGGGGAAGCCTGCCAGAGTGGTCTATATGACACCGCAGGGCAGTATTTTTACACAGAGCAAAGCCCGGGAGCTGGCGCAGGAAGAGGATCTGATCATACTCTGCGGCCACTATGAAGGTATTGACGAAAGGGTCCTGGAAGAGATCGTGACGGACGAGATCTCGATCGGAGACTATGTCCTGACGGGCGGCGAGCTGCCCGCGATGGTAGTCATTGACACGGTATCGAGGCTGATCCCGGGAGTTTTGGGAAACGGCGTCTCGGCGGATACGGATTCGTTCATGAACGGGCTTCTGGAATATCCGCAGTATTCGCGCCCTGAGGTATGGATGGGCAAGGCGGTCCCGGCGGTCCTTCTGTCCGGCGACCACGCCAAAGTGGACCGGTGGCGGAAGGAGCAGTCGCTTCAAAGGACAAAAGAGAGAAGACCGGACCTGTATGAAAAGTACATGGAAGAACATCCCGAAGCAGAGAAAAAAGAGAAGAAACGCAAGTAATATTGGGACTTGCATATCTGCATTCGTTGTGTTAAATTATTAATGTTGCGTTGACAACATATCCAAAATCGAAGACGGTCCTCTGCTGTGGCCCGTAAGGCGGTGCACGACGGCAAGAACGTCCCCAGTATAAAGGAGATTAAAATGAATTACGAAATCATCAAAGAACTCGAAAATGAACAGCTGAAGAAGGAAGTTCCTCAGTTCAACGTAGGTGACACAGTTCGTGTACACAACAGGATCAAAGAGGGTAACCGCGAAAGAATCCAGATCTTCGAGGGAACAGTTCTCAAGATCCAGGGCGGCGGCCCCAGAACTACTTTCACTGTCCGCAAGGAATCCAGCGGTATCGGTGTTGAGAAGACATGGCCTCTGCACAGCCCCAACGTTGAGAAGGTTGACGTTGTGAGACGTGGTAAGGTCAGAAGAGCGAAGCTCAACTACCTCCGCAGCCTGAGCGGCAAGAAGGCCAAGGTAAAGGCTCTGAACGACCGCTGATCACTGAAATCGGATTTAAGGCATGCCGCGCTGTGAATACAGTGCGGCATTCTTTGTAGGCGGAAAGAGCAGCGCCGGCCGAAGCCGCAGGGTTCCGGGCGAAACGGCGCAGTTTTACGCAGCCTAAGTTCAATACACATTTAAGAAGGGAGGAAGGCGGATGGACTATCAATGGTATCCCGGGCATATGACCAAGGCCCGCAGGATGATGCAGGAGAATATCGGACTCGTCGATCTGGTGATCGAGCTGGCTGACGCCAGAATCCCGCTGAGCAGCCGCAATCCGGATATTGATGCGCTGTGCGGAAATAAAGCCAGGATCCTTCTGATGACGAAGGCGGATATGGCGGATCCCGCAAGAACAGCGCTGTTCCAGAAATATTTTGAATACAAAGGGTTCATGGTCATCGCCATGGACGCGCGCACCAGAAAAGCCAATGAGAAGATCAAAGCGTATGTGGAAAAAGCATGCGCGGCCAAAAGAGAGAGGGATAAGCGCAGAGGTATAGTCGGACGTCCTCTCAGGGCCATGGTCGTCGGCATCCCTAATGTGGGCAAGTCCACATTCATCAACTCCTTTGCGGGAAAAGCCAGCGCCAAGACCGGGAACAAACCTGGCGTGACGCGCGGCAAGCAGTGGATCCGTCTCAACAAGAATCTGGAACTCCTCGACACGCCCGGCATTCTGTGGCCGAAATTCGAGGACAGACAGGTCGGGGTAAACCTGGCGCTGACGGGCGCGATCCGGCAGGAACTCCTGGAGGAGCAGGAGCTGTCCCTTGAGCTGCTCGATTTTTTGCAGCGCGAATATCCGTCTCTGCTGATCAGCAGGTACGCGCCTGAGGATGGAGAGAAGTGGGAATTTCCTATGGACAACGTGCAGCTCCTTACAAAGATCGCCCTGGCGCGCAACCTCTTAAAAGCCGGCGGAGAACCGGACTACCAGAGGGCATCCAAGCTGGTCCTGGACGACTTCAGAAACGGAAAGACCGGAAGAATCACTCTTGAATTGCCGCCGCAGGGAGGGGACGAAAGTGAAAGAAAATGAGAAGAAAGATGCATTGATCAAGGACATAATCTCCAATGTTCTCTACATTGCAGCAGTGCTCTTGATCTCTTTCCTCATAGTCCGATACGTCGGACAGCGGACGGAAGTCATCGGAAGCTCCATGGTGCCGACCTTGGAGGACGGAAACCAGCTGATCACGGACAAGATCTCTTACCGCTTCAGGGAGCCGGAGAGATTCGACATCGTCGTTTTTCCCCATGAACCGGTCAACGAATTCTACATAAAAAGGATCATCGGAATGCCCGGCGAGACGGTTGAGATCGCGGATGACGGCACGATCTATATTAACGGCGAAGTGCTCGAGGAGAACTACGGGTACGGCGAGACTAGACCGCAGGAAATGAGCGGTCCGGTCGAACTCGGAGACAACGAGTATTTCGTTCTGGGAGACAACAGAGAGATCAGCCTGGACAGCCGCTATGGGGAGGTCGGAAACATACCTCGATCCATAATTATCGGAAGAGCCTGGCTGCGTCTGTATCCCTTTGACCAGTTCGGACTGCTGAGGGGAAAGTGAATGCCGGCGGCGGATTCATAACGACTGAGATTTGTGCTCCGGTCAGGCAGTGTGGGCTGTTCTGACTGGGTTTTTTTCTTTTTTGTGCACACGCGTGCGGAGAGGTGAATGCTGCCTTGCGGGCAGACCGCGCGCGGCGCGGCGTTGCGGCTTGCTTTGCGAGCCTTGAATAATGCACACGCGTACGAGGAGGAAGGCACTGCCTTGGGAAGGTGCTGCCTTTCAGGCAGCCTGGGCGCGGCGCGGCGTTGCGGCTCTTGTGAGCCTTAGGAGGATGTAATGACTGAGAAACAGAAGATTAAACTGGAACTTGAGAAGGAACGGATCAGGGGAATGAGGGAGTTCGAGAACGGCTTGGCCAAGGAAGCTCTGGGCTCAGACCTGTTTGTCATCGCCGGGATCGACGAAGCAGGCAGGGGACCGCTGGCAGGACCGGTGGCAGCCGGGGCATGCATCCTTCCTGCAGATCACGATATTTTGTATCTAAATGACTCCAAGAAGCTTTCAGCCACGAAGAGAGACATGTTATTCGACCAGATCAAAGAGGAAGCACTCGCCTGGTCAGTGGGCCTTGTAGATCCTGCGCGGATCGACGAGATCAACATCCTGCAGGCAACTTATGAGGCAATGCGCCTTGCGATCAGCGGGCTGAAGGTTCAGCCCACAGTGCTCATCAATGACGCAGTGACGATCCCGGGCGTGCAGATCCCGCAGGTGCCGGTCGTCAAGGGCGATGCCAAGTGTCTTTCCATTGCTGCGGCCTCTATTTTGGCCAAGGTGACCAGGGACAGGATCATGGAAGAGATGGATGAGAAGTATCCGGAGTACGGCTTTGCGAAGCATAAAGGATACGGGACCAAGGATCATATGGACGCGATCAGGAAATTCGGGCCCTGCCCGATCCACAGGAGGTCCTTCATAACGAGAATTGTACAAGAGTGAATGAGGCCCGGCTGCGAAGTCAGTGCGGAAGCCGGGAATGAGGCAAGTGCACTGATGGGCGGTCAGGCACACCCCCGAAAAGGAAGAAATCTCCAAGTAGAGGGGCCTCAAAAAGCAAGTGCCGGCCAGGCAGGCCCACTAACCGGAAGCTTTTTCCCGGTAGTGGGGCAGAAAAAAGCAAGTGCCAGCCAGACAGGCCCACTAACCGGAAACTTTTTCCCGGCAGTGGGGCAGATAAAAGCAAGTGCCAGCAAGTCGGGCCCACTAACCGGAAGCTTTTTCCCAGTAGTGGGCCTGAAAATCGCATGAGACACGTGAGCAAGTGCACTGACGAACAAAACCGAAAAGTCAGTGCAGAAGCCGGAAACAGGGGAGGTGCACAGGGATTGCCCGGAGAAAACCTGAGAAAAACAGGAAATGAAATGGAAGACGTCGCTGCAGAATATCTTACAGAACACGGCGTCAGGATCCTTGAGAGAAACTTCAGATCAAGAGAGGCCGAGATCGATATTATAGGTAAGGATGGTGAGACATTGATCTTTGTGGAAGTGAAAGCGCGCAGGTCCGGGAAAAAGAGCGGAGAGGCCTCAGAAGCAGTAGGAACGGCGAAGCAGAAGAGAATCTGCAGGTGCGCTGATTACTATATGCATGAAAAAGGGATCGATCCTTTCAGCACTATGATTCGGTTTGATGTGGTGGCAATTACTGCAGGTACTGACAATAAGCCGAGACCGGAACAAGATACGGATAAAGGTGCAGATTTATCAGAAAAGAAATCCGCCACCACTACCCGCTGGATCCGGAATGCTTTTTCTTATATTTCTTACGGGCAAGTGAAGCCTCATTGGAGAGTATGGTAACCCTGACAGGCAGAGGGATTTGTCACGAAACAACCCACACAATCCCCCTGCAGTATCACCTGTAATTAATGAATATCAGCCCGATCATGCAGATTACAACACCGACGATCTTATTCCAGGTCAGGGCTTCATGGTAGAGAAAATAGCCGACGAAAAGAAGCGCCGACGAAAGAAAAGCGCTCTGAACTATAAATCCTGTGCTGACCTGCCAGCCTGCCTTATATGCGTAGATCCAGCCTGCTTCCAGGCCGACGATCACAATGCCGAGGACAATGGGAGCCCAGTTCAGCTTTCTGGATTCATTCACCAGATTTCCGTCATGACCGAGCGCAAAATACAGTACTGCGCTCGCGGCAGCGCCGACAAGATAAGTAATGATCAATGACGCAAAAGGATCAATATCTTTCGGCACGGATTTAGCGCAGATCTGGTAGGCGATATTTGATATGACTACAAGAGCAATCGGCCAGATATAAGAGAACATGAGAGTTACCTCCTGAAAGGATACTTGATGACAAAAAGAGAGATGCCGTTTCGACATCTCTCTTTAACTTCGCAGTTTTTGTGCCGGCCGCAAACCGGCGTGCTTACGGCTATGAACAGCAAGGCTCGTCTTCAGAATTCCGTCTGCTCGAACTGCATCTGTTCGAACTCGCTCTGCTCGTTGCGGTTGATCTTCTCGATGATCCGGTGGATCTTCTCGGTGGAAGTGCTCATGTTGGAGAGGCCGATATCATGATTGATGAAATCAATGATCGTGGCGGCATATTTGCTCATGTCAGCGGGTTCGAACCACGGCCTGTCCGCGAGCTCCTCGGGCTGGTAGGTGAGGTTGGTGGTGACAAGTTTATCGAAATGTCCCTTGGCATAAGCTTCATCGAAGACGTCCAGTCCGTCTGTGAACAGTCCGAAAGTAGTGCACAGGAAGACTCTCTTGGCGTGCATCTTCTCCTTGAGCTGGCGGGATGTGTCCAGAATGGATCCGCCGGAGGAGATCATGTCGTCGATGATGATCGCGTCCTTGCCGCTGAGGTCTGTGCCCAGGAACTCGTGCGCGACAATAGGGTTCTTGCCGTTAACGATCACGGAATAATCCCTTCTTTTATAGAACATACCTGTATCGGCGCCGATCACGCTGGCAAAATATACAGTCCTGTCCAGTGCTCCCTCGTCGGGAGAGATGACGACAACGTGCTGTTTATCCACGATCAGATCCGGAACGGAGCGCATCAGGGACTTCAGGAACTGGTAGGGCGATGCGAAATTGCTGAAATCCACGAGGGGATTTACATTCTGGATCCTGGGATCGTGGGCGTCAAAAGTGATAAAATTCTTGATGCCCAGATCGCAGAGCTCTTTGTACATGATCGCGCCGTCCAGTGATTCCCTGCCGCTTCTCTTGTGCTGGCGTCCCTCATAGAGGAAAGGCATGATGACATTGATCCTGTGTGCCTTGCCGTTGATGGCGGAGATCACCCTCTTGAGATCCTGGAAATGGTCGTCGGGGGACATATGGTTCTCAAAACCGTTCATCTTGTAGGTGATGGAATAGTTTGTGATGTCCACGAGAATAAAGACGTCCTTGCCTCTGGTGGAAGCCTGAAGAACGGCCTTGCCTTCGCCTGTGGAGAAGCGGGGGAGAAGATGAGGAAGCCGGTAATCCTCTTCATAGTATCCCTCATAAGTGGGATCATCGCGGTGTTCGTTGTGGTCACCTGCGCGGAAATAGTGGATCCAGCTGTTGATCTTCTGACCGAGTTCCTCCGCGGAGGGAAGAACGATAAGGGCGAGCGGCGCAACAGGGTTGCTTGTCTGCTCGAGTTTGTCGTGTAATACATGATCTGTAGCCATGAAATCTCCTTCGTCTGTGAATATTTTGAAATAAGAAGCATCAAACATTCAATTCAATAACATTCTACTGGCAGAACACAAGAAATACAAGTAAAAGCGTTGCTTTACATTAAGGACCATTTTGGATAAAATAGTAAGACGTATGGACTCTTAACAGAAAGGTATATAATGAGTAAACGAAAAAACAAGCCTATCGTGGCAGTGGTCGGAAGACCCAATGTGGGAAAGTCGACGCTCTTCAACGTACTGGCAGGAAGACAGATCTCCATAACTGAAGATACGCCGGGCGTTACCAGAGACCGGATCTACGCGGACTGCAGCTGGCTGAACTATGATTTTACGCTGATCGACACAGGCGGTATAGAGCCTGATTCGGGCGACATCATTCTCTCCCAGATGAGAGAGCAGGCCCAGATCGCGATCGATATGGCAGATGTGATCATCTTCATTGTGGATCTCAAGACCGGCCTGGTCGATTCGGACCTGAGAGTGGCGGATCTGCTTCGAAGAGCGCAGAAGCCGGTCGTGCTGTGCGTGAATAAGACGGACAACCCCACCAAACAGATGGCGGACGTATATGAGTTCTATAATCTGGGAATTGGTGATCCCTACCCGATCTCAGCGGCGAACAGGACCGGGATCGGCGACCTGCTCGACGAAGTGGTCAAGTACTTCAAGGCAGGAACGGGTGAAGAGGTCGACGACGACGCGGTCTATGTTGCGGTCGTAGGAAAGCCCAATGTCGGCAAGTCATCAATTGTGAACAGGCTGATCGGGGAGAACAGAGTGATCGTTTCCGACATCGCCGGGACGACGAGAGACGCCATCGACACAAGAGTGAAGCATGACGGCAAGGAATATGTCTTTATCGACACGGCAGGACTGCGCCGCAAGAATAAGGTCAAAGAGGACCTTGAGAGGTACATGATCGTCCGTACGGTCGGCGCGGTGGAGAGAGCGGATATCACGATCCTCGTGATCGATGCCCAGGAAGGCATTACCGAACAGGACGCCAAGATCGCCGGCATCGCTCATGAGAGAGGCAAGGCCGTAATCGTCGCGGTCAACAAGTGGGATCTTGTTGAGAAGGACAATCACTCCGTGAAGAAATACACCGACAAGATCCGTTCTGTGCTGTCTTTCCTCTCTTATGCGGAGATCATATTCATTTCAGCGCAGACAGGGCAGAGACTTCCCAAGCTCTATGATGAGATCGATCTCGTCAGTGCCAACCAGAACATGCGCATACAGACGGGCGTTCTCAATGAGATCATTAATGAAGCATGCGTGATGCAGCAGCCGCCCAGTGACAAGGGACATATGCTCAAGATCAGGTATTCGACACAGGTGGGCGTCAAGCCCCCGACTTTTGTGCTCTTTGTCAATTCGAAGGAACTTATGCACTTCTCCTATCTGAGATATCTCGAGAACAGGATCAGAGATGCTTTCGGATTCAGGGGAACGCCGCTCAAGTTTATCGTACGTGAGCGGAACGAAGACAAAAAGTAAAGAGAACCATTAGAGGTTCATTAGAAGGAGGAACAGTGATGATCGGACTTAGAATTTTATGTCTTGCAATCGGCTATTTATTCGGCAACTTCCAGACTGCCTATATTTTGGGCAAAATGAAAGGAATCGATATCCGCGAATACGGCAGCGGAAACGCCGGAACAACGAACGCGATCCGCGTTCTGGGCACAAAAGCCGGCCTCACGGTTTTTGTCGGCGATATGCTCAAGAGCCTGTTCGCACTTCTCCTGGTGGGAGCGATCTTCGGAAAATCCCATCCTGAGGCGGTATATCTGCTCAAATCCTGGGCGTTCATGGGCGTTGTGCTGGGTCACGATTTTCCGTTCTACATGAATTTTAAGGGCGGTAAGGGCGTAGCTGTTATGGCCGGTTTCGCGTTCGGCTATCACTGGAGCTTCATCCCGTCCTCCATCCTGCTGTTCTTTGTCCCTTATCTGACAACGAAATTTGTGTCTCTGGGCTCCCTTATGGTCTACGGCGGCACATTTATCCAGATGATCATCGAGGGACAGATGGGCATGTTCGGCAGTGCCAGCCAGGCTACGCTGATCGAGATGTATGTGATCCAGTTCTTCCTCACGTTCATGGCTTATTACAGACACAGGGCCAATATCGGAAGGCTCCTGAGCGGTAATGAGAGAAAGACTTATCTCTTCAAGACCAATTCCGAGAAACTGGATCTGGGAGACAAGAAATAAGGAGAAAGACGTTGGCAAGAATCGGAATGATCGGCGCGGGAAGCTGGGGTACAGCGCTGGCTGCACACCTGGCAAGATGCGGGCACAAGGTGGAAGTCTGGTCCATTATGAAGGACGAGGTGGACATGATCAATAACACCCACCAGCAGTCCGTAAAGCTTCCCGGCGTAATATTGGATGAAACTGTGATTGCGGATACGGACCTGGAACGGGTGATGCGCGATAAGGATATGCTCGTACTGGCGGTCCCGTCTTCCTTCACGCGCAGCACAGCGGCAAATATGGCAAAATATTGCAGGTACGGCCAATTGATCGTATCCGTGGCAAAGGGAATAGAAGAGGACTCGCTGCTCACACTGACAGAGGTCATAAAGCAGGAGATCCCTTACTGCGAGGCGGCAGTGCTCTGCGGGCCGACCCACGCGGAAGAGGTCGGTGTGGGTCTGCCTACAGCGATCGTGGCCGGAGCAGCCCGCAAGGAAGTGGCGGAGTATGTGCAGTCCGTATTTATGGGCGACTCTTTCCGCGTGTACACAAGCCCCGATATGCTGGGGATGCAGGTCGGCGCGGCCCTAAAGAATGTCATCGCGCTGGCAGCGGGATGCGCGGACGGACTGGGCTGCGGTGACAACACGAAAGCTGCCCTGATCACGCGGGGGATCGCGGAGATCTCGCAGATCGGAAGCGCTATGGGAGGAAAGCCGGAGACGTTTTCCGGGCTCACGGGCATCGGAGATCTTATTGTGACATGCGCCTCAATGCATTCCAGAAATCGCAGGGCCGGCATTCTGATCGGCAAGGGTATGACCGCCGACGAGGCCATGAAAGAAGTCAAACAGGTCGTGGAAGGCGTCTACAGTGCAAAGGCAGCTTTGCAGCTCGCTGATAAATACGATGTGGAAGCGCCTATTATCCGCACCGTAAACCGCGTTCTGTTCGGAAACGAAGCGCCAAGACAGGCTGTTGAAGATCTCATGGTCCGCGAAGGAAGAGTCGAGAGCAGCGGTCTGCAGTGGCAGTGACACATCAGTCAAGGCTCGCAGCGCGAGCCGCTGCGCCGCGTGCGGGCTGCCTGTAAGGCAGCATCTTCCTTTCTGCACGCGTGTGCATCATTAGGGAATTCATATCAGCACCGGGCGGCCTCCATACGTTCGGGGGTGCTAAGGTATTGGTCCAAAATATACAAACAGGAGAACCAGACGAAATGGAAAAGAACATGAAAATCTACGAGGAACTGCAGGCCAGAGGCCTTCTGGCACAGCTTACGGACCCCGCCGAGATCAGGGACCTGGTCAACGACGGCAAAGCTACTTTCTATATCGGCTTTGACCCCACAGCGGATTCCCTGCATGTAGGCCACTTCATGGCACTTCTTCTCATGAAGAGACTACAGGAGGCGGGCAACAAGCCCATAGCCCTCGTTGGCGGCGGCACCGGCATGATCGGCGACCCCTCAGGCCGCACCGATCTTCGCTCCATGATGACAGTTGAGCAGATCGACCACAACTGCGAGTGCTTTAAGAAACAGATGAGCCGCTTTATCGAGTTCGGCGAAGGCAAGGCCATGATGGTCAACAACGCGGACTGGCTCAGGGACCTCAATTACATCGAGTTCCTCAGGGAGATCGGCTCCTGCTTCAGCGTAAATGAAATGCTCCGCGCAAGATGCTACGAGCAGCGTATGGAGAAGGGTCTGAGCTTCCTTGAATTCAACTACATGATCATGCAGGCTTTTGACTTCTACAACCTGTACCGGACGTACGGCTGCAACATGCAGTTCGGCGGAGACGATCAGTGGAGCAACATGCTGGCCGGCACAGAGCTGATCCGCAAGAAGCTCAGCAAGGACGCGTACGCCATGACCATCACACTCCTGCTCAATTCTGAGGGCAAGAAGATGGGCAAAACAGCGAAGGGCGCAGTCTGGCTCGATCCCGACAAGACTTCCCCTTACGATTTCTACCAGTACTGGAGAAATATCGGCGACGCCGATGTTCTCAAGTGCCTGCGCATGATGACTTTCCTTCCTCTCGAGCAGATCGACGAGATGGACAAGTGGGAAGGCGCTCAGCTCAACACTGCAAAGGAGATCCTTGCGACTGAGCTTACAACACTGGTTCACGGCAGCGACGAGGCAGCCAAGGCCAAGGCGGGCGCAGAGGCACTCTTCAGTGCAGCTACACCCGGAAGCATGGACAACGTTCCTACCGCGGTGCTCGCGGCAGAGGACTTCAATGAGAACGGGGAAGTCGATATTTTGACGATCCTTGTCAAAGCAGGCCTGGAGAAGTCCAGAGGCGACGCGCGCCGGGATGTCCAGCAGGGCGGCGTCACCGTCGACGGCGTGAAGGTCCAGGATTTCAAGGCAGTCTTTAAGAAAGAAGATCTTAAGGACGGCAAGCTCGTCAAGAGAGGAAAGAAGAGCTTCAAACTGGTTAAGAGCTGACATCGGGAGGATGATAGATGATAGCAGCAGATGCAATTGTGAAATGCCTCGAGCTCGAGGGAGTCGAATACGTCTTCGGGTATCCCGGAGTGGCGATCTGTCCTTTTTTCAACAGTATTCTTGATACGAAGATCAAGACGATCCTGGTAAGGCAGGAGCAGAACGCGGCCCACGAAGCCAGCGGCTACGCCAGGATCACGGGCAAAGTAGGCGTCGCTGTTGCTACCAGCGGTCCCGGCGCCACAAACCTGATCACAGGCATTGCCACCGCGTTTGCGGACAGCATTCCGCTGGTCTGCATCACGGGACAGGTTGACTCCAACCTCATGGGCAGTGACGTGTTCCAGGAGGTCGACGTCTCCGGAGCCTGCGAATCCTTTGTCAAATTCAGTTATATCGTGCGAAGGGCCTCGGATATACCCAGGATCATAAAAGAAGCTTTCCACATCGCCAGCACAGGCCGCAAGGGCCCTGTCCTGATCGATGTTCCGATCGATATCCAGAAATCCGAGATCCGCAAATTCGCTTATCCCGATACGGTCAGCATCCGCACTTACAAGCCCACTGTCACGGGACACGCCGTTCAGATCAAGAGAGTGATCAAAGAACTGCAGAAGGCCAAGAGACCTATTATCTGCGTCGGCGGCGGAGTGCATCTGAGCACCGGCGCCAAGCAGGAAGTGCGCAAGTTCGTTGAGAAGAATGACGTCCCGGTCGTCTGCACTATGATGGGTCTGGGCGTTCTTCCCACCAACCATTTCCTGTTCTACGGAATGGTGGGAAATAACGGGCAGGCGTACGGCAACAGGGCCATGAACGACGCGGATATGATCATCATGGTGGGAGCGCGCGTCGCGGACCGCACGATCAGCCAGCCTGACCTTATCACAGAGAATAAAGTATTGGTGCACATCGATGTCGACCCCGCCGAGATCGGCAAGAACGCGGGTCCCACGATTCCGCTGGTAGGCGACATCATGCATGTTTTCGAGGAATTCAACAAATCCGAAATCACTGCGGATTATTCGCTCTGGATCGACAAGCTGGACGGGTACAAAGACGACACGCAGAATGCGTCCAGAAGAAAACGTCACATGTACTCCTCCACACTGACGGAGCAGGAGATCAACGCTCTGATGGTCAATCCCGAGATCTTCATCAAGCGCCTCTCCAGAGCCATGAAAGATGATGCGGTCTATGTCGCGGACGTGGGCCAGAACCAGCTCTGGTCCTGCGCCAACTGCGTGATCAAGGAAAACAGCCGCTTCCTCACGAGCGGAGGTATGGGGACCATGGGATATTCCGTCCCTGCGGCACTCGGAGCCAAACTCGGAGCGCCTGACCGCCAGGTAGTGGCGGTCTGCGGCGACGGAGGTTTCCAGATGACAATGATGGAACTTGCGACCATGAAGCAGTACAATGTGCCGGTCAAGATCGTCGTTCTCCGCAACAATGTTCTGGGACTGGTGCGCCAGTATCAGCACTTTACCTACCAGGACCGCTATTCGGTCATCGACCTGGGCGACTCTATCCCGGATTTCAGTAAGCTCGCGGAAGCTTACGGGATCCGCTATCAGCAGATCGCCGCAGTGGAAGATATGGACAGCGGGATCGAGGCGTTTCTGGCAGACGACGAGTCAACGCTCCTTGAAGTGATCATCGATCCGAAGCTGGTAGTCTGATCCGGAAGAAAGGGGGAGCAGTTATGAAGAGAATTTATTCTGTTCTTGTTGAAAACCGTTCCGGTGTGCTGTGCAAGGTCGCGGGACTATTTTGGCGCAGATGCTTTAACATCGACTCCCTTGCAGTGGGAGAGACGGAAGACAAGAATGTTTCCAATATGGTGATCGTTTCGACCGGTGACCGCAGAACACTCGAGCAGATCGAGAAGCAGCTCAACAAAAAGCTCGATGTGATCAAGGTCAAGACCTTCGACGAGACAGAGAGCATCAACCGCGAGCTGATGCTGGTGAAAGTGCGCTACAACCGCACCAACCGCAAGGATATCATGGAGAACTGCGACATCATGGGAGCCAAAATAGTGGATATGTCCAAGACCATGATGACCATCCAGATGTGCGACACTCCCGAGAGAGTGCAGATCTTTTTGGATACTCTGCGTACAGTCAGCATCATCGAGATCGCGAGGACAGGCACCCTGGCACTGCTCAAGTGCAGCGAGCAGGGCAAATAAAAGCCTGCATGGCAAACAGATATTGTCTTTGAAAGGCATAAATCAGCGCATTTCTGCGGCCATTTGGATTTGACTTGACAGGGATGCAGCGTTATAATAGTTGCAATTTGGCGAAACGTCAAAAATATTCATCAGATGAATGAATTAAATTCATCAAATGAAGGGAAAAGATGAAATGAGTGAAGAGAACAACAGGAAGGTGTTCCAGATCCTTGTTGACAACAATTCCGGTGTACTGAGCCGTATTTCCGGACTGTTCTCCAGAAGAGGATACAACATCGAGAGTATTACGGCAGGCGTCACCGCAGAGCCTACGATCACGAGGATCACAGTAGTGACTTCCGGCGACAACGACATCATGGAGCAGATCGAGAAGCAGGTGGGCAAGCTGGTGGATGTCAGGGATATCCATGAACTCAAGCCTGAAGAGAGTGTTTTCCGTGAACTGGCTATGATCAAGGTCAGGGCAAACGCGGACCAGAGAGAGAATGTGATCGCTTTGGCCAATATTTTCAGAGGCAATATCATTGATGTTTCCAACGAGAGCCTTATGATCGAGGTCACCGGTAATTCCGGAAAGGTCGACGCGTTCCTGAAACTTGTCAGCGGCTATGAGATCCTGGAACTTGCCAGGACCGGCGTCGCAGGTCTGGGAAGAGGCACCAAGAACGTCATCTATCTCGACAAGCTCGTCTGAGCGGCACAGCGGCTCTTTAAGGGGCCGTCAACATAGTTTTCTGTCCGGGTCGGAACTGCCGGTCCGGTGGAGATATACTAAGATATTTATGGAGGAAAAGAAAAAATGTCAGAAGCTAAGATCTATTACCAGGAAGACTGCAACCTGTCAGTACTGGAGGGCAAGACTATTGCTATTATCGGCTACGGCAGCCAGGGTCATGCGCATGCACTCAACCTCAAGGAGTCCGGATGCAATGTTATTGTAGGTCTTTATGAGGGATCCAAGTCCAAAGCTAAAGCTGAGGCTCAGGGACTCACAGTTTACAATACTGCTGAGGCAGCTAAGATGGCGGACATCATCATGATCCTGATCAACGATGAGAAGCAGGCAGCTATGTACAAGAAGGACATCGAGCCCAACCTCAAGGCCGGCGATATGCTCATGTTTGCTCACGGCTTCAACATTCATTTCGGTCTGATCAAGCCTCCGGCAGATGTTGACGTAACAATGATCGCTCCCAAGGCTCCCGGACACACAGTCCGCAGCGAGTACCAGGCAGGCAAGGGAACTCCTTCCCTCGTCGCTGTATATCAGGATGCTACCGGCCAGGCTCTGGACAAGGCTCTTGCATATGGCGCAGGCATCGGCGCTTCCCGCGCAGGTATCCTTGAGACCACTTTCAGAACTGAGACCGAGACCGATCTGTTCGGTGAGCAGGCTGTCCTCTGCGGCGGCGTTTGCGCTCTGATGAAGGCTGGTTTCGAGACTCTGGTAGAGGCAGGCTATGATCCCCGCAACGCATATTTCGAGTGCGTACACGAGATGAAGCTGATCGTCGACCTGATCTATCAGTCCGGTTTCGCAGGAATGAGATATTCCATCTCCAACACAGCTGAGTACGGCGACTATATCACAGGTCCCAAGATCATCACAGATGAGACCAGAAAAGCTATGAAGAAGATCCTCGCTGACATCCAGGACGGTTCCTTCGCTAAGGAATTCCTGCTTGAGATGAGCCCTTCCGCAGGCCAGCAGGTTCACTTCAACGCTATGAGAAAGCTCAATGCAGAGCATCCCGCTGAGAAGATCGGCGCGGAGATCCGCAAGATGTACAGCTGGAACAACGAAGGCGATATGCTGATCAACAACTGATCACGGACATAAAGAAAAATGAGGCCGCCGCGCCGGGAATCCTGATGATTCTCAGCGCGGCGGCTTTCTGCATTCCGGAGAATAATACCGGATCGCTCTGCGAGCCTTAACTACTGCGGCTTCGTTTTGTGAGTCATAGATTTGATAGTCTTTACGGTGTTACTATTTTGCCCGCTACTGCGCAGTTTGCTGCCGTTACAGGGGAGGCAAGGTAGATGTTGACCTTGGAGGTGCCCATGCGGCCCAGGAAGTTGCGGTTATTGGTGGCGACAACAACTTCATTATCTGTAAGAATGCCGCCTGTTCTGCCGCAGCAGAGGCCGCAGCCGGGGGTCGTGATCATGGCGCCCGCCTGAGCGAGGATGTCCAGAGTACCGTCGGCAAGAGCCTCCCTGTAAATCTTGCGGCTGGCAGGTGTGACGATCAGCTTGACGAAAGGCGCGACGTGCTTGTCCTTCAGGACCGCCGCTGCTGCCTGCAGATCCTCGAGGCGTCCGTTGGTGCAGGAGCCGATGAAGACCTGGTCCACGCGGACGGAGCCGTCTTCGATGAGACCGACGCCGGGAACAACGCTTCCTTCTTCCATAGAAGCAGCCTCGGAGATGACCTGCGTGACGGGTTTGATCTTGTCGACCTGGGAAGGACAAGCCATGACAGGGACAAAATCTTCCGCGCGGTAGTTAAGGATCTGCGCGTATTCTGCGTCTTCGTCGCCGTGAAGAGTCAGGAGAAAGTCATCGAGCCCGTTCAGGCCGCAGTACTCGGCAGTCTTTGCGTCAGGAGAGAAGAGTCCGCACTTGGCTCCACATTCTACGGTCATGTTGGACATGGTCATGCGGCTGGCGACGGACATGGCGTCAAAAGTGCTGCCTGCGAATTCCAGGGACTTGTAGGTGGCGCCGTCTGCCCTGAGATCGCCGATGATCGTCAGGATGACGTCTTTTGATGTCACATTCGCGGGGAGTGTGCCCTCGATGTTGACCCGGATCGTCTCGGGGACGCGCACCCAGAGCTTGCCGGTCCCCAGGATACTGGCCATCTCCGTGTAACCGATCCCGGTGGAGAAGGCGCCGACACAGCCATAGGTGACGGTATGAGAGTCTGTGCCGAATGCGACGTCACCAGGTTTTACATAACCCGCTTCTGTCATCAGCTGATGGCAGATGCCGTCGGAGCGGTGCACGTTCTTAACGCCGTATTTGTCGCAGAACTCGTCGCCGATGTGGTGATGGCGGGGGTCGTCGAGCTGGCTGGCAGGGACGAGATGGTCATAGATCAGGACAGTCCTGTCAGGATCCCAGATTTTTGTGAAGCCCATCTCCTCGAACTTGTCCTTGACAAAAGGAATGAAAATATCGTGGATCATCACGCGGTCGACGTTCACGGTAATGATGTCGCCGGCTTTTACGGAGTCAGCACCGATATTATGTGCGAATATTTTTTCAATCAGAGTGGATCCCATGTGCTTTCCTCCTACTTGATAATGCCGTTGAGCTTCTGCATCGCCTTGACCAGCCCGCCGGCTTCGAGAATGTCGAGCAGGTTGTCGGGGAGGGCGGAGATCGGGTATGTTTTGCCATTGTATTCGATGGACTCTCCGACGTTCACGGTGATCTCGTCGCCTTCCTTCACATCGTCGCAGAGCGTGTCGTTCTCGATGAGAAAGAGACCGTTGTTGATCGCGTTGCGGAAGAAGATACGCGCGTAAGAACGGGCGATTACGGCACGCACGCCGAGCGCCTTGATGACTTCCGGCGCCTGCTCGCGGGAGGAGCCGCAGCCGAAGTTCTTGCCGGCCACGATGATGTCGCCGGGCTGAATCTGTCCGGCCAGCTCAGGCCTGAGAGGACTGAAGCCGAAAGGCGCCATATCTTTTACTGTCTTGAGAGCCAGGTACTCGGTGGGAATGATGATATCCGTGTCGATATCGTCGCCGAGGAGCCATACTTTGCCTGTAAATTGTTCCATAGTGTTCCTCACTTCTTTAATATTTTGACTGATGAGTGTAGTCAGAAATCAATAAGTGTAAGGCGATACGATCTCGCCTGCAATAGCGGATGCGGTGACGGTTGCCGCGCTGCCCAGATAGACAAATGAATTCTTGTCGCCCGCGCGTCCCTTGAAATTGCGGGTACCGGTGCTGATCAGTACTTCTCCGGCTCCTATTACGCCCTGGCAGCTTCCCCAGCAGACGCTGCAGTTGGGGTTCATGACCATGGCGCCGGCTTCCATGAAGATGTCCAGAAGCCCTTCGCGCAGGGCCTGTCTGTAGACTTCCTGGCTCGCGGGAACGACGAGGAAGCGGACTTTGTCAGCTACCTTGTGCCCTTTGATAATGGAAGCGCCCAGGCGCAGGTCCTCGATGCGGCCGTTGTTGCAGGATCCCAGGAATGCTTCGTTGATCTTTACGCCCTTGACGTTGTCTACAGGGGACAGGTTGTCCACGAAGTGAGGCTTTGCGACTACAGGAACAATGGCGGACAGGTCGATATCATAGGTCTTCTCAAATACTGCGTCTTCGTCGCTCTTAAAGCAGGCAGCCGGCTTCCTTCCGCCGTGCTCCTCAAGATAAGCGAGAGTGACGTCGTCGACCTCCATAAGCGCTGTTTTGGCACCCGCTTCCACGCAGAGGTTGCAGATGGAGATGCGGTCGCTCATTGTCAGGTTCTTCATGCCGTCGCCGACAAATTCCATAGCGTGATAGTTGGCGCCGTTGGCCCCGATCATTCCGATGATGGTCAGGATCAGGTCTCTTGCGGTCACGCGGTCATTCAGCTTTCCGGTGAGGTTGAAGCGGAGTGTCTCGGGGACCATGACCCAGGAGCCGCCCGTCACCATGCCGTAAAGGTAGTCCGTGCAGCCGACGCCTGTTCCGAAGGCGCCGAGAGCACCATAAGCGCAGGTGTGGCTGTCCGCGCCGAAGATGAGTTGGCCGGGCACTACGTGCTTCTCGCACATGATCTGGTGACATACGCCGGCGCCTTCGTAGAAGGTAATGCCGTTGTCCCTGGCAAAATCGCGCATCTTTTTCTGTGATGCCGCCGTCTTGGGGCTGTCGCAGGGCACGTTGTGATCTACGATCCAGACGAGTTTGCTCTTGTCCGCGATGCGCGGATTGCGGAGCTTATTGTACATATCAATAGTGAGGTGTGTTGTCCCATCGTTGCTCATCAGATAGTCGAGCGTGACGGTATGGATCTCGCCGGCCTTTACGGCGGGGGCGCCTGCGGCGCGGGCGATGATCTTTTCGGCTATTGTCATTCCCATAGTGGTTTCCTCCGTTTTTCACATTTCGTTGAGAGAGCTGATCAGTCCGCCCTGATCGAGGATCTTCTGAAGATGGACAGGAAGCTTCGTGCAGGGGAATGTCTTCTCCCCGAAAGTCACGATGCCTTTCTCCATATCCAATTCGATCTCGTCCCCCGTCTTCACCGCGTCATAGAGTCCGTCACAGACGATGGCAGGAAGGCCGATATTGATGGAATTTCTGTAGAAGATCCTGGCGAAGGAAGGAGCCAGGACGGCACGGACGCCCAGAGCCTTGAGGACAGCGGGGGCCTGCTCGCGGGAAGAACCGCAGCCGAAATTGCTGTCCGCGACGACAAAGTCGCCGGGCTTTACATCAGATGCAAAATTTGCATCCAGAGATTCGAATGTGTGAGCTTTCATTTCATCCACAGTAGGATAGAGAAGATACTGGGAAGCAATGATCTGGTCGGTGTCCACATCTTTGTTAAATCGGAATACTTTACCCATATTGACGCTCCTTTTCGTATATTAATGCGTTGTTTAATATTAACACATTAGGGGAGTGTTGGAAACTTTGGATGTTTTAAGGGGCGCAGCGGCTCGTTTCGCAAGCTTAATACGTCTTACACTGCAAGTGTAATCTTAAGAATTTGTCAAAGCACTGACACGGATGTATAATGAAATCCAATACTTGCTTCAGGGAGCGCTGTTTAAATGATCGCATTTTTGAGAGGATATGTTGCCGCCGTCTACGACGGGGCAGCTGTAATAGATGTCGGCGGTGTCGGCTATGAAGTCAGGATCGCCGGAGAGACGGTGCAGAGACTTGCCGCAGCAGGCCGGGAGGAGGAAGTCGTGGTCTACACCTATACTTATTTGAGGGAAGACCAGATCGCGCTGTACGGATTCATGTCAAGGGATGACCTGGAACTGTTCAAACTTCTGATCACAGTGAGCGGGATCGGTCCCAAAGGCGGACTTGCGCTTCTGTCAGTGGGAACTGCAGATGATCTGCGGTTCGCGATCATGACGGGAGACGTCAAGATGATCTCAAGAGCGCCGGGCGTGGGCAAGAGGACAGCAGAGCGTCTGATCCTGGATCTTCGCGATAAAGTGGCGGGCATGCGGGAGGCAGAGATGCTCGCATTTGCTGCCGGCGGATCCGGCGCAGGAATCGAAGGATCGGCCGGCTCCGGTATCGGCGCGGCAGGCGCGGCTTCCGGGCAGGACGATGCCGCGGCAGAAGCTGTGGAAGCTCTCACGGCTCTCGGTTATTCCAGAGCAGAGGCAGCCAAGGCGGTCAGAGCCTGCAAAGAAAACGCGCAGAAAGAGCAGAAGGAATTGAACGACACGGAGAGCATTCTGAAGGCTGCGCTGAGATATTTGTAACTTAACCACGGACGGAAGTAAGACGGTAACATATGCAGAGAAGAACAATAGAAACCAGCTACACAGAAGAAGACAGCCGCATTGAGGGTACTTTGAGACCTCAGCGGCTGAGCGAATATATCGGACAGAGCAAGATCAAGGAGAGTTTGGAAATCTCCATACAGGCTGCCAAACTCAGGGGTGAGCCGCTGGACCACCTTCTGTTCTACGGACCTCCCGGACTTGGCAAGACGACGATCTCGGGGATCATTGCCAATGAGATGGGCGTCAATATGAGAGTCACCAGCGGACCGGCGATCGAGAAGCCGGGAGAGATGGCGGCTATCCTGAACGGGCTGAAGGAAAACGATATTTTGTTCGTGGATGAGATCCACCGGCTGAACAAGCAGGTGGAGGAAGTGCTGTACCCGGCTATGGAGGATTTTGCCATCGATATTCTGATCGGCAAGGGAGCGGCTGCCAAGTCGATCCGTCTGGACCTCCCGAGATTCACGCTGGTGGGAGCGACGACAAGAGCAGGACTTTTGTCGGCACCGCTGAGAGACCGGTTTGGAGAGATCCACAGACTGGAGTTTTATAACACAAAAGAACTGAAGCAGATCGTCATGGCAAGCGCGAAGAAGCTCCGCGTCGACATTGATGAGGAAGGTGCTGCGGAGCTGGCCCGCAGGAGCCGCGGAACGCCGCGTCTGGCCAACAGGATCTTAAAGCGCGTCCGCGATTACGCGCAGGTGAGATACGACGGAAAGATCACTCTGGAAGTGGCGCGCACGGCCCTGGATCTGATGGATGTGGACCGGCTCGGACTTGACAGGGCGGACAGGAACTTCCTTCTGACGCTGATCGAGAAGTTCGGCGGCGGACCGGCCGGGCTGGATACTCTGGCCGCGGCGATCGGAGAGGATCCGGGGACTATAGAAGACCTGCTTGAGCCGTATCTCTTACAGAACGGACTGATCAACAGGACTCCGAGGGGGAGAGTCGCGACGCAGGAAGCTTATGCGCACCTGGGAATTCCCTTTGAACAGCAGGACTGAATCAGCGATGAAGCGCGGATGAGCCGCGCCGGAAACGAGACTTATTGATGAGACGCGCGGACAGGATGCGCGGGAGGCAGAGATGGCGGAAAAGACTGATGCACAGGTAGTGATCGGAGGCAAGACATATACGCTCAGCGGCTATGAAAGCGAGGAGTACCTGCTCAAAGTTGCCGAATATATCAACAAAAAGATCGACGAACTGGGCGCGGATCCGGAATTCGGCAAGCTTCCGGTCGATATGAGGCACCTTCTTCTCAATCTCAATATTGCGGACGATTATTTTAAGGCAGTATCGAGGAATGAAGAGCTTCAGGGAATTATTGACAAAAAAGAGAATGACCTCTATGATATCAAGCACGAACTTGTCGCGGCGCAGATGAAACTGCAGAGCGCTGAGAAAAAGAAAAAGAGCAGCCCGAAATGAGCTGCTCTCGCCATTTACGTGTTCATTGTAATGTGCTGCGTGTTTTTTCGTCTATAACACAGGGGAATGCCTGCACGCGGCGCAGCGGCTCGCTCTGCGGGCCTTAACTAAAGGAGAAGTCTACATGAAGAGCGGAAGGAACAGGCTTCCTGAACTGCTCGCGCCGGCAGGCAGCAGAAAAGCGTTTCTGGGCGCGCTGGCAGCGGGGGCGGATGCCGTTTACCTTGGCGGAGAAAAATTCGGCGCCAGGGCATACGCGGAAAATTTCACACAGGAAGATATTATTCGCTCGATTTCGGAAGCGCATATTTTCGGAAAGAAAGTGTATCTGACGCTCAACGTTCTGACTAAGGAGAGTGAGCTTGAAGAGACGGTGGATTTTGCTATATCTCTTTACCAAGAGGGCCTGGACGGTGTGATCGTGCAGGATCTGGGCGTCTTGAGCGTTCTCCATGAAAGATGCCCGGGCCTGGAACTGCACGCTTCGACCCAGCTGTCCTGCACAGGACCCGAATCTGTACGATTTCTGAAGAAGCTGGGCGTGCACAGGGTGGTGCCCGCGAGAGAGCTTTCCTTAGAAGAGATCAAGACTATAAAAAGAGAGGAACCCGTCGAGATCGAAAGCTTTATCCACGGCGCGATGTGCTATTCCTATTCGGGAAGATGCCTGATGTCGAGCTTTCTGGGCGGAAGGAGCGGCAATCGCGGCCGCTGCGCGGGCACATGCAGACTCCCGTACGCGATCATGGACGCAGACGGGAAAGAGATCAGCTTGGGAAAAGGAAAAGAGCAGTACCCGATCTCCATGAGAGACCTCTGTGTCCTCGAGATCCTGCCCGACCTTATTGACGCGGGGATCGATTCTTTCAAAATAGAGGGCAGGATGAAGAGCCCCCATTACGCCGCGGGCGTCACTGCTCTCTACAGAAAATATATCGACTATTTCACCGTGTGGGACGCCGGGGGCAGAAAGAAGCCCTGGAAGATCGCGGCAGAGGATATGCGGCGGTTAAGATCCCTGTATCTCAGAACGGATCTGAGCACGGGATATTACTATAAAAGGAACGGAAAAGAACTCCTGACGATCGGAAAGCCGGGCTATGCAGGAACAGACGAGGACCTTCTGGCACAGATCGAGGAGAAATATCTCTCGGGGCTTCCCAAGAGGATGATCAGCGGTACTGCTGTCCTGGTCCCGGGCAGGGAAGCCCGGCTCACCGTGACCGCACCGGACCTGTCGGGAAGCGGGGAAACCGTCACTGCGACAGCAGTCGGAGAGGTCGTACAGCACGCGCAGAAGCGGCCTATGGAAGAACGGGAGATCGAGAAGCGCCTCAGAAAGACAGGAGATTCCCTGTTTGAATTCGATAAACTTGAAGTTGACGTGACCGGAGATGTTTTTATGCCGGTGGCTTCCCTCAACGCGCTGCGCAGGGAGGCGCTCTCGGAGCTTGAAGAAAAGATCCTCGAGAGCGCCGGAGGCGGCAGAAAAGATTTCGAACAGACGGACGGCAGAAAACGCGAGTCCGAACCTGTGCAAATGAGTCCTTCGGGAGCGGCTCCGGAAATCTGGGCCCAGGTCACAACAGCCGGGCAGCTCAGGGCTGCTCAGTCCCTGGGAATATCGAACATTATTGCAGAAGAAACTCCGCAGATCATGGAGGCGCTCACCGAAGAGGAGAGAAGCTCCTGCCTGATCGCCCTGCCGCATGTCTGCAGGACTGACAGCAGAGACAAAGTCAGGAAACTGGCCGGCATGGGATTTGCCGGTGTCCTGGCAAGAAATCCCGAGGAACTCGATATTTTGGAAGAGATCGGGTATAAAGGGCGCGTCGTAGCGGACGGGTCGCTCTATCAGTGGAATACAGCGGCAAGAGACCTTCTCCTTGCCCGGTGCGACTATCTGAACCTGGGCTGGGAGATCTCATCGAAAGATATGCTCCCGCTGATGAAAGGCGCGGAGGGACGGCAGCTCCTGAGTGTCTACGGGAGGATCCCGATGATGATCTCGGCGGGATGTGTCAAAAAGACTGCCGGAATGTGCTCCCGCAGGGAGCAGGCCTTTTGGGGCGTCAAGGACCGAAAGGGAATGCAGTTCCCGGTGCGCTGTGCGTGCGGGCACTGCTATAATGTGATCTACAACAGCCTCCCTCTGTCCCTGCACAGTTTTGTCAGCAAGGCGGATCCTGCGGCCATGAGAGCGGCGGGATGGATCTGCAGTTTTACCACGGAAAGCGCCGGGCAGACCAAAGAGATCCTGAACTGGTATCTCTCGGGCGGCGCGAGCGCTGAATCTGCAGCGGTTTTCCGGGAATATACCACCGGACACTATCGCAAGAGCGCATTATGATTAAAGAAATTAAAAAGGAGGTGAATGAATGCAGGCATATGCAGTCTCATACAGCAAGTATCTGATCGCTGCATCGATGGTGCTATATACATTTCTCGCATACGTGGCACTCCCTTCCGGAAAGGACGTAAGGCGCACATGTGAGACCTTGCAGAGGCTCTGCATAGGAGTATTCACGATCAATGCTTATCTCACCATGGCGATCCTTGCAGAAGATGAGTACCTTTTTGTTTTCGGACTTCTGCAGCTTGCGATCGTGATAGGAACGGCGCTTCTGTACAGGACTCTTTATAAAAGCGCCAACATGCTGATGGCCAACAACATCCTGATGATGCTCAGTATCGGACTTGTGATGATCTCAAGGATCAATCACGGCAAGGCGCAGAAGCAGCTTCTGATCTCACTCGGAGGCATGCTGTTCCTTTTGCTGTTCCCGCTTTTGAGAGAACGGTTCGATTCTCTCCGCAAGGGAACGTATTTCTATGGAGTGATGGGAATCGCGGCGCTCGCGGGAGTACTGCTTCTGGGAGCGATCACGAACGGGTCCAAGATCACCTTTACGATCGCGGGCCTGACTTTTCAGCCAAGTGAATTTGTCAAAATATTGTTCCTCCTTTTCATGGCAAGCGCCCTGTGTGAGGAGAACAACACGCAGCATCTTATTTTCCTTACATTGGCAGCTCTTGTCCATGTAGGGATCCTTGTGGTATCCAGGGACCTGGGAAGTGCCCTGATATTCTTCGTGATCTATCTGGTGCTCCTGTTTCTTTCTACAGGAAAGTGGGAGATTCTGGTCAGCGGGATCCTGTTCGGTGTGATCACGGCAATACTCTGTTATTTCCTGTTCGCGCATGTGAGAGTGAGGGTGCAGGTGTTCCTTGATCCCTGGAGCTCCATTGACGGCAGCGGTTTCCAGATCACGCAGGCTCTGTTTGCCATCAGTTTCGGAGGACTGTTCGGCGCCGGGCTGATGCAGGGGATGCCTTCGAGCATTCCGTTTGTGGAATCTGATTTTATCTTCGCCGCGATCATAGAGGAGATGGGGATCATATTCGGGATCTGCCTGATCCTTCTGTGTCTCAATATTTTTACGGACTTTCTTCTGCTGGCGGGCAGCTATTCGAACAAGTTTTACAGGCTGTATACTTTCGGCACGGCGGTCGCCTTCATTTTCCAGGCTTTTCTGACGATCGGTGGGGAAGTCAAGTTCATCCCTCTTACCGGTGTAACGCTGCCGCTGGTCAGTTGCGGAGGCAGTTCCGTGCTTGCTACATTTATCATGTTCGGCATTATAGGAGCTATCTTCATGCTGCAGGAGGAGCGGCTTGAGAGATTCAGGCAGCGCTACGAGGCGGAACACGCCGGGGGTATCCCGGGTGCACAGACCCGGACAGAGACCGTATCAACGGGACAGTACGATGCCGGCAGAAGCGGAGAGGACAAGGATCAGGACTTTTACAAAGATTTCAAAGGAGTCCCGATCTATGACCCGCGCAAAGACATGGAAAATATTGACCATTTTGATGTCTGATGACTGAATTTCGGAGAGAGTTTAGCAATGACTATTTTTCGCAAAAAGAACAATCTCCCTCCCGGGCAGGAACAGGTCCACGACCCTTCGCAGGGAATGTACGCTGCGGTTCCGGCACTGGAGAGAATCGAGAAAGAGAAAAAGACCGCCAGGTCGCAGATGACCTTCTTCGCGGTCCTGTTCGCGCTGCTGTTCGGCTGGATGTGCTTCTATTTCACGCAGACGGCGATCGAAAACAAGGTCGAGCTCTTCGACAACGACTACAATCACAGAGATGAGCTGCTTGCCGCGAGAAACCGCCGCGGAAGCATCTATGCTTCGGACTCGGAGACACTTCTTGCCTCCACGCAGACGGACATGGATGACAACGGGAACGTTGTGCAGATCCGAAGTTATCCTTTCGGCAGCATGTATGCCCATGTGGTCGGGTATTCCCAGCTGGGCGGAAGCGGCCTGGAGGAGTATTACAAGTACGAGCTTCTTCATTCCAACCTTCCCTTATCAGAGAAAGTTCGGTATGACAACAAGGAAAACGCTGTCGACAAGCTCTATCCCGGCAATAACCTGATCACAACATTGGATCCGGATCTGCAGAAGGCATGTTATGACGCCATGGGAAGCTATGAAGGAGCAGTCATTGTGACCGAGGTCAAGACAGGGCGGATCCTGGCCATGGTCTCCAAACCCGACTATGACCCGAACTATATCGAGGAGAACTGGGATGCACTTCTTGCCGACAATGAATCGGGAACGCTCCTCAACCGGGTGACGCAGGGACTCTACCCTCCTGGATCCACTTTTAAGATCATTGACTGTATCGACCTTCTCGAGGAAAACCCGGACGCTGTAGATGACTACAGCTTTGAATGCGGCGGCATTTTCGAGCAGGGCGGGGATTCCATTCACTGCTATGACTATGAAGTGCACGGCAAAGTCAGCCTGGAAGAGTCATTCGCGTACTCCTGCAATTCCTCTTTTGCCAACATAGGCGTGAACATGATCAGCAGCGACACGATGTCGGATACACTGCGGTCCCTTTTGTTTAACAGCAAACTCCCTTATGACCTGCCCTATGTCCGCAGTTCCATCAATATGCCTGATACGCTCTCGACAGAGGGCATTATGCAGATGTCGATCGGACAGGGAACGACTTCCATGACCCCTCTTCATCTGAATATGATCACCGGCGCGGTCGCGAACGGCGGCGTCCTGATGAAGCCTCATCTTGTGGATGAACTGCATGACGCGAAGGGACGCACACTTAAGGTCTACGGCAGTGAGCAGTACGGCTCCCTAATGCCGGAAGCAGTGGCGCAGCAATTGGTGAAGTTCATGCGGTCTGTCGTCACAGAAGGTACAGCGAATTCACTGAGCGGTCGCGATTACGAGGCGGCGGGCAAGACCGGAAGCGCGGAGTTTGACAATAACAAGAGCTCCCACGCCTGGTTCACGGGATTTGCCCCCGCGAGTGACCCGGAGATCTGTGTGACGGTGCTGATCGAAGGCAAAGGAATGGGATCAAGTTACGCTGTTCCTGTAGCGGGACAGATCTTTGACGCGTATTTTGACTGAGAGCATGATTTCTGACGGACAGCGGACAGCTTCGCGAGCCTTAATATTTATTAAATGTTTGCTTGATTTTGCTGTTTGAACGTGATAATATAACAATGTTTGGCGCATGGAAGAGTGTGCCTGTATTTAGATTTTGTTTTTGGAAATCGTTTCTAACAAGGTGGTAATGAAGATGAGTGTTATTCGCTGGATTTTGACGATTGCAATTATAGCAGTGAGTATTGTGATGACAGTAGTCATCCTTATGCAGGAAGGAAGATCCCAGGGGCTGGGCGCGATCAGCGGCGCAGCTGAGACTTATTGGGGAAAGAACAAGGGACGTTCCATGGAAGGATTTCTTGAGAAGTTCACCAGGGGACTGGTCATTGCGTTCTTTATCCTGGCTATCCTTCTGAATATGCAGCTGTTCTGAGCCTGTGCGCAAAGCGGGCCGGCAGCTGAACTGTTTGTGATCATTGACACTCCTGCGGATAAGTGCAGGAGTGTTTTTTTATCTCAAGGGGAAGACTCCTTGAAATCTGAAAGAGAATATGAGTAAGAACAAGAAAGAACAGATATATACAGGAAAATTTGACAGCAATGCCAGGGGATTCGGCTTTGTCACCGTCGAGGGGTTTGACCTGGACCTGTTCATCCCGCAGGGGTGCACAGGCGGAGCTGTTTACGGTGATATCGTCGAAGTCAGGATCACCAGGGGCGGCATAGATGAGAGCGGACACGGAGATAACGGCCGCGGGCGAAGAGCTGAAGCAGAAGTGACAAGGATCATCGAGCACAGCATTAAAAATGTCGTCGGGACATTTCATCCGTTCAGGAGACCCGTCCAGAAGACATATCTGAAGGAACCGATCATGGTCCATGGCAGGCCGGTCGGAAGGATGGTCTCGCTCAGCATCGCCGGATATGTGACCCCTGACAATATGAAGATCCCTTTTGAAGTCGATATTTTGGCAGATGGAAAAGCGGGAGCCCTGGAGGGTCACAAAGTGGTCGCGCAGATCTCGGTCTACAGCGGAAACGGCGCTAATCCCGTCGGATCGGTAACGGAGATCCTGGGACACAGTACGGATCCCGGAGTGGACATACTCTCTCTGATAAAGAGCTATGAGATACCCACTGAGTTTCCGAAGGAAGTGATGGACGAGGCTGAGCGCCTGCCGGACCATGTTGATGCTGACAGCGATGCAGTAAAGAAGCAGGGCAGGAAAGACCTGAGGGAACTCCCTACCGTCACGATAGACGGGGAGGATACCAAAGATATCGATGACGCCATTTCCCTGGTCAAAGAAGGAAATCTGTGGAAGCTCGGCGTCCACATTGCGGATGTTGCGGAATATGTCAGGGAAGGGTCAGCTTTGGACAAAGAGGCGCTCGCCAGAGGCACCAGTGTCTATCCGGCGGACCGTGTGATCCCCATGCTCCCCAGAAAGCTGTCCAACGGGATCTGCTCCCTCAACGCAGGGGAGGACAGGCTCGCGATGAGCTGCCTCATGACCATTGACGAGAGCGGGGAAGTGACGGAATATGAGATCGCTGAATCGATCATCCATGTGGATGCGCGTCTGTCTTACAATGGTGTGATGCGCCTATACGAAGAGGGCGACGAGAGCGAGATCGCTGAATCTTTGGGCTGGCAAGGCTATCGCGGGATCAAGGGCAGAACGCGGAAGATCGCGGGAATGCTCAGGAAAATGAAGAAACTGGCCGCGATGCTTCGCGCTAAGCGGGAAGAGAGAGGCAGTATAGACTTCGATTTCCCGGAAGCCAAGATCGTATTGGACGAGATGGGCAGACCGGTCGATATTTCTGTCAGAGAGAGAACGGACGCCACAGACCTCATCGAGGATTTCATGCTGCTGGCCAACGAGACAGTCGCCAGACACTGCGTGTATCTGGAAATCCCGTCGGTCTACCGAGTACACGGTGTCCCTGCTGCGGATAAGATGAAGGAACTGGCACAGCTTGTCAGAGGCTTCGGCTATTATTTCAAACCCGGACAGAGCGATGTGCATCCCTCTCAGATCCGGCACCTTCTCGAGAAGATGAAGGGCAGGCCCGAGGAGGCTATGCTCTGCAGGATCGTCCTGCGCAGCATGCAGAAGGCGCAGTACGCGACAGGATGCGAAGGTCATTTCGGCTTGGCACTGAGCTATTACTGTCATTTCACATCTCCGATTCGAAGGTATCCCGACCTTCTGGTGCACAGGAGCCTCAAATACTGGCTTCGCGGTGAGATGGACGAGAAGACGATCGACCGGCTGAACGGATGCCTCCCCGAAGCTGCAGCAAGAAGTTCCGCTATGGAGCAGCGCGCAGCGGAAGTGGAGAGAGAGACGGTCAAGCTCAAGAAAGCCCAGTACATGGAAGGGAAGATCGGCGAGACTTATGATGGAATCATATCCGGTGTGACAACGTGGGGAATCTACGTGGAGCTTCCCGATACTGTGGAGGGAATGATCCGGATCAGTGATTTAACTGATGATTTCTATTATTATGATGAAAAAAAGTATATACTGGTAGGGGAGCGTACGGGAAAGACTTATACGCTCGGACAGAAAATGAAGATAACGGTTGCGGGAGCGGATCCTGCCCGAAGGACAGTAGATTTTATGCCCTTTGAAGATACGGCTGCAAGGAGGGATCACGGACATCCTGACAGAACAGCGGCCTCGGATCACACAAATGGCGGCCGGAAGAAAAAAGTCGGCAAACCCCGTAAAGAGAGTCCTTTTATGGACCGGACAGGCAGGGTGCTGTCCGGCAGAGCCGGCAGGCACACCGGCAGCAAGAAGGGAAAAGGCAGAAAGGGAAGGAAATGAGCGGCAAGGATGCGATCAAACTGGTAGCAAACAACAAGAAAGCCTACCATGATTATTTTATAGAAGAAAAATATGAGGCAGGGATCGAGCTGTTCGGCACAGAGGTGAAATCCATCCGTCAGGGCAAGTGCAGCATCAAGGAAGCCTATGTCACGATCGACCACGGCGAAGCTTTTGTGGACGGTATGAATATCAGCCCCTATGAGAAGGGCAATATCTTCAACCGTGAGCCCCTCAGAAGAAGGAGGCTCCTCCTGCACAAGCGCGAGATCATGAAACTGGCGGGACAGGTGCAGGCCAAGGGCTACACCCTGATGCCGCTGCAGGTCTACTTCAAAAACGGCCGCGTCAAAATAGAGATCGGCCTGGCCAGAGGCAAAAAACTCTATGACAAGAGGGACGATCTCAAGAAGAAGGCCATGAAGCGCGAGACGGAGAGGGATTTCCGGAACAGTCAGATCAGAATCTAGCTGAACCAACTTGAGTATGTAAACCAACGGTTTAGTTGAAATTATTATATAATGAATATATAATATACAATAACACGGGCCTGAAAGGGTTTCGACGGGTTAGATGTAGTTAAGAGAAGCATGCCGCAGACGGCTGAGCCTGCGCAAAAAACAGCCAAAAAAATAAACGCTAATAACGTTGAACTTCAGGCAGCCTAAGTAATAGGCTCCCCGGATTTATTCCGGCAAAGGTCATAGGATATAAGCGCCGTACTCTTATGGCTTAAAAAGAGGCACTTGCATCAGGTAAACCAAGCTGTTAAGAAGCCTGATTAAGACTATTACCAGACCAAGCAGCAACAGTTCGTCTGCCAGCTGGCTGCTAAGGTATGAAAGCAGAATAAGCATGTAGAAGGCTTTGCGAGTTTGATTCGGACGCGGTTTCGATTACCGCCAGGTCCACTAATAATCAGCCTGAACTTATGTATGAAACATAAGTTCAGGCTTTTTGAATGTGGCCTTTACTATTGCAAAACGTGTCCGGATGAGCCGGGATTTACGGTCGGTATGCTTGACGGGTTGATATTAATATGTGTAAAATGGAAAATAGTGATTTATTATTTATTGTTTATTGTTAACCGTCAGGTGTTTCCATGAATAAGATTCTATTCAATTTTATCCTCGGTATAATAGTTGCCGTTAACATGCTGTTCTTTCCCGTACAAGCGGAGGAAGTTCCCATTTCTGATGCGCAGACAGCAGTCGAGGATCTGCATGATGAAGAAAGCTCAGATGATCCCGTCGAAGAGTCCGTCATCGAGAATGACAGCGAGACGGCGTCAGAGAATGTAACGATCGACGAAGGTGTATCCTCAGATCAGACAGAGAATGAAGCCGGGACCGAAGACTTGACAGAGGAAGAAACCGGAATCGCAGATGCAATAGCAATAGAAGAAGAAAGCGGGACTAAAGACGCGACAGAGGAAGAAACCGGAACCGAAGATGAGACAGAGGAAGAAAACGGGGCCGGTGACGCAATAGAGGAAGGGACCGAGAACGGAGAAACGGCAGAGGAAGATCTGACGGCAGAAGGTAATGAAGAAGTAGCAGCCGACGGAGAAAGCAATGAAATCGAAGAGGTACAGCAGGAAGATCCTTCGGACGGAGTGACAGAGACGATCCCTGACGATTCGGAAAATCCCTCAGCCGGCACGGCAGAAGCGATACTTGATGATCCGGAAGTTCTTACAGAAACGCAAACTCCTGCCAATGACTCGGGGGTTAATGTGAAGCCGGAAAAGGCCGACCCTGCTCCCCCTGTTGTGGTGTACGCGCGCCCTGTCATCAGCAGCATCTCTACAGACGGCACATCCATTACATTGAAATGGGATAACCCGGAAGGAGCATTGTTCCGGATCTATCGCTGGAACATACTTCCTTATCAGATCGGAACCTCCTCGACCGGTTCCTTTGTGGACAAGGATGTGTCTTACGGATGGTCCTATACTTATTTTATTGCGACCGATTCTCCTGCATTTAGATATCCTTACTCTCAGACGGTCTCAAAGAGGGTCAGCCGTCCGATAGAGGACATTGACCAGGAGCACAAGATCGGAGAGAATCTGTCCTGGAACCTCGATGGGGATAAAAAGCAAGATTCATTGGTCATATCCGGAAGCGGCAGCATGCCGGATTTCTCTTCTCCTTCGGAGATTCCCTGGCGTGACAGAGCAGGGGAGATCAAGCAAATTGCCATTGATGACGGTGTCACATATGTGGGGGATCACACCTTTTCTGACATGGAATCCCTTGAGGAAGTTTCGCTTCCCTCTTCCGTCCGGGAGTACGGCCATGAAGTCTTCCGCGGAAGCACAAACCTGGAGTTCTTTAACCATGACAGCGCAGTGGACTCAGATCAGCTGCACATAGCCGTGCAGTATCTGACGGGCGTTTATTCCGGTGAAAAATTTGAGCCTGAAGTAAATGTCAGAAAAGGCGCAGAAGGAAAAGACTACAATGGAATGCCGGCGCTGGTCCCGGACAGAGATTATACCGTCACTTATAACAACACGACTGAAGCCGGCGACGGTACGATCGAGATCACATTTATCGGGGACTATGCAGATGCCGGTTCTGTGGTCATCCCCTTCACGGTTGTTTCGGAACTCAGAGAAGGCGAGAAGATTAAGAACATCACCGGAATCGAATTGCTGCCTTCGAGCGGCACATATACCGGCTTAGCGCATCATCCTGACACGATCGTGCGGAGCGGACGCTGGACTCTCAAGGAAGGTGTCGATTATATCCTTACTTATACAGATATGATAGAGGAGGGAACTTACACTGTTACCGCACAGGGAATCGGTGCCTATAGCGGAGAAGCACAGGCTCTTTATACGATCAGGAATCAAAAGCAATCCGGAGATTCGCATCCTCCGGTCATTCCTCCGGCTCCCAATAAAACTCCGGTTCCCGATAAAATTCCTGCTCCCGATACACCAAAAACTCCTGACACAATCGACCCCGATCAGCAAGAGCCGGTAAAAAAACCTGAAGAGTCAAATGGGGAAAAGGCCGGGACAAAAGACGCGGAGACAGAAGCTGCAGCTGAAAAAGGAAAAGAAGAGATAGCAGATGCTGCAGCGGAAACGGAAAATGAAGAGACAGCAGATGCTGCAGCGGAATATGAAGAAGAGACAGCAGATGCTGCATCGGAAGCCGAAAGAGAAGAGATGGCATTAGCTTTAGCGGAATCTGAAAGAGAGGATACGGCAGAAGCTGAAGCAGAATCGGAAGAAGAAGAGACTGCAGAACCTGTCACGGATCAGTTAAAAGAAAAAGCGGCAAAAGCTATTGCAGAAAAATTTGACAGTTTCCTTTCTGATCTGGAAAGTTTTCTTGAAGAGAATTTCTTCGGAAAAGTAGATTTTTCACCGGGCGAAAGTCTGGGGAAAAAAGACCTTGAGAATGTCAAACTGTTTGCCGGCGTAGTCGGGATCGTGATTTCAATCTGTGCAGGCGTTTACATTTGGTTCTTTCACTGGTTCCTGCATGGAATGTAAACAGTGAGAGGCCGCTGTTTTCAAACAGATTTACATTGCCGCAGACGTACGGTGTCTGCGGCAATGTTACAAGGAGGTCTTCATGGCCATTGTCGGAAGTAGTGTCGTCAATCTCATTATTGAGGTAATTGGCGTCATGGTAAGCCTTTTTTCCATATTGCTGCTGGGATTCGGCTTCAGCCACGACCGCACGACTGTACGGTATTTCTTTGTCTGCTTTTCTTCGATGCTGTTCTATAATCTGAGCATTTTGCTGTTGGAACTCATGAACGGGTTTCAGGGCAATGAGTGGCGCATTGGCATGATGATCGCCGGCTTCCTGTCTTTTTTCATTTCAATCCTGACAGTGTATGCCGCATCAAATTATCTGCTGACCATCCTGCGTTTGCCGTCAAAGTTTGACAGGCGGATCAGGCTGTCTCTGACTGTGGCAATGGTTCTGTCAGAGATTGTCCTTTTTTATGGGCAGTATGCAGGAAAAATCGCACTGGTAGATGAGGACTACAGATATTACGAGGGCGAATGGAAGAACATCGGATTCATTATTGTCGCTGTCTTCATGTTCTTTGACTTCCTGCTTCTGGTTCGGTATCGTGATCAGATCACACAGGGACAGAGACTGTCGTTTGGTACATACCTGGGATTACCGCTATTGACCATCTTGCTGAAGCCGTTCTTTCCCGGGATTTATCTTGTGGCCTTTTCTTCCAGCTGTTCTATGCTGGTCATGCTGGTAGTAACATTGATCGAGCAGTCACGGGAATATCGGATTCAGGAACAGAGGAACGAGCAGATGAAAGTGGATCTGATGCTCAGTCAGATCCAGCCGCATTTCCTTTTCAATGCGCTGTATGTCATACAGGAGATCTGCCGGATCGATCCGGATACCGCCTATCTGGCGGTCGGGGAATTTTCCCAGTATCTGCGGCACAATATGGACTCCATCAATATCAATGTCCCAATTCCTTTTTCAAAGGAACTGGAGCATACCCAGCACTATGTGCGGCTTCAGCAGCTGCGTTTCGGCAGAGCCCTGGATGTCCGATATGAGCTTAACTGTACGCAATTCCAGCTTCCGACCCTGACGCTTCAGCCAATCGTCGAAAACGCGATCCGTTACGGCATCCGGCAGAAGAGGGATGGAAGAGGGACAGTAATTGTCAGCACATCTGAAAAAAGTGACGCTTATGAAATCTGTGTGACAGACAATGGTCCGGGGTTTGTTCCGGACGAAATTCCTAAGGACGGACTGGCGCATGTCGGCCTTAAAAACGTCCGGGAACGTTTACGCCGCGTCGTCGGCGGCAGCCTGGCAATCGAGACGCATATCGGCGAGGGGACCAAAGTGACGATCAGCCTGCCGAAGGCGTAAAGGATCGAGCCCAATTACATCGCCGGCAGTTCTGCAATGACAATTCATAAAGGCCCGCAGGCCATCAGCTCGAACTTATGATAAAACGCATAAGTTCGAGCTTTTTTGGCTCTGTTTTTTGGTACCGGATTGACACCGGAACGGAATTTATATGATAATCATGTCTATCTTTTTGAGATTTTCACATTATAATAGCAGGTATAGCGAAATTTCCAAAAACAGTAATAGTGAGGATTTTATGGACGTTAGTAAGAAAATTCTTGACAAATATGAACTCCTTCAGCACGAATTCCTGAAGGACACAGGCTGCGACAGTCTTCTTCTGAGGCACAAAAAGACAGGTGCGAGAGTGGCACTTCTTCCCTCGGAGGATGACAACAAGGTGTTCTACATCGCTTTTCGCACTCCGCCGGAAGATTCCACGGGAGTGGCGCACATTATCGAGCACAGCGTACTGTGCGGCTCCAGGGATTTCCCCGTCAAGGACCCTTTTGTTGAACTGGTAAAGGGATCTCTGAACACTTTCCTGAACGCCATGACCTATCCTGACAAAACGGTGTATCCGGTGGCCAGCTGCAACGACACGGATTTCAGGAACCTGATGCACGTGTATCTGGATGCAGTATTCTATCCCAATATCTATAAAGAACAGAATATATTCCGTCAGGAAGGCTGGCACTACGAGGCGGAGGACGCGCAGAGCCCCATCACGGTGAACGGCGTCGTCTACAACGAGATGAAAGGCGCACTCTCATCTGCGGACGATGTTCTGGCCCGCAGTATTTACAGCGCTCTCTATCCCCATACCACCTATGCCGTGGAGTCCGGAGGAGACCCGGTCAACATTCCGGACCTCACTTATGAGGCCTTTCTTGACTTTCACAGAAGATATTATCATCCGTCCAACAGTTATATTTATCTGTACGGCAACATGGATATGGAGGAGAGGCTCACATATCTCGACGAGGCTTATCTCTCCGCTTTTGACAGGCTGGAGATTGATTCGGAGATCGCCTTCGAGCCGCCTTTCGAGAGACCTTCCGAGGCGCTGGAGCATTACTCCGTTCTGTCCGAGGAGGAACTGAAGGGCCGCAGCTATCTGACATGGAATGTATCCCTTGCTCCCGACGGACTGGACACAGAACTGGACCTGGCGTTCAAGGTCATCGACTATATTCTGTGCGACGCGGAAGGCGCCCCTGTCAAAAAAGCGCTCAGGGACAAGGGCATAGGAGAGGAAGTTTATTCTCTTCTGGAACTTGGCATCAGGCAGCCAAGCTACACGGTGACAGCCAAATATACGGATCCCGAAAAGAAAGAAGAGTTCATAGCGACCATCGAGGAGACTCTGCGCGGGATCGCCGACGAGGGACTGGACCGGCGCGCACTCCTGGCCAGTATCAACCGCTTTGAATTTAAATACAGAGAGGCCAATTACGGCTCGTATCCCAAAGGGCTGGTCTACGGACTTAACGCTCTGGACACCTGGCTCTACGATGACTCGACACCTTTTATCAATCTTGAGCTCGGAGAAGCGTTCGCGTCTCTCAGAGATAAGATGGACAAGGGATATTTTGAAGAACTGATCAGGAAACACTTCCTGGAGAACCCTCACAAGGCGATCGTAGTGATGACTCCGGAAGTGGGACTTACGGAAAAGATGGCGGAGCAGCTCAGGAAGAAGCTTGAAGCCTACGCAGAGAGCCTGACTTCCGATGAGCGGCAGAAGATCGTCGACGACCTTGCAGCTCTTCGGAATTGGCAGGAGACGCCCGATACCAGGGAGAATATGGAAAAGATCCCCATGCTGCAGAGAGCGGATCTGAGCAGGGAGATCAAGCCTTTCATCAATAAGATCGGGAAAGCAGTAACAGAGCTTGGGCAGGGGAGGCTGCATGAGACGCCGGTGATCTCTCATCCCCTTAATACATCGGGAATCGATTATCTGACATTTATGTTCGATATCTCGAAGCTCCCTCAGAAGTTTTTCCCTTACCTGGGGATCCTCAAGACGCTTCTGGGCGTTCTTGACACGGAGAATTTCAGCTATGCGCAGCTGGATCAGGAGATCAACATCTACACCGGCGGGATCGGGGCAACGATCAGCGCTTATACGCAGAACGGAGACCTTTCTGATTACAAGCTGACTGTGGAAGTCACGAGCAAGGTCTTGCACAGCAACCTGGATCACGCTTTCAGGCTTGTAAAGGAAATCATTACGGCTTCAAAGTGGGACAGCAGAGCCCGGATCCTGGAAGTGCTGGAGGAGGAGAGAGCCGCCATGCGCGCGGATCTTCCGTCATCAGGTCATGTGACCGCCTTGATCAGGGCATCAGCGGGATTCTCCGAGACCTCTCTGATCATGGACTATGTGAACGGCCTGACTGCATACCGCAAGCTGGATGAAGTCTGCGGACTGCTCGAGAAGGGTGAGTCGGACGAACTGATCGGGATACTTAAAGAGATGACACAGTATATCTTCCGCGCGGATCACCTTATGACAGACTGCACGGCGGACGAAGAGAGCACCGGGCAGATCATCGCCGGAACTTCCGCCCTCGCAGGGGCGCTCCCGCAGGGTAAGACTGAGGAGGAGGACCTGGCGGAATACGGCCCGGCTTACTGCTTAAAACCCGTCAAGGTCAAAGAGGGCTTTACAACGGCCGGACAGGTCCAGTATGTATGCAGAGCGGGAAGTTTCGGCAGCAGAGGCTTCACGTATACAGGAGCCCTCAGGGTACTGCGAGTGATCCTGGGCTATGATTATCTGTGGACAAATGTGAGAGTGAAAGGCGGAGCGTACGGCTGCATGAGCGGCTTCTCCAGGGACGGAAGCGCTTATTTCGTTTCTTACAGAGATCCCCATCTGGCGCAGACGATCGGAACCTTTGAAGGGGCGCCTGACTTTGTCCGCGGCTTTGATGCGGACGAGCGCACGATGACCAAATACATCATAGGAGCGGTCAGCACGCTGGACAGGCCCATGACGCCTTCGGTTTACGGAAAGTATTCCCTTTCCGCCTATATGACAGGCCTCACGGAAGAGAAGGCGCTTTTGGAGAGAAAACAGCTCCTGGACTGCACGCCTGCCGACATTCGGGCTCTGGCTGACATAATCGAGGCTTTCCTCAGCGAAGATGCCCTGTGCGTCGTCGGAAACGCCGAGAAGCTGCGGAAAGAAGCAGACAGATTTGATAAATTGGAAAAGCTGCAGTGAACTGCTGCATGTAAAAGGATTAATAAAGAATGACAGACAAAAATGAAATGACAGCGCACGAAAATTCTGATAATAAAGCGGGTAAAAAGGCCGGTTTCGCGACGATCATAGGAAAGCCCAATGTCGGCAAATCCACGCTGATGAACCGCCTGATCGGGCAAAAGATCGCGATCACGTCTTACAAGCCCCAGACGACCAGGACGCAGGTGCGCACTATTTTGACAGAGGACCGGGGGCAGGTCGTATTTCTGGATACTCCGGGCATCCACCGCACGAAGACCAAAATGGGCGAATTTATGGTAAAGGCGGCTCAGAGCACGCTTAAGGAAGTGGATGTAGCCCTATGGCTCGTGGAGCCCAGGGAGAAGATGAGCGAAGAGGACAAGGACATTGTCAGTCAGCTGGCATCCGTAAAGACGCCCGTCCTGATCCTTATCAACAAAATTGATTCCGTTAAAAAAGGACAGATCCTGCCGGTCATTGCCGTGTACCAGAAGGCGTATGACGAGGCGGTGAAGGCACAGAATGCAGAGAATGAGGCGGCCGGAAAGCCAGCCGCGGCATCCAATCTCAAAGCGATCATTCCCGTGAGCGCCCGCACAGGCGTTGGAACAGAGGACCTTCTGACCAGCCTCTTTGACCTTCTTCCCGAGGGAGAGCCTTTCTACGACGAGGAGCAGGTCACGACGGAGACTGAGCGGGAGATCGCCGGAGAGATCATCCGGGAGAAGGCGCTCCGCCTTCTGCAGGAGGAAGTCCCTCACGGAATCGCGGTGACCATCGACAGCATGAAATACCGAAAGAGGAAAGACGGCACGGAGATCTGTGACATCGACGCCTCTATCATCTGCGAGCGGGAGAGCCACAAGCTGATCGTGATCGGCAGGCAGGGCGCCATGCTCAAGAAGATCGGAACGGCTGCCAGGACCGATATCGAGAACATGCTGCAGTGCAAGGTGAACCTGAAGCTCTGGGTCAAGGTCCGCAAGGACTGGAAGGACAACGAGCAGCAGATGAAGTCCTTCGGGTATGACATGCGCAAATACAAAAAGTGAGCTTGGATCTTCTGAATTATGAATACAGATATGCAAGTGACGGGGCTGGTACTTACCAGTGTTCCCGCGGGAGAATATGACAGAAGGGTGGAGATCCTGACAAAAGAGAGAGGAAGGATCTCGGGATTCGCACGGGGAGCCAGAAAGCCCGGAAGTCCTGTGATGGCGGCGGCATCGCCGTTCGTGTTCGGAACATTTAAGATCAGCCAGGGCAGAAGCGCTTACCAGATTCTCGAAGCCAAAGTGGATAATTACTTCGAGAAGCTCCGCTCGGACATTACAGCGGCTTGTTACGGGACTTATTTCATGGAGGTCCTGCAGTATGTGACAAGGGAGAACAACGACGAGACAGCTCTGCTTCTTCTGGCTTACCAGAGCCTGAGAGCCCTTGAATCGGAGTCCTTCGACAACAGGCTGGTCAGAGCCGTGTTTGAGATCAAGGCCGTCATGCTGGAAGGGGAATATCCGGGACCGCGAAGGGGTGAGAAGTATCTTGATGCTACTCTCTATGCTCTCGACTTCCTGTTCAGGACGCCGCCGGCAAAGATTTTTACGTTCGGAGTGAAGCCGGAAGTACTGGGAGAGCTCGAATCCTACGCCGGATGGCTCATCGGACGCACCTGGGACCACAAGTTCCGGAGCCTGCAGATCCTGGAAGTACTGCAGTAAGCCGCCCCCGAACATCTCCGGAATAGATTGCGGCACTATGTTTGCGGGGATTGTACGTTGCAAATCGTTTTGGACTGCTTTATAATAAAGCGTTGATGTACTACATTGCCGACATCACTTTTTTGACAAGAGGCTGTAGCAGCAAAGAAATAATATAAAAGGAGCACGCATTCAATGGAAAAGACAATGGATAAGATCGTGGCACTGTGTAATGCCAGAGGATTTATTTACCCCGGTTCCCAGATCTACGGCGGACTGGCCAACACATGGGACTACGGCAATCTGGGCGTTGAACTCAAGAACAACGTCAAGAAAGCCTGGTGGCAGAAATTTGTACAGGAGAGCCCCGAGAACGTAGGTGTTGACTGCGCGATCCTGATGAACCCCCAGACCTGGGTGGCGAGCGGACATCTTGCCAGCTTTTCCGATCCGCTCATGGACTGCAAGGCCTGCGGCGAGAGATTCCGCGCTGACAAGCTAATCGAAGATTACGCAGCAGAGCATGAGATGACTCTGGACGGCAGCGTCGACGGCTGGACCAGCGACGAGATGATGGGCTTTATCAACAAGTTCGCGGTTCCCTGCCCCAGCTGCGGCAAGTTCCACTGGACAGACATCCGTCAGTTCAACCTGATGTTCAAGACTTTCCAGGGCGTTACTGAGAGCAGTGCTTCCACTGTTTACCTCAGGCCTGAGACCGCACAGGGCATCTTCGTCAACTTCAAGAACGTTCAGAGAACTTCCAGAAAGAAAGTTCCTTTCGGTATCTGCCAGATCGGCAAGTCCTTCCGAAACGAGATCACTCCCGGCAACTTCACTTTCAGGACCCGTGAGTTCGAGCAGATGGAGATGGAGTTCTTCTGCGAGCCCGACACAGACCTCGAGTGGTTCGCTTACTGGAAAGATTTCTGCTGGAACTGGCTCATGAAGCTCGGCCTCAAGCCCGAAGAGACCAGAATGAGAGACCACGACAAAGAAGAGCTCTCTTTCTATTCCAAGGCTACCACAGACATCGAGTTCCTGTTCCCCTTCGGCTGGGGCGAACTCTGGGGCATCGCGGACAGGACCGATTATGACCTGACCCAGCACCAGAACGTATCCGGCGAGGATATGAGCTACTTCGATGACGTCAAGAAGACCAAATATATCCCTTACGTAGTAGAGCCTTCACTGGGCGCGGACCGCGTGACACTCGCATTCCTGTGCGCAGCTTATGACGAAGAGGAACTCGAGGGCGGCGACAAGAGGACTGTCATGAGATTCCATCCCGCGCTGGCTCCCGTCAAAGTAGGCGTGCTTCCTCTTTCCAAGAAGCTCGGCGACCAGGCTTTCGAAGTCTACAAGAGCCTGAGCAAAAAGTTCAACTGCGAGTACGACGACAGAGGAAACATCGGTAAGAGATACAGAAGACAGGACGAGATCGGAACTCCTTTCTGCGTAACTTACGATTTCGATTCCGAGACCGACAAGTCCGTTACAATCCGTATGAGAGACAGCATGGAACAGGTACGTGTTCCGATCGCTGAGCTGGATGCGTGGTTCGCTGACAAGTTCGATTTCTGAACAACTCAGGGGGGGTGTCCCCCGCTGAGTTATCTGATGCACACGCGTGCGGAAAGGAAGATGTTGCCTTACAGGCAACCCGCACACGGCGCAGCGGCTCGCTCCGCGAGCCTTGAATACTTTGATCAAATATAATATCCGGCCGGTCTCTCACAGGACCTGCCGGAATTTTGGAGGATTCTATAAAAATGCAATACTACGGCGTAAATGAGCTTCGCGAAATGTTCCTGAAGTTCTTTGAGAGCAAGGGACATCTGAGAATGAACAGCTTTTCCCTGGTGCCCCACAACGACAAGAGCCTTCTGATCATCAACTCCGGAATGGCTCCCCTTAAGCCCTATTTCACAGGCGAGGAGATCCCGCCCAGAAGGCGCGTGACCACCTGCCAGAAGTGCATCCGCACAGGCGACCTCGAAAACGTCGGCAAGACGGCCCGTCACGGCACCTTCTTCGAGATGCTGGGCAACTTCTCTTTCGGCGACTATTTCAAAAAAGAGGCGATCCCGTGGGCATGGGAGTTCCTGACAGAGTGGGTAGGCCTTGATCCCGAAAGACTCTATCCTTCCGTCTACGAAGGAGACGATGAAGCTTACAATATCTGGCTGAACGACATGCACATCCCGGCTGACCGAATTTATAAGTTCGGCAAGGCTGACAACTTCTGGGAGCACGGCTCAGGTCCCTGCGGTCCCTGCACCGAGATTTACTATGACCGCGGCGAGAAGTGGGGAAATGGTCCTGAGGACGTCATGGGCGGCGAAGGCGACCGCTACATGGAAGTCTGGAACGTCGTTTTCTCCCAGTTCAACAACGACGGACACGGCAATTACACAGAGCTCGAGCACAAGAATATCGACACAGGCATGGGCCTGGAGCGTCTGGCTGTAGCCGTACAGGACGTCGCCTCCCTGTTTGACGTGGACACGGTCCGCGCGCTCAGAGATGAGGTCTGCGCTCTGGCAGGCTGCGAGTACGGTAAAGACCACGAGACTGATGTCTCCGTGCGCATCATTACCGACCATATCCGCAGCGCGACTTTCATGATCTCCGACGGAATCATGGCAAGCAACGAAGGCAGAGGCTATGTCCTTCGCCGCCTGATCCGCCGCGCGATCCGTCAGGGCAGGAAGCTTGGCATCAAGGAAGCGTTCATGACAAAGCTCGCTGAAGCGGTCATCGAGGGATCCAAGGACGGTTATCCCGAGCTTGAGGAGAAGAAGGTCTTCATCCTCAAGAACCTCGCGATCGAGGAAGAGCGCTTCGCCAAGACCATCGACCAGGGTCTCGATATTTTGGCAGGCATGATGGAGAAGCTCCGCGCAGAGGGCAAAACAGAGCTCTCCGGCGACGACGCTTTCCTTCTCTATGACACTTACGGATTCCCGATCGACTCCACGCAGGACGTCCTGGTCGAGAACGGCTTCACAGTTGACGTCGACGGATTTGAGAAGGCGAGAGCCCAGGCCCGCGAGAGATCAAAGGGCAGCTGGATCAAGACTTCCATGAGCGGCAAAGAGGCGACTGTCTATGATCAGATGGACGCTTCCTGCAATTCCGAGTTCGACGGTTACGACAAGCTCGTTCAGGACAGCGAGATCATCGCCCTGGCTCAGCTCCACGACGCGGCGGACGAAGAGCCCGACGAAGTCGCCGAGGCAGTGACCGACGGAATGCGCGCCGCGATCATCACAAAGGAAACTCCTTTCTACGGAACTATGGGCGGACAGGTCGGCGATATCGGTGAGATCGTCTGCGGAAAGAGCACTTTCAAGGTCGAGAAGACCGAGCATGTGGCCGGCTCCAAGATCGCCCACATCGGTGTAGTCACCGGCGGCATGTTCAAGATCGGTGACGTAGTCACTCTTAAAGTCGACGCGAAGAACCGCCGCGATATCTGCAGGAACCACAGCGCTACGCACCTTATGCAGAAGGCACTGCGTGTCGTTCTGGGCACACACGTCGAGCAGAAGGGATCCTATCAGGATGCTGACCGCACCAGATTCGACTTCAGCCACTTCCAGGCTATGACGGCGGAAGAGATCAAGGCTGTGGAAGATCTCGTCAACGAGAAGATCTCCGACGGTCTTGACGTCAAGACTGCGATCATGAGCATCGAGGATGCCAAGAAGAGCGGCGCAATGGCGCTGTTCGGCGAGAAGTACGGCGACGAAGTCCGTGTCGTAAAGATGGGTGAGTTCTCCACTGAGCTCTGCGGCGGAACACACGTGCAGAACACAAGCCAGATCGGCCAGTTCAAGATCCTCTCCGAAAACGGCGTCGCAGCAGGCGTCCGCAGAATCGAAGCGCTTACAGGCGACAACGTCCGCGCTTACTACGAGGACCTGGAGAAGAAGATGCACGAGGCGGCCGCTATGGTCAAGGCTACTCCTGATACTCTGGCTGACCACATCAAGAAGCTCCAGGAGGAACTCAAGGCTGTCAAGAGCGAGAACGAGTCCCTCAAGGCTAAGGAAGCGCAGAGCGCGCTGGGCGACGTCATGGACAAGGTAGTGGAGATCAAGGGCATCAAGTTCCTCGCCACTTCTGTCAAGGATGTCGACATGAACGGACTCCGTGACCTGGGCGACCAGCTCAAGGAGAAAATGGGCAGCGGCGTTGTCCTTCTCATTTCCGAGAAGGGCGGCAAGGTCAACATCATGACCATGGCTACCGACGACGTCGTGAAGAAGGGAGCCCACGCGGGCAATCTGATCAAGGCGATCGCCAAGGAAGTAGGCGGAGGCGGCGGCGGCCGTCCCACCATGGCGCAGGCCGGCGGCAAGAACCCTGCAGGCATCGGCAAGGCGCTTGAAGCTGCGTCAGGCGTTCTGGAAGGAATGATCAAGTGATCGGGCTGACCGAATGAAATTAAGAATGGAGGCTATCGCGCCGGGAGCATATCAGATTTGATATGCTCCCGGAGGCGGCGGCCTTTTTTTTGTGGATCATCATGTGATAAAAATAGCCTCTTTTTGTATTATTATGATGCGAATAAATATAGATTAGTGTTAAAATAGGACACATGGCGCGGCAGGAGCCCGCAGAATACAAGATTAGAAAGTAAGCTATATGAACATTACGGTATATTTAGGCTCTGCGCAGGGAAACGATCCCAAGTACGCGCAGGAAGTCATAAAGCTTGGAACATGGATCGGGAGCGCGGGACACCGCCTGATCTACGGCGGGAGCCGGATCGGGCTCATGGGGGAGCTGGCAGAAGCTGTGCTCCAGGCCGGCGGAGAAGTGATCGGTATAGAACCCGGCTTTTTCGTTGATACCTGCCTTCAGCATGACGGGATCACGGAGCTGATCGTCACTGAGACCATGGCGGAGAGAAAGGCCAAACTGATCGAGCAGGGAGACGTATATATTGCATTTCCGGGAGGAACAGGGACTCTCGAGGAGATCTCGGAAGTCATGTCACAGATCAGGCTGGGGCAGAATAATAAGCCATGCATGATCCTGAATATAGACGGCTATTATGAACCGCTGAGAGACCTTCTGGACCATATGGTCCGGGAAGGATTTCTGGATAAGGAGAGCCGGGACAAATTCCTGTTCCCGGAAGATATAGAGAGTATTTCACAATTATTAGTATAGCTTCCAGTTTACAGCCGGGGGAAAGGAGAGCACTAATGGATAAGAGAACCAAGAAAGAGCTGGAGAGACTCGCAGCCCTCTCGGGCGCGGAGAGAGATCTGCTTAAAGGCCTTTACGGCGATATGTTCGGATCTTCCGCGGGTACACATAAATCAGACAGCACATCCACACACAAGTCTTCTTCAAAAGAGCCGAGTGTGGCGGAGCTTCTTGACGCGGCGAGAAAAAAGCGCTCAGATCCCATGGAAGACGCCAGGAAGGCTCTCAAGGAAGCGGAAGATCTGATGGCGCGCACAGAGGAGATCTCACAGGGACTGGCGGATGCCAACAAAAAGGGCCTGGATGGGCTTGCCGGTCTTGTCGGAAACGCGGGAGGGGTGAGTCCTGCCGCTGTCCCCGGGCAAGCCGCGAAAGGAGCAGGCGAGGGCGGCCAGCCCACTGCGACCGCGACAGGGGATCCTGTGGAGAGCGGACAGGAAGCAAAGCCTGCCGAGCCTGAGAAAGACCCGATGGAGGAACTTGAAGCCCTGGTAGGCCTGACAACGATCAAGGCAGACGTCAAGGAGCTCATGGCCTTTGTCAAAATACAGAAGATGCGCCAGGACGCCGGCCTCAAGTCAGTTCCGGTATCCCTTCACCTTGTGTTTACGGGCAATCCCGGAACCGGAAAGACCACTGTCGCAAGGATCATCGGCAGGCTCTACAAGCAGATCGGCGTGCTCTCTAAAGGGCAGCTGGTCGAAGTCGACCGCTCCGGACTGGTGGCCGGTTATGTGGGCCAGACCGCTCTAAAGACACAGGAACAGATCAAAAAAGCGATGGGCGGAGTCCTCTTCATCGACGAGGCATACGCGCTGGCCCAGAAGGACGATGCTTTCGGGCAGGAAGCCATTGATACGGTCCTCAAGGCAATGGAAGACCACAGGGATGATCTGGTAGTCATCGTCGCGGGATACACAAAGCCGATGGAGAAATTTATCAACAGCAATCCGGGACTTAAGTCCAGGTTCAACAAGTATTTCGAATTCCCGGATTACACGATCGATGAGCTCGAGTCTATTTTCTACCTGAACTGCACCAAGTACGACTATGTAGTGGAAGAGGAAGCCAAGAAGCAGATCCGCGCCCGCATCATCTCCAGAAAGATGCTCAGGCAGGAGAATTTTGCCAACGCGCGTGAAGTCCGCAATATGTTTGAGGATATCATCACGAACCAGGCCCGCCGCGTTGCAGCTATGGAGAACCCTACGCATGACGATATGATGCTGATCACGATCATGGATCTTTCGGATGATATCGGCGATCATACCGACACCAAGGAAATGGAGAAGATGGAACAAGCTGCTAAGGACGTGAGAGTGTCCGAGCTTAAGCTGCCCGGCGAAGAGAGCGAGGAAGCGGAAGGCGCGGAAGAACTTGAACTTCCGGATGCAGACGCAGATAAGGCACCGGAAACCACTGAAGATGCAGAAACCGGGGACGGCACAGAGCAGAGCGCAGAGAATACAGAGGAATAATCGATAAATTATGGCAGAGCAAAGAGAAGGAACGATCACGGTCCGCAGTGACCTGCACGATTATATGGAACAGATCGACCGGTACACGGAACAGCTTCCGCTGGCGATCCGTGAGCAGATGAGACAGGCCTTGTACAGAGAGTACGAGAGCGATTACACCGCGCAGGAGAGTCTGTGCAGGGAGATGCTGGAGACGATGCCGGGGAACGCGGATGTGCTCTCCATGCTGGGCAGGTGCCTTTTATCCCAGGGGCGCTTCGAAGAGGCGCAGAAATACCTCGAAGAGGCTATGGAGGCGGACCCGGACGATCAGAATACGGTGATCAGCCTGGGGCAGGCTTATCATGCGCAGAAGCAGTATAAGAAAGCTGCTGTCCTTCTGGAAAAGATCGATCCGCCTGCGGATTATCATCCTTTCTTCTATACCGTATACGGGGACTGCCTGGAAAATCTCGGACAGAAGGAGAGAGCCAGAACTGTTTACCGCAAGGAAGTGACTCTGTGGGAAGAGACCCGCAGGATCAGTTCAGTGGATATTCTGGACGGCTGTTTTGTCCGGCTGATCTATCTGGACGCGCTCCTGAACGCAGTAGAGCTGACAGTGGATATCGGGGTGTATAAGAGATTTCTCTCGACTGTGCAGATGGATGCAAATATGCAGAGAAGGCTCACGCAGAACATTTCATTCCTCAGCACGGCTCTTACGGTACGTACTTTCCGCATTCCGTACCGCTCGCTCATCAGAGAGGTGGAGGAACAGGGCTATCTTTTGAACAGTGAGCACTACTATATCATAGAGAACGCTTACCGCTCAGTGGAATCTTATGAATACCATGAGGACAACAAGGTAAGCGCCATGATGGAAAGCTTCCTTTCCGCGGAGAGCCGAGCCCCGATGGCTGCAGGCGAAGAAGAGGACAGCAATGACAAGCTGACTGCCCTGTCTTATGAGTGGTATATGACCAGATATATAGAGAACCACGGCGAGGAGCTTCTCTATGTCGCTGAGAAATATCCGCACACTTATATCAAAGTCGTGACATTTCTTGACCAGCTGCAGATGCTGGGCCCTGATGGGATGAGAAATGCGATCCTGGACAAACTGGAGACTTTTGATGAGATCAAAGTCCCGCGCGACGCTCTGGAAGCGGGGATGGAGGAGGCCTATCAGAAGGCGCTTCGACGCAGGAAGGAGCCGGTCTATCTCACAGAGGGAAATACGACCTACAAGAGAAGCGGCAAAAAGATCCTTCCCAACGATCCCTGCCCGTGCGGCTCAGGTAAAAAATATAAGAAATGCCACGGAAGAAAGTGACGGTAAATCTCTATGAAAATAGATCCCAAGGAATTGTATTCAATAGGTTTCTATGAATACGGCGAGGCATATTTCGGCAGCTGCGCAGGCGTCAGATACAGGATCGCCCGCGAACCGCTGAAAAATGTTCATTATACCCCGGTCGACCAGAGAGATCCGGCAGTTCTTCTTGCGACGGTATGGCCTGAACCGTTTGCCTATGGGACAGCAGATCCCGAAACTATGAAGAGCAGGGAATTTGAATTTTCTGCGGAAGGCCTTGCGGCCGCGGCCGCCTGGCTGAACGGGCAAGTTGACGAATCCGGGGAATAACAGTATGAAGATTACACATATTTACCACAGCGGCTTTGTGATCGAGCTGGAGAGGACAGTGCTGATCTTTGACTGGTATGAGGGAGACCTTCCCGAGTTTGATCCGGACAAAAAAGTGTATGTATTTGTCACACACTGCAAAGCTGATCATTATTCACCCAGGATCTGGTCAATCCTGAACAAGTACAGGAATATTTATTACATCCTCGACTGCTGTACTGCCCCTGAGAGAAAAGGCGATAATATCTTTCATGTGCAGCCGGGCAGGCATTACAAGATCAGGAATACTCTGATCTACGCGATCCGATCCAACGAAGAAGGCGTCGCTTACGTGGTCAGCTCCGACGGATATAATTTCTTCCACGCGGGAGATCTCAACATCTGGCACTGGAAGGACGCGGCAGACGATCAGAATGCCTATTCACTTAAGATCTACAGAAGACAGATTGAGAAGGTAAGCGGATGGTGCTTCGACGCTGCCATGATCCCGCTCGATCCAAGACTCGGGGAAAGAGCTCCTAACGCGATCGTTGAATTTATGAGTATCGCCACGTGCCGTTATCTCTTCCCGATGCATTACTGGAACAGGAGGGATGAAGCGGCGATCTATCTCAATGACGAAAGGCTGCTCCCGTACAGGGAGAAGATCTGCTTTCTCAATGAGACTACAATATGAACTGCAGTGAGAGGGAGACTTCTTCCGGTATAGCGTGTGACCGGGGGACGTCTCTCTTTTTTGGTCAGATGCCCACTTGATATATTTTGCTATGAATGGTGCATAAATATCATCATTTTTGCGCTCTTTCTCTTTGTATAAGTGTTGTATTAACGTAGTAAAGAGTATAAAATGTAAATTGTGCATTTCCATGACAGATGCGTCTTATCTTTATATAAAAATGATATATATTTCACAAAAATATAGCGGATAAACTGCAGAAACGGTTAAGGAAAATGCGCAAGAAAATGAAAGAGACGGAGATAGTGAAATGAATCCCAAAACATTGAAGTACATTCTTAAACGTGTTTTACTGGCGATCTTCACGATCTGGGTGGTCATCACGCTGACCTTCTTCATCATGCACGCCGTTCCCGGCGGGCCTTTTGTCGGTGAGAAAGCCGTGACGCCCCAGGTACAGAAGGCTATGGAAGCTAAGTACGGGCTTGACAAGCCCCTGTTCCAGCAGTATCTCACGTACCTCAACGATGTATGTCATCTTCGGTTCGGCCCTTCGCTCAAACAAAGAGGACGAATGGTCATTGACATCATTGGAGACGGCCTTAAGACCTCTGCCAAGCTGGGCGTGATCGCCGCCGCGATCGCTACGGTACTCGGAGTGATCCTCGGATCCTTTGCGGCACTGCGCAGAAACACGCTGCTCGACAGGATCATCATGGTCATCACGACTGCATTTGTCTCAATGCCGTCGTTCATCATGGGATCACTGCTCCTCGTCGCATTCGCGGTCAGAACGCATATCTTCCCGGCAAACGGATCGACGCCTGCAGGACTGGTGCTTCCCGTCATCACGCTGATGCTGTACCCGATGTCTTACATTACGCGTCTGACAAGATCCTCCATGCTGGATGTCCTGGGACAGGATTATATCCGGACAGCGAAGGCCAAGGGCGTATCAAGGACCAACATCATTTTCAAACATGCCCTCAAGAACGCGCTGATCCCTGTCATCACTTATCTGGGACCTGAGCTTGCGTATATCACAACCGGATCCCTGGTCGTTGAGCAGATCTTTGCCGTTCCCGGAATCGGACGCGCATTCGTCAACAGCATCACGAACCGCGACTACACGCTGATCATGGGAACGACGATCGTGCTGGCAACATTTATCGTCATCATGAATCTGGTCAGTGACATCATGTACAAGGTTGTAGATCCCAGAATTAATCTGGAATGACGGAGGGCAGCAAAAGTGAGTGAAATAATGAAAAACCTGAGTATGCAGGTGAATCTCGATGACTTCATCCCTGCTACAGAGGAAGAAAAGGAATATATGGTCCAGATGCGGCCTTCCACGACCGCGTTCAAGGACGGTATCCGCCGCCTTCGCAAGAACAAGGTGGCGATGGTCAGTTTTTATATCATCCTGATCATCACATTGTCGGCTGTTTTTGTGCCGATGTTCTGGCCTTACAAATATGAGATGATGCTCGGCATGCAGCCCGGCAAGCCCGTGGACGCCACGTTCAACAATCTCAAGCCTTTCGAGTATTCTGCGTCGGAACTGGCGCTGAAGGAACAGGGCCAGAAAGTGTTCCCTCACGTATTCGGCACAGATTCCGCAGGACGTGACTACTTCATCCGTGTCGTCTACGGAACGAGAATTTCCCTGGCGGTAGGTTTCTTCGCCAGTATCATCGTCCTTGTGATCGGCCTCTTGGTCGGATCGGTATCCGGTTATGCGGGCGGCAAAGTAGATATGATCATCATGAGAATAGTAGATATCATCTACTCCCTTCCCGATATGCTGATGGTCATCCTGCTGGCATCGGTCCTTAAGATGACGCTCGCCAGCAAGCTCGACGGCACGCCGCTGGCCAAGATCGGATCGAACATCATTTCCCTGTTCATCATATTCGCGCTCCTGTACTGGGTCTCCATGGCGAGACTTGTGCGCGGCCAGATCCTGTCTCTGAGAGAGCAGGAATACGTACTGGCGGCACAGGCGGCAGGCGCGAAGGGCGGCTGGGTCATCCGCAAGCACCTGCTTCCCAACTGCGTGTCCGTCATCGTCATCTCGACGGCGCTGCAGATCCCGAGTGCTATTTTTACAGAGAGTTATCTTTCGTTCCTGGGTCTTGGTGTCAACGCGCCCATGCCGTCGCTCGGCTCACTGGCTTCCGACGCGCTCAACGGCCTGAGCTCTTATCCCTACAGACTGGTCATTCCGGCGATCGTCATCTCGCTGATCGTTCTCTCGCTGAACCTTTTCGGCGACGGCCTGCGCGATGCATTCGATCCGAAGCTGAATAGTTAAGGGAGGGAACTGTAATGGCATTATTAGAAGTTAAAGATCTACACACTTCCTTCTTCACGGACGCAGGCGAGGTCCGCGCGGTCAACGGCGTCTCCTTCAGCCTGGAGAGGGGCAAAATATTGGGAATCGTAGGTGAGTCCGGCTCCGGTAAGTCGGTAACCGCCTACTCGATCATGCAGATTCTGGCAGGCGCAGGCAAGATCGTATCCGGCTCCATCAAGCTGGACGGACAGGAACTGGTCGGTGCCGGCGAGAATGTAATGAAGGATGTCAGAGGCAATAAGATATCCATTATCTTCCAGGATCCTATGACCAGCCTGAACCCGACTTATACGATCGGCCAGCAGCTGATGGAAGCGATCCTGCTCCATACGAACAGAGATAAGCAGCAGTCCTGGGACAGGGCAGTTGAGATGCTCAGGCTCGTCAACGTCAATGAGCCCGAGAAGCGCATGAAACAGTATCCGCACGAGTTTTCAGGCGGTATGAGACAGCGTGTTATGATCGCAATGGCTCTGGCCTGCGAGCCCGACATCCTGATCGCGGATGAACCCACGACAGCTCTGGACGTTACGATCCAGGCCGGTATCCTGGAACTGATGAAGGATATTCAGAAGCAGATCGGCATGGCGATCATCATGATCACGCATGACCTTGGCGTCGTGGCTCAGCTCTGTGATGAAGTCATCGTTATGTACGCCGGCGGCATCTGCGAGCAGGGTACAGCAGAAGAGATCTTCTACAATCCCTGCCACGAGTATACAAAAGGGCTTCTTCGCTCTATCCCTACAGTGGATGACAGCGGAGAGAAACTGCAGCCGATCTCAGGTACTCCGATCGACCTGCTCAACATGCCCAAGGGCTGTCCTTTCGCACCCCGCTGTGACAATGCGATGAAGATCTGCATGAGAGAGCGCTGCGAGAGGATGCAGATCAATGATCAGCATTCAGCCGCGTGCTGGATGAATGTCAGGAAGGCGGTGAAAGGCGAATGAGCACAATGAACAAGAGTGAACAGCCTCTCATCGAGGTAAGGAACTTAAAGCAGTATTTTAATATCAATACAGGCTTCTTTAAATCGACGCCCCTCAAGGCTGTGGATGACATCTCTTTTACGATCCGCGAGGGGGAGACCCTTGGACTGGTAGGAGAGTCCGGATGCGGCAAGACTACGGCCGGCAGAACGATTCTGCATCTGTATAAGCCCACAGCGGGCGAGATCATTTACAGAGGAAAGTCGATCAAGACTCCGAAAGACGTTGAGGAATTCCGCACAAAGGCCACCATGGTCTTCCAGGATCCTTATTCCTCACTGGATCCCCGAATGACTGTCGCGGACATCATCGGAGAACCTCTGGACGTCCACCACATGTATAAGTCGCAGGAGGAGAGAAGGCAGAAGATCCTGGAACTGATGGATCACGTCGGCCTCAACTCCGAACATGCAGCCAGATATGCCCATGAATTCTCGGGCGGCCAGAGACAGCGTGTCGGTATTGCGCGCGCGCTGGCGGTCGATCCGGACTTCATCGTCTGCGATGAACCTGTATCGGCGCTGGACGTATCCATTCAGGCGCAGGTCATCAATATGTTCGATGAGCTGCAGGATCAGATGGGATTGACCTACCTGTTCATCGCTCATGACCTTCTGGTCGTGCGCCACATTTCTGACAGGATCGCGGTCATGTACCTGGGCAGGATGGTGGAACTTGCAGACGCGGACGAGATCTACAACAGGCCTCTGCATCCCTACACCAAGGCGCTGATCTCAGCTGTTCCGGTTCCGGACCCGAACGTAGCCCGCGCAAACAAGCGCATCGCGCTTACCGGAGAGATCCCGAGCCCGCTCAACGCGCCTCCCGGATGCCCTTTCCACACAAGATGCCCTTACGCAAAGCCCATGTGTTCTGAGAGCATGCCTCCCTTCAAAGAAGTGGAAAAAGGCAGATTTGTGGCTTGCCACAGGACAGAAGAGATCAACAGCTGATCGGATATCGATATAGTCCGACAGCATGATCCGAAATTATGATTCCATGGCGCGGCATACGCGTGCATTTCAGGCGGTGCGAGCCTGCCGCGCTGTGTAATAGATCAGATGACCGCTGATGGCGATCGGTTATCTTTGAAAGGAGAAAGAAATGAAAATGAAAAAGTTATTTGCGATCTTACTGAGCGCGGTAATGGTCCTCGGCCTTGCTGCATGCGGCGATTCCGCTGCAAATACCAGCAGTGGCGATGCGGCAGCAACTGAGACTGCTGAGACAACTTCCGGCGATAAGACGCAGGCCCTCAATGTCTGCCTGGCTTCCGAGCCCGCTACTCTTGATCCCGCACTGAACAGCTCTGTTGACGGCGCTACAATGTGCCTGCACCTGTTCTCCGGTATCGCTAAGTGGGAGCAGGACGCTTCCGGAAACCTCGTGATCGCTCCCGACTGCGCAGTTGAGCTTCCTGAAGGCGTTGCCAACGAAGACGGCACCATGACCTATACTTACACCCTCAAGGACGGCCTTAAGTGGTCCGACGGGCAGGATGTCAAGGCAAGTGATTTCGTATTTGCATGGAACCGCGCTGCCAGTCCCGAGCTCGCTGCTGACTACGGCTACATGTTCGAGGTAGTCAAGGGCTACGCTGAGATGTGGGAAGTCAAAGAGACCGGCGAAGTTGACGAGAACGGCGATCCTGTCATGGAATACGTAAACCCTGATGCAAAGCTCGCAGTGGAAGCTCCCGACGACAAGACTCTCGTAGTCACTACTACAACAAATGTCGCTTATTGGAATGAGCTCCTTGCATTCCCGGCATACTTCCCTGTAAGAGAAGATGTCGTCGCTAATGATTCCTGGGCAACCGATCCCTCCACTTATGTCGGAAACGGCGCTTACACAATGACTGCATGGGATCACAACAGCCTGATCACTCTGACCAAGAATGAGAACTATGTGGAAGCTGACAAGGTCACAATGCCTCAGATCAACTTCTATCTCTCCGATGACGCCAACAACATGCTGACAAACTTCAAGAACGGCGACTGGCAGCTCATCGACGACGTTCCCACAAACGAGATCGCAGCTCTGAAAGAGCAGTATCCCGATGCATTCAAGATCACCGGCCAGCTGGGCACATATTATGTGAGCTGGAATATCAACGAAGACATCCTTCCCGCTGACAGCGGCCTTGAAGGCGCTGAGGCTGAGGCTGCACGCCAGGAGATCAGAAATGCCATCTCCCTGCTGTTCGACCGCAACTACATCTGCGAGAGCGTCGCACAGGGCGGACAGGTTCCCGCTTCCTCCTTCGTCGCTATGGGTCTTACAGACACTGACGGCAAGGAGTTCTATGAGAATGCAGGCCACAACGACGGATTCGTAGGCTACTACAATGTTGCTCCCGAAGCTCTTCAGAGCAACTTCGAAGCAGCTGTTGAGACTCTGAAGAAGTATTATGCTTACGACGAGGCATCTCAGAAGTTCACAAATGTTCCTACGCTCACATACCTGTACAATACTTCCGAAGGCCACAAGGCGATCGCAGAATACCTGCAGGGCGCTCTGGCCGGCATCGGCATCACAATGAATCTTGAGAACCAGGAGTGGAATACATTCCTTGATACCCGTAAAGCGGGCAACTTCTCCATCGCACGTAACGGCTGGCTCGGCGACTACAACGATCCGATCTCCTTCCTGGATATGTGGACAAGCGCTTCCGGCAACAACGACTGCCAGTTCGGCAAGGGCGCGAATGAGAAGACTCAGGCTTACAGCATCGACCTGACTGAATTCGGTTATGACACCAAGGTCGAGAACGGAACATGGGCAGAGACTTATGATGTCGTGATCAGCGATGTCAAGAGCTGCACAGACCCCGTTGTCAGATATGCTCTGATGCACAAAGCTGAGGACCTTCTGATGAGCACAGGCTGCATCTGCCCTCTGTACTACTATACAGACCTGTACATGCAGGATCCTGAACTTCAGGGTTACTTCGCAAGCCCTCTGGGATACAAGTACTTCATGTACTGCCACTATTGATCAGCTCCTCTAAGAGGATGATTGACGGCTTTTCAGTACGTCTGAGCTGACAAAAAAATCAAAAACAGCCTGAAAAAAAGGACTGCTGCATTTGCGGCAGTTCTTTTTTTGTGCGATAAGCTGTCAAGTGCATCTCGTGCTTGCACGAAGATGCATTTGGCGGCCAACGGTCAATCGAGTAGGAGGCCCTCCTACTCGATTGCGATAAGCCGGGAGCGCATCTCGTGCCTGAACGAAGATACATCCCCCTGCCAACGGTCAATCGAGCAGGAGCATCCTGCACGATCCGGAATTTCTGCAAAAAATAAGGCTCTTTACACCATTCTTTTGACGAATCGGGATAGAACTGCTATTCTAAAAGATAATGACAGAAGTATCTGGTATAGGAGGATAACAATGAGCAAAAAACTGATCACAGTGCTGCTTACTGTATTAACGGTAATGATTCTTACCGGCTGCAACACAGATAAAAAAGCCGTTACAGAGACCGCGGAAGGTTTTCTGAACGCGATGGTCAGTAATGACATGAAAGCGGCTTCGCAGTTCGCAACTGAAGATTTTATGAACAGCAAGACAATGAAGCTCATGGACCCGGAATATCTCGCTGACACTTTTTATGCGGCGATGGGCGTTGAGAAGGAAGATATGGGAGAAGAAGCGCAGAAGGCAGTTGACGAGTACGTCAGGAAAGTGATCTCCAAGGCCTACAAGAGCTTCGAGATCCAGGATACAAAGGTCATGGAAGAAACAGCCTCTGTGACTGCAAAGATCACACTCGGATACGACCCGGGTGCCTCTTCCGGGCAGTCGGAAGAAACACTTGACCTCATCAAGCAATATCAGTCGGAACACTACGATGAACTGATCGCAATTTACAAGGATGAGGGAGAGAAGGCAATGTACAAGAAGATGTACAATGACCTGATCCCTATTGTGATCGGCAGGATGCAGGAAGAACTTGAGAACAGCGCTCCTTCTGATGAGAAGACCGTCCTCTCCCTTGCAAAGATTGATAAGAAGTGGCTGGTCACAGACCTGGAAGAAAACAGACCTCAGGCCGCCGGCGCACAGGCTGAGGAAGAGGCTGCCGCGGCAGTAAGCACTGCAGCGGGGTCGGAATATGCCTCCGAGGACATTACCTCTCAGGAGCATGCCGACGAGGGCATTACCGCGGACGAGCAGGCACAGGCCGGCATTTCTTCTGAGGAGAACGCGGAAGAAGGAAGCTCGACGGGAGATACGGCCGGCAGCGGCAATACCTCTGAGAGCGCTGAAGAGGCAGATACAACAGAAGGGGAGACCGGCAACTGATGGCGATTCCGCTGAAACTTCAGGTGTTTGAAGGCCCGATGGACCTTCTCATGCACCTTATTGAAAAGAATAAGATCGATATTTATGACATTCCCATAGTGACGATCACAGACCAGTATCTGGAATATGTGCGCCGGATGGAGCACGACGACATGAACGTCACCAGTGAATTCCTGGTCATGGCAGCTACGCTTCTTGACATCAAGAGCCGCATGCTCCTGCCGAGGGAGGAAAACGAGGAAGGCGAAGAGGAGGACCCCAGAGACGAACTGGTCAGGCGCCTTCTGGAATACAAAATGTACAAGTACATGTCGGAGGAACTCAAAGAGAAGAACCGGCATGCGGGCTTCAGTTACTTCAGGCCACAGGATCTACCGGAGGAGGTGCGCAGTTACGTACCTCCTCTGAATTACGAAGAGCTCATTGGGGACCGCACGGCGCAGAGCCTTGAGAATGTGTTCAAGGAAGTTCTCAAGCGCAAGAAGAGCCGCGTCGATCCCATTCGAAGCGGATTTGGCAAAATACAGAAAGAAGAGATCAGCGTCGCCGACAAGGAACTCTATATCCGGGCCTACCTTGCCGGTCATCCTCACGCTGATTTCAGGGAGATGCTGGAACTTGAGGACAGCAAGGAAGAGATCATCGTGACTTTCCTCGTAGTTCTGGAACTGATGAAAAACCAGAAGATCCGCATCACACAGGAGGAGGCGTTCGGGAAGATCCTGATCGACCTGATCGATCCCGCCGAAGAAGAGGAAGAAACTGCAGCGGAGGCAGAAGTGAACCCGGAGCCGGAGCCCGAGATGATTCCGGAGCCGGAGCCCGAAGTGATCCCGGAGCCGGAGCCTGAGGTGATTCCGGAGCCGGAACCCGAAGTGATCCCGGAGCCGGAGACAGATACTGTCCCGGTACAGATGCCGCAGATTCAGGCGATCCCGGAAATGAAATCAGAAATCGAGGCAGCTCCTGAGCCTGCTCAAAAACTGCCGGTAAAGAGGCATCTTGTCTATAGATCCAGACAGAACAGACTGGGAGCAGGGCGGCATGCTTTCCGCTTCGTCGGCAAGAGGATGCGGGGAGCGCTCTTGCGTAAAGTGCGGGGAGACAGAATCTGGAAGAGAAAGCGCAGGCACGGGAATTCAAGATCCGCAAAGCGGGCCGCTAACCGCAGATAACACAGGGGGGATGTCCCCCGCTGAGTTATATGATGCACACGCGTGCGGAAAGGAAGATGTTGCCTTACAGGCAACCCGCACGCGGCGCAACGGCTCGCTCTGCGAGCCTTGAATGAACTATAAAACAGGGAACCCATTTTATGAGAACGATCTCGCAATTTGAAGCCAGAAGATACATGGATGAACTTGAGAGCCTTCGGGAAAAAATGACGGATATCCTATTGGAGATGGAACGTCGTCACAGTACAGATACCGGAGAGGCTTTTTCCAGGTGGTGGGATGAAGAGGGCGCTATGAGGCGCTATTTTGACCTCAAAGGGAAGGCGGAGAAGATCGAACAGATTCTTGCCTTTTCTGTAATAGAGCAGGAAGAGTACCCCAAAATGCGGGGAAATGACCCTTCCGCGCGGCGAAACTACGGGGCGTCTTATCCAAATGACGATCAAGGAGTCACATGACCGGAAATAATACCGAAAAGGACAGGCAGAGGACATATATTGCCATCGACCTGAAGTCTTTCTATGCCTCTGTGGAATGCAATGAGCGGGGACTCAATCCGCTTACCACTAATCTGGTGGTCGCGGACCGGAGCCGTACGGAAAAAACGATCTGTCTCGCTGTTTCTCCGTCATTCAAAGCGATCGGGATCCCCGGCCGCCCCAGGCTCTTTGAGGTCGTGGAGAAGGTGAAGCTCTATAACGCCCGCCGGCACGCGCAGCTTAAAAAGCTGGGGCTGAGCGGGTTTGAAGGGAGCTCCTATGACAGCACAGTACTTGCGGAGCATCCGGAACTGGAGCTGGACTATATCGCGGCAAAGCCCCGTATGTCCTACTACATGGATTACAGCGCCAGGATCTACAATATCTACCTCCACTATATCGCGCCTGAGGATATTCACGTTTATTCCATTGATGAGGTATTCATGGACGTCACGGAATATCTGGACACTTACGGGATGACGGCGAGGGAATTGGCGCAGACCATGATAAGGGATGTGCTGAAACAGACACGGATCACAGCAACAGCCGGGATCGGAACTAATCTTTATCTTGCCAAAATAGCGATGGACATCGTCGCTAAGCACATCGAAGCAGATGAGGACGGCGTGCGCATCGCGCAGCTTGACGAGAGGTCCTACAGAGAGAAACTGTGGAATCACAAGCCCATAACAGACTTCTGGAGAGTCGGCCGCGGCTATGCTAATAAGCTTAAAAAAATAGGGGTGCTGACCATGGGCGACGTCGCCCGGTGTTCCGTTCAGAACGAAGACGCTCTTTACAAGCTCTTCGGGGTAAACGCTGAGCTTCTGATCGACCATGCGTGGGGATGGGAACCCTGTACCATCGCGCAGATCAAGGCCTATAAACCTGCGGAGAACAGCATAGGGGAAGGCCAGGTCCTTCACTGCGCTTACAGCGCTGCCAAAGGGAAACTCGTCATGAAGGAGATGATGGACAAACTCAGTCTCAAGCTCCTTGACAAGCATCTCGTGACCGATCATATCGTCCTGACTGTCGGCTACGATATGGAGAGCCTGGAGATCCCGGAGATACGGGAGAACTATAAAGGGGAGATCACCAGGGACTGGTATGGACGCCTCGTGCCCAAACATGCGCATGGTTCTGTCACGTTTGACAGGCCGACATCCTCGACCAGGGTCATTGTGCGGGAGGCAGAGAAACTCTATGACCGGATCGTAGACCCCATCCTTCTTGTCAGAAGGATCACGGTGGCTGCGGCCAGAGTGATCCCGGAGTCTGACGCCGCGGGTTCGGACGAACTCTATGAGCAGCTGGACCTCTTTACCGACTACGAGGCTCTTGAAAAGGAGCGCGCAGCGAGGAAAGAGCAGGAGGACAGGGATAAGAGAGTACAGAAAGCCGTGCTGGAGATCCGAAAGCGCTTCGGCAATAACGCCGTCGTCAGGGGCATGAACCTGGAGGAAGGCGCGACGGCGATCTCGAGAAACAGCCAGATCGGAGGACACAACGCTTGAAAGAAAATGCAGGCAGAAACGGGAATCCGGATGACTATCGCGATATCATTGATCTGCCGCATCATACATCTGCAAAGCACCCGCGCATGGCGGCAGAGATGAGGGCGGCCCAGTTCGCACCGTTCGCGGCCCTTACGGGATATGACGATGTGATCGAAGAGACAGCTCTTCGCAGGCTGGCGGAAGTAAAAGAGCGCGATCAGATGAAGGATTAGTTTTATGTATTATGTCACTCACACACAGGATTTAGGAGACCCGGGACTCGAGGTATATACATGCCTGTCGGAATCCCAGCTCTATCACTGCAGAGAGCCTCATACAGGCCTGTTCATAGCGGAGAGCCCTAAAGTCATCGAACGCGCCTTAAACGCCGGATATGAGCCTGTATCGATGCTTATAGACGAGAAGCAGATTGAAGGAGAGGCTCTCAGTATTTTGGCAAGGCTTGAGAAAATGAAGGGAGATCCGATCCCCGTATACGCGGCGCAGGAGTCGGAACTTCGAAAACTGACGGGATTTCCGCTCACAAGAGGGTGCCTGTGCGCAATGGAGCGAAAAAGCCTGCCTTCTGTAGAGGAGACTGTCCGGGGAACTTCGAGAATCTGTGTGCTGGAAGAAGTGGTAAATCCGACCAATGTGGGAGCTGTTTTCCGTTCCGCGGCGGCGCTCGGCATGGACGCGGTCCTGCTGACGCACGGCTGCAGCGATCCGCTCTACAGAAGAGCGGTGAGGGTCAGCATGGGGACGGTATTCCAGATTCCGTGGACTTTTATCGGAGACCGAAGAAATCCGGGATGGCCGCATCCGGGCCTCGAAAAGCTCAGGGAGCTCGGGTTCAGAACGGCGGCAATGGCACTGAAAAAAGAATCTGTTCCTGTTTCCGATCCCGTATTAATGGGAGAAAACAGGCTGGCAGTGATTCTGGGAACTGAAGGGGACGGCCTCGCGGCGGAGACGATCGCGGAATGCGACTACACGGTCATGATCCCCATGTTCCACGGCGTTGATTCATTGAATGTGGCGGCTGCGAGCGCAGTGGCGTTCTGGCAGCTCGGGCACAGTGGCTCGCTCTGCGAGCCTTGAATCCAGGGGAAATGTAAAAGGAGGAAGGCATATGAGCAATTTCAAAACCGCTCAGATAACCGTGAACACGCAGAGCAGTATTCGAATTGAGAGCGCTGAAGGCACAGTGATCTACCTGGATCCGCTCGGGATCGAGGGAAACCCCCGGGACGCCGATCTGATCCTGGTCACACATGCCCATTATGACCACTTTTCACCGGCAGATATTGCCAAAATACGGAAGGATTCCACGAAAGTGGTCGTCCCTTCAAGTATGAAGGGCGATATGGAGAAGAACGGGTTCGATCTGCAGAGTTATCTGAGCATGGAAGCCGGAGATATGATCAGCGCAGCGGGAATCTATATCAAAGCTGTTCCTGCTTACAACAAGCTCAAACCTTTCCATCCCAGGAGGAACGGATGGATCGGCTATGTTCTGACTGTGGACGGCGCTAAGATCTATGTGGCCGGTGATACGGATGCCCTCAAAGAGAACACATCCATTGACTGTGACATCGCGATGGTGCCGATCGGGGGCACATATACAATGAATCCAAAGGAGGCGGCATCATTCATCAATTCTCTTAAGCCTGCCATTGTGATCCCGACTCATTACGGGTCCATTGTCGGCAAACCGGCGGACGCGGATGAATTTGCCCGCTGCGTCGATCAGTCGATCGAGGTGATCAGGAAGCTGAATTTCTGATAACACAGGGGATTGGTGCTATAAAGACACTAAAAGAGGCTGCCGCTTTTTGCGGCAGCCTCTTTTGAGGTTACATTATAAAATCGTAACGAGAACTGATGGATCAGCCGAGCAGTTCGATAAAGTCGTCACCGACCTTCACATCACCTGTCTTAAGAGGACGAAGTGTGCTGTAGTCCTCCCAGTTGGTAATGATGCAAGGAGTTGTGCACTTGTAGCCTGCAGCCTTGATCGCAGGGATATCGAACTTGATAAGGGTCTGGCCCTTCTTGACCTGGTCGCCGTCAGCAACGAAGACTTCGAAGTTTTGACCTTCAAGTTTGACAGTGTCGATACCGATATGCATCAGGATCTCAGCGCCGTCGGTCGTGGTCATCGCTACAGCGTGCTTGGTATCGAATACCATTGTGATCTCGCCGTCTGCGGGAGCTACCAGTTCGCCTACTGTGGGCTCGATGGCAACGCCGTCGCCGAGCATGCGGCCTGCGAATGCCTCGTCCTCAACTTCGTTCATGAGGAGCATCTTACCTGTCAGGCAGGCTCCGAGGACTTCATCCTTCATCTTGGGACCTGCAGGAGCAGCTGCTGCGGGAGCAGCGGCAGCAGCGGGCTCTTCATCCTGGACTGCGGACAGCGGGATGGTGCCGTTGCGGAGCTTCTCAACGAGCTCTTCGAAGTTAGACTTAACGATCGTTACGGAAGGTCCGTAGATGACCTGGATGCCGTTGCCCTTTACAACGACGCCGGAAGCGCCGGTTCCCTTGAGCAGAGGCTGGTCAACCTTGGAGGAATCCTTGAGTGTAAGACGAAGTCTTGTTGCGCAGCAGTCGATATCACCGGTAAGGTTGTCGAGACCGCCGATACCCTTGAGGATCGCTGCAGACTTGGGATCAACGTTTGCAGCAGCAGCCTTGCCGCCTGCAACGCCGACGCCGGTCGCCTTGCGGTACTCATCCTTGGTGATCATCTTGACTTCTTCGTCATCGGCTTCACGTCCGGGAGTCTTCAGATCCTTCTTGAGGATGAAGGTGCGGAATACGAAGAAGTACAGTACAAAGTAGATCGCGATCAAAGGAAGCACGCGGACCCAGTGGGTCTTGGCGTTTCCGGGAAGGATACCGTACAGGATCAGGTCGATCAGACCGTCTGAGAAAGTAGTACCGATCAGGACGTCAAACAGGTCGCAGAGCAGGAACGCGAGACCTGCGAAACCTACGTGGATACCGAACAGCACGGGAGCGAGGAAGAGGAATGTGAACTCGATAGGCTCTGTAACACCGGTAAGGAAGGAGGTCAGAGCTACGGAGAAGAGCAGGGAGCCTGCTTCTTTCTTCTTCTCGGGTCTTGCGCATGTGTACATGGCAAGAGCTGCGCCCGGAAGTCCGCCCATCATGAAGGGATACTTACCTGCGAGGAACTTCGCGGATTCGTCAAATACTACAGTGTTGGGATCAGCCAGCATTCTGAAGAAGATGTTCTGGGCACCCTCTACCATTTCGCCGTTGACCATTACGGATCCGCCGACACCTGTCTGCCAGAAAGGCATATAGAAGATGTGGTGCAGACCGAAGGGAATCAGCGCACGCTCAATGCAGCCGTAAATGAAGGTTCCGAAGAGACCTGCTGCGTTGACGAGATCGCCGAGAGCATAGATACCGGTCTGGATCGCAGGCCAGATGAAGTAGCAGATGAAGCCTGTGACGATACCGAATACCATACACATGATCGGTACGAAACGTGTGCCGGAGAAGAATGCCAGGGACTGGGGCAGGACCTGTTTATAGAACTTATTACAGGTGAGAGCTGCCAGAAGACCTGCCAGGATACCGCCGAACACGCCCATCTGAAGTGTCAGGATACCAAGGCTGGTAGCGAGCGCGCCGTCCTTGACTTTGTCGGCGATGCTGCCGTCTGCAAGGATAGAGCCGTCGATCTGAAGCAGTACGTTCATGGTCGTCAGCATGATCAGATAGAAGATCGCTGCGGAAAGAACTGCTACGCCCTTTTCCTTCTTGGCCATGCCGAGCGCAACTGCCAGAGCGAAGATCAGAGCCAGGTTGCCGAATACAGCGTTGCCTGCTCCGTTGAGCAGCTGGAAGAACATGTACAGAATGCTGCCCGGATGCAGAATTCCGGACAGACCGTAGGTCGCGATCGTTGTAGGATTTGTAAATGAACTTCCGATACCGAGCAGGATACCTGCCGGGGGGAGTACAGCGATCGGCAGGAACAGTGACTTACCGATCTGCTGGGCGACTGCAAACGCTTGTGAGCCGCCGTTGCCTTTCTTTTTTGCCATAATTTTTTCCTCTCTAGTAAATATGTGCAAAAGACTACAGTTACATACATAGAATACGATATGAAAACGTTTTCAATACATACATTTTTTAGCATTATTATCAAATTTTTATAATCGTGAAAGAAAAAAGTGTGCAATTTGTGAGAACATGCTAGAATAATGCATAGATTGATTTATCGATCGCATATATACGGCAAAGAATCATATTCGTTCAAAGGGGGAAAATCAATGGAAGACATCATTATTCTTGTCGATGAGAACGGTGAAGAACAGGAATTTGAACTGCTGGATACGGTCGAATACGAGGGGGAGCGGTATGTCGTCCTGATCCAGGATGAGGAAGACTCGGTCGTCATACTCAAAGTGGAATCGGAGGAAGACGACGAATTGTCTCTTGTCTCCTGTGAAGATGATGTGATCGAAGAGGTCTATCACATTTTTAAGGAGCAGAACACAGATAACTTTGACTTCGATGATTAACAAACAGAAACAGCGCGGATCCTGTCCGGTCCGCGCTGTTTTTAATTTCTTTATGTACTTTCTTCCGTCTGCGGAATTCAGATATAGTCTCTGTTTCCCCAGTGGATGACAGCCAGCATTCCTGGACCGGTATGGGCGCCGATCACCGGGCCCAGTCCGCAGATCTGGGCATTCGCGTCAGGATTGATGGAAAGGATGCGGCTCCGGATCGCTTCTGCCTCAGAAATGCAGTCAGCGTGAGCAATGATCACATCATCCGAAAGGCTCCTGTCCAGAGCGGCTTCATAACAATCCGTGAGGAAAGAAGAAGCTTTGGAAAGCCCTCTCTTTTTGGCAACGCTGATCAGCGTGCCGTCATCGGCGATCTTAAGGATCGGTTTGATATTGAGTACGGTGCCCGCGACGGCAGTGGCAGCTGAGATGCGTCCGCCGCGGCGCAGGTATTTGAGGTCGTCGACCAGGAACCAGTGACAGATCTTACCGGCAGCTTTGCGCAGTGCCTCAGCGTTCTCGGAGAGAGAGACGCCGCTTTCCTTCGCTCTGACCGCCATCATGAGAAGAAGGCCCATTCCGCCGGTGGCGGCAAGGGAGTCTACGACTTCGATCTTAAGATCATCAAACTCCTCCTCGATCTCCTCCGCGGCGGTGAGGGCAGAGGAATATGTGCTGCTGAGCCCGCCGGAAAGCGATATGTACAGGATATTATGGCCTAAGGAGGCCTCTCTGCGGAATACCTGCTGATAGAAATAGGGAGTGATCTGGCTGGTGTGGGTCATCTCGCCTGCCTTCATGGCATTATAAAAATCCCGGAGCTTTTGATCGGACAGCCTGTTTTCCATCAGATATTCGGTCTCGCCCAGTACATATTTCATCGGGATTATCACGACCTTGTTTTCGTCAATGTAGTTCTGGTCGATGTCTATAGAAGCGTCAATGCAAATCACATAGTCTTTCATCAGCAGTATCTCCAATCTGTATTTTGATTAAAAAACTCTCGAATAAGAAACAATTGTGTATTATTATACAAGTGCACCGATAAATTTAAAACCATAAGATGGTTAAGATTGTAGAAGAAACAACATAGTTTCAAAAGTTGTATCATAATACACAAATTTACACGAACTGGGAATTATCATAACAGTAAGCGTATTCGGGAGAGGGGCGGAACGTGGACAAAAGAGTGATGAAGACAAGAAAGGCCATTCACAGCGCGATGACAATGCTTCTGGCCAAAAAACCGATCGAGGAGATCACGGTCACCGAGCTGGCGGAAGCAGCGGAGATCAACAGAAAGACCTTTTATAATTATTACAGCAGCGTATACATGGTGGCAGAGGAGATGGAAGATGAGATTGTAGAGAGATTTGAGGAAACTCTCAGAAAGATCGATTTTGACGCCCTCCTGAAAGACCCGGTGACAACTTTCAACACACTGGCAAGACTGATCACTTCCGATCTGGATTTCTATGAGAACATACTCACCAACAGAAATCAGATCTCTTTTTTGCAAAAGATCATCACCTCCCTCAAACAGAGGATCAGGCTCCTGTATTTCAACCCGAATTCCCCGGACAGTGAGCTTGAGGATTACATGCTGGAGTACATCGTATCGGGGCTTGTGTCTGTTTACCAGAAGTGGTTTACGAGCGGAAGAAAGACGGATATCGAGGCTCTGTCCAGGTATATCAGCATGCTGGCTGTATGCGGCATCAAAGAAGTCCTGAGAACTGATGCTTATTCGGAATAAGTCTGATATAATAATAACAGGAATATTCAAAACACCCACAGACCTGAATGCGAAGCATTTGTGCCGCGGGGTGATGAATTGTCACTGAAAACTTATCCGATCGGCTGCGCAGCAGCAGGAACAGAAACGGGTCGGGTGCAGCCGCATCCGTATCCCATGACTCAGACAAAAAAACGGGGGATAGTACTATGAAAGATCAGATCGTCATTACAATCGGAAGAGAATCCGGAAGCGGAGGACACGCTATCGCCAAGAAGATCGCGGATGCAATGGGGATCGCATGCTATGACAAGAAGAGACTTGTTGAAGGCACAGCGAAGATAAGCGGTATGAATAAGAACTATATAAAGAAACTGGATGAGAAACCCGCAGGGTTCCCTTTTTCCGGGAGGATCGGCGGTTTCGAAGAGTCTCCTGAGAGCAATGTGGCGAGAATGACATTTGAGTATATCAGGCAGATCGCGGACAGCGGGGAGAGCTGCGTGATCGTAGGCCGCTGCGCTGATTCCGTGCTCAATGGAAATCCCAATCTGATCCGTGTATTCGTAGTCGGAGATGTTCCGGAGAAGAACAAGAGACTTGCAGGTATCCAGCAGATCTCTCTCGAGGAGGCAGACCGTGAGCGCAGGGAGACAGACAAGTACCGCCGCACATACCACAATTTCTACAGTGATACAAAGTGGGGCGATTCCAGGGCATATGACCTGATCATCAATTCCAGCCGTCTCGGAATTCAGGGGACAGCGGAGTATATTATGAAATTTGCGCAGGCATTTAAGGAGGTTTAAGCAGTATGAAGTATTGCATCAGATGTGGAACCGCAAACACAGACACAGCCAAATTCTGTGTTGAGTGCGGAGCACCTCTGGACACACAGCAGAGCGCCGGCCCGCAGGACCGCAATGCCGCCGGCGGCGGACAGAACAGCGGCTATCAGAACGACGTCTTCCGGAACAGCGGTTTTCAGGACGGCGGTCCCGGCAGCAGGGAAGAGGTAATCTATACGAATGTAATGCCCAGGAGCATCCCGGTCGCTATTATCCTGTCGATCGTTACATGCGGGATCTATTTCCTTTACTGGATGTACATGATCAACAATGAGGTCAATGAACTGGCACAGGATCCCATGGCTCCGAGCGGCGGCATTGTCATTCTCCTGTCCATAGTCACCTGCGGGATCTACTCATGGTACTGGTACTACAAGATGGGTGAGAAATGTGACTATATCACACAGTCCAACGGCTCGAGCAATGTGATCTTCCTGATCCTGGGCATATTCGGGCTGGGTATTGTGTCCGTTGCCCTGATGCAGGATTCGGTCAACAAAGTTCTTCAGTGATCATGAATTCGGAAAGCAATAAAGAGTGTAAAAAGGGATACAGCAGCAGAAAAGTATTTTTTCTGCTGCTTATCTGTTGTGCGGGCGCAGCTTATCTGGCCTGGATCAGGAGAGGCGGCTTTGCGGTCCCCTGCCTGTTTCACGAAGTGACCGGCCTTCAGTGTCCGGGCTGCGGCGTCACCAGGATGATCCGTGCAGTCAGCGAGTCGGATCTCGAAGCCGCCCTGTATGCCAACGCATTTTTGTTTATAACATCGCCATACTTGCTGTTCCTGCTCCTTTACAGCGCGTACAAGTGGGTCAGAAATGAGAGGATCAGCACAAAAATTGAGGCTTCTGCAGTGTTATACTGCATAGGCCTTGTAGTGTTCGGTATTGTCAGAAACCTGGTCTAATCCTGAGCAGGTGTTTCATGACTCTGAAGGCGGCGCCTGTGAATTGCCGTGAAGATCGCGGGATAGAGGAAAATGATATATATTCCCACTGCAAAGTAAATGACAACATGACCCGCAGGCCTTCCGATCAGGTCATAGACCGGTTTTCTTACGACGAGCATGATCAGGGCGGCAGCGGGAATGCCCATGAGTACACGCATGATCTTGAGCGGGATCGTGCCGTCCGTAGAAAACTTCACATAGCGTGTTTCAAGAAAAGCGCCGATCAGAGCGCCGAGTGTCGCGCCGGCTGCAGCGTATCCGTCTTCTTTCATCTCTGCCGGGTCTACGACTAATGCGCCGTCCACATAATCCATAGGATATGATTTCAGTGCAAAATAGAGAATACAGAGCACTGCAGCGACACATCCGACGGCGATCGCCTTGGGCAGCAGGGACAGATCATTCCTGAGCTTTTCAAACAATCTGACGTTGGCGAACACGATCACAGCGGAAGACGCCATTGCCGCCAGGACATCCTGAGGCGTGTGAACGCCGAGGAAATTCCGGGAAAATGCCGTGAGAAGGATCATTGCGACGCAGAAGACGGTCAGCCCCTTTTTTTCTTTTCCGTATCTGGCTGCGATGGAACCGAAGAATGATCCCGCGATCTGGGTATGTCCGCTTGGAAAGGAATAGCCTGTGGCGCCCTTAATGGCTCCGGAAGGCGGGACCAGCTCCGGACAGCGGATCCAGGGGCGGTAGATACAGGCAGTCAGTTTGAGGGCATTGTTAAAGAAAAGGCTGCTGAGACAGTTTGAGATGAGCCAGTAGCCGAGTTCGCGGTTCATTCCCCAGAAGACGGCCACACAAATGATCAGGCTCCCATTTACGGCAAGATGTGAAATGAGCATCATGACGGGTGTGAGCCAGCTGCATGAAGTGGTCCTCAGCTGCTGAAGGAAAAGCAAGTATTGTAAATCCATAGTAGATCCTTCCGAGTCTGACTGAATACGGGAGATGTAAAACAGGGCCGGCAGATGAACTGCCGGCCCTGTATATTGTTTACGGGCCATTGATCCGTCTCACTGCTTACATGCAAATGAGGGCGGATCGGACCGGATACCGGCCGCGTTCAGATCTGACGGAATGCGGGCGTATCAGCCGGAGCATTCAGCAGTGCCTCGAGTTCGTCATCGAGCTTGAGGAGTGTTACGGAGAAGCCGGCCATCTCAAGAGATGTCATGAAATTGCCCACCAGAGTCTTGGCGACTTTGATGCCTTTGTCAGCGAGGACTTTGGAAACTTCAAGGTTCGCGATGTAAAGTTCGCTCAGAGGAGTAGCGCCCATGCCGTTGACCATGACGGCTACCTTGTCGCCGGCACCGTAGATGCCTTCAGCAAGGATCTTGTCCAGAAGCTGATCAACAGTTGCGTTCGCTGTGCTGATCTTCTCTTTGTGGGTTCCGGGTTCGCCGTGGATGCCGATACCGATCTCAACTTCGTCTTCTGCCAGTTCGAAGCCGGGCTTTCCAACTGCGGGAACCGTGCAGGGCTCAATGCCCATGCCCATGGAGCGGACATTCGCGATGACTTTCTCAGCTACAGCCTTGACCTCAGCGAGGCTTGCGCCTTCTTCAGCCTTTGCGCCAGCGATCTTGTGAACAAAGATCGTGCCTGCAATGCCTCTGCGGCCCGTTGTCCAGGTACTGTTCTCAACAGCGACGTCGTCAGCTACGACGACCTTGTCAACTTCGATATCCTCATCGGAAGCCATGTCGGCGGCCATTTCGAAGTTCATTACATCACCGGTGTAGTTCTTGATGATCAGAAGAGCGCCCTTGCCGCACTCGGTAGCCTTGATAGCCTCATAGACCTGGTCGGGAGTGGGGGAGGTGAACACCGCGCCTGCAACAGCGCCGTCCAGCATTCCTTTTCCGACAAATCCGCCGTGAGCGGGCTCGTGTCCGGAGCCGCCGCCGGAGATCAGAACGACCTTGTCGGTCTTCTTGGCGCCTGTACGGATCATAACGTCCGTGCCTTCCACGCGCTCAACATATTCGGGATGCGCTGCAGCCATTCCGCGGAGCATCTCATCAACTACATTGTCGACCCCATTAATAAGTTTCTTCATTTGAATACCTCCTGTGAATACAGTAATTAGTTTCCGCATTTATATTGACAGTACCAATTCCCCAAAACTGAATACTGTAAATGCGCATGTCCGCATTATCTGAAGCGATATGGTCAGCTGAGCTTGGACGCTGTCCTTGCCTCCTCGGCCGCCTCAATGACTTCATCGAGGGAAGCGCCTGAAGTAGACGTAACGGCCGCGCTGACTGCGCCCTCAAGGATCGGGGCGTCCGCGATCCGTACTTCTATGTCGCTCTCGAGCATTTCAATGGCCATCTCGGCACTCATAATGCCGCTTCCGAGATCCGCGAGTACACAGACGCCGTCGCCGGTGTCTGCATTCTCGATCGCTTCCTGGATCTTCATGGCGTCGGTGCCGATAGAGCCGTCTTCCAGACCGCCCGCAGCGATTATATGATCATTTTCAGAAGCCATCTGCATGACAAGATCATAAATCCCTTCAGCTACTTTCCGGCTGTGTGATACAATAACGATTCCTACCATGACTGACTCCTCTGATCAAAGGCCCTTCACAAAATCGCGGATGCACTCGAGCGTATAAGTTGCGGAAGTTGCTCCGGGATCCTGGTGGCCGATACTGCGCTCGCCCAGATAGCTGGCGCGTCCTTTGGTCGCGATAATGGTCTTGGTGAACTCTACGCCTTCTTCGGCAGCCTTGCACATAGCGTCGAGCGCATCTGCAGCGGGGGCACCGCCGTCGATCGCCGCGCAGTATGCTTCGTAAGCGGGAATGATGGCGTCAAGCATGGTCTTTTCTCCCTTGACGGCCTTGCCGCGCTTCTGGATGCCCGCGATCACAGCCTCGAAGATCGCTTTCCCGTCTTCAGGCGTGACAGAAGTCTTGCCGGCGCAGACTTTGCCGGCCTGCATGTAAGCCGTGCCGTAAAGAGGACCGGATGCTCCGCCTACCTTGGAAAGGAGAGTCATGCCTGTCTTCTTGAGGGCATCGCCTATGTTGTCGCTGTCTTTGGGAAGAACCGCCAGTACTTCGGTAAAGCCTCTGGCCATATTGATCCCGTGGTCCGCATCGCCGATCTCGCGGTCGAGCTCTGTGAGGAATTCCTTCTGCTCAATGATGCGGTTTCCGATCGCTTCAATGCACTGATAAATCTTTGATGACATAAACTGTTACCTCCCGGATACATTGTTTGAGCCGATGTACGGCCGGAAATCACTGCCGGATCCACCCCAATGGAACAGACAGTTTTTCAAATAGAATTATACCACTATCAGCAAAATAGTGGATAATAAGCTTTAACTTTTTTATATCATTTATGCCCGAGATGCGTTATAATGCATGAGTGCCGACCGACCAGGTATGACTATATGAAACATTATTTGATCGACAGCGAAAATGTCGGAGATTTCTGGATTCCGCTGCTGGATCTTCCGGCAGACAAGGCGAGGCTGATCGTTTTCTATACGAAGAACAGCCCCCATATGAGCTATGACAGTCTCATCAAGCTCAAGGAATCTGACAGAACAGTCACTTTCATTAAATGCTATGAGGGAACAAACGCGCTTGATTTCCAGCTCTGTACGGAACTGGGATTCCTCATTGCAGGAAATCCGGGTGACGAATTCATCATCGTGACCAATGATACGGGATACGACGCGGCGGTGAAGTATTGGAGACGCAAAGAGTATTCCGTAAAGAGGATTGCCGGTAAAGACAGCAGGACCGGCAGCCGGAGAAGAGGAACACCTGCCAAAGCTGACGTTGCGGCGGAAGTGAGCGCCATCCTTCACAAACTGGTGAAGATGCCCGGCTCAGATACTGCCGCAGCACAGGAACACGGCGCAGACGATGAGAGACCTCAGATTCCGGAAGGATCTGCGGACTTTTCCGCTCAGGACCGGGAAGCTGTATTTGAAGACGGTGAAGAGATCCTCGATGAGATCGGTGATGAAGAGGACGTTTCCGAGGAGGATTACGAGGAAACAGATTCCGATGAATATTTCGACGAATACTCTGAGGAAGAGCAGGACGATGAAGTATCTGATGACGAATCTGAGGAAGATCACAGCGAAGCTTCCGGAGAATACGAAGAGGAAGAACCCACAGAGACAGACCGGTACGCAGAGCCGTACGAAGATTCAGAGGAAGAGCCTGAAGAAGCGGAAAACGATGCAGATCAGGAACACGAAGAAATCGTTTCCGACAGCGAAGAGGAGGCTTCCGGCAATGATCCTGACGATGTTTCCGGCAGCTTTGACAGCACGGAACAGAAGGACGGATCTGACGGAGAACCTTTGAACGGCTCACTGAATGCTGAGAATGAGGCCGTGACTGAGGAGGATGAATCACCGATGGAGGCAGGGCTTGAGACAGGATCTGATTCCCCTTCCGACGGGAACAGCTCATCCGGTGATCCGGCAGCTTCTGAATCTGAACCGGACGGACAGGACGGGGAGGATGAAGCGGAAACTGAGGGCGAGGGAGAAGAGTTTATTCCCGACCCTGAAGAGATCACTGCCATTGTCAACTGCATCGGCATGGAGAATCTGGCAGAACTCCACAACCAGCTGATCCAGTTCTACGGGGATAACGGCAAGGATATTTACCTGTCCCTCAAATCCGGCGCACTGACCATCGAGAAAAAGGACTGGGACAAGGAAGAAAAATTCCTTTACTATTGCGCCTTGATCTTCAGACACAGCGATGAGCCCGCTGAGGCGCTGACTGAGGAGAATATCAGCGAATTCGCTGCATTCCTTCTCGGTGCCGAGAACAAGAGAAAAAATCTTAATTCGCTGCGCTATGCGCTGCTCAAGCATTATGGCAAGGAAAAAGGCCGAAGGTATTATTTTATGCTAAAGCCTTATGTGAAAGCACTTAACCAGATGTAAAAAAGGAAAATCGGTCGGCAGTACAAGGGGATGTGAACAGAGTCCCCTGTTGAATGAGAGCGCTTGCAGGCATGTGCCTGAAGGCGTTCTCTTTTTTGTGTGATAAGCCGGGGCGCATCTAGTGCCTGCACGAAGATGTACCCCATGGCCAACGGTCGATCGAGGAGCATCCTGCTCGATTTGGCTTATCCGCCGTTCCTGTGTACGGCAAAGAGCGGGATGAGAACGGACCGGTACGCAAATAGTTATGTCCAAAACCGTTTTTCTGGATTTGGAAGCAATTAGAGGGTATAATACAGGGGGATATCCCCACTGAATTACATGATCTGCACGCGAGGCGGGCCTTGAATGAAACCGGCAGTGTAAATACCGCGGTGGAATTTTTATTTAGTCAGTGGTAGGATATGTGTCATAACGGGAACCGGAAATACAGTTGTGAGGACAGTGTATGCATGGGTTCAGACTGACCGCGGTCATTGCGGCGTTCTGCCTGGCTGTCGTACTGACATGCTGCGGCTCAGATAATAAAGACAATAGCGCGGAGACGGCAAGTTCTTCCGATCAGGTGTCTGCCGAAACGGCTGACGCTCAGCTGGGGACCGACTCAGAGAAGGAAGAATCGGAACAGGAGGAGCCCAGGGCTTCCTCCGACCTGTTCTTTGAAGACGGCGCCGTATGTACGCAGTTCCTGCGCCTGACTCCGCCCGGAGAGTGGGAGAACGGCGTAAGTTACCACTATTTTCAGGAGCCGGATTCGGGAAGATACGCGCTCGACATAGTCGAGAACAGCAGTATGAGGGCGACGGACGGAATCGGAGGCCTTTTGTATTCGATCGTTGTATATGAGACATATCCCGAGGAGCGGGGGATGGAGAATTCTGCGTATGTGGGAATGCTCAACAGCGAGGACAGCGGATTCTGCTATGTGTTCCTGGAATTTCCGGAGGGAACGCAATACACGGAGGCTACGGAAGAGGTATACAGGATGGCCGCGGATACCGGGAACGGGATCGCCGCGAATATAGAAGGAAGGAACGGATATACATTTGAAGCTGGAAAGGAACCTGAAGCTGAACATGAACAGGATGAATAGTATTGCCGGGTCAGAAAAGGCCATAAAGAAACTGCTTTTCGCAGCAGCGGCGGCGGTGATCATGACCGGATGTGCACAGGCTTCACCGGGTACGGACAGCGGCCAGGCCCAGGCTGTGGAAGAGAACGGCGAAGAGACGGGCGCTCAGGAAGGCGCCGCGCAGGCAGCGACCGGGGAGAACGGCGCAGAGGCAGAGGGAGAAAACCCGCAGGCACAGGAGAACCCGGGAGAAAGCGCTTCCGGCCCGAAGGCTGAAAAAGAGCAGAAGAGTGTCACGATCGTGATACCGACGGTATATGAGGACGTCAAGACGCAGGAAGAAGCGGACGGGATAAGGGATAAGAACGGCTACGAGAGCGCAGTCCTTCAGGAGGACGGAAGCCTCGTGATCGTGATGAGCCAAAGCCAGTACGATGATATGATCAGTGATTTCAAGAAAGACGTGGACAAGGGGATCTCAGAGATCATAGGAACAGACGACGAATCTTCCATTGAGAAAATAGAGTATAATGATGATTACAGTGTTTTCACTGTGACGGTTTCGGATGACGAGATCGGCATCATAGAGAGACAGGCGGCACACGAACTGATCATGTACGGTACGCTGTATCATGTTTATACCGGAAACGATGTAGATCAGATCCGCGTCGATTATGTCAGCGCCCGGTCGGGTGAGATCATCGAGACGGCGGATTCGGGGGACCTTGACAATGCTTATTGACAGCGGATGCGCTGCAGGGCATGACTTACCGTGATGAAGGGAGGTTTTTATGAAGCATTTGGGAAGATTTTCCACCAGAAAGGAAGAATCGGCGTATCTTCGTTCCCTCAAAGGGGAAGAAAAATATGAAGCGTTCTCGGAGATCATCGAACGGTCAAAACATGTTGCCTTTTTCGGAGGAGCCGGCGTCTCCACGGAGAGCGGCATTCCCGATTTCAGGAGCAAAGACGGCTTGTATAATCAGCACGATGTGAGATTTGACAGATATGAGCCGGAGTACCTTTTAAGCAGCGCGTGCCTCTATCACGAACCCAAGGTCTTCTTCGAGTTTTACCGCCAGAAAATGGACGCAAGGCACTGCATGCCCAACAGGGCGCACTACACACTGGCTCTTATGGAGAAAAAAGGCAAACTGGACGGCATCATCACGCAGAACATTGACGGGCTTCATCAGAAAGCAGGAAGCGAAACCGTCTATGAGATCCACGGATCGACTTTAAGAAACTATTGCGACCGCTGCGGAAAGAAATATCCGGAGGACTATATTTATGACAGCAGTGAGGCTGTTCCGCATTGCGCGTGCGGCGGAATGATCCGCCCTGACGTGACTCTTTACGGAGAGTCTCTTCCCGTACATGCGTGGGAAGGAGCGGAGCGCCTGATCCAGAAGGCAGACTGCCTGATCGTGGGAGGTACGTCTCTCACGGTCTATCCGGCTGCTTCCCTGGTGAGATATTACAGCGGCGGCTATCTGATCATCGTTAACCGCGACGCCACAGGACAGGAGGACTGGGCGGACCTCACATTCCATGAGAGTATCGGAGAAGTATTCTCACATTTAGAAATTTGAACGGGAAAGTTTCCGAAGGAAAGACGACAAGGTTATGTCAGAGAGAGAAATTCAGAGAATAAAATGCCCTAAATGCGGCAGCGAGCACGATTTTGAAATATGGACAAGAGTCAATACGGATCTGGATCCGGTCCTTAAAGATAAGGTCAGGAACGGCCAGCTCTTCAGGACAGTGTGCCCTTCCTGCGGACAGCAGATTGACGTGGTCTATCCCTGCCTCTATCATGAGATGGAGAACAGGATCATGATCTATTACGCGCCGGGTGAAAAGGCCATGCAGGATGCTCTGGCGGCTTTTGATGAAGGTCTGGACATCGCCGGGAAAGAAAAGGGATTTGATCCTGCCGGAAAGGGCTACAGGAACCGTGTGGTCGGAAGTCTCTATGATCTGCAGGAGAAAATAGCGATCTTTGAGGCGGGACTGGACGACCGGGTCATAGAGATCTGCAAGGTCCTGATCGGAAGCGAGCTGCAGGAGTCACAGCCGGACGTCGTATTTGACGACCTGCTGTTCTATCAGGACGGGAACGGAGAAGGGCGCCTTGCCCTTATGAGAGGAGGAAACGCATTTGCGTCGATCTCTCTTCCGGGAGATATATACAAGGAAGTCGGAAACAGGTACAGGACCCTGATCGAGCGATATGGCGATGAAAAAGTCATAGATATGGAATGGGTCATGAAAAGTGTTAATCGTGCAGGCAATGAATAGTGCCTGCAGTACTTAAAGGAGGTACATATGAGAAAATTCAGTATTTTGGCTGCTGTGATGGCAGCGGCCATCACAGTTTCGATGACGGGATGCGGAGGCACCGCTCCTGCACAGACAGAACCTGAAGAGAAAGCGCCGGAGGCTGTGACCGCAGAGGAAATTCCCGAAGCAGTCGACGCGGAATCAGATACACAGAATCCTGCCATGAACTATGTCGGCGCGTATTCCGATGAGAACGGGAAGGGTTATTCCCTGCTTATTCAGGCGACCGACGGTGTGGACAGCGTGATGATCAGTGTCGGCCACACTTCTGAGGACGGTTTCGATTATTCGGCATGGCAGATGAACGGAAAGATCGAGGATAATGTGATCACATACTCGAACGCGCTCCGTGTAGATGAGTCTTACAACCCGGAATCCGAGAACGGCGTCACCCAGGAAGAGATCTATACGGACGGGACCGGAACATTTGAGATCTCAGAGGATAAGAAGATCACCTGGAAGGACGACAAGGAGAACGAAGGTGAAGGCCTGGTATTTGCATGGGATCAGGAACTCAACGATAAACTGCAGCAAATGATCGAGCAGAATCAGGACGAAGATACAACTTCTGTCGGTATGACAGCTATGGACTGGGCAGGCGACTATGTAGACCAAAGTGACGAAAATACGACTATGGTGATGGAAGTTCAGGAAGACAGCAGCGCCATCAAGTTCACCATCACAAAGAAAGGCGAGGGTGATCAGGCCCTGACCTGGACGATGACCGGGGACTATAATCCGGATGAAGCATCTGCCGCATATACTGACTGCGAGAAGAAAGACGTCCGCCTCGACGAAGTCGGTGAGGTTGTGTCCGGCGATACAATTTACAGCGATGGCAGCGGAAGCTTTAAATTCGATGCGGAGTCGATGACCATCACATGGAAAGATGACAAGGAAGACGCCGGTAAAGACGTTGTGTTTGTCCTGAATTTAAACGCCAGCGGATCTGATGAAGGAAATGGAGAAGGATCGGATGGCGGTTATGAACTGTTGGAAGGGGAAACACTCGATGAACCCGGAGAGGACTTCCCGGAAGAAGAGGAACCGGTAGAGGAAGAATCCGAAGACGATCAATATCGTGATTACGATCAATTCTGAGTTCACGATGCACACGCGTGCGGAGAGGAAGCTGCGTGCTTCGACGTGGGGGTTAATATGTGGATCAAAGACTGGTGGAACCGCATGATGAAAAAGTTTAAAAAAGAAGACAGCATTCCCGAAGCGGAAAGCGTTATGGAACTGAAACCCGAAGAGGCTCCGGAGCCGGTCCCCGAACGGAAGACATCGGATGAGATGATCATTGAGATGGCGCAGTCGGCGCGCAATGACCTGAGCAGAACGTCGGAGAAACCGGACGAGCCGGAAGCTGCAGCACAGGAGGACACTCCTTCTGAAGCTAAACCGGAAGAGCCGTGCGAGGCGGAAGAGCCGGATGAACCGTACGGCATGGAAGAGCCGGAAGAGCCGTGCGAGGTGGAAGAGCCGGATGAACCGTACGACATGGAAGAGCCGGATGAACCGGATCCTGCTGAAGACGTAACATGGCTGGGAGCAGAGGATGATGAAAAAAGAGACGTCGACGAAGAGTGCTAAAAACGCCCGTTTACTGCTGACCGGCTATTGGGGATATAAGCTGTTCAACGGCGGAGATATCCTGAAGACTACTCTGGATGTCCTTCAGATCAGCCACAGGCTGAATGAGAGGGAGAAACTGAGGGGAACGCAGGGCGCCGCAAAGCCTGTAAAGAGCAGGCGCGCATCGATCGCAGGGAGTATCTTTTTACGGAAAATCATCAGTAAGCTTCTCAAGGCAGCACGGGTTTACTGATCAGACCGGCATCCCATTCCGTGCAGCATCACCCCGCCGTTGCGGGCGGACTATTCAATAAACGGAGATAAATATGAGTAAAGTGCGCAATTCTGATATCAGATCAGAGCTGAGGCCTTCCGCGCAGCTGTTGAAGCTCACTTATACAGCTGCAAGTGAGACCGCATTTGAGAAATTTGACCGCTCTTGCATCAGAAAGTACCGCGGAAAGTGGAAGAGCAGAAATACGATCGCTGAGGAAAAAGCGATCGTACGCAATGACGGCAGTATCCTGAGGATCCTGGTGGTACGCTGTGAGGACGAAAGGGAAGAGGAGGAGGTCACAGGCCTTCTCTGGCTCCACGACGGCGGATTTGCATACGGTGTCCCCGAACAGGAGAGCATGCTGGTAGACATGTTCTGTTCGGACGGAAGCTGCATCGCTGTACTTCCTGATTATACCAAGTCCATAGAGGCGCCGTATCCGGCAGCGCTTGAAGACTGCTACAGAGTACTTCTGTGGATGAAGGATAACGCGAAGGAACTGGGGATCAACCGTGATCAGATCTTTGTCGGCGGATGCGGATCCGGGGGAGGACTTACCGCCGCGCTCTGCCTGCGGGCAAGAGATATGAGGGACGTCCGCATCGCTTTCCAGATGCCGATCTCCCCTATGCTCGACGACAGGATGGAGAGCGAGTCGGCCAAGGACAACAATGCCCCTGTATGGGACAGCCGCAAGAACAGGGTGGCATGGGAGCTGTATCTGAGAGATATGAAGGAAGAGATCCCGGTGTACGCCGCTCCCGGCAGAGAGAGTGACCTCAGAGGCATGCCTCCTGCATGCAGTATCGTGGGTGATCTCGAGCCGGTCAAAGATGAGACAGTTCTGTATTTTGCCAGAATGAAGAAGGTGGATGTCCCGGTATCGCTGAGAGTATATCACGGATGTTTCCACAGCTTTGAGACCACTGCGGTCAACAGTAATGTGGCGCTCAACGCGCAGCGCTATCTTCTGGACAGTTTCCGATATGCGCAGAAAAAATACTATGCGCACAATGAAGAGCCGGAACCTGAACCGGATGCCGAACCGGCGCAGGAGGCCGATACGGTGTCGGATGAGATACCGGAGAACGATCAGTCCGAAAATGTTCAGGAGAGCGATGCTCAGCAGGGCCCTCAGAATGACTCCGGGCAGGAGGAATCAGATCCTTCCGGACAGGAGCAGGAAGAGAGCGGAGATGAAAAACAGAATTGAGTTTGTGCTTGACACGTAAAACTTTTATGCTATAATTTCACTGTATGTTTAGCAAAGCATAAAAACATATAGAAAAAACCCAATCAGTCAAGCTGAAGGGACTGAAGGGAGGGTAGAACGAATGTCAAGTGTAATCTTAAAAGAGAATGAGACTTTGGACAGCGCACTGCGCCGCTTCAAGAGAAGCTGTGCAAAGGCAGGCATCCAGCAGGAAATTCGTAAAAGAGAGCATTACGAAAAGCCTAGCGTAAAGCGCAAGAAAAAGTCCGAAGCAGCCAGAAAGAGAAAATACAACTAATTTGGCGGCTGATCTGCAAGCAGAAAGTTCCCTGATTTCGATCAGGGAACTTTTTTTGCAGGATTCGCAGCAGTAAATATGCAGTGGTGGATATATGGCGGTATTGATCATAATAATATTTGCGGTATTGATCCTGGTCATGCTGACAGCGCTGATCGTCGATAATCTTCGATTTGTCGTGCGCAGGTACAAGCTGAGGTCGGACAAGATCAACTATCCGGTGAAAATTGTGTTCATTGCGGATCTTCACGAAAAATCTTATCGAAATGATAATGAGAAGCTGATCGGGAAGATCAGGGAATACGCACCGGACGTCATCCTGGTGGGCGGAGACCTGATCGTATCGACCCAAGTGTTCAAAGCCGGTGAAAGGAGAAAAAATCTTCATGATCCGGACGGGACCGTTGATACTGAGTGGATGAAAAACAGTCTCTCCCTGATGAGGAGACTGACAGAGATCTGTCCGGTGTGGTTCGTGCAGGGAAATCACGAGCTCCGTATGGAATACTACGAAGAGCTCAATGATTTTAATAAGATATTTATCGCGGAAATGGAGAACGCAGGCGTACATTTCCTTCATAACGGTTCGGTCGATCCTTTCAAGGAAAACCGCGGCGGCATGAGCAGCGGAATTGTTCTCCAAGGCCTTGAGCTTCCGATGAAGTTCTATCGAAAATTCCGCAGAACGCAGTTATCTCCCGAGGAGCTGACGTCTCTGATCGGGGAGGCTGACAGAAAAGCTTATACGGTGCTCTTATGCCATATGCCGGTGTTTTTTCCGCAATACGCTAAGTGGGGGAGCGACCTTTGCCTGTGCGGCCATGTGCACGGCGGCCTGATGCGTCTTCCTTTTATCGGCGGCGTCATGGGGACGAGACCGAATCTCTTTCCGAGATACAGCGGCGGACAGTATTTTTACAGGGCTGTGACCGGAAACGAAGAACACATCAGTTCAATGATCCTGACCTGCGGCCTTGGTATGCATACATTGCCGATCAGGATCTTTAATCCCGGAGAAGTCTCGGTCATAGAGCTATGGCCGGCCAAACTCAGACAGGAGGATAAAGATGGAATTAAACAGGACAGCAGCGGCCATTGAGACGATCCTGTTTGCAATGGGAGACTCGGTGGAGGTCTCTGCGCTGGCGCAGGCCCTCGAGACTTCCGAAGAGGAAGTGCGGGAAGCGGTAAAAGCGCTTCAGGAGCGCTACCGCGAGCAGGAAAGCGGCCTTATGGTCAACTGGTTCGAGGACTCTGTGCAGCTCTCGAGCAGGCCGGAGTACTACGAATACCTTGTCAAAATAGCGAAAGCGCCCAAGAAACAGGTGCTGACCGATACACTTATGGAAACGCTTTCGATCATAGCGTTCAAGCAGCCTGTCACGCGCGCGGAAGTGGAGAGCATCCGCGGTGTTAACAGCGATTTCGCGATCAGCAAGCTCGTCGGATTCGGGCTGGTTGAAGAAGTCGGCAGGAAAGACGCGCCGGGGAGACCTCTCCTTTTCGGGACAACGGAGCAGTTCCTGAGGTCCTTCGGGCTCAGTTCCCTGTCTGACCTGCCGGACCTCGGCACCGAGCAGATGGAGGAGTTTCGGGAAGAGGCAGAGAAAGAAGTGGACAACAGACTGGATATTTAGCAGCTTATTTGTGCAAGGCAATTAAAGTTTTCTAAAAAACGTCAAAAAAAACGATATAAATAACATATAGTTATTTTTTAAACTATGTTATACTTTTAATGTTTTTGATTTGGATTAATTATAATGGAGGTCGAAAAAAAATGAGCAGTTCTTCAAAAGCGAGACAGAGAATAACCGCCCTGCTCGATGAAAACAGTTTCGTTGAGATCGGTGCCAAGGTTACCGCCAGAGCAACCGATTTTAACCTGAAACCTGAGCAGACGCCTTCTGACGGTGTGATCACCGGTTATGGCGTGATTGACGGAAATCTGGTCTATGTCTACAGCCAGGACGCATCGGTTCTGGGAGGAAGCGTAGGCGAGATGCACGCAAGAAAGATCGCGTCCATCTATGACCTTGCGATCCGCACCGGCGCGCCGGTAGTCGGTCTCGTAGAGTCCGCCGGACTTCGTCTGCAGGAAGGTATGGACGCACTCAATGCATTTGGGACAATTTATGCAAGACAGGTAAAGGCTTCCGGCCTCATTCCTCAGATCACGGCCATCTTCGGTAATTGCGGCGGAGGCCTTGCGCTTATTCCCGCGCTCACTGATTTTGCGTTTATGGCTAAAGATGCCAAATTGTTTGTAAATGCTCCGAATACACTTGCAGGCAACAAAGAAGACAAGAATGACACGGCGGCCGCTTCCGTTAAGGCAGCTTACGGCAGCGTCGACGCAGTAGGAACGGAAGAGGAGATCATCGATCAGATCAGGACTCTTGTGTCCATGCTTCCTTCCAACAATGAAGATGAGGCAGTTGCCGACTGCACCGACGATCTGAACCGCTCATGCGCAAATGTCGCGGCGGGCTATGCGGATCCGTCGATCGTTCTCGGCGATATTGCGGATGACGGCCTTTTCTTCGAGACAAAGAGAGACTGTGCTCCCGAGATGGCTACAGGCTTCATCAGGCTTAATGGCGCTACAGTCGGCGCAGTTGCCAACAGAAGCATTTCTTATGATGATAACGGTGAAGAGAAGGTATCATATGAGACCGTTCTCACCGCTTCCGGCTGCTACAAAGCGGCTGATTTCGTGCGCTTCTGCGACGCGTTTGAGATCCCTGTCATCACACTGACTAATGTGACCGGTTTTGCTGCGACTGAGAGCGAAGAGAAGAAGGTCGCCGACGCGGCCGGCAAACTCACTGCCGCATTCGCGGGAGCCAATGTGCCTAAGGTCAATGTGATCGTTAAGAAGGCTGTAGGCAGCGCTTACGCCGTTATGAACAGCAAGGCTTCCGGCGCAGACTTCACGATCGCTTTCCCGGACGCGACGATCGGCATGATGGACGCGAAGCTCGCCGCTCATGTCCTCTGCACTGGTTCCGCAGAAGAAGTAGCTGAAACTGCCGCCAAGTACGACGCGCTGCAGAACAGCATTGACAGTGCCGCGGCAAGAGGATATGTGGACCAGATCATCGAGCCCGAGGATCTTCGCAAGTATCTGATCGGCGCGATGGAAGTGCTTTATACAAAGAGAGAGGAATTCCCTGCGAAGAAGCACAGCGCGAAGTAAGAAGGAGACACGAAATATGAAAAAATGGTTAATAACAACACTTCTTGTTATCGCCTGTGTTTTCAATCTTGTGGCCTGCGGCTCTTCCGATAATTCTACAGCCTCTTCAGAGGTTGAACTTACGCAGGAACAGCAGCAGCAGTGGTATGACTCAGCCAGCCAGTTCGTTCTTTCAATGAACGATGCGGTGCAGACCGGGCAGGCAGAGGCACAGATGGATGATCCGGTATACGGTCCCGCATTTACCAGCTGGGAAAATGCGCTCGTCGATATCGGGGAAATACAGGGTATTGAAGGGAAGTCCTGTTCCTTCACCAAGAAGGAAGGAATGGTCACGGTCACAGTAAAGGGCTCCAAACATGACGCCGACGTGGTATTCACTATGGCGAGCTCAGACCAGGGGTATTCGGTGACCGGAATCACGACTAACGTCGTTTACAGTATGAATGAGAAGATCCAGCAGGCAGCTATGAATACTCTGCTGGGCATGGGAACTACATTTGCAGTGCTGATCCTTCTGGCGCTTGTGATCGCCCTGTTCGGCAAGATCGTCGGCGGTGCTTCTAATAAGACGTCGACGAGCAAAGCAGCTGTTCAGGCATCAGCTCCCGCACCTGCTGTGCTGCCCGCAGCCGAAGAAGCGGAAGAGCTCACTGATGATATGGAACTTGTAGCAGTGATCGCAGCGGCTGTTGCCGCATTTGAAGGAAAACAGAGTACAGACGGATTTGTAGTCCGTTCGATCCGTAAAGCCAGAAGAAAATAATCTCAGGAGGAAAAAAAGATGAAGAACTATATCATTACTGTCAATGGTACAGCTTATGAAGTTACAGTAGAAGAGAATGAGAACGGCGCTGTCGCAGCTCCCGCGGCTCCCAAGGCTGCCCCTAAAGCGGCTCCCAAGGCTGCTCCCGCTGCAAAAGCAGCAGCTCCCGCAGGCGGCGCAGGCAAGTACAGAGTAGAAGCCGGCGCGGCAGGAAAGGTCTTCAAGGTAGAGGCATCCGTAGGCCAGGCGGTCAAGAAGGGCGACGCGATCGTTATCGTAGAAGCCATGAAGATGGAGATCCCCATGGTAGCTCCTGAAGACGGCACTGTTGTTTCCATCGATTGTCACGTCGGTGATCCCGTTGAGGCAGGCACACTTCTGGCTACTATCGACTGATCGGCTGACTTCAAGGAGGTCTAAGTTATATGGAATATATCACACGTACTCTTGATAACTTAGTACATCAGACCGCGTTTATGAACCTGACATGGGGAAATTACCTCATGATCGTTGTGGCTCTTGTGTTCATGTACCTTGCTATCGCCAAGGAATTTGAACCCCTTCTGCTTGTTCCGATCTCGTTCGGCATGCTGCTTGTCAATATCTACCCGGATATCATGGCAGCTCCTACCGAGACGGCAAACGGCGGCCTTCTGTACTATTTCTTCCAGCTCGACGAGTGGGCGATCCTGCCCTCCCTGATCTTCATGGGCGTCGGTGCAATGACTGATTTCGGTCCCCTGATCGCAAGCCCTATCAGTTTCCTGATGGGGGCGGCAGCTCAGTTCGGTATCTTTGCAGCTTATTTCGGCGCTATCGCGCTGGGATTTAACGGAAAAGCAGCCGCTGCTATCTCCATCATCGGAGGCGCTGACGGCCCTACTTCCATTTTCCTCTGCTCCAAGCTTGGCCAGACGGAACTTCTGGGTCCGATCGCGGTCGCCGCGTATTCATATATGTCGCTGGTGCCGATCATCCAGCCCCCGATCATGAAGCTGTTCACCTCTGAGAAGGACAAAAAGATCAGAATGAGCCAGCTTCGTCCGGTCTCCAAACTGGAAAAGATCCTGTTCCCGATCGTGGTTACGATCGTTGTCTGTATGATCCTTCCCACTACAGCTCCTCTGGTAGGTATGCTGATGCTCGGAAACCTCTTCCGCGAATGCGGCGTAGTCAGACAGCTCACAGAGACTGCCAGCAATGCGCTTATGTACATTGTTGTCATAATGCTGGGCACTTCTGTCGGCGCAACGACCAGCGCTGAGGCATTCCTGAACGTTACTACGCTCAAGATCGTTGCACTGGGCCTGATCGCATTCTCCTTCGGAACAATGGCCGGTGTTTTCTTCGGCCAGCTGATGAAGATCATCACCGGAGGCAAGGTCAATCCGCTTATCGGTTCCGCGGGCGTTTCTGCCGTACCTATGGCAGCACGCGTATCCCAGAAAGTCGGATCGGAATATGATCCTTCCAATTTCCTGCTGATGCACGCCATGGGACCCAACGTCGCGGGCGTTATCGGAACAGCAGTTGTTGCGGGTGTGTTCATGGCCGTATTCGGAATCGTATGACTTGCTTGAGCGAGTCTTGAACTTCATAACAGGAGGAAAAACATGTCAGAACAGGTTAAAAAACCAGTAAGAATTACGGAGACAGTCCTTCGTGATGCGCATCAGTCCCTGATCGCGACCAGAATGCCCACCGAAGTTATGCTCCCCATTGCAGATAAAATGGACCAGGTAGGTTATGAAGCGGTAGAGATGTGGGGCGGTGCCACATTTGATTCCTGCCTTCGCTTCCTCAAAGAAGATCCGTGGGAGAGACTCAGAAAACTCAAAGAGAAATTTAAGAAGACTCCCATGCAGATGCTCCTTCGCGGCCAGAACCTTCTCGGCTACAGTCACTACAGCGATGACGTAGTTGAATATTTTGTCCAGAAGTCCATCGCAAACGGTATCGACAGGATCCGTATCTTCGACTGCCTCAACGACCTCAGAAACCTTGAGACATCCGTCAAGGCGACAAAGAAAGAGGGCGGCCACGCGCAGATCGCTCTTTCCTATACTCTCGGCGACGCTTACACAGAGGATTACTGGATGAACATCGCCCGCGAGATCGAGGAGATGGGCGCTGATTCTCTCTGCATCAAGGATATGGCAGGACTTCTGCTTCCTTATGATGCCGAGAAGCTTGTCAAAGCCCTTAAGAGAGGAACAGATATCCCGATCGAGCTGCACACCCACTATACTTCCGGCTGCGGCAGTATGACATACCTCAAGGCGATCGAAGCAGGCGTCGATATCATCGACTGCGCGATCAGCCCGCTTGCTCTGGGAACTTCCCAGCCCGCTACTGAGGTCATGGTCGGTGCTCTGAAGGGAACGGAAAGAGATACAGGTCTCGATCAGGCCCTCCTCAAGGAGATCGCCGACTACTTCACACCTTATCGCGAAGAGTGCCTTGAGAACGGTCTTCTCAGCACCAAGGTGCTCGGCGTCAATATCAGAACTCTGATCTACCAGGTTCCCGGCGGAATGCTTTCCAACATGGTGAGCCAGCTGGCAGAGCAGGGCGCTTCCGACAAGCTCACTGCAGTTCTGGAAGAGGTTCCGAGAGTCCGTAAAGATCTCGGTGAGCCCCCGCTGGTAACTCCTTCTTCCCAGATTGTCGGCACACAGGCTGTCATGAACGTACTTATGGGCGAGCGCTACAAGATGGCTACAGCTCAGACCAAGGACCTGATCCGCGGCAAATACGGCCAGACCATCAAGCCCATGAACGAGGAAGTCGTAAAGAAGGTTATCGGCGACGAAGAGAGAATCACCTGCAGACCTGCAGACCTGATTCCTCCGCAGCTGCCTCAGTTTGAGAAAGAATGCGCACAGTGGAAACAGCAGGATGAGGACGTTCTGTCCTATGCTCTGTTCCCGCAGGTCGCTGTTGACTTCTTCAAATACCGCCTCGCACAGCAGGAAAAAGTTGACCTGACTAAGGCTGACACTGCGAACGGCGCTTATCCCGCATAAGCGGTCATTCAGATTGTACAAAATCAGGACCCGAAAGAGTTTTTGAGCTCTTTCGGGTCTTTTTGACAGATTCCGACACATACTCGTGTCTTTCCATTCAGTCCGTAATCTGTTAGAATATTATTTTAGAGTATACAGATTTTTGTCTGTGCCAATCTTAAGTGAGGCAGCTGTAAACAATTATGAGGCGTTTCGATGTAGTCCGGAGGCTTTTGGAAGGGCAGACCGGCAGAACAACCCAGAAAAACAGCATAACGATCAAAGCCCACATGTCTGTCAGGGAAACAAAGAAGGAGAAACTTGATGAGATATCAGGTTTCTACGTAAGACCCGGAAACTATAGGCTCAATGGTGCCAGGGCACTGCGCGGAGGCGTCAACTTTACGATCGCTTCCGTAGGCGCGACCGCATGCGACCTGCTTCTTTTCAGAAGGAAGCAGTTTACTCCTTATGCCATCATTCGTATTCCGGAGTCCTATAGGGTTGGAAGTGTCTATTCCATTTTTATTTCCGGATTGGATGTCGAGGACTTTGAGTACGCCTACAAGCTGGACGGCCCTTATGATCCTCAGAAAGGGCTGTATTTTGATCGGAACAAACTCATACTTGACCCTTACTCGAGGGCGGTAACGGGACAGAGAGCCTGGGGCGTAGCCAAGGCACAGACGGATTATCACTCAAGGGTAGTGAAAGAGAATTTCCGCTGGACGCAGAACGACTTTCCTCATACGCCGATGGAAGATACTATCATTTATGAGATGCATGTCCGCGGATTTACGCGGCACAAGACTTCCGACGTGCAGTATCCCGGCACTTTTGCAGGTATCATCGAGAAGATTCCGTACCTCAAAGAGCTTGGCGTAACGGCTGTGGAACTGATGCCGATCTTTGAATTTGACGAAAATATCAATGCCAGGAGTTATAACGGAAAGACTCTGCTGGAGTACTGGGGGTACAATACGGTAGCTTTCTTTGCTCCCAACACAGCATATACGGCATCGATCGAGTATAACGAAGAGGGTACTGAGCTCAAACAGATGATCCGGCTCCTCAAGAAAGCGGGGATCGAGGTCATTCTGGATGTGGTGTTCAATCATACCGCTGAAGGCAACAGGAACGGCCCTTACTTCTCATTCAAAGGGATTGATAACAATATTTTCTATACAAAGACGCCCGGAGGCGATTATTACAACTTCAGCGGCTGCGGCAATACATTTAACTGCAATCACCCCCAGGTGAGCAGGTTCATCGTGGATTGTCTGCGCTACTGGGTGACAGAATTTCATGTGGACGGATTCCGTTTCGATCTGGCTTCCATCCTGACAAGGGACCAGGACGGTGCTCCGATGAGTGACCCGCCGCTTTTGCGGATGATCAGTACGGACCCTGTCCTTATGAAGACTAAAATGATCGCAGAGCCCTGGGACGCGGGCGGCCTGTACCAAGTCGGGAGTTTTCCCGCTTACAGCAGGTGGTCCGAGTGGAACGGCCGGTACAGGGATTCGATCCGCGACTTTCTCAAGGGCAGTTACTGGCATGCTCCTGAGACGGCCGCAAGGATCACAGGGTCCATGGACATGTACGAAAAAGCACCCTATATGGGGTACATCTCCTCAGTAAATTTCGTTACGTGCCATGATGGATTTACTATGTACGACCTGTTCTCCTACGACCATAAACACAACGAGGCGAACGGATGGAACAATACTGACGGCGCCGATGACAACCGCAGCTGGAACTGCGGCGTGGAAGGCCATACAGACGACCCTGTCATCAAATCGCTGCGGCAGAAGATGATGCGCAACGCCATGACTGTTCTGTTGTGCAGCAGAGGCACGCCTATGATCCTTTCGGGCGATGAGTTCGGAAATACGCAGTACGGCAACAATAACGGCTACTGTCAGGACAGCGAGATCTCCTGGCTGAACTGGGACTATTTAAGGGTCAATAAGGATCATTTTAACTTTGTCAAAAATGTGATCGCTTTCAGGAAGAAGCATCCGGTGATTTCAAGGACACTCAAACCTGCAAGGTGCGGACTTGAGCCTGTCACCTGCTGCGGAGCTGATCCGGACAACCACACGATCGGTATGGGAAACAAAGTGCTGGGCATACTTTATGCGGGCAGGCTTCCCGACGACTCGGAAGACGATGTTGTCTACATGGCGATCAATGCTTACTGGGAAAAGCAGGAGATCAGGCTTCCGGCCCTTTCCGGCGGTCTTGCCTGGGGCGTCAATATCTATACTGATGCGGACGATGAACAGTATTTCCATGAGGAGTGCCGATTTGTGCACAGCCCCATCTTTACCCTGAAAGAAAGAAGTGTCGCTGTGTTCACACTTTATCATCCGGTCTGAGGACGAAGTCGCCGCATATTACTGTACTGTTAAGATGCACCCCGCAGATGGCTGGTCCGTTTTGCGGGGCTTCTTTTTTCCGCCGGAGTGTATTACTTTCAGAAAAACATGCGTACTACTGCAGAAAGAGAGGTTCAAGAAATGGCTGCACAGAAGATCCTTGTGGTTGACGATGAGGCGAGAATGCGGAAGCTGGTCGCGGATTTTCTCACCAGGGAGGGATACGAGGTACTTGAGGCGGAAGACGGTGAAAAGGCAATGGACATGTTTTATGCAAATAAAGACATAGCCCTTGTGATCCTTGATGTCATGATGCCCAAGATGGACGGATGGCAGGTCCTTCGGGAGATGCGAGAATCCTCCCAAGTCCCCGTGATCATGCTGACGGCCCGTTCTGATGAGAAAGACGAACTTCGCGGGTTCGATCTCGGCGTCGATGAATATGTGACTAAACCGTTCAGCCCCCGCACGCTTGTGGCCAGAGTAGGAGCGATCCTGCGAAGAACGGCGGGCAAGGAAGAAAATGACAGGATCGAGCTGGGCGGTATCGTCCTGGATAAATCGGCTCATCAGGTCACGATCGACGGACAGCCGATCGAACTGAGCTTCAAAGAATTTGAGCTGCTTGAATATTTCATGGAAAACAACGGCATCGCGCTGTCCAGAGAAAAGATACTCAATCATGTGTGGAATTACGACTATTATGGCGACGCCAGGACTATAGATACCCATGTCAAGAAGCTCAGGAGCAAACTCGGGTCGAAAGGAGAACTGATCAAGACTATCTGGGGAATGGGTTACAAGCTGGAGGCCTGACCTCAGATAACAGTGGCGGAGGTAGAAATGGCGGATCGAACTGAAAACGGCGCCGGAAGGCAAAGGTATTCCATAAAGATCCAATTTACGATCATTTTCTTTTTTCTCATGCTGGGAGCTGTCGGTGCCTGCTGGATCATTAACGGCACTTTTCTGGAGCGCTACTATATCAGGGAAAAGAAGATCGCTCTGACACAGATGTACTACGCTGTGAATGAGGCGGTCAATAATAACTCCATCGATTCAGATGAATTTGATGAAGAAGTAATGAGGAGCGCCGGAACTGAAAATGTGAGCCTCATTGTGATGGACGAGGGGAGCTCGACACTCAAGCTGCACGCCTCGGACGGTTCTGCAATGGTCCGCAGGATGTGGGACAATATGTTTGGGAAGACGCCCTACATTGAAGAAGAGGATCAGGTGCAGAGCAGGTATTATATATACAAGGTCCTTGATAAGCACGATAATTACGGTATCTCCATCATCTATGACAAGCGCATGGGGCTTCAGACAATGGAGCTTTACGGCGTTCTCGATGACGGCAGTTTCTGCCTCATGAGCACTTTTCTCGAGAGTATCCGCAACAGCACGGAGATCGCCAACCGGTTTATGGGGTACATAGGCATCGCGGTCTCTCTGGTCGGAGCGCTGCTCGCCCTGTTTCTGGCCGGAAAACTCACACAGCCGATAAGAGAGCTGACTGAGATCTCCGCGAGGATGAAAAAACTGGACTTCAGCGTCAAATATAACGGAAAGAGCAAGACGGAGATCGCGGAACTGGGGCAAAATATCAACGAGCTCTCGGAAATTCTCGAGAGGACGATCTCTGAGCTCAAGACAGCTAATAATGAGCTCCGGGAAGATATCGAGAGAAAAGAGAAAGCAGAGGAGATGAGACAGGAGTTCCTCTCCGGAGTCACACATGAACTCAAGACGCCGCTGGCCCTGATCAAAGGCTATGCGGAAGGACTGTCGGAAGGGATCGCCGACGACCCTGAAAGCGCGAGGTTCTATACAGACGTGATCGTAGATGAAGCGGATAAGATGAACCGGCTGGTCGCGAGGCTTCTCTCGCTCAACCAGCTGGAATTCGGAGACGCGCAGTTTACCATGGTGCGGTTTGATATAGTGGGATTCGTCAGAGGATGTCTGCAGAACGTGGAAATGCTTGCGAAGCAGGAGGGAATAAGGGTCAATCTTGAAAACCGGCCTCCTCTGTATGTCTGGGCAGATGAATTCTGGACAGAAGAAGTGTTCATCAATTATTTTTCCAACGCGGTGAATCACTGCGAGGGAGAAAAAGTGATTGACATTCATTTTGAGGAGAAGGAAAATTGTGTTCGAGTCGTTGTATTCAACACGGGAAAACCGATTCCCGAGGAGTCGGTACCCCATATCTGGGAGAAATTCTACAAGGTGGACAAAGCCAGGACCAGAGAATACGGCGGATCGGGCGTGGGCCTTTCCGTAGTCAAGGCAATAATGGAACAGATGCATCAGGAATACGGCGTGGTCAACTATGACAACGGCGTATCGTTCTGGTTTGAACTGGAGGCCGACGGCGCAAGGGACAGCGCCGCTGGCAGGACAGGCAAAGGGGAGTGACAATGGTAGCGATCATCGATTATGGCGCAGGCAATATTAAGAGCGTGGAGAACGCGGTCAGGTATCTGGGACATGAGGCTGTACTGACAAGGGACAGAGACCGGATCCTTTCGGCCGACCATGTCATCCTGCCGGGAGTGGGCGCTTTTGGCGACGCCATGGGACGTCTTACAAAATACGGACTTGACGAAGTGCTCAGGGAAGTTGTCAGAAGAGAGATCCCGCTGCTCGGGATCTGTCTCGGGCTGCAGCTGCTATTTGAGAGCAGCGAGGAGAGTCCCGGGGCGAAAGGCCTCGGCATTCTGGGCGGGCACATCCTGAGAATACCGGACGGAGAGGGGAGAAAAGTGCCCCAGATCGGATGGAATGATCTGTCGTATCCCAATCCCGGAAGGCTGTTTGAAGGGATTCCGGAAGGCTCTTATGTCTATTTTGTCCACTCTTTCTACCTCAGGGCAGAAGACCCTTCCATCGTAACAGCGGCTGCGCAGTACGGAGTCAGCATTGACGCGGCGGTTGAGAGCGGAAATGTTTTCGCATGCCAGTTTCACCCGGAGAAGAGTGAAGCTGTCGGCATGAAGATCCTCGGGAACTTCCTTGCGATCTGAGGGAAGCGGAGGGCGCGCGGGCGCCTGACAGAAAGGAGTTTAAATGCTCACGAAGAGAATCATCCCCTGCCTGGACGTCAAGGACGGGCGCGTTGTCAAAGGGATCAATTTTGTTCAGCTGCGTGATGCGGGAGATCCCGTGGAGACCGGAGAGGCCTACTCCAAATTGGGAGCCGATGAGCTGGTATTTCTCGATATAACGGCTACAAGTGACGCCAGGAATACGGTAGCGGACATGGTCCGCCGAGTGGCTGAGAGGGTTTTTATTCCCTTCACTGTCGGCGGCGGGATACGAACAGTCGATGACATGAAGGCTATCCTGAGAGAGGGAGCTGACAAGGTCTCGATCAACTCGGCCGCTATCCTGCGCCCCGAACTGATCTCGGAGGGCGCGGAGCGCTTCGGCAGCCAGTGCATAGTAGTCGCCATAGATGCCAGAAGGAGAAAAGAAGGGAACGGGTGGACTGTTTACCGCAGCGGAGGCAGGATAGATACCGGGATCGACGCAGTGGAGTGGGCGATCCGGGCGCATGAGCTGGGAGCAGGAGAGATCCTGCTGACCAGTATGGACTGCGACGGCACGAAAGCCGGATATGATCTTGAGCTCACAAGAGCGATAGCGGACAACCTCTCAATCCCGGTGATCGCTTCAGGCGGAGCAGGAAAACTGGAACATTTCTATGACGCTCTGACAGCAGGCGGCGCGGAGGCGGCCCTTGCAGCTTCGCTTTTCCACTACAAGGAACTGGAGATCAGGGAAGTCAAGGAATACTTGAAAGACAGAGGTATTCCTGTAAGACTATGATGCACACGCGTGCGGAAAGGAAGATGCTGCCAAAGGGCAACCCGCACGCGGCGCAGCGGCTCGCTCTGCGAGCCTTGAACAAAATATGAGGAGGATAACAATGGGGTTATTCAGAAAGAGCAGGAAAAAGGCGGTCAGAAAGAATTTCAGGAAGAGAGCTAAAGCTGCGGATTCTGTAAGGACTTCGGAGGAGAAGGCCGCAGCAGGGCAGGTGACAGGTCCGGAGGAAGGAAGCGAGCCGGAGGAGAAAACTTTGGAAAAGGCGGGAGAAATCGCCGCAAAGGCGGATCCTTCCCGCGTCTTCTACTATTTCAGACAGATATCGGCCATTCCCCGTGGGTCTCATCACACCGAAGCGATCAGTGATTACCTGGCTGATTTTGCGGCTGAGAGAGGCCTCGAATACGTGCAGGATGAAGCAAACAACGTGATCATCGCCAAGAAAGCTTCGAAAGGCTGTGAAGAGGCGGATCCCATCGCGCTGCAGGGCCATATTGACATGGTGCTGGCCAGTGAGCCGGATAAAGAGATAGATCTGCTGAAAGAGCCGATCACGATCATTGAGGACGGAGACTGGATGAGCGCCGACGGGACAACGCTCGGAGCTGACAACGGGATCGCTGTGGCTATGATGCTGGCGGTGCTTGAAGATGATACGATCGCTCACCCTTATCTGGAGTGCATTTTCACATCCGACGAGGAAATCGGCCTGATCGGCGCGACAGCGATCGATCTGTCCGGACTTAAGAGCCGCAGGCTCCTCAATCTCGACTCCGAGAGCGAGGGAGTATTCTGTGCCGGCTGTGCCGGGGGAGCGGAGATCGTCTGCCGGATGCCTGTAAAGTGGAAGCCCAGAAGCGGTAAGATCCTGAGCCTAAAGGTCATGGGACTTCGCGGCGGTCATTCCGGTGCCGAGATCCATATCGGAAGCGCCAATGCCAATGTCCTTATGGCCAGAATGCTGCTGGGGATCTATAAAGAATATCCATTCAGGATGATTCAGATGAACGGCGGAGACGCCGACAACGCGATTCCGACGAATACTATGGCATCCGTGCTGTTCTCCAAGTCAACAGATACTGAGAAGGTGGAGGAACTCTTCAGAGCCATCGCGGAAGAATTGGAACTGGAATACAAGGTCACTGACCCGGGAATGTCCTGGAATGTCGGGTGGGAAGAAACGCACTTTGTAAGAACCGCTTCGAAGGCGAATACGGAGACGCTTCTGGGATATCTTGTATCCGTACCTAACGGCGTGACTCATATGAGCCCTGTGATCAGGGAGATGCCCCAGACTTCCCTCAACATGGGAATCGTGCGCACCGATAAGGAAGGGATCGAGGCGGAATTTATGGTGAGAAGCGGTGTGAATTCTCAGACAGCCTATCTGTGCGACCGTCTTGTCTTCCTCACAAAGGGATTCGGAGGAGAAGCCGTGGTCCGCAGCTCCTACCCCGCATGGGAATTCAGGCAGGATTCACCTTTCCGCGATCTGGCAGTCAGGACATATAAGGACCTCACAGGCTCAGAGCCCGGCGTAGAGATCATTCACGCGGGACTCGAATGCGGGATCCTGGCCGGAAAACTGGAGGGACTTGACTGCATATCCACAGGTCCTGACCTGGAGAATGTGCACACTGTGAGGGAGAGAATGAGAATCTCCTCCGTCGCTAATGTCTGGACATTTGTACTGAAACTGCTCGAGGCAGCATCTGTAAGTGATCTGCAGAGCGAATCCTGATGAGAAACTTCAGGCCGTGAACGCGGCCTTGAAAGAAGAGGAGATCAATAGATGGCACAGATCTCGGGCGACTGGCTTGCAGCTGTGAAGCCGGAATTTGCCAAACCCTATTACAGGGAGCTATATCAATTCGTACAGAAAGAATACCGAAGCGGCACTGTATTCCCGCCGGCGGACCAGATCTTTAACGCGCTGCACCTGACTCCGCTCGGAAAGGTCAAAGTAGTGATCCTCGGACAGGATCCCTATCACAATTACCACCAGGCCCACGGCTTGTGTTTTTCCGTGCCGGAAGACCAGAAGGAGATACCTCCGTCCCTGATCAATATTTTCAGGGAGCTGCATGACGACGTAGGCTGCAGGATGCCGCAGACCGGATGCCTCACAAAGTGGGCGGAACAGGGAGTGCTGCTGCTCAATACAGTGCTGACTGTGCGGGCCCATCAGGCAAATTCCCACAAAGGACACGGATGGGAACAGTTCACGGACGCGATCATACGGGCGGTCGAAGAGCAGGACAGGCCTATTGTATATATGCTCTGGGGAACACCTGCGCAGACCAAAGCTATTATGGTCACAAACCCGGCGCATCTGGTGCTCAAAGCCCCGCATCCCAGCCCGCTGTCCGCGTACAGAGGCTTTTTCGGATGCAGGCATTTCAGCGAGTGCAACGAATTTTTGCAGGCACACGGTGAGACTCCGATCGACTGGCAGCTCTGACCCGCAATCAAGCACGCGTGCGGCCCGTTATGCGGGCTTTAAGCTAATAAAAATGGAGATCCTGAGATCTCCGGAAATGAGGAATCATGAAAAAAGTACCCTACATCACCAGAGAAAAGGCAGAAGAGATAGCGAAGACATGGCCAACCCCTTTTTATCTGTATGACGAAAAGGGCATTCGCGAAAACGCGGAAGCAGTCAGGAAGGCGTTTTCCTGGAATCCCGGATTCCGTGAATATTTTGCCGTAAAAGCAACTCCGAATCCGTATATCATGCAGATCTTCAATGATTACGATTTCGGTTTTGACTGTTCCTCCCTGGCAGAGCTCATGCTGGCAAAGGCGGTCGGCGCTGACGGAAAGCACATCATGTTTTCCTCAAATGATACGCCGGAAGAAGAGTATGCCTATGCGGCAAAACTCGGCGCGATCATCAACCTCGATGACATCACGCACATTCCCTTCCTTGAGAAGATCCTGGACGGAAAGTTCCCGGAGACCATGAGCCTTCGCTACAATCCGGGCGGTGTTTTCAGGATGTCCAACGGAATCATGGACAACCCGGGTGACTCCAAATACGGCTTCACCAAACAGCAGCTCTTCGAGGGCGTAAGGATCCTGAAAGAAAAGGGCGTCAAGCACTTCGGCATCCATGCCTTCCTGGCGAGCAATACCGTGACCAACGAATACTATCCCATGCTGGCCGCGCAGCTCTTTGAGCTTGTGGCGGAGATCCACCGCACATTTGACGTACACATCGCGTTCGTGAACCTGTCCGGCGGCGTAGGTATCGCTTACTCGCCTTACGACACGCCCAACGACATCGCTGTGATCGGAGAAGGCGTCAAAGAGGTCTATGACGCTGTCCTGCGCGACAAAGGAATGGGCGATGTGGCGATCTACTGCGAGATGGGCCGCTTCATGCTGGCCCCTTACGGCGCGCTGGTCACCAAGGCTATTCATGAGAAGCATATCTACAAGGAATATATTGGCGTAGACGCCTGCGCTGCGAACCTGATGAGACCCGCTATGTACGGCGCTTATCACCACATCACGGTACTGGGCAAGGAAGACGCGCTCAGGGACCACATGTACGATGTGACCGGTTCCCTGTGCGAGAACAACGACAAGTTCGCGGTCGACCGCCTGCTCCCCAAGATCGATATCGGTGACTATCTCTTCATCCACGATGCGGGCGCGCACGGTTTTGCCATGGGGTACAACTACAACGGAAGACTGCGCAGCGCGGAGCTCCTTCTTCAGGAGGACGGCGGCGTAAAAGAGATCCGCAGGGCGGAGACCGAGATGGACTATTTTGCTACATTCAGTAATACTGCGTTCTATGGAGATCTTCAGGAACAGTTCAGAGAACTGAGAGGCTGAGTATGAAGAAAAAGTACTTTTTCTTTGATATCGACGGCACGCTGACGGACAGGGCCACAGGTATAATTGTGCCGTCAGCGGCACTTGCGGTGCAAAAACTCAAAGAGGCGGGGCACTTTGTGGCGATCAATACCGGCAGAGCGCACTACAAGGCGAGGAAATTCTTTGATGAGAACGGCTTCGACAATATGGTGTGCAACGGCGGCAAGGCGATCGTCGTGGACAGAGTACTGGTGGAAAACAGCCCGCTGGTCTATGAGGACGCCCTGAAGCTGTACTATGAGGCGATCGAAAAGGGGTACGGCGTCCTCGTTGCGGATGAGGATTCGGAACTGGTCAGGACCAGGGACTTCAGGTTCTACGACCAGGCGGGAATCCGCAAAGAGCCGACGACTTATGTGATCGATCCGGGCTACACGCCTGAGAAAAAGGGGATCATCTACAAGATGTATATCTCCGTTCCGCAGACTGAGGAGAACAGAATTCTGACTGTGCTGCCTTCCTCGGAACCGCTGGGACGCCTTTGGTTTGAACCGGAGTATCTGCTGATCCAGCAGGACTGCAAGAAGGCAGGTATCCTGAGGATGCTCGAGCTTGTCGGGGGAAAGCCCGAAGACGTGGTCGTGTTCGGAGACGATACCAATGATCTGGACATGTTTGCTGATGAATTCTATAAGGTCGCTATGGGCAACGGCCATCCTGCGCTGAAGGAAGCTGCGGACGAGGTTGCGCCGGCCAATACAGACGACGGCATTTATAAAGTATGCGAAAAAAACGGGTGGTTCTGAACCACCCGTTTTGCAATACAGTATGTCAATCGTAGATCTCGTCGCCTTCGAGCATGTAATAGCTCATACCTTCCATCTTGCGCAGCGTGTCAAGATAAGCCTCGTACTGTGTGTCCCAGCTGCTGTACGCGGGATCGCCTCTGTGATCGGTCAGCTCGTAGTTCTCCCTGAGATAGCTGCCTATATAGTCAGTTACTTTGGCGACTCCGTATTCGTTGAGATGGTCTCCCTCATCGCGCGTATCGTGCTCCCAGTCAATACCGATCTCACGCCAGTTTTGGTTGAGATCCAAATAGATCAGGCCGCGGGACTGCGCGTAATCGCTGATCGAATTGAGCCTTGTGGTGTCGTAACACTTGGGGGAGCAGAGGCTGTAGAATATGACCTCGATGTTGTTCTCCCTGCAAAGTTTCAGGATCCTGTCCATATAATAAGTAGAAAGGTATTCAATCTTCTTCCGCTCATCTGTAGGCTTCAGATAATCAATGTCCCCTGTGTAAGGCATAACGTGTTCGCTGATCAGGTATCCCATGTAGTACTCACGGATACTCGGCTCGGATCCGACGGCCTGCCACAGGTTGTGATATCTGCAGAAAGGGAAGTGATACTGGAAGAATTCCGATACAGCGGTCTGCATATCCGAGATCGGGTCATCTGTTCGCAGCATCATGTTCGATTCGATCAGGATCAGGTCCGGATGCTGATAATTGAGCCCGTGTTTGAGCAGATAATAGGCTTCCGAGGTCTTGGCCGCTCCCTTGCACAGGTTGAAGGAAGTATATCCCTCTTCCTTCCAGAGGTCCATGGGAGAGATGCCGACCATAGCCAGACTGTTTCCTATGTTATATATATCGATACAGTCCCTCGGGATCGTGGTGATCTCCGCGTCCCGGGCATTCCGGTCCTTGATCCTGCCGTCCAGAAACCACTGTGCCGGATTCAGGAGAATCCCCGCCCCGACCAGAATCAGGGCAAGAAGAAGGCCGAAAATGATTATTTTCAGGAGCGAACTGACGGTTTTGGTGTATTTTGTAGATTGTAAGCTTTCGTTTTCCTGCTGCATGTATTGTTCCTTTATGATTGGAGATCCGCGGCGGACAGCAAGAGCCGCCCGGCAGGATCGTCGATTTCTGAATTTTCAGTATAATGCAGCATATGGAATTTGTCGAGTTTTTGGAAAGAATTGGTAAGAGAGTATTGCAAAAAAGAGATTTTAAGATTATGGTAGATTAGATGCGGTTCAGTCAATTAGCAGTAAAGGCTCGCAACGCGAGCCGCTGCGCCGCGTGCGGGCTGCCTGAAAGGCAGCATCTTCCATTCCGCACGCGTGTGCATCATTTAACTCAGTGGGGGCTTGCCGCCTGAGTTAAAACATAGGAAAGGAGTGTACAGCTTTTGGAAACAATTCTTGACAGACTTGAACTTACTGAAAAGGAATATGGCAGCCGCCCCGCCGTCGATGACGGATCGGTATGCCTTACTTATAAAGAGCTTGCTTCGAAGGCAAGAGGGATCGGCGGTGCTCTCAGCGCTCAGATCAGCAAAGGAGAGCCGGTGGCGATTTTTGCCGAGAAGAGCACAGCGACGCTTTGCTGCATGTACGGCGTAGTTTATGCCGGCGGCTTTTACGTCAGCGTAAACCCCGAGCAGCCCCCGGAAAGGGTCAGGAAGATCCTGGATGTACTCGAATCCAAGATCGTCGTGGTCGACAAGGACAGAAGAGAGCAGCTCGCTGCCTCCGGGTACTCCGGAAAAGTTCTTTCACTTGAAGAACTGTACGAGAATGCCGACGAGCTCAGTGATGAAGCAGCTGCAAGGCTTGCCGAAATCCGTCCTCAGATCAAAGGAGAGGATCCGCTTTACGGCGTCTTTACTTCCGGCTCTACCGGAAACCCCAAGGGGATCATTGTCGGTCACAAGTCCGTGCTCGACTTCATCGGCCACTTTACGCAGATCTTCGGGATCACCAGCGAGGATATCATGGGAAACCAGGCGCCGTTTGATTTCGACGTGTCGGTCAAGGACCTCTACTCCTGCATGTTTACGGGCGCGGAAGTGGTCCTCATTCCCAGAGAGTTCTTCAGCACGCCGCCGAGGCTCCTGGACTACCTCTGTGACAAGAATGTTACAGTCCTGGTATGGGCGGTATCGGCCCTGTGCATCGTTTCCGGCCTCAAGGGCCTTCGCTACAGGGTTCCCGAGAAGGTCAGGATCATCATGTTCAGCGGCGAAGTGATGCCGATCAAGCACCTGCAGATCTGGCAGGAGGCACTTCCGAATGCAGAATATGTAAACCTTTACGGCCCCTCCGAGATCACTTGCAACTGCACGTATTACAGGATCGAGAGAAAGTTCGAGAAGACAGAGAAGCTGCCGATCGGCGGAGCATTCCCCGGCAGGACCGTATTCCTCATGGACGACGAGGGCAAAATAGTGACTGAGCCCGGCGTTTCCGGCGAGATCTGCTGCGCCGGCGAGTCCCTTGCGATCTGCTACTACAATAACCCCGAGCAGACAGCCAAGCAGTTCATTATGTACGATCTTGACGGCAGAACGCAGCGCGTCTATAAGACAGGCGACCTTGCCGCTTACGGCAGTGACGGCGAGCTCTATTTTGCCGGAAGGGGAGATTTCCAGATCAAGCACATGGGCCACAGGATCGAGCTCGAAGAGATCGAGACCAATTTCATGGCGCTTGACGGCGTAGCCAGGGCGGTCTGCCTATTCGACGAGAAGAAGAACAGGATCGTCTGCTGGTACATGGGCGACATCGAACCCAAGGAAGTCAGGATCCGTCTCAAAGAGAAGGTGCCGGCTTACATGGTGCCCGGCAGGATCAACAGAGTTGACGATATGCCTTACAACAAAAACGGCAAGATTGACAGAGCGTATTTCCGCTCACTTCTTGCCTCCAAATAAGGGAAGAGGAATATATATATGGAACTGAGCAGAATTAAAGAAGCGGCGGATAAGTTCGGCACTCCCCTCTATCTGTTTGACCTTGACTGCATCAGGGACCGCGTACAGCGTTTTCGCGACGCGTTCAAGGGCGAGATCGGACTCACATATTCTATGAAGACGAACCCCTTCCTGACACTCGAGATGTCACGGCAGGTGGAGCGGATCGAAGTCTGCTCCATGGGCGAGTTCAGGATCTGCAGAGACCTGGAGATCCCGGCGGAGAAATTATATATCTCAGGAGTCCTCAAGATTCGTGAAGATCTCATGGAGATCCTCGAATACGGACAGGATACCGCAAGATACACGGCGGAGTCGCCCCTTCAGCTTCAGATGCTTTCAGATTGGGCGGACGCACATGGAAAAACTCTCAGAGTCTATCCCAGACTTACTAACGGCAGCCAGTTCGGTATGGACGAGGATACGATCTGCGGTCTGATCGCGAACCGCAGCAGCTTCCCTCATATCGAGTTCGCCGGGATCCACTTCTTCTCCGGAACACAGAAGAAGAAGCTGAAGATCCACGAGAAGGAACTGGCTATGCTGGATACTTTCTTCGAGAGGCTTCTTACCGAGGCGGATTACAAAGTGCCCGAGCTTGAGTACGGTACCGGTTTCGCCGTATCCTATTTCGAGGACCAGAAGAAGAAAGATGAGGATCTGCGGGATCCCGAGAATCTGGAACTGTTCCGGAAGATGGTGCAGGATATGAAGTGGAAGGGCATCACGACCATCGAGATGGGAAGGGCTTATGCGGCTGAGTGCGGCTGTTATGTGACTACCGCTCTGGACATCAAGGAGAACAACGGCAATGCGATCTGCCTTGTCGACGGCGGCATCCACCAGATCAACTACGACGGACAGATCAAGGGCATGTACAGGCCGCAGATGGCTGTGATCCCCGCTGAGCCGGAAGGTGACAGAAAAGAGAAAGACTGGTCGGTATACGGATCTCTCTGCACGATGAACGATCTTCTCTGCAGGAGCTTTCCCGCAAAGATCGGTCTCGGAGACCGCGTTGTGTTCTTCAAGACCGGAGCTTACAGTTTTTATGAGGGAATGTCCCTGTTCCTCAGCCATGAATTTCCCGCAGTCGTTCTGTACGGAGAGAAAGACGGTTTTATCCCCGCCAGAACACAGATCCAGAGCTATACGTTAAATATGGCACCCATGTATCAGTGAATCGGCCGGCGCGGCGGTTCGCTCGGCGAGCATTGAAATTGACCATGTTGAATAGTTAATATGGCAGTTTTTCAATAAATACGTTATGATAGTCATGACACATTCAATATTACAAATTAGGAGGAACTATGGAAGAATTACTGGAAATCCTGCAGGACATTGACGATTCTGTAGATTATGAAAAAGAGACTGCTCTGATCGACGATCATATTCTGGATTCATTCGGAATCATAACACTCATCTCGGAGATCGAGGAACACTTTGACATTGAAGTAGACGCAGCGGAGATGACTCCCGAGAACTTCAATTCAGCAGCAGCGATGTGGGAGATGATCCAGAGGCTTCAGGAGAACTGAGTAAATGGCAATACATACCAACCTGTACCTGCTGGTATTTTTACCTGCAGTATTGCTCATCTACCAGCTGGTACCGAGAAAAGCAAGGTGGGGAGTTCTGCTCGCCGCCAGCTATGCATTGTATATAACGTTCAGCAAATATCTCGTACTGCTGCTGATGGCGACGGCGGCGTTCACCTACGGGATCGGGTTATGGCTTGACCGCATCGGGAACGAGTGCAGCGAGAAACAGAAAGAATGTACGGACCGCAAACAGAAGAGTGAAGTAAAGAAGGAATTTCAGAAGAAGAGGCTGCTTGCCCTGAGGGTGGGAGTCTTTGTTCTGCTCGGCATCCTGTTTTACGTGAACTACTACAACTTTGTGGCGCAGAATGTCAATATTTTTCTGGGAAAGATCGGCACGCAGCTTCCGATGGCAAAAGTGATGTTCCCGATGGGAATCTCATTTTATACCCTGGAGGCAGTGGGCTATATTGCTGACGTCTACTGGGAGAGGTACCCTGCGGAGAAGCACCTGGGGAAACTGGCATTGTTCCTGAGCTTTTTCCCGCAGATCATGGAAGGACCGATCGCGAGATATCCCGACACTTCGGAGGCGCTCTTTGCCGGAGAGCCGCTGAAGATGGAGAACCTGAACGAGGGCTTTCTGCGGATCATCTGGGGTCTGTTCAAGAAGATGATCGTTTCGGACCGCCTGACTCTTTTGACGAATCATATTTTTAATAATTACAAAGAATACCACGGGAGTTTCATCATTCTCGCGGCGATCGCGTATACGATCCAGCTGTATCTTGAGTTTTCGGGAAGTATTGACATCGTCATCGGAAGCGGCAAGATGTTCGGCGTGACGATCCCGGAGAACTTCAACCAGCCATTCTCGGCTCAAAGCGCGGCGGAATTCTGGAGACGCTGGCACATGAGCCTGGGCAACTGGTTCAGAAACTATGTGTTCTACCCGGTGACGGTATCACCGCTGGTCAAGAACTGGAACAAGACAGCCAGAAAGAAGTACGGCAAGTACTGGGCGATGGTAGGGACGTCCGCCATGGCGCTGTTCCCGGTATGGCTGGCGACCGGAGTATGGCATGGAGCGGGGTGGAAGTATCTGTTCTACGGAATGTACTATTTTGTCATCCTGTTCTTCGGAGAAGCGATCAAGCCCTTCAAGGAAAAGAATTACGAGAGACTGGGACTGGACTATAACGCGACCTGGCTCAAGGTGGTCAGGATCCTGAAGACATGGGTGATCATCTTCACGGGCGAGCTGTTCTTCAACGCGAAGGACCTGTCAGCTGGCTTCCATATGTTCTTCAGTATCTTCGGGAATTTCCACATCAGTTCGATTTGGAAGTTCTTCCCGGATGTAATTACAGCGGGAGACGTATGGGCGATCTGCGTCGGAAGCGTGATCGTGTGGATCGTAGGCTTTATGAAAGAACACGGAGTGGACGTGAGGGGAAATATCCTGAACGCCCGCACACCATACAAGTGGGGCGTCTATTACCTCATTATTTTCGCGATCCTGACATTCGGAGCGTACGGAACCGGTTATCAGCCTGTTGACCTGATCTACGCCGGATTCTGATCATATGGTTGCCTTTTGCTATAGAGCTCTTCGCGGAGCTCTATAGTTGTCAGAGGCTTCAGGAGTTCTGATATGACAAATAAAAAGGGTATTATTAAAATGGCACTTTTCGGTGTCATATTACTGATCATTCTGGTCGGGGCATCGGCTTTGATGAATCCGACGAAATGGTTTGATGAAAAACTGATCCAGGACAGAAATGCGCGTACGGTACAGATGATGGAGCAGCCCGCGCACACGATCGATATCATGAACATCGGAGACAGCCTCAGTACGGCGGGATTTACTCCCATGGAGCTGTGGAGACAGCAAGGGTTTACGTCTTTCAATATAGGGGCGGACGGACTTCGTATGGCTGAAGCCTATTACGCGCTTATAGAAGACTGCAGAGAGCAGGAACCGAAGTATCTTCTGGTCGAATCCCTCCTGCTGTTCCGCTATGCAACCGGCCAGGACCTTCAGATGGTCCTCTCACAGCCCTTATATCACACATTTTCATTCCTTAAATATCACAATATCTGGAAAGCTCCGATCGAGGGCGAAGGGATCATGATCTATCACAGAGGATACACGATCAATGAAAATGTGGGCGAATATGAGGGAGAAGACGAGTATCTGGACCTGGATCTTAAAGAAGGAAGGGTCGATATCTCTGCGTTCAACCGTTTCTATTTTGACAGGATCAAAGAGTTCTGCAATGAGAGAGGGATTGAGATCATCCTTTACAGTATGCCGTCGGCTTCCAACTATAACTGGGATAGGATAAACGCGGTCAAAACGTTCGCTGAGGAGAAAGGCGTGAAGTACATAGACCTGAACCAGAAAGCGGATGAGATCGGGATCGATTGGGAATGGGATACCAACGACGGAGGCGACCACATGAATTTGAGCGGAGCGATCAAAGTAGTGACATACTTCGGCAATTATTTCCGCGAGAATTCGAATCTGACTGATCACAGAAATGACCCGAATTACAGCGACTGGGACAAAGAATTGATCGAATATGACGAACTGGTCAAAGAAATGGACGGAAAGAGCTTTTCTGATATCTGGCAGGAGAAAAAAGATAAAGAGTGGGACGAGAAGTATAAAAATAAGAATAAAGACAAGAATAAAGACAAGAAACAAAATTGATTTTGTTGTACTGTAAGCATTCGGACTCCGGGTCTGCGCCGTTTTACGCTGGCCTGGAGTTTTCTTAAGATTCCGATTTTATGGTCTCTGCCGCTCAGATCACTCACATCGGCGGCCGTGTCCGGTCCGGCCTCTAACATCAAAAGATTGGAACATAAGGATAAAATGAAAAGTTTACTTAAGATCACGGGATTCACAGCCATTTTGATCATCATTACAGTAATCCTGGGGTTCTTCTTCGACGGAGGGATTTGGTATACAAGAGGATTTATCTCCGAAAGAGATGCGAGGTTGGCCGGGTTCGAAGCTGAACAGCCCGGACAGATCGATGTGATCTGTGTGGGAAACAGTCTCGGAATTTGCGGCGTAGATCCAATGTATTTGTATAAGAATTACGGGATCACGTCTTATAATATCGGCTGTGAGATGCAGATGCCTGTTGAAACCTATTACGCGATCCAAAGGGCGATCAAGGACCAGCCGGTCAAGGTGGTCCTCTGGGAAGCAAACAATATTTCCAAACATCATAAGAACCTGGATGCGTATATTTCACGGCTCGCGGAAGCGATCAGATACAGATCCGCCTACATAAAATATCACTATATTTGGAAGAATATCGCGGATGGCTACATACAAAGAAAATACTTCAAGGGCTTTTCTGTAAACGAGATCGTAAAGCCTTACACGGGAGGCGAATACTATGATTACAGCGATACGCACGTCGACGTGTTCGCCCGTGAACAATACTACTATTTCAGTAAGATCAAAGAGCTCTGCGACGATAACGGAATAGAGCTGATCCTTTACGGCGTCCCGTCTCCGGTCAGTTATAATATCAGGATGCACAAAGGGATAGAGAAATTGGCCGAAGAAAACGGAGTCGCCTTTCTTGACGGAAACAGCGATACGGATAATCTGCATATTGACTGGGAGAAAGATACTTTTGATGAAGGAGATCATCTGAACCTTTTCGGTTCCGCAAAAATGACGGATTATCTGGCACAGTACATGATCAGTAATTGTGATCTCCCTGACCACCGCGGCGACCCTGCTTTCCGGTCATGGAATGAACTGATCCCGGCCTATGAGCAGGAGATAAAAGATATGGAGGGAACAGGGTATCCGGAGATAGAAAAGAAGCGCAAAAAAGAAAAGAAAAACCGGTATAATTATAAGAATGCTGAATGATGCGAGTTTTTAGTGTATACTTTAGTATATATGAGTTTGGGAAAAACCGCGTTTGCTGATCACTGCAAGTGCGGGAACTGTACATTTCGTTTTATATAACGGGGGTGACAAAGTGTATAAGGATGGCAAAGTTTGGTTAGCACTTAACGACGCGGGCGAAGAGATCTGCCTTCTGCCCGGCAAGGCAAACAGACACGGTCTGGTCGCAGGCGCCACGGGTACCGGTAAAACAGTGACGCTCAGAGTTATGGCTGAGGCGTTCAGTGACATGGGTGTTCCGGTATTTCTGGCTGACGTAAAGGGCGATATTGCCGGAATGATGGCTGCAGGACTCGACACTGAGGACATGCGCGCCAGGATCGAGAGATTCGGGCTTGCCCAGTATGGTTTCTCCTATCAGGGATATCCGGTCACTTTCTGGGATATTTACGGAGAAAAGGGCATTCAGCTCAGGACCACTGTTTCGGAGATGGGACCGCTCCTTCTCTCCCGTATCCTCAAACTCAATGAGCTCCAGTCCAATATCCTGTCTATCGTATTCAAGATCGCTGATGATAACGGACTTCTTCTTATCGATCTCAAGGATCTGAAGTCCATGCTCAATTATGTGAATGACAACCGCAGGGAATTCGAGGCGGAATACGGCAAGATGAGCCCGGCTTCCATCGCGGCTATCCTCCGCTCGGTCGTCGCTCTCGAGATCGAAGGCGGAGAAGTGTTCTTCGGCGAGCCCGGTCTCAATATCCGTGACTGGATCGCTCAGGACGGCGGCAAGGGAATGATCAATATCCTCGACAGCGAGAGCCTGATCAACAACGGAAGGCTGTATTCAACTTTCCTGCTGTGGATGCTCTCCGAACTCTTTGAGATGCTCCCCGAGGTAGGCGATCTCGCAAAACCTAAGATGGTATTCTTCTTCGATGAAGCTCATCTTCTGTTCAAGGATGCTCCCAAGAGCCTTCTTGAGAAAATAGAGCAGGTCGTAAAACTCATCCGCTCCAAGGGCGTCGGCGTCTATTTCTGCACGCAGAACCCCAGAGATATTCCGGATGGAGTCCTCGCCCAGCTCGGCAACAGGATCCAGCACGCACTGCACGCCTATACGCCGGCTGACCAGAAAGCAGTCCGCGCGGCCGCTGATTCTTTCCGTGTGAATCCGCAGTTCAACACTTTTGACACTATTTTGGAACTGGGGACCGGAGAAGCAGTGGTATCCTTCCTTCAGGATGACGGCACCCCCGGGATCGCGCAGAAAGTAAAGATCCTTCCTCCGCAGAGCCGCATGGGCGCGGTCACTGATTTTGAGAGAGAGCAGAAGATCAAAGAGAGTATTCTGTACGGCAAGTACGCCGAGAGCGTTGACCCCGAATCCGCTTATGAGATCCTGCTGAGGATCGGTCTGGAAAAGGAAGCTGAAGAGGCGAAGGCCAAACAGGAACTTGAAGCTGCTAAGCAGAAAGCGAAGGAAGAGGCGGAGCTGGCAAAACAGCAGGCCGCGGAAGCCAAGGCTGCAGCCAGGGAAGCAGAGAAGAATGCAGCTGCCAAGAAGCGCGCCGCTAAGACCATAGGCGGTTCAGTTGCCGGAACAGTCGGACGCGAAGTCGGCAAGACGGTGGGCGGAACCATCGGCGGAAAGTTCGGCAAGACGCTCGGCGGCAATTTGGGATCTTCCCTCGGAAGAGGCATCCTCAATACATTGTTCGGAGGCTGATCCGTTCTCGGTGGTTTTTCCACCGAAATGAATTAAGAAATCTGACGAAAACCAAACGAAAACACAGCACATCGATCGATGTGCTGTGTTTTTTGCGTTTTATCAAGCAAAAAGAATTGCCGCGTCATGAAATGTCGAATTATAATCTCCATATCGATTCCGGATCGGGCACTGTTCTTCTGCCGCCGGACATTCTGAGGTCTGTATCTGGGCAGACCGCATTTCACGCGCATTTGTCTGCGCAATAAATCCATTAAATCTATTTTTAGCTCTTATCATCACCGGGTAAGGTATCTCGCTGCGCGGATCCCGCAGTGCAGGCCGCTCTCATTATCCGTTTAAATAAAGTCACACACAGGTACAGTCATCTAAGAACAGGAGAATAGAGAAGATGAGCTTAAAATGCAGATTGTTTGCCGCCGCACTCACTGCGGTGACGGTGTTCAGCTCCGCGTTTACAGGCGCCGCGAATGCTGCCGAATCGGTGAACCAGGATCCGCCCGCGCAGGAAACGACAGCTGAGGGGCTGTCGGAGGAAGAGACAGTAAGGGAAGAAGAATCCCTGCAAAATGAAAAAGAAGGTATTGACCCCGTAAGTGACGGCAGTACGTCGGACGCAGCCTCCCGAGAGGAAGAGACAGAAGCGGAATTACCGGCGAAAGAAGACGGGCAGTCTTCTGAAACGGCGCGGGAAGAGCCGCAGCCTTCGGAAACAGTGCCGGAAGAATCACAGCTTTCAGAAACAGTGCCGGAAGGTTCACAGCTTTCGGAAACGTCGCAGGAAGACCCCCAGTCTTCGGAAACGATACAGGAGGAACAGCAGAGCCCGGAGACCGCAGCTGAAGGATCAGGATCAGCGGCAACAAACATGGAATCAGCTCAGGTGCAGGAACCGGAAGTTCCTGAAACAAGAGATGCGGACGGAAATAAAACAGAAACGGGGCGCATCGCCGTCAACATAGATTCCTGCGGGGGAACCGTTACCATATATGACGGGGAAAAGGTCTATACGATGAAGAAGGCGCGGGATCTCACGGTCTTAGTTGTAGATGAAGAAGGCAGGACTTTCAGTTCATCTGACGCGCGATATGACTTCAGCGCTGAAGAAGAGAACGGAAAGACTGTCACGATCAGGGCGTCCGCTGACAAAGGATGCCGGGTGAAGTCTTTTGCCGTGACCGGGGACGGGGAAGGTAAGGAAGAGACGATATATGATCCCGAAAGGCCGCAGGCCGAGTTCGAGCAGGAGATCGTGATCGGGAAGGGGCAGAAAACAGTCAATGTATCTTTTGACACGATGCCGTCTTTTGCGGCTGAAGAAAAAGCCGGCAAATATGTGGTAAAGATCAGCGCTGAAGCCGGAGTATTTCCTGAGGGAACGAAAGCGGAAGTGAAAGAGATATCCGGGCCTGCCGCACAGCCCTACATGAAAAAAGCGGAGGAAATGGCGGACAGCGGGGTAGCCGCGGCAGTCATCGATATCCGGTTTACGGATCGAAGCGGCAAAGAGATACAGCCTGCGGGAATGGTGGATGTCGTGTTCGAGAACGCGGTGGAAGAAGATTCACAGATGACCGTCTATCATGCGGAAAAAGGCAGCGTCTTGGAGATGAAGAGTGTTCCATGCAGTGTCGACGGAGATAAGGTCGAGATAATGAATAACAGCTTTTCTCCCTATGTACTGCTGGCGGCCGCGAGTGAGCCCGACTGGACCAAAGGCGGCAAGGGAAGCAGAAAGAATATCACGGACGAGATCAGTCTCGTGCACAGGAACCAGAGAGTGTATAAATACGCCGACAAAGGCTATGACGGAGCCGGCAATGACTGGACCACTATCAGCTATGACCTGTATCTGAGCAGCAGGAAAGCAGGGATCGGCGTATGCCTTGATCCGCTTCACAGCGGCTGGGATATGGAGGGTGTTTCTGCCGGAGTAGTCTATGAGATCGATGCGCCTATGATGGTGAAGGCTCTCTATTACGGAGCGGACGGACCCGGCAGGAGTGTTATCGAGAATGCGGTCGGGTCCGATGACACGAGTGCGCTCCGCATTGTCACGCATGTGGCGGCTTCAGAGATCTATGCGAGGCTTGGACTGGCCAGACATTCCGAAATCGGAGAAGGATTCCGGGACGCTTCCAACAAACTTAAGGATCATGTATACAAATTCGTAAAAGCGATTGAGGACCTGCAGGTCCCCGGCAACTATTACGTATATGTGACGTCAGATAACGGACTAACAGACGACGGTGATCCTAAGCAGGATTTTGGTTTTGGATCCTATTCCCTGATCGAGCACCCCGGTTATATGAAGATCAGGAAAACTTCTGCAGATACATCTATTTCAAACGGGAACAGCTGCTATGCGTTCGATCAGACCTTATATCAGGTCTATACATCCGAGGCGGCCGCCAAGTCAAGAGGCACTGCGGGAATTGTGGAAGGACTTCTGTTTGCATTTGACTCGAACGGGGAATCTAAGACCAAATCGGTCTCACCGGGTAAATACTACCTGATCGAGACCAGACCTGCAAAAGGCTATTTGCTGTCTGACAAAGTGTATTCATTTACTGTTGAAGACAATAAAACTGTCGAAATCGCGGTCTCGGATATGCCCGCCAACGATCCGGCCGGAATAGTGATCAATAAGACCTGTAAAGGGGCTGACAGCACTGATATCAGGAGCCTTGAGGGCGCGCAGTTCACGGTCTGTTTTTATAACGGATATTACGACGCGTCGTCACTCCCGCGGCAGGCATCCAGATCCTGGGTGATCGAGACGAAAAAGACGGAGAACGGGCTCTACAGGGCTTCGCTGGATGAAAAACACTTTGTGAGCGGAGACAATTTCTATAAGGTGGGCGGCCTGATCACGCTGCCGCTCGGCACTGTGACGATCAGAGAGACTAAACCGGCAAAAGGGTACAAGAACGACGGAAAGTTCGGAAACCATGACCTTTATATAGGTCAGATCAGACGGACAACGGAGTATAAAGCCGAGTTGGTCGACATACAGGGGAAGAGATCGACGTCAAATACTTTTGAGGTCGCGGATACGCCTCTGGAGCCTGTGATCGGGACATCAGCGGTCAACGCCGCGTCCGGTACAAGGATCGCATGTGCCGGAGAGCGGGTCACGATCGAGGATACTGTGTCTTATCGGAATCTCTTTGCAGGTAAAGAGTACTTGCTGAAAGGGAGACTGGTCGACAAAGAGACAGGAAAGACGATTCTCGACGCAGACGGCAGAGAAGTAACATCACAGCAAAAATTCAAGGCGGATTCGGACGACGGGGCCGTCAAGATGGTCTTTACTTTTGACGCCGATATTTCCATGGAGGGAAGAAGCGCCGTCGCTTTTGAAACTCTCGAGCGCGAAGGAAAGGTCATCGCTGAGCACGCCGATCCAGCTGATAAGTCGCAGACGATCCACTTCCCCGGGATCGCTACAGAAGCGGAAAACCCGGAAACAGGGGATCGCCAGCTGGGGCGGACAGAAAACGCGCGGATCACGGACAAGGTCACTTATAAGAATCTTATTCCGGGGGAGGAATATACTCTCAGGGGAGTTCTTATGAGAAAATCTGACAGCACTGCATTGACTCTGGACGGCAAAGAAGTGACGGCAGAAAAGAAGTTCACTCCCCGGGAGGCGGATGGGGAAACTGAATTGACATTTGCCGTCAATACGCAGCAGCTCCATGAGAGCGGAATCGTTGTCTTTGAAGAAGTATATCTGGGGGAGAGCCTTATAGCGTCCCACAAGGACGTCAGTGACCCGCAGCAGACGGTATATGTTCCCGAGGTCAGTACTGACGCATGCGACAGGGATACGGGAAAGAAGAACACACTGGCTGACAGGGACAGGGTGATCGTCGACAGGATCACTTATAAAGGCCTGATCGCAGGAAAGACCTATGAGATCTCGGGAGAAGTCAAAATAAAGAGCGAAGGGCCGGATTTTGACCAGGCACAGACAGTGCCTTCGAAGATCATCGGTGCGGAAGGAGAAGGAGATATATCGTTCGACGCTGAAAAAGTTACCTTTACGCCGGCCGGAAAAGAGGGAGATGAGGTGAGCGGGGAGATCCTGGTCAGCTTTGAGGCGGATGCTTCGGAGCTTGCCGGAGAGGACCTGGTCATTGGAGAGACCGTCCGATATAAAGGCATAGATATCGCTGTGCATCGGGATATCAGTGATGAAAAACAGACAGATCACATCCCGAGAGGGGAGACGAACGCGGCAGACCTGGAGACAGGGATCAAGAATTCGCTTGCGGCAGGGAACCGGGTATTTAAGGATGAATTCCGATACGAGAACCTGCTGCCCGGTGAGACTTACAGGTTTACCGGCAAAGTGATGGCAGCCACAGGCTATAACGAAAATGGTGAAGCGATCCTCGAAGAGATACCTTCCGCGATGACGGACGAAAACGGAGTGCCGCAGGAGAAAGGATGCGTCGAATTTGTCCCTTCTTCTAAAAACGGCACACTCGATCTCTATTTTTCAATAGATGCTTCAACACTTGCAAACAGGGACGTGACAGTATATGAGAAAGTGACTTTGGATGGTGAGCCGGTGATCGTACACGAAGTCCTCGACGGATCGCAGACAGTGTACATACCGGACGGCGCAACTACAGTGAAAGACCTTGAGACCGGAGACCGCATCGCGTACCCGGATGAAGAGGTCAGGATCATGGATACGCTGGTGTACAGAAATCTGATCCCGGGCAAGGAATATACAGCTGCGGGACGTGTGATGAAGAAGAGTTCCGGCGAAGAGATCCCCTCGACCATGATCGATGCTTCCTTTAAGTCCTCCGAAGAAGAAGTAAGCGAGGAACAGCCGTCAGGGACGATCTCTGTGGAAAATAATACGGTCACATTTACTCCCGGCAGCAGGGACGGCGCTCTTGAGATCACATTCGTATATGACGCGAGCGAGCTTGCGGGTGAGGATGCTGTTGTGTTCGAGCGTGTTTACCATAACGGCGCGGAGGTGATCGTACATGAGAACATCGATGACGAAGCCCAGACAGTGCACCATCCGGACGGATATACAGAAGCCGTCAATCCGCAGTCGGAAGGCCGCACAATGGAGGCCGGCGGAGACGTCACGATCAGGGACAGATTTCATTATGAGAACTTGCTGCCCGGAAAGGAATACGTGATACGCGGAAAGGTCATGGCGGTACCGGACGGAAGTAAAGGCGCAGGCGAGATCCCATCCGTGATGGTCGACAAAGAAGGAAATGAAGTAAAAGAGTGGCAGTTCACCCCCGATTCGGAAGACGGGTTTGAAGATATCTTTTTTATCATCAATTCCGATGATCTTTCCGGCAGGAGCGCAGTAGTCTTCGAGACCCTGCAGTTCATTAATCCGCAGCTGCAGACCAGGACGGACGTAGTGGTCCACGAGAACATAGAGGATGAGAATCAGACTGTACATTTCCCGCGGATCCGCACGACGGCTGCTGACAAAAAAGACTCAGACCACCGGTTCGACCACAAGGGAACTGTGGAGATCGCGGACAGCGTTCAGTATGAAAACCTTTCAGTGGGGGCAAAATATCGCGTGACCGGCATTCTGATGGACAAATCTACAGGCAGGCCTGCTGCCGCAGACGGAAAAGAGATCACCGGCGAAGCAGAGTTTTTGGCTGAAGAACCTGACGGATCTGTGGAAGTCCTGTTCAGCTTTGACTCCTCTCAGCTCAGGGACGGAGAATATGTTGCCTTCGAGACACTTTATGAGATCAGAAGTGACAGCGGTGAGGCGTATGAGGTCGGCTCCCACAGAGACCTCATGGACAAAGCGCAGACCGTGAAGCGGCAGACTCCGCCCGGCAGCCCCGGAACCGGAGACCGGAATACGGCAGGTATCTGGATCTTGCTGCTTGCTGCTGCAGCTGCAGGAACAGCCGGCGCCCTTATATTCAGGAAGAGGAGATCAGATGAGTGATCACAGGCAGATTATGAACAAAGCGGCATTTACGGCAATTCTTGCCCTGACTATATCTCTTGTCTTTTGTACAGCTTGTGTTTCAACTAAAAAGACTGCTGAAAGAGAGGTTTCTGCCGCGGATGAAACAACTGCCGGAGCTGTGCCTGATAATAAAGGCAGTTCAAGGGCTGAGGGGAAGGGACAGAACGGCAGCGAACGTACAGCAGGTGAAGAAATACTTGAGAAAGCCGGAAAAACTGCTGCGGATACAGCAGCAAGAGCAGTGACCGGGAAAAACACAACAGCGGATGAGGATGAGAAAGAAGAAGATGAGGCGCAGCAGTCCATTCCGGATGATCATATGGAGAAGCAGGAGAATTCACAGGAACAGATATGGGAATCTGAAGACAGTGAAAATGATGATCGCGAAGAAAAGGAGGAAGACGACGCCTTCGAAGAGAGCGGAGATGACCCGGAAGAGGAAGAACATGAAAACTCTCATGTACACGACTGGGTGGAACAGACGGAAATAATCCATCACGATGAAACAGGGCATTTTGAAGAAGTCAAAACGGGAACAAGGACCGTAGTTGATGAAGAAGCCTATGAAGAACCTGTCTATCAGATGAAATGCGTCTGCAGCGCCTGCGGGTACGAGGCGGATTCTGTAGATGAGATAGGCAGCCATATGGACAGCCACTATGATCCGCAGCTGGGATATATAGACGCGAGTTACAGTGTACAGGAAGTCGTTACGGACGTCATCCGCCATCCGGAAAGCTCCCACGAGGAACCGGTATTTGAAAATCAGTGGATCGTTGACAGTGAAGCATGGGACGAAACGGTCGTCACCGGTTACAGGTGCAGCACCTGCGGGGCTGTGAAATAAAGCTCGCTTGCTCAAGTGTTAAGAAATGATAAAGGCTCGCATTGCTATGCGAGCCTTTTCGTGAACATATTCAAAGGGATTCAAGATCAGCAAAGAATCCGGGATAACTGACATCGACGCAGCGCTCGTTGTCGATCACGGTCTCACCGCCGGCTATGAGTCCCGCAATGGAGAATGCCATTGCGATGCGGTGGTCGCCATAGGTCCTGATTCCGGCACCGATCAGAGGGAAAGCGCTGCCGGCGCTGTTTCCCTCGATGATCATCCCGTCATTCTGCGCAAACACCGGACAGCCTATAGCATCCAGTCCCTTGGTGATGGTATCGATCCTGTCAGTTTCTTTGACTTTGAGTTCAGCTGCATCTTTGATATAAGTCGTTCCGTCTGCCGCTGCCGCCATGACAGCGAGTATCGGGATCTCATCGATCAGCGAGGGAATTATAGATCCCCCGATCGTGACGCCGTGAAGGGGCGCGTATCTCACAAGAAGATCAGCAGCGGGTTCTGCGTCCTGCCGGATTCCCAGCAGGGTGATATCAGCGCCCATCGCAGTGGCGACTTCGATCATTCCGGCTCTCGTGGGATTGATCCCGACATTCCGGATCAGGACTTCTGATCCGGGGACCAGAGAAGCGGCGGCAATGAAATATGCTGCCGATGAGATATCGCCGGGGATATGGATACTGCGGGCGTTCAGCTCCGTACAGGTCCGGGTGCGGGCATGCCATCCGTCATTTCCCTCAAAGGATTCGACGTCAGCACCGAAGGCGCGGAGCATTCTCTCAGTATGATCTCTTGAAAGGGAGGGCTCAATGACCTCTGTGACACCGTCCGCGTACAGGCCGGCGCATAGGATGGAAGACTTCACCTGCGCAGAAGCAACAGGACTGTGATAAGTGATGCCGTGGAGGCTGCGGCCTTCAATCCTGAGCGGCGCGCAGTCGTTGCCTTTGACACTCTCAATATGCGCCCCCATTTGGGAGAGGGGCTGCATAATGCGCCTCATAGGTCTTGTCGAGACGGACTCATCTCCGCTGATCAGGGAGGAGAAAGGCTGGGGAGCCAGGATCCCTGAGATGATGCGGGTCGTTGTCCCGCTGTTCCCGGTATAAAGGCTGACAGGATCAGACGCAGGGTTCAGGCCTCGGAGGCCTCTGCCGCAGACTGTCACCTGCCCTTCACCCTCGCGGACAGAGATATCCACACCGAGTCTGCGGAAACAGTCGACTGTGGAGAGACAGTCTGCCCCGGAGAGGAATCCCGTGATCTCGGTCTTTCCTTTGGCAATGGAGCCCAGCATGACCGCTCTGTGAGAGATGGATTTGTCTCCCGGCACGGAGATCTCGCCGCGAAGCGGCTTGGACCTGCTGCTAATAGTTCTCATCTGTTCAGTAACCTCATCAAAAAAATCTCTGCCTCATTGAAGGCATCGCTGCGGCTCGCTTTGCGAGCTGCCTGATCGAAGGCGCTGCCGGCTGTCAATATACAGAATAATTGCGGCTTGCCAGAAGATCTCGCGCCTTTTGCAGTCCGTCAGAAGAGTGGCACTCAACTCTCAGAACACCTTGCTGGTATTCGCGGTTGTGGGTAATGCCGATGTTCTTGATATTGATCCCTGCGATCGCCAGATACATGACGACCTCGGCCAGAACACCGGGACGGTCCTCGATGTCCACGTGCATGATATAAGTTTTCTTGATCGGGCCGCTTGAGATGTCCGCAAAGCTCTCGCGGTACTGTCTGGCGCTGTCAAAAAACTGATTGATCGACCGGTTGTCCCTCTGGTCCAGGGACTTTCTGAACTGCATGAGGTCGCTAATGTATTTGTCTAAAAGCTCCCTGATATTGTCCGTATTGGTCATGCAGATCTGCTCCCACATGACGGGGGAGGAAGAGGAAATCCTGGTGATGTCCTTGAAACCGCCCGCGGCGATGGTCTTCATGAACTGGTTCTCGTCGTCGCTCTCTTTTACCAGGTTGACCAGGCTTGCCGAGATGACGTGCGGAACATGGCTGATAGCCGCCACCGCGTAATCGTGGCGCTCACAGGAGACGATCATCGGAAGAGCTCTTATAGTCTCGACGAATTGGAACATCCACTCCACATCCTCTACATCGACTTCAGGTTCGGGCGTGAGGATGTAGTACGCGTTTTCCAGAAGGCCTGACTTGGAGTTCCTGTATCCGATGCGCTCGCTTCCTGCCATGGGATGCCCGCCGATAAAAAAGCTCTCCAGTCCCGCCTCCCGCACGGCTCGGTGAATATCTGATTTGGTACTGCCCACATCGGTGAGGATCATGCCCGGCTTGATAAAAGGTCTGAGCATGTGAAGATTTAATGCGTTGTGTTCGACGGGAGCGCAGAGAAAGATGACGTCGCAGCCGCCGAATCCCTCGCCGACTTCGGGGACATACTCATTTACAACGCCGTCGTCTATGGCCTCCTGTACGGTTTCGGGATGAGGGGTATATGCCGTGATCCGCGCTCCGGGTATGTATTTCCGGACAGCCCTCGCGATGGAACCCCCGATCAGGCCAAGGCCAACAAAGCCGAATGTATTTCTGTCTGCCGATGCGATCATTTCTTTCATAAGACTATTATCCTTTATCTTTGTCTGTGATTAACGGATCCGTTCGCAGAGGTCCGTGCTGACCTATACTATATTACTTCAACGCGCTGAAGTCAATATGCTTTGGCGAAGGGCTCTTTTTTAAAAATAATCTGCAGAAATGACCTTTCAGACAGCCATTCTCTGCGCAAACTTCCTAATATACTTCTTGTAAACGGAGGGAAGAATTGCTAAAATATACAAGACTGTTTGTAGACGTCATCGGTACGGACTGCAAATGTTCTAAATTTTGGTATAGTGGAGGTCTGGAAATGAAAGTTTATACAACCGATAAGATCAGGAATATCGTTCTTCTGGGTCACGGTGGTGCAGGAAAGACAACACTGGCGGAGGCAATGTGCTACCTCGCAGGTGTTACTTCAAGAGTCGGCAAAGTCGAGGACGGAAACACTGTCAGCGATTTTACTAAGGAAGAGCAGAAGAGAGGTTTCTCTATTAAGACTTCTCTTATCCCCATCGAGTGGCAGGACTGCAAGATCAATATTCTGGACACTCCCGGATACTTTGACTTCGTAGGTGAAGTCGAGGAAGCGATCAGTGTTGCCGATGCAGCCATCATCGTCATCTCCGGTAAGGCCGGTGTCGAGGTAGGCACTGAGAGAGCATGGGATCTGTGCGAGAAATACAACATCCCCAGAATGTTCTTTGTTACTGATATGGATATCGATAATGTTTCCTATCGTTCAGTGGTAGAGCAGCTTTCCGAGATGTACGGAAAGAAGATCGCTCCCTTCAACTTCCCCTTCCGTGTGAACGAGAAGTTTGCGGGATATGTCAATGTCATCGCCGAGAAGGCGTTTGAGTGGAAAGGCAAGGATGCTGTAGAGTGCGCAGTGCCGGATTACAGCCAGGAGTACCTTGAGAATTACCGCGACACTCTGATGGAGACAGTAGCAGAGACAAGTGAAGAGTTCATGGAGCGCTATTTTGAAGGCGACGTATTCTCAGAGGCAGAGATCAGGTCAGCCGTGAGATCCCAGGTCCTGGACGGCTCCATCGTTCCCGTAGAGATGGGCGCAAGCACCATCTGCCGCGGCGTCTTCACACTGCTGGATGATATCGTCAAGTACATGCCCAGCCCCGAGCACCGCAAGGTGAGCGGCATCAATCTCAAGACCAATGAGATCTTTGAGGCCAACTTCGATTTCTCCAAGTCTAAGAGCGCATACATCTTCAAGACCATCGTGGATCCTTTCATCGGAAGATATTCCCTGATCAAGATCCGTTCCGGCGTCTTTAAGACAGATGATACTGTCTATGACACAAATCTTGAGACTGAAATGAGGATCGGCAAGCTCTACATCATGCAGGGCAACAAGACTACCGAAGTTCCTGAGCTTCACGCAGGCGACCTCGGCGCAGTTGCTAAGCTCGGCGATGCTAAGACCGGCGATTCCCTTTCCACAAAGGCTGTTCCGATCCAGTACGGCAAGACTGAGATCTCAACTCCTTATACCTATATCAGATATAAGGCTAAGAACAAGAACGACGTAGATAAGATCGCGCAGGCTATGGCCAAGATCTCCTCTGAAGATCCTACTTTCAGAATGGAGAACGACGCCGCCAACAAGCAGACTCTTATGTACGGTATCGGCGACATGCAGCTTGAAGTTGTCAAGAGCATGCTCAAGAACGAGTACAAGGTCGAGATCGATACGATGGCTCCGAAGGTAGCTTACAGAGAGACTATCCGCAAGACCTCCGACGTAGAGTACAAGTACAAGAAGCAGTCCGGCGGACACGGCCAGTACGGTCACGTCAAGATGAGATACAGCCCTCTCGGCGACCAGACCAAGGCTTATGAGTTCAGCGATGAAGTCGTGGGCGGCAGCGTTCCCAAGAACTACTTCCCTGCAGTTGAAAAGGGTATCATCGAGTCCGTACAGAGAGGACCGCTTGCCGGTTATCCCGTTGTCGGCGTCAACTGCGTACTGTACGATGGATCCTACCATCCGGTAGACTCCTCGGAAATGGCGTTCAAGACCGCTTCGATCCAGGCCTTCAAGAAGGGCTTCATGGAAGCAGGCCCTGTTCTGCTTGAGCCCATCGTAAGCCTTAAGGTCACAATTCCGGATGCATACACCGGAGACGTTATGGGCGACCTGAACAAGAGACGCGGCAGAGTGCTCGGAATGAACCCCATCGGCGGCGGAAAGCAGGTCGTTGAGGCGGAAGTTCCTCAGTCCGAACTGTTCGACTACTGCACAGTCCTTCGCTCCATGACCGGCGGACGCGGCGACTACGCTTATGAATTCTGCAGATATGAGCAGGCTCCTGCTGATATTCAGGCTAAGGAAGTCGAAGCCAGAGCGAAGCAGCTTGAAGAGGGCACAGAAGACTGATCCTTCTGAATCGGGTGGAGAGTCTTTCGCCTATGCAGGATATGAGTCCGGTAGAATATGTATGATGAGAGGCTGTCACAGCAATGTGACAGCCTCTTTTTTTGTGCGATAAGCCGTCAAATGAACGAATCATTTCATAATGCGTTCCCGGTTTAGGGTCTTTTTAGCTTTTTACCTGTCAAAATCCTGTATACTGAAATCATCTATCAAGATATGACAGGTCGGAAGATGTGAAGTTCAGGGATAAACAAAAAGGGGATGAATTATGGAGTTGACTTTAGAAAAAAGAAAGATTCTGGAACTGCTTGCCAGGGAGTTTCCAAATCGCAGGGCTGCCTTCGCGGAGATCATTAATCTGCAGGCGATCCTGAACCTTCCAAAGGGAACGGAACATTATATGAGCGACCTGCACGGGGAATATGAAGCGTTTAAACATATTCTCAATAATTGTGCGGGCGTGATCAAGGAGAAAGTAGCGCTTCTTTTCGGAGACACGCTGACACCTGCCGAGCAGGCACAGCTCTGCACATTGATCTACTATCCGCAGGAGGAACTGGAGAGGATGAAACAGGGAGGAGAGATTCCCCGTCTTCTGTATAAACAGATGCTGGAGAGACTGATCGAACTTACCCGCTACGCGTCTTCCAAGTATACCCGCTCCAAAGTGCGCAAGGCTATGCCGAGGGAATTTGCCTTTATCATCGATGAATTGCTGCATGCACAGAAGGACGAAGACAACAACCGCGCGCTGTATCATTCTAAGATCCTCGATTCTATTATGGACACTAAGAGCGCGGACGATTTTATTGTGGCGCTCTGTACTCTGTCAAAGAGACTGATCGTGGACCGCCTGCACATTCTCGGCGATATTTTCGACCGCGGAGAGCATGCGGACAGAATCATGGATCTTTTAATGAATTATGAAAACGAGCTTGATATACAGTGGGGCAATCACGATATCCTGTGGATGGGGGCCGCAGCAGGAAATCCGGCCAGCATTTTTGTCTGTATCAACAACAATGTCAAGTACGGAAATTATGAGGTGCTGGAAAACGGATACGGCATCAGCATGAGAAATCTGGTGCTGTTCGCTGAAAAGACTTACACCCCCGAGGAGGGAATGGATCCCCTCAAGAAGGCGATCTCGGTGCTGATCTTCAAACTGGAAGGCCAGCTGATCCGAAGGCATCCGGAGTATAAAATGGAAGACCGCATGCTGTTGGGACAGGTGGACTGGGACAATTACTCCATTAAACTCGACGGTATTGTCCATCCGCTGAAAACCCACGACTTTCCTACGATTGACAGGAATGATCCCTTTAGGCTCAGTCCCGAAGAAGAAATTGTGGTCAGAGACCTGAAACATGCGTTTACGCACTCTGTCCGTCTGCGCCAGCATGTGGATTTCCTGTATTCCCACGGCTCCATGTACAAGTGCGTCAATGAGAATCTCCTCTATCACGGATGCATCCCGCTCGATGAGGACGGTAATTTTGCACGCGTCGATTTCTGGGGAGAGCCGGTGCAGGGAAGAGCGTTCCTGGACAAGGTGGACCAGGAAGTCAGAAGGGCGTGGAGCGCCCCGGATCAGAGCAGCGTAGACTTTCTATGGTATCTTTGGTGCGGGTATGACTCACCGCTGTTCGGCAGAGTGATCAAGACTTTTGAGAGGACCTATCTTGAAGATAAGAGCACGTGGAAGGAGCCGCGCAATTCCTATTACGTCTACAACAGAGAGAAACGCACAGCAAAGATGATATTGCACGAGTTCGGCCTGTATTCTGACCGGAGCCATATCATTAACGGACACACGCCGGTCAACGTAAAGAAGGGGGAGTCCCCGATCCGCGCGGACGGAAAGCTCTATGTCATAGACGGAGGTTTCTGCAAGGCTTACCAGAAGGCGACCGGAATTGCCGGATACACGCTGATCTTCAATTCACACGGCATGAAGCTCAAAACTCATCAGCCTTTCGAGAGCCTCAAAAAAGCGCTGGAAGAGAATGTGGATATCCATTCGGATACAGAGATCGTGGAAGAGGAAGAGGACCGCATCATGATCGCCGACACCGACCAGGGCGTGATCATCCGCGAGAGGATCAAGGATCTGAAGGAACTATTGAAAGCCTACAGAAGCGGACTGGTCAGAGAGAGGTAAAGGGTCAGCGGCGCGAAATTATCCGCGGAGTTTTTATATTCATAGTATAAAATGCCGGATAATAAAGCATCAGGTTTGACAAAGCTGTATTATGGGGATTAGAATGAACAAGATGTTATCCCGCTGAGCGCGGCATAACATCTTGTATCATTGTAAAGGAGCTGTTTCATGAAATACGTTTTTAAGAAAATTGAACCCAAATGGCAGAAAAAATGGGAAGACGCGAAGCTCTTTGAGGCGAAGGATTTCAGCGATAAGCCGAAGTTCTATGGCCTTGTGGAATTCCCCTATCCCAGGGGAGCCGGCATGCACGTCGGCCATATCAAGGCATACAGCAGCATGGAAGTCCTTTCCAGAAAGCGCAGGATGCAGGGCTACAATGTTCTGTTTCCGATCGGCTACGATGCTTTCGGCCTTCCCACGGAGAACTATGCAATAAAGACAAATACGCATCCCAGAGTGATCACGGACGCCAATATCGAGAAGTTCTCAAATCAGCTCAGAAGCGTCGGCTTCTCTTTTGACTGGTCCAGGACAGTGGATACTTCCAAGGATGACTATTACAGATGGACGCAGTGGATCTTCCTCAAACTGTTCGATCACGGTCTGGTCTTCAGGGATAAGACGCTGGTCAATTACTGCCCTCACTGCAAGGTCGTTCTCTCCAATGAGGACAGCCAGGGCGGCAAGTGTGATATCTGCCACACCGACGTCATCCAGCTTCCCAAGGACGTCTGGTATCTTAAGATCACCGAATACGCGGACAAGCTCCTGAATGGCCTTGAAACAGTGGAGTATCCCGAGGCCATCAAACAGCAGCAGGTCAACTGGATCGGCAAATCCACCGGTGCTTTCGTTGATTTCACGATCGACGGCGTAGACGAGAAGCTTGAGATCTATACTACCCGCCCCGACACGTTGTTCGGCGTCACTTTCATGGTCATGGCTCCCGAGCACCCCATGATCGACAAATATCAGGACCGCATCACCAATATGGACGCCATTAACGCGTACAGAGACGAGTGCGCCAAGAAGACCGAGTTCGAGAGAACACAGCTGGTCAAGGATAAGACCGGTCTGGGGATCGATGGCCTCGAGGCGGTCAACCCCGTCAACGGCAAGAAGATCCCGATCTTCATTGCAGACTATGTAATGATGGGATACGGCACAGGCGCGATCATGGCAGTTCCCGCCCATGACCAGAGAGACTGGGATTTCGCCCATGCATTTAATATTCCGATCATCGAGGTCATAAAGGGCGGCGATATCTCCAAGGAAGCTTATACCGGCGACGGAGAGATGGTGAACTCCGATTATCTCAACGGCCTTACCAACAAGAAGGATTCCATTGCAAAGATGATCGGAATCCTTGAGGAAAAGGGTATCGGACACGCCGGCGTGCAGTTCAAGATGAAGGACTGGGCTTTCAACCGCCAGAGATACTGGGGAGAGCCTATTCCACTGATCCATTGCCCTAAGTGCGGCGTTGTAGGTGTTCCTTACGAAGAGCTCCCGCTCAGACTTCCCGAAGTTAAGGACTTTGAACCCGGTGAAGACGGCAAGTCCCCTCTTGCCAAGATTCCGGAATTTGTCAACTGCACATGCCCTAAGTGCGGCGGACCGGCGCAGAGAGAGACCGACACAATGCCTCAGTGGGCAGGAAGTTCCTGGTATTTCCTCCGCTATTGCGATCCCCACAACGACAAGGCATTTGCGGATATGGATAAACTTAAATACTGGATGCCCGTAGACTGGTACAACGGCGGCATGGAACATGTCACCAGGCACCTGATCTACTCCAGATTCTGGCACCGTTTCCTTTATGACATCGGCGAGGTAAATACTCCCGAGCCTTATTCGAAACGATCTGCGCAGGGAATGATCCTGGGCTCGGACGGTGAGAAGATGAGCAAATCCAGAGGAAACGTCGTCGATCCGCTGGACATTGTCAAGCAGTACGGCGCTGATACTCTCAGAGTATACGTCCTGTTCATGGGCGATTACGGCAGCGCGGCTCCTTGGAATGACAGTTCCGTAAAGGGCTGCAGGAGATTCCTCGAGCGTGTAGCCGGCCTGACAGACCTGCTCACGGATGAGAAGAAGAAGGTTTCTTACGAGACTCTTCTGCACAAGACCATCAAGAAGGTCACGGACGATATCGAGGCACAGAAGTTCAACACCGCTATCGCGGCTCTGATGACCCTGATCAATGAGATCTACAAAGAGGGCAGCATCTCCAGGGAAGACCTGGTGATCTTCTTGAAGCTCCTTTCTCCTTTCGCTCCTCACATTGCGGAAGAGATTTACGAGCTGATCGGCGGAGAGGGCTTCATCACCGTTTCCGAGTGGCCCGAGTTCGATGAGTCCAAGACCGTAGACGCGACGATCGAGGTCGGCGTTCAGGTCAACGGTAAGGTCCGCGCGGCTGTTACCATCCCCGCGGGCTGCGACAAGGATACCGCGATTGCAGCGGCTAAGGCCAATGAGAGAGTGGCGTCCTTCATCGAAGGCAAGAAGATCGTCAAGGAGATCTACGTACCCGGTAAGATCATCAACATCGTAGTAAAATAAAATATTGAACTTTAATGCGGCTGTGAAGAAATGAGCGGATAAAAACTCATGATTCACAGCCGCTTCAATTGACATAATTGCATTTAATGTATACAATTATGCAAGACGTTGCCGCCATCATGAGGTGGCGAAGATTTATGGGGTAATATGCGGGATGGGGCCCGCAGAATGGAGATGAAATGAACAGCGAGTATGACTTTAATAAAGAAGTCTCCGACAAGTATTCTCTTAGGGGAAGGGTGTTCCACAAGATTCGCAACGATATTTTGAACGGAAGATATAAGGAACATGAAGAGCTCAAGGAGATACGGATCGGCAAGGAGCTTGGGGTGTCCAGAACACCAGTAAGAGAGGCGCTCAGGCAGCTGGAACTGGAAGGCCTGGTACAGATCATCCCCAACAGGGGAGCCTTTGTTACAGGAATCCAGGAGAATGACGTGCGCGATATTTACGCGATCCGGGCGCTGCTGGAAGGGCTGTGCGCCCGCTGGGCAACAGAGAGGATCACGCCGGAACAGTTGGAAGCCATGGAAGAGAATGTCTATCTGGCCGAATTCCATGCGGGAAAAGGGCATATGGAACAGATGGCCGAGCTGGACAACCAGTTCCACCACATTCTCTATGACGCCTGTGGATCCAAGATGCTGGAACACCAGCTGATCGATTATCACTCATATGTGATGAGGATCCGCAGAAAGACCCTTTCGACAATAGAGAGAAGCACGGCCTCCAACAAAGAGCACCGCGCGATCATGGAGGCGATCCGGGCAGGAAAAGCGGATCTGGCAGAGCGTCTTGCCAGTGAGCATATGAAAAATGCTTACGAGAATATGGTCAAGAACCGCCTGTATGATATTTACAAAAAATCGGAGGAATGATCCATCCGGGAAGGAGCAGATAATGCAGAAGATTCAGATGACGACCCCTTTGGTGGAAATGGACGGAGATGAGATGACAAGGATCATCTGGAAGATGATCAAGGATGACCTCCTTCTCCCCTTCATTGATCTCAAAACGGAATACTATGACCTGGGACTTAAGAAGAGAGATGAGACTGACGATCAGATTACGATCGATTCCGCAGAGGCAACTAAAAAATACGGAGTCGCGGTAAAATGCGCTACGATCACGCCAAACGCCGCGCGCGTTGAGGAATATCATCTGAAGAAAATGTATAAGAGCCCCAATGGGACGATCCGCGCGATGCTCGACGGAACTGTGTTCAGAGCTCCGATCCTGGTAAAGGGTATCGATCCCTATGTGCGGACATGGAAGAAGCCCATCACAATGGCCCGTCACGCGTATGGCGACGTCTACAAGAACTCGGAGATCAGAGTGCCCGGCGCGGGCACAGCCGAGCTTGTCTTTAAGGGTGAAAACGGTGAGGAGATCCGCAAGACGATCCACGAATTCACAGGACCCGGAATCATCCAGGGAATTCACAACACGGACCAGTCCATCGAGAATTTTGCCAGAAGCTGCTTCGAATACGCCCTGAGCGTCAAGCAGGACCTGTGGTTTTCCGTCAAGGATACTATTTCCAAGACATACGATACCAATTTCAAAGAGATCTTCCAGAAGCTGTATGACACTGAGTATAAAGAGAAATTTGATGAGATCGGCATTACATATTTCTACACGCTGATCGACGATGCCGTCGCCCGTGTCATGCGCTCCGAAGGCGGATTTGTCTGGGCCCTCAAGAACTATGACGGCGACGTCATGAGCGACATGATGGCGACCAGTTTCGGCTCCCTTGCCATGATGACTTCCATTCTCGTCTCCCCTGCGGGATATTTCGAGTATGAGGCGGCGCACGGAACTGTCCAGAGACACTACTACAAGCACCTCAAGGGTGAGAAGACCTCTACTAATTCCGTCGCGACTATCTTCGCGTGGTCCGGCGCGCTCAGAAAGAGAGGAGAGCTCGACGGGAACAAGGAGCTGATGGACTTCGCGGATAAGCTCGATGAGGCGACTCTCGAGACCATCGAATCGGGAAAGATGACCGGAGACCTGGCGCTGATCACCAGGATCCCGGATGTACAGAAGCTCGGAACAGAAGAGTTCATTTTGGCGATCAGGGAGAACCTCGAAAAGAAACTCGATATCTGATCGAAATAAACTGCAATAAAAAAAGAAGTGTGAAAATGCAGGTTTTCACACTTCTTTTTTTGTGCGATAAGCCGGTAAGCGCAGCTCGTGCCCACACGAAGATGCATTTACCGGCGGGCGGTCAATCGGGTAGGAGCATCCTACTCGATTGCGGGGGTCGGTCACATATTCTCACTGAGTTCTTCCCACTGCTGATAGAGCGCGGCAAGTTCCTCCTCGAGTTTTTCTTTCTTTTCGTTGAGTTCGCCGAGTCTTGCGGCGTCGGAATAGTTTTCAGGCAGGGCCATCTGTTCCTCGAGGGAGGCTATTTCTTCTTCGGCGGATGCTATTTTGTCTTCGCATTTGCGCAGGTCATTGGCGGCTTTTCGCTGCCTTGCCTGCTCCTCTTTCTGCTGTGCCCAGCTCAGCTTCTCGGAAGAAGCGGAAGTCTGCGAAGCCTGTGATGAAGGACCGGGGGCGGGAGCAGTTTCCTGCACGCCCTGTCCGTCCCTGTAGGCGTCCTGCAGGAGTGTTTCCTCCACTTGAGCCGATTTCTCGAGATAAAAGTCGTAATTTCCGATGAACCGGTCCGGGGTCTTCTCCGAGTTGTTTCCCGGGTAGTTCAGAAGGACTGTCTTTGTCAGGGACAAAATACGGCTGGCTGTGTGGTTAATGAAATACCGGTCATGGGATACGTACAGCACAGTGCCTTCATAGGAATTGAGGGCGTTCTCGAGCACTTCCTTGGAGACGAGATCGAGATGGTTCGTAGGCTCGTCGAGGATCAGGAAGTTGGCTTTGGAGAGCATGAGTTTGGCGAGGGACACCCGGCCTTTCTCGCCGCCGCTCAGATCCCCGATCCGCTTGAAGACTTCTTCGCCGGTAAAGAGGAATGAGGCGAGCAGGCTCCGGATCTGCGTGTTGGTCATGAACGGGTACTCGTCTGATATTTCCTCGAACACGGTCTTGTCGTCGTGGAGCACATGGTGTTCCTGGTCGTAGTAGCCGATGTGGACGTTGGTGCCAAGCCGGATCACGCCCCTGTCCGGTGTGACCGCTTCGTTGAGGATACCCAGGATCGTGGATTTGCCGGTCCCGTTGTCGCCGATCAGAGCCACGTGTTCGCCGCGGCGGATCTTGAAGGAAATCCCGGAAAACAGTCTTTTGTCACCGTAGGATTTGGCGAGGTCTTCGACGGAGAGAACTTCGCGCCCGCTCTTGATGCAGGGGGTAAAAGTCAGGTGCATATCGTCACGCAGTTCTATCGGTTTCTCGACGACCTCCGTGCGCTGCAGCATCTTCTCGCGGCTCTCCGCACGCCTTATGGATTTTTCGCGGTTGAACCGGCGGAGCTTTTCGATGACTTCTTCCTGGTGGCGGATCTGCGCCTGGTTGTTCATGTAAGCGTGGTACTGCTGCTCCCTGAGCGCTTTCTTGCGCTCGGCATATACGGAATAATTGCCTCCGAAGAGCGTGCTCTTTCCGTTCTCAATCTCAATGATCTTTGTGACAGTCCGGTCAAGGAAGTAGCGGTCGTGAGAGACGACGAGCACTGTTCCTTTATAGTTCATCAGATAGGTCTCGAGCCAGCGGATGCTGTTCATGTCGAGATGGTTAGTGGGCTCGTCGAGCATAAGAAGGTCAGGCTTTTGAAGCAGGAGTTTACCCAGGGCGACTCGTGTTTTCTGCCCTCCGGAGAGTGTGGATACTTTCTGTTCGAATTCCGCGGAAGAAAAGCCGAGGCCTTTTAAGACGCCCTGGACCTCTCCTTTATAGGCGTAGCCGTTTTCCCGCTCGAAGCGGTGGAGGAGATCTGTGTATGCGGCAATTGTCTCAGTGAGCGCTTCGCCTTTCAGGACTTCCATCTGGTGCTCATAATCTGTGAGGCGCTTTTCCATGTCGATCAGATACTGTTTGACTGAAAGCACTTCTTCATATACGGTTCGCTCCGAAGAGAGCCCCTGGTTCTGCGCCAGATAGCCGTAACTGCAGTCCCTCTCAAAGGAAACGGTGCCTTCGTCTGCGCTCTCCTGTCCGACTATGATCCGCAGAAGAGTGGTCTTCCCGGCACCGTTGATGCCTATGACGGCGGCTTTATCGCCTTTCTCAAGATGGAATGTTACGTCGCGCAGGACTACATTTTCAGGATATTCTTTACTTATATGATGACATGCAAGGATCATGGATTTTCTCTCTCGTAAAGGACTCCCATTCTGCAAGCCGAAGCTGTGGGAGAGCGGTTCGTTTTACATAAATGCCGGTCGGTCATGCCGGCATCCCCCATGATATATAAAAACGAATGATAAGTCAAACGGACCGGCCGGCAGCGCCCCGCGCCGCGAACCTTGAAGAGAGAGTATTTTGAATTGACGTCATTTTGCGAAATCGATATAATAAAACTAGTGTAATTAATACGAAGTAAGAAAGGAAATTAAGAGGCATCGTGGAAGAACGGGGGATTTCACAGGCAGTAATCGGACGACTGCCTCGATATTACAGATATCTCGGCGACCTCAAGAATGAAGGCGTTGAGAGGATCTCATCACAGGAACTGAGCAGGATCATGAACGTCACTGCTTCACAGATCCGGCAGGATTTTAATAATTTCGGCGGATTCGGACAGCAGGGCTACGGGTACAATACCAGTTATCTGTATGATGAGATCGGAAAGATACTGGGGCTGGACAAGCAGCACGATATGATTCTGATCGGTGCGGGCAATCTGGGACAGGCTCTGGTCAATTACATGAACCTCAAGAACAGGGGGTTTTCTTTTAAAGGGGCATTCGACGTAAATCCTGCTCTTCACGGCGGAAAGATCGCGAACGTGCCGATCTTCCCCATGGAACAGATGACAGGATTTATCAGAGAGAATAATATCGATATTGCGGTGCTTACGGTTCCAAAGGCTGCGGCAATTGAGATCACGCAGGTACTGACGGAAACTCCGATCAAGGCAATATGGAATTTTGCCCATGTGGATCTGAAAGTACCGGACAGGATCCAAGTGGAGAGCGTACACCTTCAGGACAGTCTGATGAAGCTTTCCTACAATATACGTCGCCACGACAGCGAGAACTGAAACACACGGGACCCAGTCGGAATGAGAGATCCGAACGCCTTTTCCGGAGAGATCCGGAAGAGGCGTTTTTACGTACTTATCTGCACACCTAATACTTAATTAAGAGGAAAGACCGATGAAATATTTGCTTACCGGCAATGAAATGGCGGAGGCGGACAGAGCCACTTCCGAAATCATAGGGATTCCGTCCATCGTCCTGATGGAGCGGGCAGCCCTCGCCGTCACGCAGGAGATCACGGACCGCTTTGCTGCGGATACGCGCGTCACTGTTCTGGCAGGACCGGGCAATAACGGAGCGGACGGGCTTGCCGTCGGAAGGCTTCTTACTGACAGAGGATACGACGTGCAGTTCCTTCTTCTGAGCGGGGGTGATCCGCCTGAGGGCTCTTCGGCCATGGTCCAGAGGAGGATCCTTGAGGCATACGGGCAGAAGCCGGAAGTGTTTGATGACGGGAAAATGAGGGCTTTTGAGCCTGCCGTCATCGTCGACGCTCTCTTCGGGACCGGATTGGGAAGGCCCCTGTCGGGAAGCGCGGCGCTGATCGCCGACCGGGTCAATTCTTATCGGAGCGAGAAGGGATGCACTGTAGTGGGGCTGGATCTGCCGTCCGGTATCTCTTCAGAGTACGGCTCGGTGATGGGATGCGCGGTCAGGTGCGATTTCACAGTGACCTTTGCTTATTATAAAAGGGGGCATTTCCTGTATCCCGGAAGCGATTACTGCGGCGAGACGATCCTGCGGCAGATCGGCATCCACGACAGGAGCTTTACCTGCCGCGGCAAAGATATGCCCGAGATGGTCATGGCCGAACGGAGCGATATACGAAGGCTGATCGCGGACAGAGATTGCGGAGGCAACAAGGGAACATTCGGCAAAATATTGATCGTGGCGGGAAGTTATGCCATGTGCGGCGCGGCACTACTCAGCGCCGAAGCCTGCATGCGCTCCGGAGCAGGCATGGTGAAGATCTTTACCAGGGAGGAAAACCGCGTTATTATCCAGGAGAAGCTTCCTGAGGCCATGCTCACGGTTTACGGCGCTCTTCCCGGTAAGCAGGCAGAACGGGAAGAAGCCGCACGGGAAATCGCACAGAAACTAAGGGATGACCTGAAATGGGCGGATGCCGTGGCAATCGGACCTGCTCTTGGCCGGACTGAGGAGGGAAAGCTGCTTGTCAAGACCCTGCTTGAAGAAGTGTCCGGAAAGGAAGAAGGCGGGGATGGACTCCGTAAAAAGCTCAGAGGAATCGTCATAGATGCGGACGCTCTGCGGCTCATAGCATCGGATCAGGAGCTGGACGGGCTGATGAAAGCCAGAGACAGAAGTATAGAATGTATCCTGACGCCGCATCTTGCTGAATTTGCGGACCTGGCGCATGTATCCGTAAAGAAAGCAGCCAAAGACCGCATCCCGCTCATGAGAGAACTCTGTGAAAGATACAGCTGTACGGTATTGGGAAAAGACGCCAGAACACTGATCGTTTCCAAAGGCAGAAGGCAGATCTGTATGATCACGAACGGAAACAGCGGGATGGCCACTGCAGGCAGCGGCGATGTCCTGACGGGGATCACGGCGGCAATGCTGTTCGCGGTAAGTCCCGGAGAAGACCCGGGATACAGAGCAGCAGCTGCTGCGGCATATATTCACGCGGAGGCAGGAGACCTCTGTAAAAAGGATCTCGGAGAGCGGGCAATGATCGCGGGAGACCTGATCTCTGCCTTGGGCAGGGCGGCCGCTCTCATCACAGATAAAATATGACAACGGAGGCAACAGATAAAAATGGATAATCGGGAATCATCATCCTGCAGAACTGAACATACACCCGGACACGAGAGAGTGTGGGCACAGATCGATATGGACGCGGTGCTCTATAATATGGAGAGCATGCGCGCGAACATCAGGGAGGACGTAAAGATCGTCGCGGTCCTCAAGACTGACGGGTACGGCCACGGCGCCATCGCCATAATGAAGGAGATGGAAAAGCTGCCTTATGTGTGGGGCTACGCGGCAGCCACTTTTGAGGAAGCCGCTTCGATGAGGGAGGCGGGTGCAGTCAAGCCGATCCTTCTTCTGGGATACGTATTTCCTTACTGTTACAGAGACCTGGCAAGGCTTCAGATCAGGCCCGCGTGCTTCAGGGAGGACATGCTTGCTGAACTCTCGGCGGCAGCGCAGGCGGAAGGAAAGCCGATCTCTATCCATATAGCCCTGGATACAGGCATGGGAAGAATCGGGGTAAGGCCGGATGACGAAGGGCTCTCTTTTGTCCGGAAAGCGATGAGCACACCCGGGATCATCATAGAAGGAATGTTCACCCACTTTGCAAAGGCGGACGAGGAGAATCACGAGCCGACGTATGTGCAGATCGAAAGATACAAGCGGTTCAGAGAGAGGATCCGCGCTGAATTGGGACTGGAAATCCCTCTGTGCCACTGTTCCAACAGTGCCGGGATCATAGAGTTTCCCGAGGCAAATATGAACCTGGTGCGGGCCGGGATCACTTTATACGGACTCTGGCCTTCTTCCGAAGTGAGTACGACCGTCGTGCCGCTCAGGCCGGTCATGACCCTTTATTCCCATATTGTATATGTGAAGGAAGTCGGTCCCGGAGTGAGCGTAAGTTACGGAGGAACATTTACGACGAAAGCCGACAGGACAAGGATCGCGACAATCCCGGTCGGATACGGAGACGGTTACCCCAGAAGCCTGTCAAATAAAGGATATGTGATCATCTGCGGCCGCAAAGCGAAGATCCTGGGCAGGGTATGCATGGACCAGATGATGGTCGATGTCACGGATATACCGCAGGCAAAAGAGGGAAGCCTGTGTACTTTGATCGGCACGGACGGGAAGGAGACCATTACAATGGAACAGCTCGGAGATCTTTCCGGCAGGTTCAATTACGAGCTTGCCTGCAATATAAATCCCAGAGTGCCGAGAATCGTATGCGGCGGAACCCTCGGTTGACGGCTTTAGCGGATAATGGTATATTCTAATTTGTATCTTTGTGTACAGAATGTGTTTAAGCCCCGCGAGAGCGGGAAAACACAATCAATATATTGATAGTGAGGAGCGAAATAATGTCAGGACATTCCAAATTTGCGAACATTAAGCACAAGAAAGAGAAAAATGACGCGGCAAAGGGCAAGATCTTTACCATTATAGGCCGCGAGATCGCAGTGGCGGTAAAGGAAGGCGGCTCTGATCCGTCCAACAACTTCAAGCTGGCGAAGGTCATTGCAAAGGCTAAATCCAACAATATGCCCAATGAGACGATCGAGCGCGGCATCAAGAAGGCAGCCGGCGACCTGGGCAACGTCAATTTCCAGTATAATACTTATGAGGGATACGGCCCCGGCGGTATCGCGATCATCGTGGATACCCTTACTGATAACCTCAACAGAACGGCCGCTAATGTCAGATCCGCTTTTACAAAAGGCAACGGCAGTATCGGAACACCCGGCTGCGTATCCTTTATGTTTGACAAGAAGGGCCAGATCATCATTGATAAAGAGGACTGTGACCTCACTGCAGACGATCTGATGATGATCGTTCTCGATGCAGGAGCCGATGATATCAGGGAAGAGGAGGACAGCTTCGAGATCCTGACCGCGGAAGAGGATTTTGACGCAGTTGAGAAGGCGCTCAAGGACGAGGGGATCGCGCTTGCGTCCTCAGAAGTTACTATGATCCCTCAGAATTACGTCAAGGTGACAGATGAGACTATCATCAAGCAGATCCGAAGGATCCTCGACATTCTTGACGACGATGATGATGTGCAGGCTGTATATCACAACTGGGATGAGGACTGACCCCCAGCAGTAACACACCGGATTTCAATAAAGGCAGCTTTATGCCAGGGCATAAAGCTGCTTCGTTGAATAATAGGCAAAAAGGAAAGCAGAATGCAGTATTTTGACCAGGGGAACGCGGCAGGCAATCAGGAGGGAGAAATCAGGCTCCTCAAAAATCCCTTGCCCGGACCGCCCCGGAAGACCCATATCCGTATGGAATTCGACCTGACGGATTCCGATGAGGATGAATTTGATCTGGAGATAAGTCAGGATGACGATTTTGATATCTGATCCCCGCGCTCTCCGGATCGTTGACGGCGGACATTTGCAGCAGATTAAGGAAGGTTTACAGATCGTATGGCTTCAACCAAGACGAAAAGGAGTTCAGGTAAAGAGAAAAAGAAGACAAGTACGCGCAGAAATACAAGTACATCGAAAAGAATGACGAAAGCCGAGTCAGAAAGGCTTGCCCTGGAAGAAAAGAGAGCGATGGAAGTGAGGCGGGATATTCGCCTGCTGATCCTTTTCGGCCTGCTGGCCTTTGTGATGATCGCGGAGTTCGGATACGGAGGAGTGGCCGGTAAAACAGTCTCTTCTTTTATGTTCGGAGTATTCGGCACCGTCGCTTATATTGTTCCGGTGTTCATATTTGTCACTGTGATCTTTATCATTTCGAATATGGGAAAAAGAACGTTGCCCGCGAGGACAGCGGCACTTGTGATGCTCTTGTTCTGTGCATGCACACTTTTTGAATTCATAAGCGGAGAGCCGGGAAAAGCGCAGAATTATGACGCGTCCGCGATCTTCAGCCGCTGTGCCGCGTCAAAAGAAGGCGGCGGCCTGATCGGAGGTACAGCAGCCCATTTCATGTACGGGCTTCTGAAAAACGTCGGATCGATCTTTGTGCTGGTCCTTCTGATATTGATCTTCCTTATGGTCCTGACGCAGTTCTCACCTGTTGAGGTGTACAGAAAGGCAGAGCAGGAGAGAATCCGCAGAGGCGACCCCTCCTTCATGGAGAAGCGAAAGGCAAAGGCGGCGGCTGCCAGGGAAGCTTCCGCAAGACGAAGGGAAGCCATTGCCCGGGAAAAAGAGAGAGACAGGATAGAACGCGAAGAACTTCAGGAGAAGGAGCGCGCCAACAGAGAGGAAAGGCGCCGCCTCAGAGAAGAAAAGCGTTTGGAAGAAGAAAAGAGAAGAGGTCTGCCGGATATGAGCGAGACCATGATCGAGCTGTCCGCGCAGGATGCTGAGGAGGAAGAGGATTTCGGCCTCGATGAGGGATCCACGCTCTTCAGAAGAAACCGCAAGTCCCCGAAAACAACGGACAGGAAGGAAACAGGAAGCTCACCGGAGAGGATCAGGACCGGGACAGCGCACGGGATCCGTTTTCTGGACAGGGACAGGGAAGCTCCGAAGAGAGCGGAGGAGGTCCATGTCAGCGCTGTTCCCGTAAATGAAACGCAGGGTGAACCCTCAGAGAGGATCCTGAGACCGGATGCCAACACTGTAAGGGTGGAATCCGAAGGCCTTATCAAAATCGATCCGGCGGAGGGAACCGGTTATGCAGGCAGACAAGGCCGTGCCACCATGACTGTCTTTACGCAGTCCAAAGACTCGGGAGAGAGCAATGATGAGCTCCATTTCCCTTTCTATCAGGAGGATAATGAGAGGGGAATGCGGAGAGTCTATGCAAAGGAGAGCGCAGCCGAACAGCTTGTAAGCGGCAGCCGTCCTGACATTGCGGACGCAGGCGGCATGTCTTCCTTCAACGCGCAGCAGGAAAGAGCAGAGAGATCGTCACGCGGCTCGGAAACCGTGCTGAAAGAACAGGAACCCGCAAATGTCGAGGAAGCACCTTGGGGAGCGGATGCTCTCACAGAGGAAGAAATAGCTGCGATCGAAGCCGCGCAGGAAGAGCAGGATAATTCTTCGGTGAACACAGGCACACGTAAGCCTCAGCCGGTAAGTGCCGCTGAATCTGCTGCGCCGACAAAAACGACTGTGACGGCAAGACAGGTTCCCGGAAAAACGGACGAAAAGCAGGAAGTTCAGGACGAGGATATTGAGGGCATTCAGGTCCACAGAGACCGGGGCGAAGGCGCTTCTCAGGGAGCCGGCCGGACTGCCCTGAGCGGACAGGCGAGGAGCAAAGAGAACCGCAAATACAGCTTTCCGCCCTTCAGCCTGATGCAGAAAGGCGAGGCGGGACACAACGCGGAGACTGACAGGGAACTGCAGGAGACCGCTTACAGACTGCAGGAGACACTGCGTACCTTCGGCGTCAATGTGACCATGACGGATATCAGCCAGGGCCCTTCGATTACCAGGTATGAGATGCAGCCCGAGCAGGGCGTCAAAGTAAGCAGGATCGTCAATCTGGCCAACGACATCAAACTGAGCCTGGCCGCAGTCGATATCAGGATCGAGGCACCGATTCCCGGAAAACCCGCGATCGGTATCGAAGTGCCCAACAAGCATTCTTCTGTTGTCGCGCTCAGAGACATTCTGGAGACGCAGGAGTTCAGAGGGGCCAAGAGCCGCCTGGCTTTTGCCGTCGGCAAGGACATAGGCGGAAATACGGTAGTCACGGATATTGCCAAAATGCCGCATCTGCTGATCGCCGGAGCGACAGGATCGGGCAAATCGGTCTGCATCAATACGATCATCATGAGTATCTTATATAAGGCCTCGCCTGATGAGGTTCAGATGATCATGATCGATCCCAAAGTAGTCGAACTGAGTGTTTACAACGGGATCCCGCACCTTATGATCCCTGTTGTCACCGATGTCAAAAAAGCGTCGGCTGCACTTAACTGGGCTGTGGCGGAAATGGAGCGCAGATATGCGCTCTTCGCAAAGTCCGGCACCAGGGACCTCAACGGATACAATGCGATGGTCAAGGCAAAGGGAGACGAAGCCGGAGAGAATGAGAAAGTCCTTTCCAGGCTGGTCGTCATCGTCGATGAGCTTGCTGATCTGATGATGGTCGCAAAGAACGACGTAGAGACCTCGATCTGCCGTCTCGCCCAGCTGGCAAGAGCGGCGGGCATCCATCTGATCATTGCCACGCAGAGACCTTCCGTAGATGTCATCACCGGCCTCATCAAAGCAAATATGCCCAGCCGCATTGCTTTTGCGGTCACCAGCCAGGTGGATTCCAGAACGATCCTCGATATGGCGGGCGCGGAGAAACTGATCGGCAAGGGCGATATGCTGTTCTATCCTCAGAACTACCCTAAGCCTGCGAGGATCCAAGGAGCTTTCATCTCAGATGAAGAGGTGCAGAATGTCGTGAGCTATATCAAAGCAAACAATTCTGCCAATGAGAGCTCCATGAAGGAGATCGACAGCGCGATCGACGGCATTGCCGCGTCGGGCCAGGAAGGGAACGGTTCGGACCTGAAGGGAAATTCAGGTTACGATGAGCATTTTGCAGATGCCGGGCGTTTTATCATTGAGAAGAACAAGGCCTCGATCGGCATGCTGCAGCGTGTGTTCAAGATCGGGTTTAACAGGGCGGCAAGGATCATGGACCAGCTCACGGAAGCGGGCGTCGTCTCCGAAGAGAACGGAACAAAGGCCAGGACAGTCCTTATGGATATGCCGACTTTTGAACAGTATTTAGAAGATATGTAAGTTCAGCAGGGAGTATATAATGACCGGTAAACTGAAGGCGGCAGCCGCTTTATTTCTCATCGCGGTTGTCATGGCAGCTTCTTTCGGAGCCTATAAACACAAGCAGGCTAATACCAGGGAAGCACTTCTGGAAAAGGCAGAATCATTGGCAGCTGAAGGATCTTATGCGGATGCAGTGAGAACCATCGACAAAGCGCTTGAGTCCGCTGATGACGGGAACTGTTCCGACGAAGCTCTGCATCTGAAGAAAGCGCAGTACCTGCAGGAAGCGGGAGATACAGACCAGGCGCTAAGCGAGGCGATGCGCGTCGTCAAGAACACGCAGGAAGGGCAGCCGGAATATGATGAGGCCTGGGAGCGGATCGTTTCAATCTGCACGCAGGAGGAAGAATACGGAAAACTCGCAACGCTCTTGGAAGGGAGCGGTGTGGAGTCAGTAAAGAGCAGATATTACAATTATCTGGTCTACGACCCGGTTTTCCGCGATCCGCCGGGGACCTATGAGGGCAGTCTGGAGCTGTATATAGAGAGCCAGGGTGTCGGAGCTGTCTTTTATACGATCGACGGCACTGAGCCGACGGAGAAGAGCAATCTTTATAATGACCCGATTCTGCTAAGGCCGGGGATCTATACTGTTAAGGCTTTCTTTATAAACCGTTACGGACTTAAGAGCAGTACAGTCACCGGGACTTATCAGATCACAAATGAGTGATAATGGCACAAGTACGCTATTGTATTAAAGTATGCAGAAGTGATATCATAACTCAGGCGGATATAGGTCACGCACTGCGGGCGCTATACATCTGAATACGTTTTAACTATGCGTTTATGCAATTAAGATGGAGGTTTTTATGTTCAAGATCATCAAGAAGGAGAACCTGGCCCCCAACATTTACCTGATGGATGTTGAGGCTCCCAGAATTGCCAAGTATGCACTCCCCGGACAATTCCTGATCGTCCGCGTGGACGAGGAAGGCGAGAGGATCCCTCTGACTATCTGTGATTACGACAGTGAGAAGGGAATCGTGCAGATCGTATTTCAGGTCATCGGCGGAGACACCTACCGCATGTCTTCTCTGGAAGTCGGAGACAGCTTCGCGGATATGGTCGGCCCTCTTGGCAAGCCTTCCGATCTGACTGAGCTTCCTTTGGAAGAACTTAAGAAGATGAAGATCTGCTTCATTGCCGGCGGAGTTGGAACTGCCCCTGTGTACTGCCAGCTCAAGTGGCTCAAGAATAACGGCGTCACGGTTGACTGCATCCAGGGCGCAAGGACTAAGGACATCATCATCCTTGAAAAGGAGATGGCTGAAGTATCAGACCTTCATATCTGCACAGACGACGGCTCTTACGGCATTCACGGAAATGTCTGCGTAGCCCTTCAGAAACTGTGGGATGAAGGAAAGCGTTTTGACAGAGTTGTGGCGATCGGCCCTATGATCATGATGAAATTCGTATGTCAGCTCACTAAGACTCTCGGCGTCGAGACGATCGTATCCATGAACCCGATCATGGTCGACGGAACGGGAATGTGCGGCGCATGCCGCCTGATGGTAGGCGATAAGGTGAAATTTGCCTGTGTCGACGGACCGGAGTTCGACGGCCACCAGGTAGATTTTGCCCAGGCCATGCAGAGAATGAAGCTTTATGCCACGGAAGAGGGACGTCTCTACCTCAGAGCCAAAGAGGGCGATACGCACCACGGCGGCTGCGGAAACTGCGGAAACTGACCAGCGTCACTGATTCGTGACAGAAAGGACATGCGACTATGGATATGATGAAGAAAGTCCCGGTAAGGGAACAGGATCCCAAGGTCAGAGCCACGAACTTCGCAGAAGTCTGCCTTGGATATAATAAAGAAGAAGCGGAAGCAGAGGCACAGCGCTGCCTTAACTGCAAGAACCCCAGATGTGTGCAGGGATGTCCCGTCAATATCGATATCCCCGGCTTCATCATGAAAGTCAAGGAGAGCGACGTAAAGGGCGCTTACGACGTAATCGGAAGATCTTCTTCCCTTCCCGCGATCTGCGGCCGCGTATGCCCCCAGGAGACGCAGTGCGAAGGCAAGTGCGTCAGAGGCATCAAAGGTGAGCCGGTCTCCATCGGTAAGCTGGAGAGATATGTGGCTGATACAGCGCGCGAGATGGGCATTAAGCCCCAGGGCGCAGAGAAGAAGAACGGCCATAAGGTAGCTGTCATCGGCTCTGGCCCCGCAGGCCTTACCTGCGCAGGCGATCTGGCCAAACTCGGTTATGACGTCACTATTTTCGAAGCTCTGCACAAAGCGGGCGGCGTACTAGTTTACGGTATTCCCGAATTCCGTCTTCCCAAGGAAGCGGTCGTCGAGAAAGAGATCGAGAACGTCAAGTCCCTCGGCGTCAAAATAGAGACTGACTGTGTGGTCGGCAAATCCGCTACAATTGATGACCTCATGAAGAACGAGGGCTACGAAGCCGTATTTATCGGTTCCGGCGCAGGCCTTCCCAAGTTCATGGGAATCCCCGGAGAGCAGGCGATGGGCGTATTCTCCGCTAACGAGTACCTGACAAGAAGTAACCTTATGAAGGCTTTCAGCGATACTTCCAGGACTCCCATCATGAAGGCGAAAAAGGCGGTCATCGTAGGCGGCGGAAACGTAGCTATGGACGCGGCGAGAACAGCGCTTCGTCTTGGCGCCGAGACCCACATCGTCTACAGAAGAAGTGAGGAAGAGCTCCCCGCAAGACGCGAGGAAGTCCATCACGCCAAGGAAGAAGGCATCATTTTCAACCTTCTTACAAATCCCGTTGAGATCCACGCAGATGAAAACGGATGGGTAAAGGGCATTACATGCCTTCGCATGGAGCTCGGCGAGCCCGACGCGTCAGGGAGACGCAGACCCGTTGAGGTTCCCGGATCCGAGTTCTACATCGAGTGCGACGCGGTCATCATGTCCCTCGGAACATCTCCCAACCCGCTGATCTCTTCTACTACGAAAGGCCTTGAAGCAAACCGCAGAGGCTGCATCGTAGCTGACGAGGAGAAAGGTCAGACATCCAAGGAAGGCGTATTTGCAGGAGGCGACGCCGTGACAGGAGCCGCCACGGTCATCCTGGCGATGGGCGCAGGCAAGGCGGCCGCAAAGGGTATTGACGAATATCTGTCCGCGAAGTAACTTAGTAATAGCATTGAGACGGGAGCGCGAACTGCTGGTAATGCGGTACGCGCTCCTTTTTACAGAGTAAAGAGGAACGAATGACTGAGATCCTGGAACTGTCTGCGGAAGAGCAGAGGGATATTTTCGGAAGCAAAGATCACTATGTCAGAAAAATCGAGAAAGACCTGGAAGTCGCTGTGATCGCCAGAGACGGCGTGATCAAGGTGACCGGGGATGAGCCCAATGTAAGAAAAGCTGTCTCCATCCTGGAAAACCTCGCCGGCCTGTCAAGGGCAGGTGGAGAGATCGAGGACCAGAGCGTTGACTACGCCATTGAAATGAAGGATGAGGTGCAGCCGGGCATGCTGGCGGATTTTGACAAGGATATCATCTGCCACACGATAAGCGGCAAACCGATCAAGCCCAAGACGCTCGGACAGAAAAAATACATAGATTCCATACGGAACAACCTGATCGTATTCGCCAACGGACCTGCGGGGACAGGAAAGACATTTCTTGCCATGGCCATGGCCATCACTGCGTTTCAGAATAAGGAAGTGGAGCGGATCATCATGACCAGGCCGGCTATAGAAGCCGGTGAAAAACTCGGTTTTCTCCCCGGAGACCTGCAGAGCAAGGTCGATCCCTACCTGCGGCCGCTCTACGACGCGCTTTACCAGATCATGGGCGCGGAGAACTTCAGGAAGAACATGGAGAACGGTCTGATCGAGGTGGCGCCTCTCGCCTACATGAGAGGGCGGACTCTGGACAACGCCTATATCATTCTCGATGAAGCGCAGAATACGACGCCGGAGCAGATGAAAATGTTCCTCACCAGATTCGGGTTCGGCTCCCATGCCATTATCACCGGAGACGCGACGCAGAAGGACCTGGCTCCCAGCGCGCGCTCAGGACTGGACGTAGCCATGAAGGTCCTTAAGAACGTGGACGGGATCAGCTTCATCAATCTGACCGCCAAGGACGTTGTGCGGCATCCGCTGGTACAGAAGATCGTCAAAGCATATGAGGATTATGAGAAACATGGTCGTTTTGAACACAGATATCCAAACAGAAGAAAAGTTTGATTTTGATCCGGATCAGATCGCGAAGAAGGTCTGCGAGGAAGTCCTTCGGCAGGAGGATTTTCCTGGGGACGCGGAGATATCTCTTCTGGTGACAGATGCGGAGGAGGTACACCGCCTCAATTTGGAGTTCAGAGGAATTGACAGGACGACGGACGTCCTCTCTTTTCCGGGATTGAATTTTGATGATCCGGCTCTCTTTGAGGACAGTATTGACAGCAGCTCCTTCAACCCGGACAACGGCTGCGTGATGCTGGGCGATATAGTGATCAATGCGCAGAAGGTGAAGGAGCAGGCTGCCGAATACGGGCACACCGAGCTGCGGGAATTCGCGTTCCTGGTGGCTCACAGTATGCTCCATCTGTGCGGTTACGACCACATGACGCTGGAAGAGGCGGATGTGATGGAGAAGAGGCAGGAATTAGCTCTCACGTCACTGGGGATCACCAGAGACTGAGGATTTACTGAAGTTAGAGGGAGAACACTGCATGGTCAGGAGAAGAGGCGGCAGCAATCACATGGATCGCAAAGACGATGCGCATACCTGCGATGTCGCAGTGATCGGGGCGGGCCCTTCAGGCTGCATGGCGGCGGCATCTGCAGCACGGAAAGGGCTGCAGACATTACTTTTCGACGCCAATGACCGCGTAGGAAGAAAGATCTATGCCACCGGAAACGGGCGCTGCAATCTGACAAACTTCCATATGGATAATAATTGCTACCATACAGGCGGGAGGGAGGACCTCTCCGCCTTTTTTGCGCGGTTTTCCGTGGAAGATCACATAGGTTTCTGGGAGTCTGAAGGGATCTTTCTCCACGACAGACAGGGGTACGTCTATCCCCGGACAGATCAGGCAGCTACAATAGCAGAGGCCTTTGAGAAAATACTCCGGGAGGCCGGCGTTTCGTTCATTCCGGAGCAGAGAGTGCTGTCTGTCCGCGCCTGCGGGGAGAGAGGGGAGACAAGATTTCTTATTGAAACACAGTCAGGAGAACACTATTTTGCCCGAAAGGCCATCCTGTCAGGAGGCGGAGCCGCGGGCCCGCAGTACGGCTGCTCGGGGGACATGTACCGGATCGCGGAGAGCCTGGGGCATTCCGTGAGAAAACCCCTTCCGGCGCTGGTCCCTCTCTGTTCGGATGACAGGGATCTGAAGGCTGCCGCGGGCGTGCGCTGCGACGCGCGGATCACACTATTATGTGAAGGCTCCGAACCGCTCACAGAGCGGGGAGAACTGCAGATGACGGACAGAGGAATATCAGGAATTCCCGTATTCCAACTGAGCGGAGCTGCCGCGAGGGCCCTGGACCGAGGCGGGAAAGTGACTGCTGTCATTGACCTTCTTCCTGACTTCGATGAGAAGAAGTGGAGAACAGAAATCTCCAGACGTATGCGCGAGGACAGAAACTGTATGCTCAGTGTGTTCTATCTGGGGCTTGTAAACAGGAAGATGCTGGATCTGATCCTGCGGAAGAAAGGACTTCAGGCGGAGAAGAAAGCTTCAAAGGTGCAGGAGGAGATCCTCGCCGGGATCATGGAGGACATGCGCGCACTGAGAGTGGCCATTACAGGGACAGGTGATTTCAGGCAGGCACAGGTCACATCGGGCGGCATCCCGCTGTCAGAAGTGAGTGACGATCTGGAATCATTAAAATGCCCGGGTCTATATCTGGCGGGGGAACTGCTGGATGCGGACGGGATCTGCGGCGGCTATAACCTGCAGTGGGCAATGACAAGCGGTTGGATCGCCGGGACAGCAGCGGCTAAGGAAAGGAGCGGCGGCATATGATCAGGATTTCCCAGATGAAACTTCCCTGCGGACACAGCAGGAAGGATCTGGAGGACAAAATAGCAAAGACACTCAGGCGCAGCGGCGGTCAGCCTCTGCGATATGAGATCCGCAGACATTCAGTCGACGCCCGAAAAAAGCCGCAGCTTTTCGACATCTACACAGTGGATGTGGAACTCGGAAACAGTCTCAAAGAAGACCGCAGGCTGGCGGCGAGGCTTCGCAGCAAAGAGATCACCGCAGTGCAGCAGGAGTTTTACCGCTTTCCCGGCCCGGGAAGTGAGCAGATGGCCCACAGACCTGTTGTGATCGGAGCAGGTCCCGCAGGACTTTTCTGCGCGCTGATGCTTGCAGAGCACGGATACAGGCCGCTCCTTCTTGAGCGGGGACGCCGCGTGGAGGACAGGAGCCGGGATATCGAGCGGTATTGGGAGACCGGGATTCTGGATCCCGCGTCCAATATACAGTTCGGAGAAGGCGGCGCCGGCACTTTTTCGGACGGAAAACTGAACACCCAGATCAATGACAAGACAGGCAGGAGCGGTGAGGTCCTGAGAATATTCGCCGAGGCCGGCGCGCCCGGGGACATCCTCTATGAGAGTAAGCCCCATATCGGTACAGATAAGCTCAGAGTGGTCATTCCCGCGATCAGGGAGAGGATCATCGCGGCGGGCGGAGAAGTCCGTTTTGAAGCGCAGGTGCAAGACCTGGAGATCTCAGGAGGGGCGGTCAGCGCTCTCATTATGGCTGACGGGAGCAAAATAGAGGCAGACACAGTCGTCCTTGCTCCGGGGCACAGCGCGAGAGATACCATGCAGTCTCTGTTTGACAGGGGAATCCCTATGGAGCAGAAAGCTTTTGCAGTGGGGCTTCGCGTATCTCATCCCCAGAGCCTTATAGACAAGTCCCAATACGGCGTCTGGGAGAGGGAAGAGATGGAAAAGCTGGGCCTGTCCGCGGCAAATTACAAGCTGACGGCAAGGGCGTCTTCCGGCAGAGGCGTATACTCCTTCTGCATGTGCCCGGGCGGTTACATTGTAGACGCCTCTTCCGAACCCGGAAGGATCGCCGTAAACGGCATGAGCGAGCACGCCAGGAACAGCGGCCGCGCCAACAGCGCGATCGTCTGCACGGTGGGAACTGAGGAGTTCGGCGGAAGCCACCCTCTGCAGGGAATGCACTTTCAGCAGGAGCTGGAGGAAAAGGCATTCTGCCTGGGAGAAGGCACTGTCCCGGTCCAGCGATATCAGCTGCTGAAAAAAAGATTTGAACAGCTGCAGAAGGACGCTGCAGAAGGCGGGAATACCGGCACACCGACTCCGGACTCTGCGGTCGGAGACGGGTATCTGCAGAGCACAGACCTCTGTATCCGCGGAAAATGGAAGGAAGCAGATCTCAGCGGCCTTCTGCCCTCCGCGCTGACTTCGGATTTTATAGAGGGCATGGAGTTCTTCGAGAAAAAGATAGAGGGATTTGCGGGGCCGGAGGCAGTGTGCGCCGGTCTGGAGACCAGAACTTCTTCTCCCGTGCGGATCCCCAGGGGGGAAGACATGCAGGCGCAGATAAAGGGACTGTATCCCTGCGGAGAGGGAGCAGGTTACGCGGGCGGGATCATGTCGGCCGCGATGGACGGGATCAGAGTGGCGGAAGCGATCCGGAAGCGGTTCAGAGAGCCGGATGAAGGAAACAGAATCCTTGTGCGATGAAGAGATTAACAGTTATAATAGCAAGTGATTTATGTAATTACAGAAACTGATGAACAGTATGTGATACAAGGAGAACAAGAGAGTGAGTATTGTAACAGATCTTTGCAAGGCGGCCGCGGCAGTAAAATATGATGTTCAGAAACTCAGCACCGGGGTGAAGGACAAGGCGCTGTATACGGCAGCCGGGAAACTCGTTGAGAGACAGGCGGCCATTCTTGAAGCCAACGCTAAGGATATTGAAGCGGGCAGAGCAGCAGGCATGTCTGAAGCGCTCATAGACAGGCTGACACTGACTGAGGGAAGGATCGAACAGATCGCAGAGGGGCTGCGCCAGGTCGCACAGCTTCAGGATCCTGTCGGAGAGGTCATGGAAGAATTCACAAGACCTAACGGCATGAAGATCCGGAAGATCCGTGTTCCTATGGGCGTGATCGGCGTTATCTATGAATCCCGTCCCAACGTGACGGCAGACGCATTTGCCCTGTGTTTCAAGGCGGGCAGCGCTGTGATTCTTAAAGGCGGAAGCGATGCGATCAATTCCAATATCGCGATCACACAGGTTCTTCGCGATTCCCTTGAGGAATGCGGGATCAGCCCGGACGCCGTGCAGCTCATTGCCACTACCGACAGGGCTGCGACCAGAGAGCTCATGACCATGCGGCAGTATGTGGACGTGCTGATTCCCAGAGGCGGAGCCGGACTCATCCGCGCAGTGGTGGAGAACAGCAAGATCCCGGTAATAGAGACCGGGACCGGGAACTGCCATGTCTACGTAGATAAGGATGCCGACCTGCAGATGGCAATGAAGATCCTTGTCAACGCCAAAACACAGAGGATCGGCGTGTGCAACGCGGCGGAATCTCTCGTGGTCCACAGGGCGGTCCTGGATGAGTTCCTCCCCATGCTGGCAAAGACCATGGAAGAATACAATGTCACCCTCAGGGCGGATGAGGACTCCAGAGCCATGCTCCCTCTAGCTGAGGCGGCCACGGAGGAAGATTTCGGGAAAGAGTATCTTGCCCTTATGCTGTCGGTCAAGACGGTAGATTCCGTTGAAGAAGCCATAGAGCACATCAACAGATATCACACAGGGCACTCCGACTGCATCGTGACCGGAAACAGTGAGGCGGCAGAAAAATTCCTGAGGGAGATCGATTCTGCCTGTGTATACGTCAATGTTTCCACGAGATTTACGGACGGTTTTGAGTTCGGATTCGGCGCGGAGATCGGCATCAGCACGCAGAAGCTCCAGGCCAGAGGCCCCATGGGCCTGAGGGAGATCACTTCTTACAAGTACCAGATCACTGGAGACGGACAGATCAGAGGATAAGGCGGGGGGAGATATCTCCCGCTGTGTTCAGGCAGCCCGCACGCGGCGCGGCAGATCGCTTAGCAAACCTTACAAAAAACTCCGCCGGACTCTGTATAGAGCCGGCGGAGCAGCTGCCCGCTTTGCGAGCCTTGAATCAAAATAACACAATTACTCGTCCCAGCCTTCGTAAAGGCGGACGATGACTCCGATCATACGGATGTGTTCATTCTCTTTCAACGTGATATCGTCATAGTCGGATACGGGCGGCATATCGAGTGTCTCCAGCAGTTCGGTCTGGATCCACTCACGGCACTCCGCGATCGCATCGTTGATGCAGTCGTCCAGAGTATCGCCCTTAGCGGTACACATGGTAAGATCCGGAAAATAAGCGGTAAATTTGCCGTCTTCGTGCTTTTGAAAAACTGCGGGATATCGAAATGTCATATCTGTACCTCTCTATAGATAATTTTACTGGTCCTTACTCCATTTACTCTACTCCATTCCCGTCTGTTTTACAAATGCAGAATTGACCGAACGGACGCAAATGGGTATTCTTAGAATGACTTTTCAGGAGAACAGTATGAACAAGAACTTCAAAGTGAGAGCCGTATTCAGCGACGTGGACGGAACACTGCTCAATTCCGCCCACCGTGTGACTCCCAGGACGGGAGAATGGATCCACAGACTTACGAATATGGACATCCCGTTCGTAATTGTGTCCGCAAGAAGTCCCTCCGGCATCTATCCGATCATGAGAAGGAACGATTTCAGGAGCGCGCTGATCGCCTACAGCGGCGCCCTGATCATGGATGCGGACAGGAATATCCTCTTCAGCAGAGAAATAGAGAGAGCGCTCGCTTTAAAGATCGAGCAGTTCTTTACAGAGAAAAAATATGATATGAGCTGGTGCATCTATTCGGGAGACGACTGGCTCTCCCGGGACAGGAGCGATCCCCGCATTGCCGGCGAAGAGAGTATTGTGGAGGCGCAGTCCAGAGAGGGGAGCGTCAAGGATCTCGCGGACGGAGCAGGAGTCAATAAATTCTTATGTATCTGCGCGCCGGGAACCATTTATGAGATCGAAAAGGAAGTGAAGGAAGCTTTTCCGGAAGTCGCCGTTGTAAAATCCAGCGATATTTTGCTGGAGATCATGGCCCTTGGAATATCGAAAGCAGAAGCTGTGTACAGATTCTGTGAATATCTCGGTATTGATCCGCAGGAGGCTGTCGCTTTCGGAGACAACTTCAACGATGTGGAGATGCTTGATGCCGTAGGACGGGGATATGTGATGGGAAATGCGCCGCAGGAGATCCTGGAGGGACATCAGTATCACACGGCGGACAATGACCATGACGGGATAGCGGATGCGCTCGAGGAGCTGTTCCCAGAACGCACAGAATAAGGAGCACATTATCAGCGATGAAAATACGTTACCAGACGATTTACAAGATGGTCATGATGCTGCTCGCCGCTGCGGGGGCTTTACTTATTGTGACCTATCTTCTCATCAGACCTGACGCTTCCGCGAATCAGAAAGAAGGCGCCCGCCTTATCGGCGCCAGCTACATGACAATGAACAATGAGTTCTATGAGATACTCCACGAACAGATCAGCCACAGGGTGGAAGCCGAGGGCGACAGGATCATCTTAAGGGATCCCGCGCTGAGCGTGGAGAGACAGGTTGAACAGATCCAGATGATGCTGGACAAGGGGATCAGCGTCCTGATCCTTACTCCGGTCAATGCGGAAGGCCTGACGGATATACTTGCCAAAGCCCATGCACAGGGAGTCAAGATCATTGTCGTGGACTCAAGTGTCTCCAATCCGGAAGTTGTGGACTGTACGATCGAATCCGACAACTACAAGGCCGGCTGCATGCTGGGAGAATACCTGCTCAAGAGCAAAGAGAGATCAGACATTATTATCATGACTCATGAGACGGCCATATCCGGACGCGAGAGAGTCAGAGGATTTCTGGATACGGTCGAGGGGCATGAAGGAATCAACATAGTGCAGCAGGTACCTTGTGAAGGGCAGCTTGAGATCGCCATGCCCAAAATGGAGGAACTGATCGATCAGGGCGCGGTGTTTGACAGCGTATTCTGCCTCAATGACCCCTCCAGTCTCGGAGCAGCCGCCGCGCTTGAGAGCAGGAACCTTCTTGATAAAGTAGACATCTACGGCGTAGACGCTTCACCGGACGCCAAACAGCTGATCCATGAAGGCAAGATGAAGGCGAGCGTAGCCCAGTTCCCCTCAAGGATCGGAGAGGAGGCGGGGAACGCGATCTATGACCTGCTGGAAGGCAGAGAAGTCAAGTCCTATATTTCTGTGCCGGTGGATCTGGTCACGCAGGAGAATGTGGAGCGGTATAATGTCGACAGATGGCAGTAGAGGGTAAAAAATAGATGGCGGAAAAGGCTGCGGCAGTCAAAAGAGACTTGGAAAAAGTGGGGCAGATCCCGGAACTGATCTTCCGGGTCCTTATCATGCTCAATTTTTTGATCATATTGTTCGTGACGTTGTTCACAGGACACGCACTCTGGGGATTTATACACGAGGGATCGGCAATGGAATTTCTGGTCAGGGCCGGGCATATCCCCATGGAGAACTGGATCTATCCCGTGGCCGGAATGATGCTGTTTGCCTGTCTCATAATCCTTCTCACGGTGGAGTGCAACAACCATCCGGAACTTGTATGCAAACTCATATTGGAATTCTGCGTTGCCGTGGGGATCAGTTATGTGACAGGATTCGGATATGTAGGCATGATCGTCCTGCTGCTGGCGGATATCATGCGCTATACCATTGACTGGCAGAAGAGGGCGATGTATATTGTCGCGGTCTCAGTATTTTTCCTTCTCATGAACGGAAATTTCCTGCAGGGATGGCTGGGCGTTGCGCCGATCGAGACGGTATGGAATTATTACAGAGCCGACCATAAGGTAATGATGCTCGGTATTCTCAATATGCTGAGCCTGATAAATATGTTCGTCTTTATTTTCTATATGGTGATCCTGGCCTTGGCGCACATGAGTGAAAAGGAGAGGATCCTTGCTCTCAACAATGAGCTCAAAGAGGCCAATTCCAAGCTGGAGGAGTATGCCGAAGAATCCGCAAGAATGGCGGAAACAAGGGAGAGGAACAGGCTGGCCAGAGAGATCCATGATACGCTGGGGCATTCTCTTACCGGGATCATTACGGGAATCGAAGCCTGCATCATGCTTATGGATATAGCGCCGGACGCGACCAAAGAACAGCTGCGGGCGATCGCGGAGGTGGCAAGGACAGGGATCATCGATGTCAGACAATCTGTGAAGGCGCTCCATCCGGACGCCCTTGAGACAATGGATCTCGAAAATGCCCTGCGCAAGCTGATCGACAGCACGACCAGGTCTACAGGTGTTGAGATCACCTCCCGGTTTGACGGTGACCTCAATAACTTCAATCAGGACGAGGAAGATGTGGCGTACCGGGTAGTACAGGAGAGCATAACCAATGCGATCAGGCACGGAAAAGCCACCCGGATCCATGTCGAGATCACGAGGGCAGGTTCCGATCTCTATATCCTGGTCAAGGACAACGGTATAGGATGCGAGGATATTAAACCCGGTTTCGGCCTGCACCACATGAAAGAGAGAGTGGAAATGCTGGGCGGAGTCCTGGATTACAGAAGCGGCGATGGATTTGAAGTGCTCGCAAGGATCCCGATACGCTGGGGAACTGAGACGCGCTGACATGACTGTTTCCGAATGGAGGTATTATGATCAAGATTTTAATTGCGGATGACCAGGAACTGATCAGACAGAGCCTGCTGATCATTTTGGACAGCATGCCGGATTTCCAGGTAACGGACACGGCGGCGGACGGACAGGAGGTCATTAAATCTGTCAAAAAAGAGAAACCGGATGTGATCCTGATGGACATCCGCATGCCCAAGATGGACGGCGTTATCTGCACGCAGATCATCAAGGATCTGTATCCGGATATCAAGATCATCATCCTTACTACTTTTGATGACGATATGTATGTGTTCAACGCACTAAAATACGGGGCCAGCGGATATCTGCTCAAGGGAATCTCCATGAAAGAACTCTCTGACGCGATCAGAAAAGTATATCAGGGAACCGCGATGATCAACGAGGATATCGCTTCCAAGGTCGTCAGGCTCTTCTCAAGAATGGCACAGTCCAATCTCGCCATTACGGTCGACAAGCAGCAGTCCGACAGTCTCAAGAACAGCGAATGGCAGATCATCAGGCAGGTAGGAAGCGGTCTTTCCAACAAGGAGATCGCGGCCAAACTCAATCTCTCAGAGGGAACTGTGCGGAACAGCCTGAGCAATATACTGAGCAAGCTTGGGCTGCGGGACAGGACACAGCTTGCTATATGGGCTGTACAGACCGGCGTACTGATCAGACACTTTGACGAGGAAGATGTATGAATCCTGAGTTTTTAAAGACCAGAAGGTTCCGCGTGGGACTGAGCATACTGATCGCATCTGCGGCACTCTTCCTAATGACAAACCAGCTCAAGAGGATCAGCTTTTCGGAGGAAAAGGTACTGAAGATCGGAGTGTTCTCTGATAACTACTGGGGTGTCCAGAACGGATACGCCAATAAGATCATCGATGACGCGATAGAACGCTTCGAGAAGGAGCATCCTGACGTGAAGGTGCAGTACGAGAGCGGCATAATGAAGAACGATTATTCGGAGTGGCTCTCCGAGCAGATGATGAGCGACTCCGCGCCGGATGTGTTTTTCATTTTGGCAAGCGATTTCAGCACTTTTGCCCGGATAGGCGCCCTCAAGAACCTCAATGAACTGATCCGGAAGGACAGTAGTTTTGACTCCGGTATATTTTATACGACGGCTTATGATTACGGCAAATATGACGGCCGGCAGTACGCGCTTCCCTTTGAGTGCGCGCCGAATATGATGTTCGTAAATAAGACGATCCTGGACAGGGAAAAAATAGAACTTCCCGCCCGGAACTGGACTTGGGATGACTTTTATGAGATCTGCCGGAAGGTCACAAAAGATACGGACGGAACAGGGATCATAGACCAGTTCGGTACTGTTAATTACAGCTGGATCGATGCGTTCGATGCAAACGGCGTAAGGCTCTTTGATGAAAAGGGCAGATCCTGCGACTTCACAGTGCGGGAGATCGGGGACGCGATCGCCTTTCTCGAAAAACTCAACGCACTTAACAGCGAGCGCTCTTTGTACGAGAGAAATTTCGCCCAGGGCAATGTTGTCTTTCAGCCCATGCTGTTCTCTGAGTACAGGGCTTATAAATCTCAGGAACTGAGTTTTAAGAAATATTCGGGTTTTGAGTGGGAGTGCGTGACGATGCCGTCCGGCCCGTCCGGAGACAACTATTCCAGACTGGATACGCTTTCCATTGCCATGAGCGAGAAGACCACGCAGGAGGATACCGCATGGGAGTTTATGAAGCTTCTCACGTCGGATCCGCAGATCCAATCGGAGATTTTTGACTATTCGGCAGGTATCTCTGTTCTGCCGCAAGTGACGCAGTCCTCCGAGACACAGAGCAGACTCAAGGAGAGCACAGGTTCTGTATTCAATCTCGCCATTCTGGAGAGTGCCATGCGAAAGTCGGTCTTCCGGACAAGGTTCCGGGGAGATGACAACGCCATGGAAGAAGTGGGGCTGGCAGTCAGGTCCATTCTGGACAGCAATTCCAACATCCAGATGGAGCAGATCATCTGGAACAGAACGATCAACAATTATATGAAGACGCTGCAGCAGAACGAATAAACCGGAGGCGCGGTTCACTGCACAGACCGGTATTAATTGTATACAACCAATGTGTGACAAATGTCATTTTTTTGATGACGCATGTCACTAAAAAACGGTGACACATGTGAGATGCGCATGTGCCGCCGTTTTTATATACTTTTTATCAGGATTTAATCAAAAATTAATATTCTGCCCTGTCCAGGCGCAGAAAGAAAGGAGGACACGCATTTGAAATACGTAGTACTGGTCAGTCACGGTGAATTTGCTCCCGGTCTTCATACGGCGATCACAATGCTCGGCGGCGAAGACAGAGAGGATGTTCTTTCCACAAGCCTCAAGAACGGCATGGGTGCTGACGAGTTCGCTGACAACGTAAGAGAGCTTCTCTCTGTCGTCGGTGAAGATGATGAGATCATCATGTTCGCTGATATCGTCGGCGGATCTCCCCTCGCAACTGCAGCTAATGTCATTGCTGAAAAGGGTCTTCTGGCAAAGACGACCATGATCGGCGGCATGAACCTTCCCCTGGTCCTTACAGCAGTTCTCGGCAAAGATGATGTCGATACCGAAGAGCTCAAGGAAGAGATCATCGAAGGCGCCAAGGATCAGATCAAGGAATTCGTTGTTGCCGTTGATGACGACGAAGACGAGGACCTTTGATCACTGTTTTGCAAAACAATTAAACTTTACAGGAGGTTAATATGATTTCTTTCGTACGTGTAGATGACAGAATGATCCACGGTCAGACTGTTACAAGATGGTCTCTTGAGTATCCCTGCACCGGCCTTATCGCTGTCAACGACGCAGCTGCCAAGAACCCTGTCCTTAAGGGGGCTTATAAGAGCGCGTCTGACAAGAAGACCTTTGTGTGGGCAGTAGATGAGTTCATCGCAAAGGCTCCCAAGGTTCTTGAATCCAAGGATAAATATTTCCTGATCACAAAGAACCCGATCGACATGAAGAAGATCCTTGTTGACGCAGGAATCGTTCCCAGCGACGTCAAGACAGTCATCATCGGCCCTTGCAACGACCGTCCCGGCGCAACCAAGCTCGGCAACAACCAGTCCATCACACAGGAAGAGGCAGACGCTCTTGAGGCGATCACAAAGGCCGGCTATGAAGTAGAGTTCGCTCTTCTTAAAGAGACCGCTATCGGCAACTGGAAGAAGTTCAGAGGCCAGTTCGGTTACACTGACTGATCGGATCCGCCAAAAATAGATACATAAGAAGGAGAAAGAAATGTCAATTAATTTATTTCAGGCAATTATTCTCGGATTATTTGCATCCCTCTCCAGTATGCCTGGTCTGGGCGGCACATCCATCGGTAACTACACGCTGGGCAGACCGCTGATCGGCGGACTTGTCTGCGGTATCGTGCTGGGCGACATCCCCACAGGTATCATGGTCGGTGCAGCAATGCAGGTCGTTTACATCGCACTGGTAACTCCCGGCGGAACTGTTTCCGCTGACGTCCGTGCCGTATCCTACATCGGTATCCCGCTGGCAATGATCGCTCTTAAGAGCTACGGTCTGGATCCCGCTTCCACAGAAGGAACAGCACTTGCTACTTCTTTCGGCACCATGGTCGGTACGATCGGTACCGTTCTGTTCTACGGAACAGCGACCATGAACCTCGTTTGGCAGCACATGGGCTGGGCATGGGTAGACAAGAGAGAATACGACAAGCTTCCTCTCGTTGATTATGTACTCCCCTGGATCTCCCACATCTGCTTCTCCCTGATCCCTACAGTGATCATGTGTATGGCAGGAGAGCCCGTTGTCAACCTGATCAAGGAAAAACTTCCCATGGACGGAATCCCGATGAAGACTCTGTTCACCGTCGGCGCACTTCTTCCTTGCGTAGGTATTGCGATCCTGCTCAAGCAGATCGTCCGTAACGTTCTTGACTTTATACCTTATCTGACAGGTTTCACACTGGCTGCTTCCATGGGCATTAACCTGGTAGCTTCCACTGTAGTCGCAGGCATGTTCGCTATGATCATCTACAAACTGAAGATGCTCGAACTCAGAAAACCTGCAGCAGCGGCATCCAGTGCGGCAGCTGAAAACGGATGGGATGATGATGAGGAGGATATCTAATCGTGGCTGAGAAAAAATTATCCAAAAAAGCTTTAAGTTCTGGTTTTCACAGATGGTATTACGGTAACCTGACCTGCTTCTCTCAGGAGCACATGCAGACATTCGGTTACCTCTGCTCCATGCTCCCTCTCTGCAAGGAGCTCTATGCGGATGATCCCGACAGGATGGCTGAGTCCATGGACACCTACAGAACATTCTTCAACACTGAGCCTCAGCTCGGCGCCATCATTGTCGGTGTCACCGCAGGTCTTGAAGAAGCAAGAGCAAACGGTGCGGAAGACGTCGACAGCGAGACTATCAACGGACTTCGCGCAGGTCTGATGGGACCTATCGCAGGTATCGGTGACTCTCTGGTAGTCGGTACTGTTATCCCGATCCTTCTGGGTATCGCAATGGGTATGTCCGGCGGCGGATCCCCTATGGGCGCTATTTTCTACATCATCGTATGGAACCTGTTCGCATATTTCGGAATGCGTTTCCTGTACTTCAAGGGCTATGACATGGGTACAAAAGCCGTCGAGTTCCTTGTAGGCGATATCGGTACTGCGATCCGTGAAGCAGTTACAACACTGGGCGGAATCGTTATCGGTGCCGTTTCCGCTACTTGGGTTTCTGTAAGAACAAGCTTTGCTCTCTACAATGAAGCAGGCGAAGCTTACATGGTCCTCCAGGAAAAGCTTGACAGCGTATTCCCTGGACTCCTTACTGCGATCTTCGTTATCTTCTGCTGGTGGCTGATGGCTAAGAAGCGCTTCAGCCCGCTGAAGGTCATGGGACTTCTGGTCGTCATCGCGTTCGTCGGTGTTCTGATCGGTTTCTTCAACCCCGGACTGTCCTACTAATTCAAAACAGAGAAAGTTCTTGGAACTTTAAGAAATGCAGGAGGGTTCCTAACGGGATCCTCCTGTTTTCCAATTATTTCTGAAAGGGTATAAAATGTCTCAGCTCACTAAACAGGAACTGCTTGAAGAAGCAAAAAAGCAATCTGAAGCACTTGAGAGGATCAGCAGATGGAGGACCTATGCCATGGTGCTGTCGGCGATCGGCGTGGCAGTGGCGTACATGGGCTTTACAGGAAATCAGCACCGGATCGCGATCGGAGCGGCAGGGATCGTTCTGATCGTGGCGGGAGTTGCCTTTGCGGTCATCTGTAATCTCGGGATCCGCACGGGAAGAGACAACGTTGAGAAAATACTGAATGCTGCCGAAAAGGGACATAATGACGGTGACTTGAAGAAGGAGTAAGCTATGGTAGTATTTCATTTTACATCCCGCTTTGAGAACGGATTGGATATCAGGAGAGCCGGTAAATTTGTGAAAGAAGCGATCAAGTGCAGCAGTAAAGTGTCGATCCGAAACGGCGAAAAGCACGGTGACGCGAAACTAATCTTTAACGTTATGAGCCTGAATATCAAACCCGGCGATGTCGTCGAGATCGCGGTTGAGGGCGACAGCGAAGCAGATGACGCGGCAATGATGGAGCAGTATGCTGCACAGTTTCTGTAAACTGAATAATGCGGAACTCGAACTGCAAAGATCACACTGTCTGTACGGCGTGATCTTTTTTGATGGGTTATTAAACTCCGGATAATATGGTAGTATGTTATTATTCAGTACCTTAGTTATAACACAGGGGGGGATGTCCCCCGCCTCTACAGGCGGCGGGTAGTAACAAACTCTCTCAGCGGCGGGTGGACAATCCCCCGCTGAGTTATATGATGCACACGCGTGCGGAAAGGAAGATGTTGCCTTACAGGCAACCCACACGCGGCGCAGCGGCTCGCTCTGCGAGCCTTGAAACAGCAGAGGTAAGCACATGGGTGAAGTGTTCTCGCAGATTATCGGAAACAGGATCATACAGACCGGAGCAGCCGCGTGGGTCTGTTCCCAGGTCATAAAGCTGATCATCCATCTGATCTTGAATAAAAAGGTCGTATGGGAACGGCTTTTCGGAGACGGAGGAATGCCGAGCAGTCATTCGGCGACAGTAACATCAGTCGCCGTCGCGACCGGATTTGTGGCGGGTTGGGATTCTCCCGTGTTCGCTGTCGCTGTTTTTATGGCGATCATCGTGATGCATGACGCCAGGGGAGTCAGAAGAGAGACCGGCAAGCAGGCAGTCGTTATCAACAACATGATCGAGCTCTTTGAACAAATGGGGGCCGGTAATATGACTCCGGAGCAGACTCTCAAAGAGTTCGTCGGACACACGCCTCTTCAGGTGGCCGCAGGCGCGATCCTCGGCTTTATTGTTGCTGTATTGTTCAATATATGATAGAAGGAGCTGAGTGAGAGATGATTCAGGACATTGCGCCTCACAGGATGGACAACCAGTACAGACCGGACGCTGTTCCTCAGGAAAACAGTCCGATTCTGATCTTTACAGGAAGCAGGACTGAGAACGTAATGGCGCATGTGTCAGAAGGACACATGCGCTATCCGTTGTACAGGGAAATGCCGGAGGGAATCACTTACACCTATTTGTTCTCGATTGATGAGACCGGCTATTTTATGGGGATCGTCAGCAAGGAGGCAGAGAACCTGCTGCCCGGAGAGCTGCAGGAGGTCCCGCTCAGGGATCTCAGGCCTCATTATTATCTGGGAGAGGGGAACCGGCATCTGATCTTTGCCGCTTATACTGCCATGCAGCTGGCCGGATGGTATAAGGACAACCGGTACTGCGGGACCTGCGCTCATATGACCGCCCCTTCGCACACAGAGAGAGCACTCGTTTGTCCGAATTGCGGCCGTACGATCTACCCCCGCATTCTGCCTGCAGTCATTATCGGGGTGACAGACGGCGACCGGATTCTGATGACTAAATACGCCGGCCGAAGGATTCCTTTCTATGCGCTGGTAGCCGGTTTTAATGAAGTCGGGGAGACGCTGGAGGAGACCGTTGCACGAGAAGTGATGGAAGAGGTGGGGCTAAAGGTAAAGAATATCAGGTATTATAAATCACAGCCCTGGGGCATCGTTGATGACCTGCTGGCCGGATTCTACTGTGACGTGGACGGAAGCACCCGGATCACACTGGACAGAAATGAACTCAAAGAAGCCGTCTGGGTGAAGCGGGAGGATGTGGAGGGGCAGCCTCACGACTTAAGTCTGACAAATGAAATGATGGTCGTTTTCCGGGAGGGCAGGGAGCCGGTCGGATACCTTTACCGGCAATGCGGGGAAATGCCTCACAACAAAGACCAGGACGAATAAATATGAGAGCGATGAATTTGTATCTTCTGACCAGGGCGGAGAATGACACTAACTTCTCCATGCTGGCCGGAGAACTCTCCGGAGAGGAGCGCCATAAGGATTACAGCAGGCATGAAGTACAGTCGCTTCGTTCTCTTGTCGGGCAGCTGATCCCCGAACTCAGCTCGAGATCGGGATCCCGTTCGGGATGGATCTCGGGGCTGGACGGATTCTTTTTCTCATACACGATCGCGCACATCTCTAAAGAGTTTGACCTGCTCAAGATCTCCGGAGACGGCAGGTGCATTCTCAACATAGAGCTCAAGAGCGAAGCCATCGATGTGAAAAGGATCAGCAAGCAGCTTAGCCAGAACAGGTATTACCTCACGCATATATCTACAACGATCTATTCTTTTACCTATGTAATGGAGACGAATACACTCTACAACCTCAATGAGAGGGGATATATGCACGTCTGTGAGATGGGAGAACTTGCAGATATCCTCTGCAGACCTGCATTTGAGGAGTATGTTGAGAGGGATCTGGATCAGCTCTTCAGAGCGGCGGATTATCTGATCTCGCCGGTCGACGCCCCGGACAAATTTCTGCAGGGCAGTTATTTCCTCACGAACCAGCAGTTTGAATTCAAGAGAAGGATCCTGGACGTGCTGAAGGAGGAAAAGAGGGATCCGCCTCCTCTGATCACTGTGTCAGGAAGTACCGGAACAGGAAAAACGCTCCTGCTGTTTGACCTTGCCATGGAGCTGTCCAGGAAAAAGAAAGTGCTGATCCTTCTGGGAGGAAAACTTCAGGAGGGCCACAGGATCCTCGATGAGCGCCTCAAAAAAGTATGGATCCGAAGCGCGGATGATTTTGACACGGACGAGGACTGGTCCTGTATTCTGGTCGATGAGGGCAACAGGATCTCCGCGGACGCTTTGAAAAAGCTGTCGGCCTACGCCGGATCGGAAAATGTACCGTGTATCATAGCTTATGACCCGCGCCGTCTGAAGGGGTCTGATGGGAACAGCGAAGAACTCCTTGAGCGGATCGAAGAGCTTGACCCGATCAGACTGGAGTTTACCGGCAACATCAGGATCAATCGTCCTGTTTATGCTTTCCTGCGCACGCTTTTTAACCGCAAAGAGAAATCGCCCGGAGTTAACTTCAGCTGTATCGACGTTCTCTATGCAGAGAACATGGAGTCGGCAGACGCCATCCTCGACTACTATGTCGAGAAGGGATACCATAAGATCCAGCTTCCCGGATCAGGCAATGGGATAACAGAAGGACTGGCGGAAGAAGACATCGTCGGACTTGAGATCGACCGCACCGCGATCATCCTCGATGAGAGGTTTTACTATGATGATGACAACCGCCTGCAGGCCGGCGGAGAACAGGGAGAAGATGCCCTGACCGTGCTCTATGAGGGTATATCAAGGACCAGGGAAAAGCTCTGCCTGCTAGTAGAGGGGAACGAAGAACTGCTGTCACAGGTAATGTCAATCAGGAAACAGTGAACAGGAGAGAACAGTTTAATTGAACAGGAGAAAGAAGAAGCAGGGATTTGACAATTCCCTCTCCCTTATCCGATATTTTCTGAAGGGGAGTTCAGGGCTTTTCCTGCTGAGTATGGCTTTTGCGGCGATCGTGTCCTTTCTGGACATGATCATGCCCGGAATGATCAGTTTTACAGTAGACAGTGTGATCGCAGATAAGGCGCCGGATCTTCCGGCGTCTATTTTGGCGTGCCTGAATGATCTCGGAGGGATAGAACTTCTCCGCAGATCTCCCTTCCTCATCGCGGCGGCTGTAACAGCGGTCGCCCTCCTGGCAGCGCTGTTCCGATTTCTCTTCCGCTATTTCAATGAGTCTGCTGCCGAAAGGTTCGTAAAACGTATGAGAGACGAACTTTACGCCAAAATATTGAGACTTCCTTATTCCTGGTACAGTGCGAACAGCACGGGAGATATCATACAGAGGTGCACTTCTGACGTGGAGACGATAAAAGTATTTGTCTCTGAGCAGTTCACGTCCCTTGTCAGGGTCATCATCATGATCCTGCTGGCAGTCTTTTTCATGAGCCGGATAAATGTTTCCATGACAGTGGCCGCGGCGGTCTTTATACCGGTCGTGATCGGTTATTCGCTGTACTTTTATTCCGGGATCGGAGATGCCTTCGAGAAGGCGGACGCGGAGGAGGGGCGCCTCTCTGCGACCGCGCAGGAGAACCTGACAGGAGTAAGAGTGGTCCGCGCATTTGGAAGGGAACAGTATGAAAGAGACCGCTTTGAAAAGCAGAATGAGTATTATACGCAGTTCTGGATCCGCCTTATCAGGATATTGACACACTATTGGGTCACAGGAGATGTCATGACAGGGCTGCAGTACCTGCTTGTCAATGTCATGGGAGCAATATTCTGCGTTAACGGGGATATCACAGCCGGCCAGTTTATTGCTTTTGTATCCTACAACAGCATGCTGATCTGGCCTGTCCGCTCCCTGGGGAGAGTGATCTCCGAGATGAGCAAAGCGGGAATTTCTTTGGAGAGGCTGCGCTATATCATGGACGCGAAGGAGGAGAGTGAACCGGAAGAGATGCTGACACCTCCTTTGGACAGGGATATTTCCTTCGAGCATGTCTCATTCCGCTATGACGGCGATGAGAAAAACGCCGTATCGGATGTTTCCTTTACTGTTAAAGCGGGAACTACAGTCGGAATACTTGGCGGTACAGGGTCAGGCAAGTCTACGCTCATGTATCTTTTGGAGAAAATGTATCCGCTGGGTGAGGGACAGGGCAGGATCATGATCGGCGACGCGGACCTGGCGAAGATCAGCACGTCCTATGTGCGCTCTCAGATCGGCATGGTCCTGCAGGAGCCGCATTTGTTCTCCCGCTCCATCGCCGGGAATATCGCCATTACCTGCGACGAGCCGGAGGAAGATGAAGTGCGCCGGGCTCTCGCCGCAGCTGACTTCATCGAGACTGTTAACAGGTTCCCGTCAGGATTAGACACTTTTGTGGGAGAGCGCGGCGTTACTCTCTCCGGAGGACAGAAGCAGAGAACTGCCATTGCCCAGATGCTGATCAGAAAGTGTCCTGTCATGATCTTCGACGATTCTCTGTCGGCAGTGGATTCCGAGACAGATGCCAGGATCAGGGCGTCGCTTTTGCAGGAGACCCGCGGCGCCACGGTGTTTCTGATATCGCACAGGATCACGACGATCATGAATGCCGACCAGATCATCGTCATGGAGAGAGGGCGAATAACCCAGAGAGGAACACACAGGGAACTCATACAAACGAGCGGGATCTACAGGGAGATCTATGACCTGCAGCTGTCAGGCGGCGGATCCGGTGAACAGGAGGGGGAAGGCGATGAATAAAGAAAACAAAGCGGTATCGCTGCCGCTGTTCGGCCTTACGAGACTTTTCCCGCTGCTTATTCCCTACCGGACCAGAATGATCCGAATGATCACATTGGGACTGATCTGCAGCATCATCGATGTGTGTTATCCCCTTTTCAACCGGTATGCGCTGGATCACTTTGTAGCAGAGGGGACCATGGCAGGACTTCCCGCCTTTATCCTGCTGTATCTGGCAGTACTGGCGTTTCAGTCTTTGGTCAACAATAAATCAATGATAGACGCCGGGATCGTGGAAATGCATGTGGACAGAGATTTGAGAAATCTTTCGTTCGCGCACCTGCAGACGCTGTCTTTCTCTTATTTCAACCAAAACAGTGTGGGATATATTCACGCGAGGGTGATGAGCGATACCGGAAAAATCGGTGAAGCCGTATCCTGGAGAATGATGGACTGCATCTGGAACGGATCCTATATTTTATTTGCGGTCGCGGTCATGGTCTGTACCAGTCCGGCACTGGCGGCATGGATGATCTTCCTGCTTGCCCTCTCGACGGCCGTGATCAGTTTCTTCCAGAAAAAACTGATAGTCATTAACCGCAGGATCCGTGAGATAAACTCCGGGATCACCGGGAATTTCAATGAAGGGATCACCGGTGTCGGATCGGTAAAGATCCTGGGCATTGAGCGCACTATGCAGAGGGAATTTGAAAGTGAAACGGAGAAAATGCGCGCGGAATCCGTCCGGGCTGTCAGGCACTCCGCGATGCTGGTCTCCTCTGTCACACTGATGTCTTCCCTTGCCCTCGCCGTAGTCCTGTGGCAGGGAGGCATGATGACAAGGGCAGGCATAATGAAGATCGGGACACTGTCCGTTTTCCTTTCCTACGCGGTCGGAATGGTGGAGCCGCTGCAGTTCATCATTCAGAATGTCTCCGCTTTCATAGGAATACAGGCAAATATCGAGAGATTTACCGATCTTCTGGCAGAGCCGTCCGATGTGGCGGACACTCCTGAAGTGATCGCGCGCTACGGTGACAGCTTTCATCCTAAATATGAGAACTGGGAGGAACTCAGAGGGGACATAGAATTTAAAGACGTGACTTTCCGGTACCCTGACGGAGAAGAAAATGTGCTGGAGCATTTCAATCTCAAAGTGCCGCGCGGCCAAAATATTGCGATCGTGGGGGAGACAGGCGCCGGAAAGTCGACACTGGTCAATCTGGTATGCCGCTTTTATGAGCCTACAGAGGGAGAGATCCTGATCGACGGAAGAGACGCCAGGGACAGGTCGCAGCTATGGCTGCACCGCAATCTCGGATATGTACTTCAGACTCCTTATCTTTTTTCGGGTTCGGTGAGAGAAAACCTCCGGTATGGAAAACCGGAGGCGACGGATGAGCAGATCATGGAAGCGCTCAGAATGGTCAGCGCTCTTGAGATCGTGGAGCGAATGGGCGGACTTGACAGCGATGTGGGAGAAGGAGGAAGCAGCCTTTCCACAGGGGAAAAGCAGCTTCTGTCTTTTGCCAGGGCTCTCCTTGCGGACCCGAAGCTCCTGGTCCTGGACGAGGCGACCTCCTCCATCGATTCCCTGACAGAAAAGAAGATTCAAAATGCGATATCTGTAGTTACAAAGGACAGGACTTCCTTTGTGATCGCGCACAGGCTCTCGACGATCGTCAGCGCGGACCTGATCCTGGTTGTCAGAGACGGCAGGATCATAGAGAGAGGAACGCACACCGAGCTCATGGCAAAGAGAGGTTCATATTATTCCCTGTATACAATGCAGCACGAGAAAGAGATTCCCGTGCTGTGATCGAAAGTCCATATAGCGGCGGCATGGGGTGCGAGCCTTAACTTGAATGCGTCTGCCGCAATGCTTTCGCCTTATCGCGGATCGGCAGCAAAAGAGTGTCCGGAACATATAAATGGCCGTAGCCTGTGCCCAGGTCAAGGTTTTTCTTGTTCTCACCGTGAAAGTCGCTCCCGCCGCTGGGAAGAAGCCCGTATTTGAGCGCGAGCCGGCTCAGGGCTGCTGTATCAGAAGGCCTGTGAGAGGGATAATAAACCTCGATTCCTGCCAACCCTTCTTTCTTCAGGGAAGAGACGAGGGCTTCCAGTTCCTGATCGCTCAGCTTATACTGAAGCGGATGCGCCAGGACCGGCAGACAGCCGAATTTCACGAGATAACGGACGGCGTCATGAGGCGTTATCTTTTCCCTGGGAACATAATAGGGACAATCATCTCCGATCAGGTTTCGGAAAGCTTCTTCAATAGAGGAGACCATCCCGTGCTCCATCAGATAACGGGCAAAGTGAGGGCGCGCGATGACAGTGTTCGGAAACAGCTTCTCCAATTCCCCATATGAGACAGGATAGCCGCCTTCTGTCAAAAGACGGCACATCTTCCGGTTGCGGTAGAACCTGGAGTCAAGAAACTCTTTCATCCTTTCCGAGAACGCCCTGTTCTTATAGTCAATAAAGAGACCGACTATGTGGATGCTCTTTCCGTTAAGTTCTGTCGACAGTTCGACCCCCGGGATCACTTCCGGCACGGACCGGATAATGGGGGATGAGACCAGGCCGGATGCCTTTTCCTGACGCAGATCGTCAGCGGCCTTCATGGCCTCCTCTACGCCGTCGATCGTGTCGTGATCTGTGAGCGCGATCGCGGAAAGTCCCTTGCGGGCAGCATAATGTACAAGCTCCGTCGGCGTATAAGTTCCGTCCGATTTTGTGGAATGGGTGTGCAGGTCGATTGGATGCATGAATGATACCTTCCTTAAAAACTATCTGGGAACCTGTCCGGATAAATGACAGCCGGCCGTTTTAATAAACGGCCGGCTGAATTTTCATTACCTGTATATCAGTTGCTGTCCTCTTCACGGACCGCCTCGTAAACCGTTCTCTTTCTCGCTTCAGCGTTGTTCTCGAGATAATCATCATAAGTGGTGATCTTATCGATGATACTGCCGTCGGGCAGGATCTCGATGATCCTGTTGGCTGTCGTCTGAATGACCTGGTGGTCGCGGCAGGCGATCAGGATAACACCGGGGAATTTGATCAGTCCTTCGTTGAGCGCGGATATGGACTCCATATCGAGGTGGTTTGTGGGCTCGTCGAAGATCAGGCAGTTGGCGCCGCTGATCATCATCTTGGAGAGCTGGCAGCGGACCTTTTCACCTCCGGAGAGGACTCCGATCTTCTTTACGCCGTCATCTCCGGCAAAGAGCATTCTTCCAAGGAACCCTCTGACATAAGTGACATCCTTGATGGGAGAGTATCCTGTCAACCATTCGGTGATCGTCAGGTCCCCTTTGAACTCCTTGGAATTATCTTTCTCAAAATATGCCTGGGAGGTAGTCACGCCCCACTTATATGTGCCCTCATCGGGTTCCATATTGCCCATGAGGATCTCGAAAAGCGTCGTCTTGGCGAGCTCCTGGCTTCCGACAAATGCGATCTTGTCGTCATGGCCCACAACAAAAGATACATTGTCAAGGACTTTCACGCCGTTGATGGTCTTGCTGATCCCGCTGACTGTGAGCACTTCGTTTCCGATCTCTCTGTCGGGGCGGAAATCAATGTAAGGATATTTGCGGCTTGAAGGCTTGATCTCATCGAGCTGGATTTTTTCGAGAGCGCGCTTGCGGCTGGTCGCCTGCTTGGACTTGGAGGCGTTCGCAGAGAAGCGGGAGATGAACTCCTTCAGCTCCTTGATCTTTTCTTCCTTCTTCTTATTTGCCTCTTTCATCTGGCGGATCAGGAGACGGGAGGACTCATACCAGAAATCGTAGTTTCCGGCAAAGAGTGTGATCTTTCCATAGTCGATATCCGCGATGTAGGTGCAGACCTTATTGAGGAAATAGCGGTCGTGGGAGACAACGATGACTGTGTTGGGGAAATTGATTAAAAATTCCTCGAGCCATGCGATAGCGTCCAGATCCAGGTGGTTGGTGGGCTCGTCGAGCAGCAGAATATCGGGGTTTCCGAAGAGTGCTCTGGCAAGGAGGACCTTGACCTTCTGGGCGCCGGTCAGCTCTCTCATCAGATAGCTGTGGAGATCAGTTTCAATTCCCAGGCCGTTGAGGAGCGTTTCCGCGTCGGATTCGGCCTCCCAGCCGTTCATCTCCGCGAACTCGGTCTCGAGTTCACTGGCTTTGATGCCGTCTTCATCGGAGAAGTCTTCTTTCATATAAAGCGCGTCTTTCTCCTTCATGATCTCGAAGAGACGGGGGTTTCCCTGAATGACGGTATCGAGAACTACCTGGTTGTCATATTTATTCTGGTCCTGTTCCAGGAAGGAGAGTCTCTGTCCGGGCGTGATCGAGATGCTGCCGCCTGTGGTATCAAGCTGTCCGCTCAGGATCCTGAGAAAGGTAGATTTGCCGGCACCGTTGGCGCCGATGATCCCGTAGCAGTTTCCCTCCGTGAATTTGATATTGACATCCTCAAACAGAGCTTTCTTGCCGAGTCTGAGAGTGACATTATTTGCTGCGATCATGTAGCCTCCTTTTTTCCATAACAAAAGCGCAGATCAAAGTCTGCCTTTTTAATAATAACTAAGTAGTGCAATGTAAGCAAGCGATGCTTTTCATAAAAATATTATTTTACCCGGATCACTTTCAACAAATGTGCACAGATGATTGGTGATAAAGAATAGTATTTTGACTCAATTAGTGTTAAACTGTGTTTAGTAAAAAGACATGAGAAGAGGCAAAAATGAACAGCAGAATCGCCAATATACTGACGGCGTCCGCATGGCTGACCGGTCTGTATTTTTTGGCCGTTATGCCCAGGATGTCGGGAAGAGCGGATCAAGCCCCGTTTAAAACCAAACTGTTTGCGCACAGAGGTCTCCATGACAACAGTTCTGACGCGCCTGAAAACTCAATGTCCGCTTTCAGAAGAGCGGTGGAGAAAGGGTACGGGATCGAGCTTGACGTACAGCTCTCTTCGGACGGCATCCCGGTCATTTTTCATGACCAGGACCTTGACAGAGCCTGCGGCGTTCACGGATTTGTGAAGGACCGTACCTTTGAAGAGCTTCAGCAGCTGAACCTTTTCGGAAGCGGTGAGAAGATCCCGGCGCTGAAAGATTTTCTTGCGATGGTGGACGGGAGAGTTCCTCTTATTGTCGAATACAAATCAGAAGACAGCGATTTGACGCTGTGCAGGGTCATCGACCCGATGCTGAGGGCGTACAAGGGTGTTTATTGTATAGAATCGTTCAATCCGCTGGTACTTTTCTGGTACCGGATCCATCATCCGGAGGTCATGAGAGGACAGCTGTCGGACGGGTTCATCCATATTCCCAAGTACAGGACACTGATGAAAGCCCCGTTAACGGTGCCGGTTCAGTTTCTTATTCCCAACTTCTTGTCAAAACCTGACTTTATCGCATACAATCATAAGTATGAAGGGAATATCTCCAGGAGGATATGCAGAGACCTTTACAAGGCCAAGGCGGCCGCCTGGACGATCAAAAGTCAGTCGGAGCTGGAAGAAGCGAAGAAATCATTTGATGTATTCATTTTTGACAGCTTTGTTCCCAAACTGCCGTGAAGACGGCATCGGCGAAAGGCCAACGGGACTTCATACCCGCAGCCGCATAGTTGCGGCACAGGCATGAGGTCTTTTAGCATTCCCATTTCATTACGGTAACAGCTCTTTTAAGAGTTGAATATTAAGGAGGTACATGAATGAGCAAAAGGGTTTATCTATTCAATGAGGGTAATGCCGATATGCGCAATCTCCTTGGCGGAAAAGGCGCGAACCTTGCGGAAATGACCAATATCGGTCTTCCGATTCCCAATGGTTTCACAATTTCCACTGAGGCCTGCACGGATTACTACAACGACGGTCAGACGATCAATGAGGACACTCAGGCGCAGATCTTTAAGGCACTGGAGTGGCTCGAGGGCGTCCAGGGCAAGAAGTTCGGCGACACGGAGAATCCGCTTCTGGTTTCTGTCCGTTCCGGCGCGAGAGCATCTATGCCCGGCATGATGGACACGATCCTCAACCTTGGTCTCAATGATGTTTCTGTTAAGGGATTTGCTGCAAAGACAGGCAACCCCAGATTTGCCTATGATTCCTACAGAAGATTTATCCAGATGTTCTCAGACGTTGTCATGGGAATGAGCAAGACCTTCTTCGACAGCATCCTTGAAGCTGAGAAGAAAGCGCACGGCTATGTCTATGACACAGAGCTGAAGGCAGAAGACCTTCAGAACATCATCGCCAAGTATAAGGAGATCTATGCTGAGAAGATGGGTGAGGAGTTCCCTCAGGATCCCAAGGTCCAGCTGATGGAAGCGATCAAGGCAGTATTCCGTTCCTGGGACAACCCCAGAGCAAACTACTACAGAATGATGAACGACATCCCTTACGAGTGGGGCACGGCTGTCAACGTGCAGTCCATGGTATTCGGAAACATGGGCAACACTTCCGGCACAGGCGTTGCGTTCACACGTAACCCCGCTACCGGCGCTAAGGGCATCTTCGGTGAGTATCTGATCAACGCGCAGGGCGAAGACGTCGTTGCAGGTATCCGCACTCCTCAGCCTATCACACAGCTTGAGAAGGATCTTCCCGAGTGCTACAAGCAGTTCATCGAGATCGCTGACAGACTTGAGAAGCACTATCGCGACATGCAGGATATGGAGTTCACTATCGAGGAAGGCAAGCTGTACTTCCTGCAGACCAGAAACGGCAAGAGAACCGCTCAGGCTGCTATCCAGGTAGCTTGCGATCTGGTCGACGAAGGCATGATCTCTCCTCAGGAAGCAGTTCTGAGAATTGAGGCCAAGAGCCTTGACCAGCTGCTGCACCCTGCATTTGACGCAGACGCACTCAAGAACGGCAAGCAGATCGGCGAAGCACTTCCCGCTTCTCCCGGCGCTGCTGCAGGACGCATCTATTTCAACGCTGACGACGCCGTAGCAGCACACGCTGCAGGCAGTAGAGTCATCCTTGTCCGTCAGGAGACCTCTCCTGAGGATATCGAAGGCATGCATGCTGCAGAAGGCGTTCTGACAATGCGCGGCGGCATGACATCCCACGCTGCAGTTGTTGCCCGCGGTATGGGTACCTGCTGCGTATCCGGCTGCGGTGACCTCAAGGTCCACGAAGAAGATAAGTTCATCGAGCTCGGCGGCCACAAGATCAAGGAAGGCGAGTACATCTCCCTCGACGGCTCCACCGGCAAGATCTATCTCGGCGACATTCCAACAGTCGAAGCTTCCATTTCCGGCAACTTCGAGAGGATCATGAACTGGGCTGATGAGTTCAGAAGACTGAAAGTCAGAACCAACGCCGATACACCTGAGGACGCTGCGAACGCAGTGCGCATGGGCGCAGAAGGCATCGGTCTTACAAGAACCGAGCACATGTTCTTCAATCCTGACAGAATTCCGAAGATCCGCAAGATGATCCTTTCCGATACTGTCGAAGAGAGAGAAGCAGCCCTCAACGAGCTGATTCCTTTCCAGAAGGGCGACTTCAAGGGCATCTACAAGGCCATGGAAGGCAGACCGGTCACCATCCGTTTCCTGGATCCGCCGCTTCATGAGTTCGTTCCTACGACCGAGGAAGATATCGCGGCTCTGGCAGAAGAGATGGGCCTGTCCGTAGCAGACGTCAAGGCACGCTGCGACGCTCTCCACGAGTTCAACCCGATGATGGGCCACCGTGGCTGCCGTCTGGCTGTCACATTCCCTGAGATCGCCAAGATGCAGACAAGAGCTGTCATGGAAGCTGCCATCGAAGTGAACGCAGAGGAAGGCTACAACATCATTCCCGAGATCATGGTCCCTCTGGTAGGCGACAAGAAAGAGCTCGCATTCGTCAAGAAGACCATCGTTGAGACCGCTGAGAAGGTCAAAGAAGAGAAGGGCTCCGATATCGAGTACCACATCGGTACTATGATCGAGATCCCCAGAGCAGCCCTTATGGCTGACGAGATCGCAGAAGAGGCTCAGTTCTTCAGCTTTGGCACGAACGACCTGACCCAGATGACATTCGGCTTCTCCCGCGATGACGCTGGCAAGTTCCTTACAGACTACTACAAGAGCAAAATTTACGAGTCCGATCCTTTCGCACATCTCGACCAGAACGGCGTAGGCCAGCTGATCCAGATGGCTGCTGAGAAGGGCCGCAAGGTACGCCCTGACATCAAGCTCGGCATCTGCGGCGAGCACGGCGGAGACCCGGCTTCCATCGAGTTCTGCAACAAGGTCGGTCTTACGTATGTATCCTGCTCACCTTTCCGTGTACCGATCGCAAGACTGGCTGCAGCGCAGGCAGCGATCACAAACGGCGACCTGAAGTAATTCGGGATCATCAGAAGACCCGCTTGCGGGCATAACTGAAAGGCAACTTAAAGGCTGCCGCATCGGAAGTTCCGGTGCGGCAGCCTTTTCTTGTCGATCTTTCATTATAGTACTTATATTAAGGCTCACAGAGCAATTTGTGACCGCATAGAAAAACCCGGCGGCAGAGCATAAGCTCCGCGACCGGGTAAAAAAGTCGGCAGGTTACGCAAGCCCCTTCCAGGTGATCCCGTAGATCTGCTCCATGACCTTGCGGACTTCGTCCATCATATGCTGACAGGCTTCACTTTCCGTCGCGAATTGCATGAGCCCGATCTTGTTCTTTTTCTCACTGAAATACACTTCCCACTTGTTCTGTTTGTCCCTGCCGATGCAGATCCTTCCGCCGTGAGAGCCGCCCTTGAGATTATATAAATGAGAAGGAACCAGGTGCTCTTTGAAGAAAACTTTGAGTTCTTTTACTGTCATAACACACCTCCTGATTATTGATAACGCTACAAGTAGTTTTTAAAACTACATACAATATAACACCCGATTGCCTCTCTTGCAATATGAGAGCAAAAAAATATTCCAAAGTATAAATTAAATCTTAAAAATAAAAAAACGGCATCTAATAAGCAATAACGAGAATATGAGAGTAAAATCGAGAAAACAAGAGATAATAAGAGAAATAGTGCTATTTTATTCGGTTGCAAACAAAAGGCTATAAAACTATTATACCAACTAGGGTTAGCACTCGACATGAATGAGTGCTAACAATCAATTGATAAATATGTTAATTGATCATTCACGCATAATAAAGGAGGCGTAAATTATGAAGTTAGTACCTTTAGCAGACAGAGTTGTTCTCAAGCAGCTTGAGGCAGAGCAGACCACAAAGTCCGGCATCGTACTTCCCGGTCAGGAGAAGGAGAAACCCCAGCAGGCAGAAGTCATTGCTGTCGGCCCCGGCGGAGTAGTTGACGGGAAAGAGATCAAGATGGAAGTCAAGGTTGGCGACAAGGTCATCTATTCCAAGTATGCGGGAACAGAAGTCAAGCTCGAGGAAGAGAAATTCATCATCGTTAAGCAGAGCGACATTCTTGCTGTGATCGAGTGATTACTCAGATTGTACATAGAACATAAGAAAGAGGTATTGAAATGGCAAAAGATCTCAAACACGGCACAGATGCAAGAGTAGCAATGGCTGCCGGCATCAACAAACTTGCAGATACAGTTAAGATCACACTGGGACCCAAGGGCAGGAACGTAGTTCTGGACAAGTCCTATGGCGCACCTACTATTACAAACGACGGCGTTACGATCGCCAAGGAAATCGAACTCGAAGACAACTTCGAGAACATGGGCGCTCAGCTTGTCAAAGAAGTCGCTACAAAGACTAACGATGTAGCAGGTGACGGCACAACTACAGCTACTGTACTGGCACAGGCTATGATCAACGAAGGCATGAAGAACCTGGCTGCAGGCGCAAACCCCATCGTCCTCCGCAAGGGCATGAAGAAAGCTACAGACGCAGCAGTAGAGGCGATCAAGAAAATGAGCACTCCCGTCAATGGGAAAGCGCATATTGAGAACGTTGCGACTATTTCTTCCGGCGACGCTGAAGTCGGCAAGATGGTTGCCGACGCTATGGAAAAGGTCTCCAAGGACGGCGTTATCACGATCGAGGAGTCCAAGACCATGCTGACAGAGCTGGATCTTGTAGAAGGCATGCAGTTCGACAGAGGTTATATCAGCGCTTATATGGCAACTGATATGGACAAGATGGAAGCTGTTCTCGACGATCCTTTCATCCTGATCACCGACAAGAAGATCTCCACGATCCAGGATATCCTTCCTCTTCTCGAGCAGATCGTAAAGATGGGCGCAAAGCTCCTGATCATCGCTGAGGATGTCGAGGGTGAAGCTCTCACGACCCTGATCGTAAACAAGCTGCGCGGCACATTCAGCGTTGTCGCTGTCAAGGCTCCCGGCTATGGCGACAGAAGAAAAGCTATGCTCGAGGATATCGCTATCCTTACAGGCGGCACAGTGATCAGTTCGGACCTCGGTCTCGAGCTCAAGGATGCAACTCTCGATCAGCTCGGCCGCGCTAAGAGCGTTAAGGTTGAAAAAGAGAACACAGTTATCGTTGACGGCCTCGGCGACAAGAATGCACTTTCTTCCCGCGTTGCCCAGATCAAGAAGCAGATCGAAGAGACCAAGTCTGATTTCGACAGAGAGAAGCTTCAGGAGCGCCTGGCGAAGCTGGCAGGCGGCGTAGCAGTCATCCGCGTCGGCGCAGCGACTGAGACAGAGATGAAGGAAGCAAAATACCGCATGGAGGATGCTCTGAACGCAACTCGCGCAGCTGTAGAAGAAGGTATCATCCCCGGCGGCGGAAGCGCTTACATTCATGCGTCCAAGGAAGTTGAAAAGGCAGTAGAAGATCTTGAAGGCGACGAGAAGACCGGCGCGAAGATCGTCCTGAAGGCTCTTGAGTATCCGCTTTTCCAGATCGCGGAGAACGCAGGCCTTAACGGCGCTGTCATCGTAAACAAGGTCAAGGAGTCCGAGGAAGGTATCGGCTTCGACGCATACACTGAGAAATATGTCAACATGATCGAGGACGGCATCCTTGATCCCGCCAAGGTTTCCAGAAGCGCGCTGCAGAACGCAACTTCCGTAGCATCCAGCTTCCTTACGACCGAGGCAGCTGTCGCGACCATCAAGGAGCCCATGCCTCCGATGCCCGCCGGCGGCGCAGGAATGATGTGATATTAAATTCAGCACCCAGGAATAATGGCAAAAAACGGCCCGGTGAGCTTGCTCATCGGGCCGTTTTTTGCCATTATTCCTGGGCGGACAAGGCGCGAAGCGACTCTGGACGCCCACAGTCCGGAATGCGGAGCATTTCGGACTTGGGTGCTGAATAATTAAATACTCAATTAAAGAATACATAGTGACACGGTTTTGCCGTTCCGGCAGCTGTGTCACTTTTTTGTTCAATTAATCAGCTAATTTTCAGACAATAACGTTTGACGGACTTGACAAATAATCATATAATGTCAATACTTTATGAAAAGTTCATAAATTGAAAGGATCAGGTCCCGGGTATGGCCGACAACATTACAAAGAAAGGCTTCGAAGAATTTGACAGAGGCACAATAGAGAATATCGCAGAGTACTTAAGTCCGGAAGAGTTATATTCGGACGTTATTGAGCGTGTCCGCAGATATCATCCCTCTGACGATATCTCGCTGATCGAGAAAGGGTATGCGGTAGCTAAGAAGGCCCACGAGGGCCAGAAGCGGAAATCAGGAGAGCCCTACATCATTCATCCTCTCTATGTAGCTCTGATCCTTGCGGATCTGGAACTGGATAAAGAGACGATAACAGCGGGACTTCTTCACGATGTTGTCGAAGATACGATCATGACCAAGGAAGAGATCGAGAAAGAGTTCGGGTCTGATGTAGCGCTGCTTGTTGACGGCGTTACCAAACTGGAAAAGCTCAAACTCTCCGGCGACTATAAGGATAAGACGCTTGTGCAGCAGGAAGAACAGGCGAGAAACCTTCGCAAAATGTTCCTTGCAATGGCCAAGGATATCCGAGTCATCCTGATCAAGCTCGCAGACCGTCTTCACAATATGCGCACACTGGGCCATATGCCTCCCGAGAAGCAGATCCGCATCGCGCAGGAGACGCTCGACATCTATTCGCCTATCGCATCCAGGCTCGGAATATCCAAGATCAAGGTGGAACTGGATGACCTTTCTCTCAAATATCTGAAACCCGATGTCTATTATGACCTTGTTGAAAAAGTCGCGCAGCGCAAGTCCGAGAGGGAAAGATACGTGCATGAGATCGCCTCTGAAGTGGCTGAGCACATAAAAGATGCCGGCATCGAAGGCAAGGTGGACGGCCGCGTCAAACACTTTTTCAGCATTTATAAAAAAATGGTCAACCAGGGGAAGACCCTGGACCAGATCTATGACCTTTTCGCGGTGAGGATCATCGTGAACTCAGTCAAGGACTGTTACGCGGCGCTCGGCATAATCCATGAGATGTATAAGCCGATACCGGGCAGGTTCAAGGACTATATCGCGATGCCTAAACCTAATATGTACCAGTCCCTTCACACGACGCTTATCGGACCTACGGGACAGCCCTTTGAGATCCAGATCCGCACATTCGCGATGCACAGGGCAGCTGAATACGGTATCGCTGCCCATTGGAAATACAAAGAGCAGTCAGACGGCAAGAAGGTCGAGAACAAGGAAGAGGAGAAACTGACCTGGCTCAGGCAGATCCTTGAGTGGCAGAGGGACATGTCCGATAACAAGGAATTCATGGATCTGCTCAAGAGCGACCTGGATCTGTTTTCCGACAGTGTTTACTGCTTTACGCCCAGAGGAGAGGTCAAGAACCTCCCCGCAGGCTCTACTCCCATCGACTTTGCGTATGCTATTCACTCTGCAGTGGGCAACAGGATGATCGGAGCCCGTGTAAACGGCAAGATCGTCAATATAGACTACCGGATCCGGAACGGAGACCGGATCGAGATCATCACATCCCAGAACTCCAAGGGTCCCAGCCCTGACTGGCTGAGCATTGCCAGAAGCGCTTCTACGCGCAACAAGATCAACCAGTGGTTCCGCAGGGAGATGAAGGAAGAGAATATCAGCAGAGGCAGGGAACTTATGGCTGCCTACTGCAAATCCAAGGGATATGTTCTCTCGGATCTTCTTAAACCGGAATACAAGGAAGTGGTCCTGAAAAAATACGGATTCAGAGAGTGGGACGCTGTCCTGGCAGCCATCGGTCACGGAGGACTCAAGGAAGGACAGGTCGTCAACAAGCTCCATGAGCTCTATGAAGAGGACCACAAGCGGCATGCCACCGATGAAGAGGTCCTGCAGGAGATCGCCGAACACAAACCGCGCTCAGTCTCGAAGGCGCAGAGCGCCATTGTCGTCAAGGGAATCCATGATGTGGCGGTCCGCTTTTCCAAGTGCTGCAATCCGGTTCCCGGTGACAAGATCGTAGGTTTTGTCACGAGAGGCAGAGGCGTCTCGATCCACAGAGCTGACTGCGTCAATGTGCACAATCTGGATGAGGAAAACAAAGGGCGGATCATAGAGGCTTCCTGGGTCGAAGGAGCAGAAGATGAGAAAGAAGCCGGATTCGTATGCGAGATCATCATCTATGCCAATGACAGGGCAGGCCTTCTCAATGATGTCACCAGAAACTTTTCTGAGAGAGATATCAATATTTTGAAAGTTAATACAATGACCAGCAAGCACGGGATCGCGACCTTGACCATAAGTTTTGAAGTCACGAGCGTGGAAGAGCTGCGGGAGATCTGCGGCAAGCTCCTGAACATACGCGGCGTGCAGGCGGTCAAGAGAACGAACGGCTGAAATGAGCCGCAGAGGAAAGAGCATGAGCAAAATTGTGATCGGATGCTATATGATCGGAATGGTCCAGACAAATTTCTATTTTCTTCACAGAGAAGGCGGGACGGAGACGATCGTTTTTGACCCCGCTGATTACGGGAAGGAAATATATGAGGAACTGTCTAAAAAGGGACTTGAGATCAAAGCTATCTTCCTGACCCACGGTCATTTCGACCATATTTTGGGATTAAAAGCTCTCAAAGAGGCATGCGGCGCACCTGTTTACGCCAGCGCTTTGGAGAGGGACGTCCTCGAGGACCCGGAACTGAACACTTCCATATCCTTTGGCAGGTCATGCACAGTGAAAGCCGATCATTATCTGATCGACGGCGAGTCTGTCACCGTGGCCGGCATAACGCTCAAAATGATCTCTACTCCGGGACATACGGAAGGAAGCTGCTGCTATTATATGGACGCCGGCCAGACGGAAGGCGACCCGGTATTGATAAGCGGGGACACGCTCTTTGAGGAATCAGTCGGCAGAACGGATCTTCCCACCGGAGACATGCAGGATCTCGTGGAGTCGATCCGAACGAAGCTCTATGTCCTTCCTGATGAGACACAGGTCTACTGCGGCCATGGCGGCAGTACGACGATCGGGCACGAAAAGAAATACAACTTTTTTGTTCACGGGTGAAACACTCTGATGAACTTTAGTAACGACAAATGATAGCAGTAGAAAATATTGAATTATATAGATATGAAATACACTCTCTCCTGAAGGCTTTTTATCCGCAGGAGACAGTTAAAGTTTTTGTCGGTGAGCCGGATGCCGGGAGATATCCTGACCCGGCTTTTCTGCGTGCGGATTTTGAGGAAGACCATATTGAGATGCGTCTTCTGGAAGAAGGTGCTCCCTGCGCGGACGAAAACCGGGCTGAAAAGAATAAATCCCTTGTGAGAAGGATCGAGGCGCCGGAAGGCGTTGTCTATAACACGAAGAGCCCTGAATGTAAGACGGCCGCCAAGCACCTGCTCTATGAGATGCTCAGGGAGTACACAGGGACGGAGCTTCCCTGGGGAGAGCTGATCGGCATAAGGCCCACTAAGATCGCGATGACAAGGCTGAGAGAGGGCGATACGCCTGAACAGGCTGCAGCCTATATGGAGAGAGAACATTATGTGAGCGCTGAGAAAGCGTCGCTGGCAGCTGAGATCGCGCAGAGGGAGAGAGAGATCCTGTCCGGTATCCATTACGAGAACGGATTCAGCCTCTATGTGGGAATACCGTTCTGTCCCACTACGTGCCTGTACTGTTCCTTTACTTCCTATCCGCTGACTTCCTGGAAGGACCGGGTGGATGAGTACCTCGATGCGCTTGAGAGGGAAATGGAGGCTTCTGCGCCCCTCATGCAGGGCAAAATATTGGATACCCTGTACATAGGCGGCGGAACTCCTACAACGCTCGAACCTGCCCAGTCCCGCAGGCTTATAGGGATGATCGGGCAATATTTTGACCTGTCCGCGCTGCAGGAATTTACTGTGGAAGCCGGAAGACCGGACAGCATTAATGCCGAGAAACTCGAAGTCCTCAAAGAATGCGGGGTCGGAAGGATCAGTGTCAACCCGCAGACAATGAGGGACCGGACGCTCAAACTGATCGGAAGGCAGCACAGCGCCGGTCAGACGGCGGATGCTTTCAGGCTGGCCAGGGAAGCCGGCTTTGACAATATCAATATGGATATAATCCTGGGACTTCCCGGGGAGACAGAAGAAGACGTCAGATATACGATCGATGAGATCACGGCGCTGGGCCCCGATGACCTGACGGTCCATTCACTGGCAGTGAAAAGGGCTTCCAGGCTCCAGAAATGGATTGAGCAAAACGGTTTTTCATCGATCAACAATACGGACCGGAGCATGAAGATCGCGGCGGAAGGCGCTGCCCGGATGGGCATGCATCCTTATTACCTCTACAGGCAGAAGAATATGTCCGGGAACTTTGAGAATGTCGGATATGCAAAAGACGGAAAAGCCGGGATCTATAATATTCTGATCATGGAAGAGAAACAGTCGATTTTGGCTCTGGGGGCGGGCAGCATCTCAAAGGGCGTATTCCCGGGAGGGCGCATAGAGAGATGCGATGACGCAAAAGAGGTGTCCGTATATATAGATCACATTGAAGAGATGATCGAGAGAAAGAGAAAGCTTTATGCTACGGTTGAGTGAAAAGTTAAATTCCACATGTAAAAGTAAATTCCACACTGAAGACTAAGTTCTTCAAATAGAGGGTTTGACAGCAGTCA